>NZ_JBIBSG010000034.1:0-1429 GCF_043077235.1 Streptomyces sp. NPDC016309 | reverse complement strand
CCGGGCGACGGAGGCGCAGCACGCCAAGGGCAAGCTGACCGCTCGTGAGCGGATCGAGCTGTTGCTGGACGCGGGCTCGTTCCAGGAGGTCGAGCAGTTGCGGCGGCACCGGGCGACCGGGTTCGGTCTGGAGGCGAAGCGCCCGTACACCGATGGTGTCATCACCGGTTGGGGCACGGTCGAGGGCCGGACGGTGTTCGTCTACGCGCATGACTTCCGGATCTTCGGTGGTGCGCTGGGCGAGGCCCACGCCACGAAGATCCACAAGATCATGGACATGGCGATCGCGGCCGGTGCGCCGCTGGTGTCGCTGAACGACGGTGCCGGTGCCCGTATCCAGGAGGGCGTGTCCGCGCTCGCCGGGTACGGCGGCATCTTCCAGCGCAACACCAGGGCGTCGGGTGTCATCCCGCAGATCTCGGTGATGCTCGGTCCGTGCGCGGGCGGCGCCGCCTACAGTCCGGCGCTGACGGACTTCGTGTTCATGGTCCGTGAGACCTCGCAGATGTTCATCACCGGTCCGGACGTCGTCAAGGCGGTCACCGGTGAGGAGATCACCCAGAACGGCCTCGGTGGCGCGGACGTGCACGCCGAGACCTCGGGCGTGGCGCACTTCGCCTACGACGACGAGGAGACCTGCATCGCCGAGGTCCGCTACCTCCTGTCGATGCTCCCCTCCAACAACCGCGAGAACCCGCCCACCCACCCCAGCGAGGACCCCGCCGACCGCCGCTCCGAGGTCCTGCTGGACCTGGTGCCGGCGGACGGCAACCGGCCGTACGACATGGCCAAGGTGATCGAGGAGCTCGTCGACGACGGGGACTACCTGGAGGTCCACGAGCGGTGGGCGCGCAACATCATCTGCGCGCTGGCCCGGCTGGACGGCCAGGTCGTGGGCATCGTGGCCAACCAGCCGCAGACGCTGGCGGGTGTGCTGGACATCGAGGCGTCGGAGAAGGCCGCGCGCTTCGTCCAGATGTGCGACGCTTTCAATATCCCGATCGTCACGCTGCTGGACGTCCCCGGCTTCCTGCCGGGCGTCGACCAGGAGCACGGCGGGATCATCCGCCATGGCGCGAAGCTGCTGTACGCGTACTGCAACGCCACCGTGCCGCGTATCTCGCTGATCCTCCGCAAGGCCTACGGCGGGGCCTACATCGTGATGGACAGCCAGTCCATCGGCGCCGACCTCACCTACGCCTGGCCGACGAACGAGATCGCCGTGATGGGTGCCGAGGGCGCCGCGAACGTGATCTTCCGCCGGCAGATCGCCGACGCCGAGGACCCCGAGGCCATGCGCGCCCGCATGGTCAAGGAGTACAAGGCCGAGCTGATGCACCCGTACTACGCCGCGGAGCGCGGTCTGGTCGACGACGTCATCGACCCCTCCGAAACCCGCTCCGTCCTCATCGCCTCCCTGGCGATGCTC
>NZ_JBIBSG010000033.1:0-2674 GCF_043077235.1 Streptomyces sp. NPDC016309 | reverse complement strand
AGTGGCGAGCGAAACCGGATGAGGCCAAACCGTATGCGTGTGATACCCGGCAGGGGTTGCGCATGCGGGGTTGTGGGATCTCTTTTTCACAGTCTGCCGGCTGTGAGACGAGTCAGAAACCGTTGATGTAGGCGAAGGACATGCGAAAGGTCCGGCGTAGAGGGTAAGACCCCCGTAGCTGAAACATCAACGGCTCGTTTAAGAGACACCCAAGTAGCACGGGGCCCGAGAAATCCCGTGTGAATCTGGCGGGACCACCCGCTAAGCCTAAATATTCCCTGGTGACCGATAGCGGATAGTACCGTGAGGGAATGGTGAAAAGTACCGCGGGAGCGGAGTGAAATAGTACCTGAAACCGTGTGCCTACAAGCCGTGGGAGCGTCGGATGCAAGCTTGCTTGTATCTCGTGACTGCGTGCCTTTTGAAGAATGAGCCTGCGAGTTTGCGGTGTGTTGCGAGGTTAACCCGTGTGGGGAAGCCGTAGCGAAAGCGAGTCCGAACAGGGCGATTCAGTAGCGCGCTCAAGACCCGAAGCGGAGTGATCTAGCCATGGGCAGGTTGAAGCGGAGGTAAGACTTCGTGGAGGACCGAACCCACCAGGGTTGAAAACCTGGGGGATGACCTGTGGTTAGGGGTGAAAGGCCAATCAAACTCCGTGATAGCTGGTTCTCCCCGAAATGCATTTAGGTGCAGCGTCGTGTGTTTCTTGCCGGAGGTAGAGCACTGGATAGGCGATGGGCCCTACCGGGTTACTGACCTTAGCCAAACTCCGAATGCCGGTAAGTGAGAGCGCGGCAGTGAGACTGTGGGGGATAAGCTCCATGGTCGAGAGGGAAACAGCCCAGAGCATCGACTAAGGCCCCTAAGCGTACGCTAAGTGGGAAAGGATGTGGAGTCGCAGAGACAACCAGGAGGTTGGCTTAGAAGCAGCCACCCTTGAAAGAGTGCGTAATAGCTCACTGGTCAAGTGATTCCGCGCCGACAATGTAGCGGGGCTCAAGCGTACCGCCGAAGTCGTGTCATTGCAGTACATACCCCCAACGGGGACTGTGATGGGTAGGGGAGCGTCGTGTGCCGGGTGAAGCAGCCGCGGAAGCGAGTTGTGGACGGTTCACGAGTGAGAATGCAGGCATGAGTAGCGATACACACGTGAGAAACGTGTGCGCCGATTGACTAAGGGTTCCTGGGTCAAGCTGATCTGCCCAGGGTAAGTCGGGACCTAAGGCGAGGCCGACAGGCGTAGTCGATGGACAACCGGTTGATATTCCGGTACCCGCTTTGAAACGCCCAGTATCGAACCAGGCGATGCTAAGTCCGTGAAGCCGTTCCGGACCCTTCGGGGAAAGGAAAGTGGTGGAGCCGACGGACCAGACCTGTAGTAGGTAAGCGATGGGGTGACGCAGGAAGGTAGTCCAGCCCGGGCGGTGGTTGTCCCGGGGTAAGGGTGTAGGCCGTGTGATAGGCAAATCCGTCACACATTAAGGCTGAGACCTGATGCCGAGCCGATTGTGGTGAAGTGGATGATCCTATGCTGTCGAGAAAAGCCTCTAGCGAGTTTCATGGCGGCCCGTACCCTAAACCGACTCAGGTGGTCAGGTAGAGAATACCGAGGCGTTCGGGTGAACTATGGTTAAGGAACTCGGCAAAATGCCCCCGTAACTTCGGGAGAAGGGGGGCCATCACCGGTGATCGGATTTACTCCGTGAGCTGGGGGTGGCCGCAGAGACCAGCGAGAAGCGACTGTTTACTAAAAACACAGGTCCGTGCGAAGCCGTAAGGCGATGTATACGGACTGACGCCTGCCCGGTGCTGGAACGTTAAGGGGACCGGTTAGCTCTGTTTCGACAGGGCGAAGCTGAGAACTTAAGCGCCAGTAAACGGCGGTGGTAACTATAACCATCCTAAGGTAGCGAAATTCCTTGTCGGGTAAGTTCCGACCTGCACGAATGGCGTAACGACTTCTCGACTGTCTCAACCATAGGCCCGGTGAAATTGCACTACGAGTAAAGATGCTCGTTTCGCGCAGCAGGACGGAAAGACCCCGGGACCTTTACTACAGTTTGATATTGGTGTTCGGTTCGGCTTGTGTAGGATAGGTGGGAGACTGTGAAGCTTGGACGCCAGTTCAGGTGGAGTCGCCGTTGAAATACCACTCTGGTCGTGCTGGATGTCTAACCTGGGTCCGTGATCCGGATCAGGGACAGTGTCTGATGGGTAGTTTAACTGGGGCGGTTGCCTCCTAAAGAGTAACGGAGGCGCCCAAAGGTTCCCTCAGCCTGGTTGGCAATCAGGTGTTGAGTGTAAGTGCACAAGGGAGCTTGACTGTGAGACCGACGGGTCGAGCAGGGACGAAAGTCGGGACTAGTGATCCGGCGGTGGCTTGTGGAAGCGCCGTCGCTCAACGGATAAAAGGTACCCCGGGGATAACAGGCTGATCTTCCCCAAGAGTCCATATCGACGGGATGGTTTGGCACCTCGATGTCGGCTCGTCGCATCCTGGGGCTGGAGTCGGTCCCAAGGGTTGGGCTGTTCGCCCATTAAAGCGGTACGCGAGCTGGGTTTAGAACGTCGTGAGACAGTTCGGTCCCTATCCGCTGTGCGCGTAGGAATATTGAGAAGGGCTGTCCCTAGTACGAGAGGACCGGGACGGACGAACCTCTGGTGTGCCAGTTGT
>NZ_JBIBSG010000032.1:0-5820 GCF_043077235.1 Streptomyces sp. NPDC016309 | reverse complement strand
CGGTTCCTGGACGGCGTGCGTGCTCTGGAGGCGGCCGGGGTCACGACGTACCTCGAACTCGGCCCGGACGGGGTCCTGTCGGCCCTGGCCCAGGAGTGTCTGACCAGTGACGGGGACGCGGTCTTCGTGCCCGCGCTGCGCGGTGGCCGGTCCGAGGCGGAGACCGTCACGGCCGTTCTCGCCCAGGCCCACGTGCGGGGTGTCGCCGTCGACTGGAACGCGTACTTCGCCGGTACGGGCGCCCGGCGCGTCGACCTGCCCACGTACGCCTTCCAGCGGCAGCGGTACTGGATCGAGCCGGGCTCCCGCGCCGGTGACGTGACCGCCGCCGGACTGGAGAAGGCCGGGCACCCGCTGCTCGGCGCGATGGTGGCGCTCGCCGACTCGGAGGGGCTCCTCCTCACCGCCCGGCTGGGTCTGGACACCCACCCGTGGCTGGCCGACCACGCGATCATGGACACCGTGCTCCTGCCCGGCACCGCCTTCGTCGAGCTGGCGGTGCACGCCGGGGACCAGGTCGGGTGCGACGTCCTGGAGGAACTGACGCTGGAGGCACCGCTGGTGCTGCCGCCGCGCGGTGGCGTGCAGCTCCAGATCCACGTCGGCGCCCCGGACGCGGACGGCACCGGACGCAGGACGTTCACCCTCTCCTCCCGTACGCAGGACGGCGGGGCCGACGAGCCGTGGACGCGGCACGCCGCCGGTGTGCTCGCCCAGGGCGCGGCACGCCCGGACTTCGCGGCGGCCCAGTGGCCCCCGGCGGGCGCCGAGGCCATCCCGACGGAGAGCCTGTACGCGGACCTCGCCGAGGTCGGCATGGGCTACGGACCGGTGTTCCGTGGCCTGACGGCGGCGTGGCGGCTCGGTGAGAGTGTCTACGTCGAGGTCGCCCTCCCCGAGGGGCCCGATGCCACGGCCCGTGACTTCGGGCTGCACCCCGCCCTGCTGGACGCGGCCCTGCACGCGCTGGGTCTCGGCGTGCTGGACGGCGCCGAGGGCGAAGGCCGGCTCCCGTTCGCCTGGAGCGGAGTGTCCTTGCACGCGTCCGGCGCCGAGGCGCTGCGCGTGCACCTCGCGCCGGCGGGCGCGAACGGCGTACGGCTGGAGATCGCGGACACGACCGGTGCTCCGGTCGCGACCGTCGACTCGCTCGTCCTGCGGTCCGTGTCGGCGGAGCAGGTGCGGGCGGCGCGTACCGCGTTCCACGAGTCGGTGTTCCGGGCGGAGTGGACGCCGCTGCCCGCCGGGTCCGACGCCCCGGCCACGCCCCGCCGCTGGGCCGTGCTGGGCGCTGCGGGCGCCGTGGCCCACCTGAGGGACGCCCTGCCGGAGGTCCTGGCCGGCGAGGTCACCGTGCACGCCGACCTCGCCGCGCTGGCGGCGGCCGTCGAGGCCGGTGAGGACGTGCCGGACGTGGTGCTGGCCGGTTACGGCCCGGCCCTCGACGACACCGGCACCGGCGACAGCGATGGTTCGGGCGCCGAGTCCCGCGCCGACGGACCGGCCCTGTCGGCCCGCGCCGTGCACGACGCCACGCACCACGCCCTCGCCCTGACCCGGGCCTGGGTGGACGACGCGCTCTTCGCCGGGGAGCGGTTCGCCGCCACCCGCCTGGTCGTCGTCACCCGGGGCGCGGTCGCGGCGGGCGACGGCGACACGGTCACCGACCCCGTGCACGCGGGCGTATGGGGCCTGCTGCGCTCCGCCCAGTCCGAGTACCCCGACCGGCTGCTGCTGGTCGACACCGACGGGCGCGACGAATCCGCGCGGGCCCTGCCCGCCGTCCTCGACGCCGACGAGCCGCAACTCGCCCTCCGCGACGGCTCCCCGTACGCCCTGCGGCTCGCCCGGGTGCCGGCCGCCGCCGGGGACGACGAGACCCGGACCGTCCGGTACGCGCCCGAGGCGACCGTACTGATCACCGGCGCCGGCGGAATGCTGGGCGGACTGGTCGCCCACCGGCTCGTCGCCGAACACGGCGTACGGCACCTGCTGCTGGTGGGCCGCCGGGGCGGCACCACCCCCGAGGCACAGCGCCTCGGCGCCGAACTGGCCGCGGCGGGCGCCTCGGTGACCTGGGCGGCGTGCGACGTCGCCGACCGCGACGCCCTGGCCGCCGTACTGGAGCGGATACCCGCCGACCACCCGCTCGGCGCGGTCGTCCACACCGCGGGCGTCCTTGACGACGGCGTGCTCACCTCCCTCACCCCCGAGCGGCTCTCCGCCGTGCTGCGCCCCAAGGTCGACGCGGCCTGCAACCTGCACGAGCTGACCCGGCACCTCGACCTCTCCGCGTTCGTCCTCTTCTCCTCCATCGGCGGCGTCTTCGGCGGCCCGGGCCAGGGCAACTACGCCGCCGCGAACGTCTTCCTGGACGCCCTCGCGCAGCACCGCCGCGCCCAGGGCCTCCCCGCGACCTCGATGGCCTGGGCCCTGTGGGCCGACGGCACCGGCATGGCCGGCCGCCTCGACGAGGCCGACCTCAGCCGCATGCGCCGCAACGGGCTGCCCCCGCTCACCACGGCCGAGGGCCTCGACCTCTTCGACCTCGCCCACACGCTCGACGAGGCCGCACCGGTCCTCATGCCCCTCGACCCGACCGCGCTGCGCGCCCAGGCCAGGGCCGGCACGATGTCACCGCTGCTGCGCGGCCTCGTACGCGTCCCCGCCCGGCGTACGGCCGGCGGCGGCGCCGCCGGAGCCGGCGACGAGAGCGGCCTGCGGCAGCGCCTGGCCGGCCTGTCCGCCGCCGAGCAGGACCGCGTCCTGCTCGACCTCGTGCGCAAGCAGGTCGCCACGGCCCTCGGCCACTCCGGCGCGGCCGCCGTCGAACCGGGCCGCTCCTTCAAGGAACTCGGCTTCGACTCGCTGACCGCCGTCGAACTGCGCAACCTCCTCGGCGACGCCACCGGCCGCCGCCTGCCCGCCACCCTGGTGTTCGACTACCCCACCGCGACCGCCCTCGCCGGATACCTCCGTGAGGAACTGATCGGCGACCTCGCGGCCGGATCGGCCGGTGCGACCGCCCCCGCCCTCCCGCCGGGCCGCGCGACCGCCGACGAGGCCGACGACCCCATCGCGATCGTGGCGATGAGCTGCCGCTTCCCGGGCGGCATCACCGGCCCCGAGGACCTGTGGCACCTGCTCAGCACGGGCGGCGACGGCATCACCGGCTTCCCCGCCGACCGCGGCTGGGACCTCGACACCCTCTACAGCGACGACCCCGACCGCGAGGGCACCAGCTACGCCCGCGAAGGCGGGTTCCTGCACGACGTCGCCGAGTTCGACGCCGGGTTCTTCGGCATCTCGCCGCGCGAGGCGCTGGCGATGGACCCGCAGCAGCGGATCCTCCTCGAAACCACCTGGGAGACCTTCGAGCGCGCCGGCATCGACCCGGCGACGCTGCGCGGCAGCCGCACCGGCGTCTTCGTCGGCTCCAACGCCCAGGACTACCTCCAGCTCTGGCTCAACGACTCCGACGGGCTGGAAGGCCACCTCGGCACCGGCAACGCGGCCAGCGTCGTCTCCGGCCGGATCTCCTACACCTTCGGCCTGGAGGGCCCGGCGGTCACCGTCGACACCGCCTGCTCCTCCTCCCTCGTCACCCTCCACCTGGCGGCGCAGGCCCTGCGGCGCGGCGAGTGCTCCATGGCCCTCGCGGGCGCCGTGACCGTCATGTCCACCCCCGGGGCGTTCACCGAGTTCAGCCGCCAGCGCGGGCTCGCCGCCGACGGCCGCATCAAGGCCTTCGCCGCCTCCGCCGACGGCACGAGCTGGTCCGAGGGCGTCGGCATGCTGCTCGTCGAGCGGCTGTCCGACGCGCGTCGCAACGGCCACCCGGTCCTCGCCCTGGTCCGCGGCACCGCCGTGAACCAGGACGGCGCCAGCAACGGGCTCACCGCCCCCAACGGCCCCTCCCAGCAGCGGGTCATCCGGGAAGCACTCGCCGACGCCGGACTGTCGGCCACCGACGTCGACGCCGTCGAAGCACACGGCACCGGCACCACCCTCGGTGACCCCATCGAGGCACAGGCGCTCCTCGCCACGTACGGGCAGGGGCGTACGGACGACCGCCCGCTGTGGCTGGGCTCCGTGAAGTCGAACATCGGCCACACCCAGGCCGTGGCCGGAGCGGCCGGCGTCATCAAGATGGTCATGGCGATGCGCCACGGCGTGCTCCCGCAGACCCTCCACGTCGACGAGCCCACGCCGTACGTCGACTGGTCGGAAGGCGCGGTCTCCCTGCTCACCGAGCCGCTGCCGTGGCCGGAGACCGGCCGCCCGCGCCGGGCCGGGGTCTCCTCGTTCGGCTACAGCGGCACCAACGCGCACGCCATCCTCGAACAGGCACCGCGCCACCCCGCCGACGGGACCCCGGGCGACCCCGTTCCCTCGCGCACCCCCGCGACGCGCACCCTGCCGGTGCTGCCGTGGCTCGTCTCCGGCCGCACCGCCGCCGCCCTCCGGGCCCAGGCGGACCGGCTGGCCACGGCCGCGACCACCGTCCTGACGGCCACCGGTACCTCCGGTGCCCTCGACCTCGGCTACTCGCTGGCCACCACCCGCGCGGCCCTGGAGCACCGGGCGGTGCTCCTCGGTGACGGCTTCGACGCCCGCTCGCTGACCTCCCTGCTGGGTGCCCTCGCCGAGGGCGAGCAGGTCCCGGGCCTGGTGAAGGGCACGGTCGTCGGTGGCGGTCTCGCGTTCCTGTTCACGGGGCAGGGCAGCCAGCGGCTGGGCATGGGTCGTGAGTTGTACGAGGCGTTCCCGGTGTTCGCGGAGGCGCTGGATGCGGTGTGCTCGCACTTGGAGCTGCCGCTGAAGGACGTGCTGTTCGGGTCGGATGACGAGACGCTGGACCGGACTGAATTTACCCAGCCCGCGCTGTTCGCCGTCGAGGTGGCGCTGTTCCGGCTCGTCGAGAGCTGGGGCGTGAAGCCGGACTTCCTGGCGGGTCATTCGATCGGTGAGATCGCGGCCGCGCATGTGGCCGGGGTGTTCTCGCTGGAGGATGCGTGCCGGTTGGTGGCGGCTCGTGGCCGGTTGATGCAGGCGCTGCCGTCGGGTGGCGTGATGATTGCGGTGCAGGCGTCGGAGGACGAGGTTCTTCCGCTGCTGACGGACCGGGTGAGCATCGCGGCGATCAACGGTCCGCAGTCCGTGGTCGTCGCGGGCGACGAGGCCGACGCGGTGCTCATCGCCGAGCACTTCGAGGAGCAGGGTCGTAAGACCAAGCGGCTGAGCGTGAGCCATGCGTTCCACTCGCCGCACATGGACGGCATGCTGGACGACTTCCGGCAGGTTGCGGAGTCGATCTCGTACGAGGCTCCGCGTATCGCCGTGGTGTCGAACCTGACCGGTGCGGTCGTCTCCGACGACGAGATGGCGTCCCCCGAGTTCTGGGTACGGCACGTCCGCGAGGCCGTGCGCTTCCTGGACGGTGTCCGGGCGCTGGAGGACGCGGGCGTCACGACCTACGTGGAGCTCGGTCCGGGCGGTGTCCTCTCCGCGATGGCGCAGGAATGCGTGACGGGGGACGTCTCGGCGTTCCTTCCCGCCCTGCGGAACGGTCGCCCCGAGGCCGAGACGGTGGTCACCGCACTGGCTCAGGCCCATGTGCGGGGCGTCGAGGTCGACTGGTCCGCCTTCTTCGCCGGTACGGGCGCCCAGCGGGTCGATCTGCCGACGTACGCGTTCCAGCGGCAGCGGTTCTGGCCGGAGGCGTCGTCGGTGGGCGTTGTGCCGGTTGCCGGGGGCGTCGATGCGGTGGACGCCGGGTTCTGGGAGGCCGTCGAGCGCGAGGATCTCGCGTCGCTGGTC
>NZ_JBIBSG010000031.1:0-8301 GCF_043077235.1 Streptomyces sp. NPDC016309 | reverse complement strand
TCGGCGATCTGCTGAAGCGTGGCACCGATGTCCGAGGTCCGCGTCGTCGTCATCGACTGCACCGACACCGGCGCGTCACCACCGACGGCCACCGACCCGACCTGGATCTTGCGACTGACACGGCGGTCGGCCAGCTTGGTCGGAACGGACGGGATACCGAGAGAAATCGCGGTCATCTGCTGTGCAACCCCAAGGTGTGGATCGAGGTCCCGAGATCGGCGGGCTCCGGCTTCGAGATTACAGCCCTCCCATGACACGGCCGGACACCACGGGGTGTCCGGCCGTCGTCGTTCACGCGTCCGCCTGTGGCGTGTCTACGAAATGACTAGGAGATCTTCACCGGGTTGACGATGTCCGCCACCAGGACGAGCAGCGTGAAGCAGATGAAGATCCCCGCCACCACGTAGGCGACCGGCATCAGCTTGGCCACGTCGAACGGTCCGGGGTCGGGCCGCCGGAAGACCTTCGCCACGTTCCGTCGCAGGGACTCCCAGAGCGCGCCGGCGATGTGCCCGCCGTCCAGTGGGAGCAGCGGCAGCATGTTGAAGAGGAACAGCGACAGGTTGAACCCGGCGAGCAGCGTGAGGAAGGTCGCGACGATGTTCTGGGTGGGGACGTCCAGGTTCATCACCTCGCCGCTGATCCGCGCGGCACCGACCACGCCCACCGGGGAGTCCGCCTTGCGCTCGCCGTCACCGAAGGCCGCGTTCCAGAGGTCGGGGATCTTGGACGGCAGGGCGACGATGGACTCGACACCGTTCTCGATCATGTCGCCCATGCGGTCCACGGACTGGCCGAAGCTGAGCGGCATGATCTCGGTCTTCGCCGCGAACCCGAGGTAGCCGGCCGGCACGTACTGGCCCTCGACGACCTCGCCGTCCTCGTCCTTCCGGACCACCTCGTTCTTGATCAGCGTGGGGCGCAGGGTGAGCTCCTCGCCGTCGCGGACGACGGTGAGGTCGGCGGGGCCGATGGTGTCGCGGATGCGCTGGGAGAGCGTGCCCCAGTCGTCGACCGGCTTCCCGTCGAAGGCGACGATCCGGTCGCCCTTCCGGAGCCCGGCGGCGTGCGCGGGCGACACCGGGTCGCCCTTGCGGCAGGTGTCGCGCTTCTGGCTCTGCTCGATGACGCACTTCTGCACACCGGCGACCTCGGTCGTCTGGGTCGCGTAGCCGAAGGTCATCGAGACGCCGAGGAAGATCGCGACGGCCAGGACCAGGTTCATGAAGGGTCCGGCGAACATCACGATGACGCGCTTCCACGGCGCGCGCGTGTAGAACAGCCGGGTCTCGTCGCCGGGCTGGAGCTCCTCGTACGCCGCCGAGCGGGCGTCCTCGATCATGCCGCGGAACGGGGACGTGGACCGGGCCTCTATGCGGCCGTCGTCACCGGGCGGGAACATCCCGATCATGCGGATGTAGCCGCCGGCCGGGATGGCCTTGATGCCGTACTCCGTCTCGCCCTTCCGCCGCGACCAGACGGTGGGGCCGAAGCCCACCATGTACTGGGGCACGCGGATGCCGAAGAGCTTGGCCGTGGAGAGGTGGCCGAGCTCGTGCCAGGCGATGGAGAAGAGCAGCCCGACCGCGAACAGCGCGATGCCGAGGACCGTCAACAGAATCGTCATGCGCGAGCCTCCGCGGTCGCCTTCGCCGTCAGTTCCCGGGCCCGGGCCCGGGCCCAGGTCTCCGCCTCCAGGACGTCCGGCACGGTCAGGGACGTTCCACCGGCCGGGGCGCCGTGCTCGGCGACCACCGCGGTGACCGTGTCCATGATGCCGTTGAACGGCAGCCGTCCGTCGAGGAACGCCTCCACGCACTCCTCGTTGGCCGCGTTGAACACCGCCGGGGCGGTGCCGCCCAGCTCGCCCACGCGCCGGGCGAGCCCGACGGACGGGAAGGCCTCGGTGTCGAGCGGGAAGAACTCCCAGGTGGAGGCCTTGGACCAGTCGAAGGCGGGCGCGGCGTCGGGGACGCGCTCGGGCCAGCCGATGCCGATGGCGATGGGGCCGCGCATGTCGGGCGGCGTGGCCTGCGCAAGGGTGGACCCGTCGGTGAACTCGACCATCGAGTGGACATACGACTGCGGGTGCACCACCACCTCAATCCGCTCGAAGGGAATGTCGTAGAGCAGGTGCGCCTCGATGACCTCCAGGCCCTTGTTCACGAGCGTGGCGCTGTTCACCGTGATCACCGGGCCCATGGCCCAGGTGGGGTGCGCCAGGGCGTCCTCGCGGGTGACGTGCTCCAGCTCCGCCCTCGTACGGCCGCGGAAGGGGCCGCCGGAGGCCGTGACGACCAGCTTGCGGACGTCGGCGCGGGTGCCGGCGGCGAGCGCCTGGAAGAGCGCGGCGTGCTCGGAGTCGACCGGGATGATCTGGCCCGGCTTGGCGAGGGCCTTCACCAGCGGGCCGCCGACGATCAGCGACTCCTTGTTGGCGAGGGCCAGGGTGCGGCCCGCCTCCAGGGCGGCGAGGGTCGGCGCGAGGCCGATGGAGCCGGTGATGCCGTTGAGCACCGTGTGGCAGTCGGAGGCCGCCACCTGGGTGGCCGCGTCCGGTCCGGCGAGGACCTCGGGCAGCGGCTCGGAGCCGTACCGGGCCTCCAGCGCCTCGCGCAGCTCGGGCACCGCGTCCTCGCGCGCCACGGCCACCGTGCGCACCCGCAGCCGGTGCGCCTGCTCGGCGAGGAGCCCGGCCCGGCCGCCGGCGGCGGACAGGGCGGTGACGCGGAAGCGGTCGGGGTTGCGCAGCACCAGGTCGATGGCCTGGGTACCGATGGACCCGGTGGAACCGAGGACGACGACGTCCCGGCGGCCTCCGGCCGGGTCGAAGGCGATGTGCGGGTCTGCGAGGGGGGCTGGGCTGTCGCTCATGCCCCCCATTCTTGCCGCATCCCCGCCGCGCCCGGACCCGGCATCCCCCAAGGCGCGGAGGTGAACTCCTTCCAGCGGGTGTGGAAGTCCGGGAAGGTCTTGCGTACGCAGCCGGGGTCGTCGAAGGAAACGCCGGGTGTGCGCAGCCCCGTGACGGCGAAGGACATCACGATGCGGTGGTCGCCGTGCGTGGTGATCTCGGCGGGGCGCGGCGTGCCGGGCAGGATCTCGATCCAGTCCGGGCCGGTGGTGACGGTGATGCCCATGCGCCGGAGGTTGTCGGCGCACGCCTCCAGCCGGTCGCACTCCTTGACGCGGGTGTTGGCGACGTCCTCGATGCGGACGGGGCCGTCGGCGTACGGGGCGAGGGCGGCGAGGGTCGGCATGGTGTCGGAGATGTCCCGCATGGTGACGGTGAGCCCGCCGAGGCGGCCGGTGCCGCGCACGGTGGTGCCGTCGGGGGTGACCGACACGTCGGCGCCCATCCGCCGCAGGACGTCCACGAAGCCCAGGTCGCCCTGGAGGGCGCCGGTGCCGAGGCCGGGGACGGTGACCTCGCGGCCGGTGAGGGCGGCGGCGGCGAAGAAGTAGCTCGCGGTGGAGGCGTCGGGCTCGACGGCGTACGTGGTGGCCCGGTAGCCGGTGGGCGGGACGGTGAAGACGTCGCCCTCGCGGGTGGGCCGGGCGCCGAAGGAGCGCATCATCGCCAGGGTGATCCCGACGTACGGCTCCGAGACCAGGTCCGTGACGGTGATCGTCAGGCCCTCGGCGGTGAGCGGGCCGAGCATCAGCAGGGCGGTGAGGTACTGGGACGACTGCCCCGCGTCCAGGGTGAGGGCGCCGCCCTTGATCCCGGACGCGGCGATCCGCAGCGGGTGGTGGCCCTCGGCCCGCTCGTGGCGCAGGTCCACGCCCAGGGTGCGCAGCGCGCTCGTCAGCGGGCCGAGCGGGCGGCGGCGCATCTGCGCGGAGGCGTCGAACCGGAAGTCGCCGTGCCCGGCGGCGGCGAGCGCCGGGAGGAACCGGGCGGTGGTGGCGCCGTCGCGGCAGTACACGTCCGCGGTGCCGGCGGCCGGCCCGGCCGGGCGGCCCCGCACCTGCCAGGCCCCGGGCTCGCGCCGGACGTCGTACCCGAGCGCGAGGAGGCCCTCGGCGAACCCCTCGGTGTCGTCGGAGACGAGCGGCCGGACGAGCGTGGTGGTGCCCTCGGCCGCGGCGGCCAGGAACAGGGCGCGTGCGGTGACGGACTTGGAGCCGGGGATGTCGATGACGGTCACGCCCCCATCCTGCCGCCCGCCCCGCCCCCTCCGCCGCCCGTCTCACCTGCTGGTCGGCCCGGGTGGGGGGCGGGTGCGGGAGGCCGGCCGGCGGGTGCTCGGCGTGGGGGACGTGGCCCATGACAAGGGGCCGAAGTGGCCCGGGGGGACGGGCACTTCGACGACCACGACGTCGACGGCCCCGTGTGGCGGGCCGCGCCGGAGCGCGGAGGCGCGCCGTCCGGCGCGTGACCGGGGCGGAACGCGCGACGGACGGCGGATGACCCGGCCGGGGGCGGCCGTGAGGATGGCTCGCATGGATCCCGAACTCGAAGCGTTCCTCCCGTTCCTCCCCGACCTCGACCTCGACGACCCGGTCACCGCGCGCAAGCACTTCGCCGAGCGTGCCGCCGCGGCGCCGCCACCGGACACCTCGGCCATGGAGGTCGTGGACCGTACCGTTCCCGCCGATCCGGACGTGCCGGTGCGCGTCTACCGCCCGCACGGGGCCCAGGGCGCCATCGTCTGGCTGCACGGCGGCGGGGGCGTCTTCGGCGACCTGGACACCGAGCACCCGTGGGCCGCCCGGATCGCGGCCCTCTCCGGGGCGGTGGTGGTCTCGGTGGGCTACCGCCTGGCGCCCGAGCACCCCTTCCCGGCCGCCTTCGACGACGCGTACGCCGCACTGCTCTGGACGGCCGCGCACAGCGAGGAGCTCGGCGTCGACCCCGAGCGGATCGCGGTCGGCGGGCACAGCGCCGGTGGCGGCATCGCCGCGGGCGTGGCCCTGCGGGCGCGGGACGAGCAGGGGCCGCCGATCCGCTTCCAGCTCCTCAACCAGCCGGGGCTCGACGACCGGCAGGAGACGTGGTCGGCGCGCACCTTCACCGACACGCCCTGGATGACCCGGGCCAAGGTCGGCGCCTCGTGGCGGCACTACCTGGGCTCCGCGCCCGCGACCCCGTACGCCGCCCCCGCGCGGGCCGCCGACCTCTCCGGGCTGCCGCCCGCCCACATCACGACCGCCGAACTCTGCCCGAACCGCGACGAGGACATCACGTACGCGCTGCGCCTGCTCCAGGCGGGCGTGCCGGTCGAACTGCACCAGTGGCCCGGCACCTTCCACGGGTCCCAGGCGATCCTGTCCGCCGATGTGTCCCAGCGGCAGATCGCCGAGATCGGCGCCGCCCTCCGCCGCGCCCTGGCCGCGTGAAAGGACCTGGAGCCATGAGGATACGGATGCTGTGGTGCGCGGGCGTGGCCGCGCTGGGTGTGTGCGCGGGCATGGTGACGGCGGTCCCCGCCTCCGGTGGCACGAGGGGCGCACCGGTCCCGGGCGCGGGCCCCGCCGCGTTCGACACCGCCCGGCTGGAGTCCGCCCTGGAGGAGGTCCACCGCGCGGGGATACCGGGGGTGTTCGCCGAGGTGCGTGACTCCGGCCGGACCTGGCGCGGCGCGGCCGGGGTCGCCGACGTGCGGACCGGCCGTCCCGTCACGCCCGGGATGCGGCAGCGCGTCGGGAGCGTCACCAAGACCTTCGTCGCCGCCGCGGTCATGCAGCAGGTCGAGCGCGGCCGGATACGGCTGGACGGGCCGATCGGCGACTACCTGCCGGAGCTGGTGCCCGGGGAGCGCGGCAGGAGGATCACCGTACGGATGCTGATCAACCACACCAGCGGCATCCCCGACCACATCCCCTACGCCTTCCCGTCCCTCCAGGGGTTCCCGACCTCGCCGGACGCGTCGGCGAAGAGCGTGGACGCCAACCGGTTCCAGGAGTTCAGCCCGGCCGAGCTGATCGAGCTGGGACTCTCGGCGCCTCCCGCCGGCGAGCCGGGAGGCTCCCCGGGGGTGTACTCCAACACCAATTACGAGCTCCTCGGGCAGCTCCTGGAACGGGTGACCGGCACCCCGGCGCGGGAGTACATCACCCGGAACGTCATCGAGCGGGCCGGGCTGCGGCACACCGGGTTCCCCGACGGCCCGCGCATCGAGGGACCGCACCCGCGGATGTACGAGGGGCTGTACGGCCTGATCGACCCGCCGCGTGACTACAGCGTCTACAACATGTCCTGGGTGATGATGGGCGCCGGTCTGGTGTCGACCATGGAGGACCTCAACCGCTTCTACGCCGGGCTGCTCGGCGGCCGGATCGTCGGCCGGGCCGCGCTGGCGGAGATGCAGCGCACGGTGCCGGTCATCGCCCTGGACGGCACGAGAGTCGAGTACGGCCTCGGACTGCACAAGGTCACCGTCCCGGGCTGCGGCACCTTCTGGGGGCACGACGGCACGGCCTGGGGAGCGGGGACGGTGTCCCTGACCCGGGCCGACGGCAAGCGCCAGATGTCCGTCGCGGTGAACCTGATGCGGTGGAACCAGCGGGACTCCTCCGGGAGGCCGCTGCCCCACCCGATCGACGACGCGCTGCGGGTGTTCCAGGAGCAGGCGACGTGCGGTGACGGCGCCGGCCCGGGTGACGGCGCCGCCCGGTCCGGAGGCGCCGGGCGGTGACCCTCCGGGCGGGGTCCGGCTCGTGACCCGCCGGCACGGGATGCGGGGCGACACGGCGGAACGGTTTCGCCCGGCGCGCCGGTCCGGGGAACATGGCCGCGGAACACCAAGCGCCGGGGCCGCGGCTGTTCGGGGGACGCGGCCGGGCCACGCCATCCGGGGGGATGTCATGGACGCAGCCGTACACGCGCGGACGAAGAGCCGGGGAAGAGGGGTGCTGGAGGGGGCCTTCGCGCTGCTGGAGGCCCTGCGGCAGCACGGCGAGGAGGCGGGGGTGACCGAGCTGGCGCTCGCGTGCGGCGTGCCCAAGAGCACGGCGCACCGGCTGCTGGAGCAACTGGTGGCCATGGAGGCCGTCGAGCGCCGCGGTCTGCGCTACCGGCTGGGCGCCCAGCTCTACCGGCTCGGCCAGGCCTGGCAGCCGCACCCGGGGCTGCGCGCGGCGGGCCGCCTGCCGCTGCACCGGCTGCGGGCGGCGACCGGCGGCAGCGTCGTCCTGGCCGTGCTGCGCGAGGAGCGGGCCCTGACGGTGTGTTCGGTGCCGGGCCGCGTGGAGCCGCTCGTACCGGTGCGGGACGGCGACGCGTTCGCGCTGGACACCGCGCTGGGCAGGGCGCTGCGCGGCCCGGTGCGCGGGGGCGCGGTGCTGGACCGGGAGGAGGTGGTGGCGGGGGTGTGCTGCGCCGCCCTGCCGGTGCGGTCCCCGGCGGGGACCGTGGTGGGGGCGGTGGCCGCGATGGTGGAGGCGGGTCAGCGGCTGGACGTGGTGGCGGGCCGGGTCGCCGAGACGGCCGCCGGCATCACCCGCGCGCTCACCGGTGCCGGGGGCGGGAACGGGGCCGGGAACGGGGCGCGGGCGGTCCCGTGACGGGCCCGTGGGGCGACGGCCGGGCGGTCCCGGCGCGGGACTGCCCGGGCGTGTTCCGCTCAGTGGAACGCGCGTGGATCGGGGGCCGGGCGGGCGGGCATGGTGGTTCGCGTGCCGGGGGACGGCACGGCCCCGCAGGGACGTACGCGGGGCGACACACCCAAGGGGGAACCGACATGACGCGTGGAATCGCTCGAGTGGCCACGGCCGCCCTGCTCTCGCTCACCGGCGTCGCCGGGTTCGCCGGCGCGGCCCAGGCCGAGCCGATCGACTACGTCCGTATCGAGCTGCTGGAGCTGACCTGCCACCAGCAGAGCGAGGGCGATCACGACGAGGCCTACCTGAAGGTCACCGACGCCAACGGCAACGCCGTGAAGGTGTGGCCCGGAAGCCTCAAGTACCAGACGATGGGCCCGGGTTACGTGCGGTCGATGACGGACGGGAACGGCAACGCGGCCCTCGTCCTCGGCAAGCAGCAGGCCCGCACCATGACGCTGTGGGACTACGACACCACGAGCCCCGACGACAAGCTGGGGTCGACGCTCGCCACCGGCAGCGAGGCGGGCGCGGAGGTCCAGTACCGCTCGCTCGAGGGGTCCGGCGGCGTCTACACCATCGCGTACCGGGTCATCGACATCTGACGGTCTCCGGCGCCCCCGCGCCGGCGGCCGCCACCGGTGCGGGGGGGGGGGGGCCCCCCCCCCCCCCCCCCCCCCCCCCCCCCCCCCCCCCCCCGGGGCGGGGCCCCCCCCCCCCCGGGGGGGGGGGGCCCCCCCCGGGCCCCCCCCGCCC
>NZ_JBIBSG010000030.1:0-10182 GCF_043077235.1 Streptomyces sp. NPDC016309 | reverse complement strand
ACCTGTCGGCGTTCGTGTTGTTCTCGTCGGCTGCTGGTGTGTTCGGTGGTGCGGGTCAGGCGAACTACGCGGCGGGCAATGTGTTCCTGGACGCGTTGGCGCAGCACAGGCGGGCGGCCGGCCTGGCCGGCACGTCCCTGGCCTGGGGCCTGTGGGCCGGTGTGGGCGGCATGGGCGGCGACCTCACGGAAGCCGACCGCGAGCGCATCCGCCGCAGTGGCATCGGCGCGCTGGCGCCCGAGACCGGCCTCGCCCTCTTCGACGCGGCCGGCCGCACCACCGACGCGCTGCTCGTCCCGCTCCCGCTCGACCTGCCCGCCCTCCGGGCCCAGGCCCGCAACGGCATGCTCCCGGACCTGCTGCGCGGTCTGGTCCGCGTACCGGTGCGCCGGGCCGCCGGGCAGGGCGGTAGCGGTACGGCGGACGGCTCGGCGTTCCGCACCCGCCTGGCGGGCCTGCCCGCCGACGAGCGGGACGCGGCGCTGCTGGAGCTGGTGCGGGGCGAGGTGGCCGCCGTACTGGGCCACGCCTCGACCGACGAGGTACCGGCCGACCGCGCGTTCAAGGAGCTGGGCTTCGACTCCCTGACCTCCGTCGAGCTGCGCAACCGGCTCGGCGCGGCCACCGGTGAACGCCTGCCCGCCACCCTCGTCTTCGACTACCCGACCCCGAACGCGCTCGCGGAGTACCTGCGGACCGAGGTGCTGGGTCTCACCGGGGACGCCGAGGCCGCCGGAGCGGTCACGGGATCGCCCGTACGCACCGGCACGGCGTTCGCCGACGACCCGATCGCGATCGTCGGCATGAGCTGCCGCTACCCCGGAGGCGTCGAGACCCCCGAGGACCTGTGGCGCCTGGTGCTGGGTGGCGGCGACGCCATCTCCGAGTTCCCCCAGGGACGCGGCTGGGACCTGGAGTCGCTGTACGACCCGGACCCGGACGGCAAGGGCACCAGCTACACGCGCTCGGGCGGCTTCCTGCACGACGCGGGCCGGTTCGACCCGGCGTTCTTCGGGATCTCGCCGCGCGAGGCCGTGGCGATGGACCCGCAGCAGCGGCTGCTGCTGGAGACCTCCTGGGAGGCGTTCGAGCGGGCGGGCATCGACCCGGCGTCCATGCGCGGCAGCCGCACCGGTGTGTTCGCCGGTGTCATGTACCACGACTACGCGACCCGGATCACGGCCGTACCGGACGGTGTGGAGGGCTACCTCGGCACCGGCAACTCCGGCAGCATCGCCTCCGGCCGCGTCTCGTACGCCTTCGGCCTCGAAGGCCCGGCCGTCACCGTCGACACCGCCTGCTCGTCCTCGCTGGTCGCCCTGCACTGGGCCATCCAGGCGCTGCGCAACGGCGAGTGCACGATGGCGCTGGCCGGTGGCGTGACCGTCATGTCCACCCCCGGTACGTTCACCGAGTTCAGCCGCCAGCGCGGTCTGGCCGCCGACGGGCGCATCAAGTCCTTCGCCGCCGCCGCCGACGGCACGAGCTGGGCCGAGGGCGCCGGCATGCTGCTCGTCGAGCGGCTGTCGGACGCCCGCGCCAAGGGCCACCCGGTCCTCGCGGTCGTGCGCGGCTCGGCGATCAACCAGGACGGTGCGAGCAACGGCCTGACCGCCCCCAACGGCCCGTCCCAGCAGCGCGTCATCCGCCAGGCCCTCGCCAGCGCGGGCCTCACCAGCGACCAGATCGACGTGGTGGAGGCGCACGGCACCGGTACGACGCTGGGCGACCCCATCGAGGCGCAGGCGCTGCTGGCCACGTACGGCAGGGAGCGCGAGGCCGACCAGCCGCTGTGGCTCGGCTCGATCAAGTCGAACATGGGTCACACCCAGGCGGCCGCCGGTGTCGCCGGCATCATAAAGATGATCATGGCGATTCGGCACGGCGTGCTGCCCAAGACGCTGCACGTCGACGAGCCGACCCCGCACGTGGACTGGGAGGACGGCGCGGTCGCCCTCCTCACCGATGCCGTGCCGTGGCCGGAGACCGGCCGTCCGCGCCGTGCGGGTGTCTCGTCCTTCGGCATCAGCGGGACGAACGCGCACACGATCATCGAGGAGGCGCCGCCGGTGGCGGTCGGTGCCGAGCCGGTGGCGGGTACGCCGGCCGTGCTGCCGTACGTGTTGTCGGCGAAGTCGCCGGAGGCTCTGCGGGGTCAGGCCGCGCGGCTGCGGGCGCATCTGCTGGACGCCTCGACGGAGACGGCTCCGGCTGCGGTCGATGTGGCGTACTCGCTGGCGACCAGGCGGGTCGGGTTCGACCACCGTGCGGTGGTCGTGGCCGGTGGGCGTGAGGAGCTGCTGCGGGGTCTCGGCGCGCTGGAGTCGGAGGGCGGTACCGCCTCCGGTCTGGTGCGCGGGACGGCGAGCGGCACCGGCAAGCTGGCGTTCCTGTTCACCGGCCAGGGCAGCCAGCGCCCCGGCATGGGTCGCGAGCTGTACGACACGTACCCGGCGTTCGCCGACGCACTGGACGCGATCTGCGGGCACCTGGAACTGCCGCTCAAGGACGCGCTGTTCGGTGACAGTGGCGACCTCCTCGACCGGACGGAGTTCACCCAGCCCGCGCTGTTCGCGGTCGAGGTGGCGCTGTTCCGGCTGCTGGAGAGCTGGGGCGTGAAGCCCGACTACCTGGCGGGTCATTCGATCGGTGAGATCGCCGCCGCGCACGTGGCCGGGGTGCTGTCCCTGGAGGACGCCTGCACGCTGGTGGCAGCACGCGGACGTCTGATGCAGGCGCTGCCTGGTGGTGGCGTGATGATCGCGGTGCAGGCGTCGGAGGACGAGGTTCTTCCGCTGCTCAGCGACCGGGTGAGCATCGCGGCGATCAACGGCCCGCAGTCGGTCGTGGTCGCCGGTGACGAGGACGCGGCCGTCGCTATCGCCGGGTCCTTCGGAGCGCAGGGTCGTAAGACCAAGCGCCTGACGGTCAGCCACGCGTTCCACTCGCCGCACATGGACGGCATGCTCGCCGACTTCCGCAAGGTCGCGGAGACGCTCGCGTACGAGACCCCGCGCATTCCGGTCGTCTCGAACCTGACCGGTGCGCTGGTCACGGACGAGATGGGTTCGGCGGACTTCTGGGTACGGCACGTCCGCGAGGCCGTACGGTTCCTGGACGGCGTCCGCGCTCTGGAGACCGCCGGGGTCACCACGTACCTCGAACTCGGCCCCGACGGCATCCTGTCGGCCCTCGCCCAGGACTGCCTGACCGGTGACACCGACACGGCCGTCTTCGCGCCCGCCCTCCGCAAGGGCCGCCCCGAGGCCGAGACCGTCACGACCGCCCTCGCCCAGGCGCACGCCCACGGCACGCCCGTCGACTGGGAGACGTACTTCGCGCCGACCCGCGCCACGCAGGTCGAGCTCCCCACGTACGCCTTCCAGCGCGACTGGTACTGGCTGAACTCGGCCGTGGCACCGGCCGGTCCCGGCGACGCGACCGGGTTCGGGCTCGGCACGACGGACCACCCCCTGCTGGGCGCGGCCGTCGAACTGCCCGACTCGGACGGCTTCCTGTTCACCGGCCGGCTGTCCCTGGCCACCCAGCCCTGGCTCGCGGACCACGCCGTCCTCGGCTCGGTCCTCCTCCCGGGCACGGCCTTCGTGGAACTGGCGGTCCGCGCGGGCGACCAGGTCGGCTGCGACATGCTGGAGGAGCTGACGCTGGAGGCACCGCTGGTGCTGCCCGAGCGGGGCGGCGTCCAACTGCGGCTGTCCGTCTCCGCCACCGACGGTTCCGGCCGGCGGAGCCTGGCCCTGTACTCCCGGGACGAGGACGCCCCCGCCGACGAGCCCTGGACGCGGCACGCCGACGGCGTGCTCGCGACGAGCGCGGAGGCCCCCGCCTTCGACCTCACCGCCTGGCCCCCGCCCGGCGCCGAGGCGGTCGACATCGACGGGCTGTACGAGGGCATGGCCGCGGCCGGGTTCGACTACGGACCGGTCTTCCAGGGCCTGCGCTCGGCCTGGCTGCACGGCGACGAGGTGTACGCCGAGGTCGCCCTGGACGAGGCGGCCGTGGAGGCGGCGGAGGGCTTCGGGCTCCACCCGGCCCTCCTGGACGCCACGCTGCACGCGGCCGGTCTCGGCGGCCTGGTGGAGAGCACCGGCCAGGGACGGCTGCCGTTCGCCTGGCGCAACGTGTCCCTCCACGCGGCGGGCGCGTCGGCCGTACGGGTCCGGCTGGCCCCCGCCGGCCGCGACGCGGTGTCGCTGCACCTCGCCGACGCGGCCGGCGTGCCGGTCGCCTCGGTCGAGTCGCTGGTCCTGCGCACGGTCTCGCCCGACCAGATCGGCGCCGCGCGCGGCGGCCGGCAGGAGTCGCTGTTCCACGTGGACTGGACGGCTCTGCCCCTCACCCCCGTGTCCGCCGCCGAACAGCGTCCCTGGGCCCTGCTGGCGGACGACGGCGGCACCGGCGACGCCCGCCACCCGGGACTCGACGCCGTGGGTGTCCGATACGAGGCCCACACCGGGCTCGCGGCGCTCGCCGACGCCGGTCGGGACGGCCGCGACGTACCGGACGTGGTCTGCGTCCCGCTGATGGCTCCGAAGGCCGCCGATGTGGTGGGGGCTGTGCATGCGGAGTCGGGTCGGGTGTTGTCGCTGCTCCAGGAGTGGGTGGCGGATGCGCGGTTCGAGGGGTCGCGGTTGGTGTTCTTGACCCGGGGTGCGGTGGCTGCCGTGCCGGGTGAGGACGTGACGGATCTGGTGCATGCCCCGGTGTGGGGTCTGGTGCGCTCGGCCCAGTCGGAGAACCCGGGCCGGTTCGTCCTGGCCGACACGGACGGCACCGACGCCTCCTACCGCGCCCTGACCGCCGCGCTCGCCTCGGGCGAGCAGGAGTTCACCGTCCGAGGCGGTGCGGTACGGGTGCCGAGGCTGGCCCGTGCGGCTGTGGCCGATGCCGGTGGTCGTGTGCTGGATGCCGCGGGCACGGTGTTGGTGACGGGTGCGGGTGGCACGCTGGGTGGTTTGTTCGCTCGTCATCTGGTGGCGGAGCGGGGTGTGCGGCATCTGCTGCTGGTCAGCCGTCGTGGTGCGCAGGCTGCTGGTGCGGCTGAGTTGACGGCGGAGCTGGCGGGGCTGGGTGCTGAGGTGTCGTGGGCGGCGTGTGATGTCGCCGACCGCGACGCCCTGGCTGAGGCTTTGTCTCAGGTGTCCGAGGCGCATCCGTTGACGGCCGTGGTGCATACGGCCGGTGTGCTGGACGACGGTGTCGTCGGGTCCCTGACGCCGGAGCGTCTTTCGAGCGTGCTGCGCCCGAAGGTCGACGGCGCCTGGAACCTCCATGAGCTGACCCGGGACATGGATCTGTCGGCGTTCGTGCTGTTCTCCTCCGCTGCTGGTGTGTTCGGTGGTGCGGGTCAGGCGAACTACGCGGCGGGCAATGTGTTCCTGGACGCGCTGGCGCAGCACCGCCGGGCCGCCGGTCTGGCCGGCACGTCGCTGGCCTGGGGCCTGTGGGCCGCCGATGGAGGCGGCATGGCGGGTGAGCTGGGCGCGGAGGACGTGTCGAGGCTGGGCCGTGGTGGTGTGGCCGCGCTGTCCGCCGAGGAGGGTGTGGCCCTGTTCGACGCCACCTCGGCGTCCGAGCAGGCGGTGTTCGTGCCGGTCAAGCTGGACCTGGCCGCCCTGCGGGCGCAGGCGAGCGGTGGCGGGATGCTCCCGCCGCTGCTCAGCGGACTCGTCCGTACGCCCGTCCGCCGTGCGGCGGGTGCAGCCGAGACCGGTGCCGACGGCGGTACCGCGCTGCGGGAGCGCCTGACCGGGCTCTCGCCGGCCGCGCGGGACGAGGCCCTGCTGGACCTCGTCTGCACGCACGTGGCCGCGGTCCTCGGCTTCGCCGGGCCCGAAGCGGTCGACCCGGCACGGTCGTTCAGCGAGGTCGGCTTCGACTCGCTGACCGCCGTCGAGCTGCGCAACCGGCTCGGCGGAGCGACCGGGGTACGCCTGCCCGCCACGCTCGTCTTCGACTACCCGACACCGGCCGCGCTGGTGGACTACCTGCGGGACGAGCTCTGGCAGGACGGCGCCGCGGCGGTTCCCCCGCTGCTCGCCGAACTGGACCGGCTGGAGAAGACGCTCGTCGCCTCCCTGCCCGACGACGACGGCCGTGACCGGATCACCGAGCGCCTCCAGGCGCTGCTCGCCGCGTGGAGCGAGGCCGGGGACCGGGCGGCCGAGGGCGACGGCGAGGACGACGTGGCCGAGGTCCTCGAGACCGCGACCGACGACGACCTCTTCGACTTCATCGGCAAGGAGTTCGGAATCTCCTGATGCGACGACCGCTCGCGGCTCGGCCCCGCCTTACCGACGGCTCTGTCTTTCTGGCTTCTGTACGAGGGATGCACGCATGAATGAGGAAAAACTCCGGTACTTCCTGAAGCGGGTGACTGCCGATCTCCATGAGACGCGTCGCCGTCTTCAGGAGGTCGAGTCGGAGGAGCAGGAGCCGATCGCGATCATCGGGATGAGCTGCCGCTACCCGGGGGACGTCGAGTCGCCGGAGGACCTGTGGCGACTGGTGTCCGAGGAGACCGACGCCATCACCCCCTTCCCCACCGACCGGGGCTGGGACATGGGGAGCCTCTTCGACGACGACCCGGACGGGCGGGGCACGAGCTACGTGCAGGAAGGCGGCTTCCTGCACGGCGCCAACCGCTTCGACCCGGCGTTCTTCGGGATCTCGCCCCGCGAGGCCGTGGCGATGGACCCGCAGCAGCGGCTGCTCCTCGAAACCTCCTGGGAGGCGTTCGAGCGGGCGGGCATCGACCCCACCTCGGTGCGCGGCAGCCGTACCGGCGTCTTCGCGGGCGTCATGTACCACGACTACGCCTCCCGGCTGCGCGCCGTACCCGAAGAGGTCGAGGGGTACCTGGGCACCGGCGGATCCAGCAGCATCGCCTCCGGCCGGGTCTCGTACACCTTCGGCCTGGAGGGCCCCGCGCTCACCGTCGACACCGCCTGCTCGTCCTCCCTCGTCACGCTCCACCTCGCCATCCAGGCGCTCCGCAAGGGCGAGTGCACCCTCGCCCTCGCGGGCGGCGTCACCGTCATGGCCACGCCCGGCACCTTCACCGAGTTCAGCCGCCAGCGCGGCCTGTCCTTCGACGGCCGCTGCAAGTCCTTCGCGGACTCGGCGGACGGCACCGGCTGGGCCGAGGGCGCGGGCATGCTGCTCGTCGAGCGCCTGTCGGACGCCCGCAAGAACGGCCACCCGGTGCTGGCCGTGGTCCGTGGCTCGGCGGTCAACCAGGACGGCGCCAGCAACGGGCTGACCGCCCCGAACGGTCCGTCCCAGCAGCGCGTCATCCGCCAGGCCCTGGCCGACGCCCGGCTCACGGCCGCCGAGGTCGACGTCGTCGAGGCGCACGGTACGGGGACGACGCTGGGCGACCCGATCGAGGCGCAGGCACTGCTGGCCACGTACGGCCGCGAGCACACCGAGGACAGCCCCCTGTGGCTCGGCTCGGTCAAGTCCAACCTCGGGCACACCCAGGCCGCCGCCGGTGTCGCCGGCATCATCAAGATGGTCATGGCGATCCGCCACGGCCGCATCCCGAAGACCTTGCACGTCGACGAGCCGTCGACCAACGTCGACTGGGCCGCCGGGGCCGTCTCCCTGCTCAGGGAGTCGGTCGACTGGCCGGAGACCGGCCGCCCGCGCCGCGCCGCCGTGTCGTCGTTCGGTATCAGCGGCACCAACGCGCACACCATCATCGAGCAGGCCCCGCTCCCGCCGGACGAGGCCCACCAGCCCTCCGCCCCCGAGGCGGACGGCGAGGAGGCCCCGCGCCCGCTGTCGGTGCCGCCCGTACTGCCCTGGCCCGTCTCGGGCCGTACGGAAGAGGCCCTGCACGCCCAGGCCGGACGTCTGCTCGCCCACCTGCGCGGCCGTCCGGACGGGGCGACCCCGGCCGACGTCGGCTTCTCCCTGGCGACCGGTCGCGCCGCCCTGGAACACCGCGCCGTTGTCCTGGCGGCCGACCCGGACAGCGCCCTCACCGACCTGGCCGCGCTCTCCACGGGCGGGACCACCGCCCGCATCGTGCGCGGCGAGGCGGGCGCGCGGGGCAAGCTGGCGTTCCTGTTCACGGGACAGGGCAGCCAGCGGTTGGGCATGGGTCGTGAGTTGTACGAGGCGTTCCCGGTGTTCGCGGAGGCGCTGGATGCGGTGTGCGCGCACCTGGACCTGCCGCTGAAGGACGTGCTGTTCGGGTCGGACACCGCTGCTCTCGACCGTACGGAGTTCACCCAGCCCGCGCTCTTCGCGGTCGAGGTGGCGCTGTTCCGGCTCGTCGAGAGCTGGGGCGTGAAGCCGGACTTCCTGGCGGGTCATTCGATCGGTGAGATCGCGGCCGCGCATGTGGCCGGGGTGTTCTCGCTGGAGGATGCGTGCCGGTTGGTGGCGGCTCGTGGCCGGTTGATGCAGGCGCTGCCTGGTGGTGGCGTGATGATCGCGGTGCAGGCGTCGGAGGACGAGGTTCTTCCGCTGCTCAGCGACCGGGTGAGCATCGCGGCGATCAACGGTCCGCAGTCGGTCGTGGTCGCGGGTGACGAAGCGGACGCGGTGTCCATTGCCGAGCACTTCGAGGAGCAGGGTCGTAAGACGAAGCGGCTGAGCGTGAGCCATGCGTTCCACTCGCCGCACATGGACGGCATGCTGGACGACTTCCGGCGGATCGTGGAGGGCATCTCCTACGAGGCTCCGCGTATCCCGGTTGTCTCGAACCTGACCGGTGCGCTGGTCACGGACGAGATGGGGTCGGCGGACTTCTGGGTACGTCACGTCCGCGAGGCCGTGCGATTCCTGCACGGTGTCCGGGCCTTGGAGGCCGTCGGGGTCACCACGTACCTCGAACTCGGCCCCGACGGGGTCCTGTCGGCGCTGGCCCAGGACTGCCTGACCGGCGAGGCGGACGCGGCCGTCTTCGCGCCCGCCCTCCGCTCCGGCCGGCCCGAGGCGGAGACGGTCACCGCCGCTCTCGCCCAGGCGCACGTACGCGGCCTCCCGGTCGACTGGCGGGCGTTCTACGCCTCGACCGGCGCCCGGCGTGTCGACCTGCCGACGTACGCCTTCCAACGGGAGCACTACTGGCTCGACGCCGGAACTCTCTGGGGAGACGTCACCACCGCCGGCCTCCGCTCCGCCGACCATCCGCTGCTGGGCGCCTCCGTGGCCCTGGCGGACGCCGAGGGCCTGCTGCTCACGGGCCGGCTGTCGCTGGAGACACATCCGTGGCTCGCCGACCACGCGGTCGCCGGGACGGTGCTGCTGCCGGGCACGGCGTTCGTGGAACTGGCGCTGCGCGCCGGTGACCAGGTCGGCTGCGACCGGGTCGACGAACTGACCCTGGAGGCGCCGCTGGTGCTTCCCGACGACGGCGGGATCGAGCTCCAGATCGCCGTTGCCGCGCCCGACGGGCAGGGACGCCGGTCCGTCGTCTTCCACTCGCGCGCCGATCGCGCCCCGGACGACGAGCCGTGGCTGCGCCACGCGACCGCCGTCCTGGCCGAAGGGGCGGAGGCCCCGGCGTTCGAGCTCGGCGTGTGGCCGCCGGCCGGGGCGGAGCCGGTCGCGGTGGAGGGGCTGTACGAGGGCCTCGCCGACGCCGGTTTCGGCTACGGTCCGGTGTTCCAGGGGCTCCGCGCCGCCTGGCGCCGGGGCGAGGAGGTCTTCGCCGAGGTGAGCCTCGGGGAGGACATCGATCCCGGACCGGCGCAGTTCACCCTGCACCCGGCCCTGCTCGACGCCGTCCTGCACGCGGTCGGACTCGGCTCGCTCGTCGAGGACACCGGGCAGGGACGCCTTCCGTTCGCCTGGAGCGGTGTCGCGGTCCACGCCGTGGGAGCGGACACGCTGCGCGTGCGGCTCTCCCGCGCGGGGAAGGACGCGGTGGCGCTGGAGATCGCGGACGCCGAGGGCGTGCCGGTCGCCTCCGTGCGCAGCCTGGCGCTGCGGACCTTCTCGCCCGACCAGCTCTCCGGGGCCCGCGGCGGACACGGCGATGCCTTGTTCCGGGTGGAGTGGTCGGTGGTGCCGGTGGGTGGTTCGGCCGGTGTGGTGGATGACTGGCTGGTGTTGGGTGAGGGTTCGCAGGCGTTCGCTGATCTGGCGATGCTGCGGGCTGCGGCTGCTGAGGGCGGTGTGGTCCCGGGGGTCGTGGTGGTGCCGTGC
>NZ_JBIBSG010000029.1:0-12922 GCF_043077235.1 Streptomyces sp. NPDC016309 | reverse complement strand
CCCGGGAACAAGAACGCCGTCTTGCCCGCGACGACCGAACCCGTCACCACGTTCGCGGCCATCGCCCCCGACGCCACCGCCTCCACACCCGCCACCTGATCGGCCAGGACCACCGCCCGGTGCTCCAAAGCCGCCCGCGACGACGCCAACGACCAGCCCACATCCACCACACCGGCACCCGGCGCACCCGCGAGCCAACCCGACAACCGCTCCGCCTGCGCCCGCAACGCCCCCGCACTCTTGCCCGACAACACCCACGGCACCACCGCAAGCCCACCACCGCCACCAGCGGCAGCACCACCGCCGTCGGCGCCACCACCGGCATCACCCTCGACCGGGGAAACCTCCGGCGCCTGCTCCACGATCACATGCGCGTTCGTCCCGCTGAACCCGAACGACGACACACCCGCACGGCGCGGATGCGTGGTCTCGGGCCA
The DNA here is from genome assembly GCF_043077235.1 of Streptomyces sp. NPDC016309. NCBI lineage: Bacteria > Bacillati > Actinomycetota > Actinomycetes > Kitasatosporales > Streptomycetaceae > Streptomyces > Streptomyces sp. NPDC016309. Next base: position 12,485 of record NZ_JBIBSG010000029.1, on the reverse strand, counting down.
TGCGGTCGGCTCGGTGAGCAGCGACACCGTGCCGGACTCCCAGTCGATGTGCGGGGACGGCTCGTCGATGTGCAGGCTTCGGGGCAGTACGCCGTGCTGCATCGCGAGGACCATTTTGATGACGCCCGCCACGCCCGCCGCGGCCTGCGTGTGGCCGATGTTCGACTTGACCGAGCCGAGCAGCAGCGGCCGGTCGGCCGGCCGGTCCTGGCCGTACGTGGCGATCAGCGCCTGGGCCTCGATGGGGTCGCCGAGGCTGGTGCCGGTGCCGTGGGCCTCCACGGCGTCGACCTGGTCGGCCGAGAGCCGGGCGTTGGCCAGGGCCTGGCGGATGACGCGCTGCTGGGACGGGCCGTTCGGGGCGGTCAGGCCGTTGCTCGCGCCGTCCTGGTTGACCGCCGAACCGCGCACGACCGCCAGCACCGGGTGCCCGTTCTTGCGGGCGTCGGAGAGCCGCTCCAGCAGCAGGACGCCGACGCCTTCCGCCGGGCCGAACCCGTCGGCGGCGGCCGCGAACGCCTTGCAGCGGCCGTCGGTGGCGAGCCCGCGCTGCTTGCTGAACTCGACGAACAGCCCCGGGGTGGACATCACGTGCACACCGCCCGCGACGGCGAGCGTGCACTCACCGTTGCGCAGCGCCTGGACGGCCAGGTGGAGGGCGACCAGCGAGGCGGAGCAGGCGGTGTCGACGGTGACCGCCGGGCCTTCGAGACCGAAGGTGTACGACAGCCGGCCGGACATCACGCTGGAGGCGTTGCCGGTGCCCAGGTGCCCCGCGTAGTCCTCGGCCGCCTCCAGGAGCGGGGTGAGGTAGTCGGAGCCGTTGATGCCGACGAACACCCCGGACCGGCTGCCCCGCAGCGTCCCCGGGTCGATGCCCGCACGCTCGAACGCCTCCCAGGAGGTTTCCAGCAGCAGGCGCTGCTGCGGGTCCATCGCCATGGCCTCCCGGGGCGAGATCCCGAAGAAGGCCGCGTCGAAGGCGGACGCGTCGGCGAGGAAGCCGCCTTCGCGCGTCACGGACGTGCCGTGGTCGTCGGGGTCGTCCGAGAACAGGTTGTCGAGGTCCCAGCCGCGGTCCGTGGGGAACGCAGTGAGCGCGTCGCCGTCACGGCTCAGCAATTCCCACAGCGCCTCGGGGGACCGTACACCGCCCGGGAAGCGGCAACTCATGGCCGTGATGGCTATCGGCTCGTGGGCCTGGCTCTCGATCTCCCGCAGACGTCCGTACGCCTCGTCGAGGTCCGTGGTGACTTTCTTGAGGTACTCGCGGAGCTTCGCTTCGTTCGCCACTGGCTCTTCACCTATTCGCATGGTCGAGTCGTGGAGGTGTTCGCACGCACTCGGAAAGTTCTGGGATTTCTTGCGGTGGGGCGTTTCCCGGGCCGGGGGTGGGACGTACCGCCGGGGAATGCCGGCGGTACGTCCCGGGGGCCGGGGTCAGCCCTGGCCGAACTTCTTGTCGATGAGGGCGAACAGCTCGTCGTCACTCGCCTCTTCGATCTCGCTGGCTCCCGTCTCGTCCTCCGCCTGGCGGGCGGCGTTCCACTGGGCCAGCAGGGTCTGGAGGCGTACCGCGACCCGCGCGTGCGCGGCCTCGTCGCCGGCCGCCGCCGACAGTTCCTCGGGGGCCAGCGAGGAGAAGGTGCTCTCCAGCCGGTCGAGTTCCTCCAGTACGGAGAGCTTGCGCTCCGCCGTGTCCGGTGCCACCTCGCCCAGCAGGTGCCGGGCCAGGGCGGCCGGGGTCGGGTGGTCGTAGACCAGCGTGGCCGCCAGTCGCAGACCGGTCGCGGCGTTGAGCCGGTTGCGCAGCTCGACCGCGGTGAGGGAGTCGAAGCCCAGCTCCTTGAACGCCTGGGCCTCTCCGACGAGTTCGGCCGACTTGTATCCGAGTACGGCGGCCACGTGGCCGCGCACCAGGTCCAGTACGGTGCGCTCCCGCTCGGCGGGCGGCAGTTCGGCGAGCCGCTGGGCCACCGTCCGCTCACCGGCGCCGTCCGCGGCCCCGGTCTCCGCCGGGCGGTCCGTGCCACGGGCGGACCTGCGGACCGGGGTGCGTACCAGACCGCGGAACATCGGCAGGACCTCGCCGTCGGCGGCACGGGCCCGTACGGTCGGCAGGTCGATCCCGACCGGTACGAGGACGGGTTCGTCCGCCGCGAGGGCCGCGTCGAACAGTGCCAGTCCCTCCGCCGCCGACAGCGGCGATACCCCGCCGCGCGCGGCCCTGCTCCGCTCGGCGCCGGTGAGCCGGCCGGCCATGCCGCGCTCCTCGGCCCACATGCCCCAGACCAGGGACAGGGCGGTCAGCCCGCGGGCCCTGCGGTGGCGGGCGAGGGCGTCGAGGAAGACGTTGGCCGCCGCGTAGTTGGCCTGCCCGGCGCCGCCGAGCGTGCCGGCGGCCGCGGAGAACAGCACGAACGCCGACAGGTCGAGGTCGCGGGTCAGTTCGTGCAGGTGGAGCGCGGCTTCCGCCTTGGGGCGCAGCACCCGGTCCACCCGCTCGGGCGTGAGCAGGTCCACGACTCCGTCGTCGAGGACGGCCGCGGTGTGCACGACCGCCGTCAGCGGGTGCTCGGCGGGTACGGAGCCCAGCAGCGCGGCCAGCGCGTCACGGTCGGCCACGTCGCACGCCGCCCAGGTGACGTCCGCGCCCGCCCCGGTGAGGGCGGCCGTGAGCTCCGCGGCGCCTTCGGCCTCGGCACCACGGCGGCTGGTGAGCAGCAGGTGCCGTACGCCGTGCTCGGCGACCAGGTGACGGGCGAAGAGCCCGGCGAGCCCACCGCTCGCCCCGGTGACCAGGACCGTGCCCTGCGGGTCGATCCGGCGGCCGCCGTCACCCGGGACGGCCCCGGCGGCCACCCGGGCCAGGCGGGGCGCGTGGACCGCCCCGCCGCGCACGGCCAGTTCGGGCTCGTCCGAGGCGACCGCCGTGGGCAGCGCCCGGACGGAGGCGTCGTCACCGTCGAGGTCGACGAGGACGAACCGGCCCGGGTTCTCGGTCTGCGCCGCGCGCACCAGGCCCCACACCGGGGCGTGCGCGAGGTCACCGGCTTCCGGGTCCGCTTCCGTGCCCGTGGCCACGGCGCCCCGGGTGACGACGGCCAGCCGCGCGTCGGTGAACCGGCCGTTGTCGAGCCAGCCCTGCACCGTCGCCAGCGCGCGGTGCGTCGCCGTGCGCACCTCGTCCGCGAGGCCCGCGGACACCTCCGCCGCCGGGGACGTGGCCGCGAAGAACGGGACGTACACCGTTTCCGGCACCGCCCGCCCGGCGGCGAGGGCCGTGTCGAGGGCGTCCAGGTCGTCGTACGCCTCGACGGTGAGACCGGTCGCCTTCAGCACCTCGGCGAGGGAGCCCCCGGCGTCACCGACGACCACCGCGGCGGAAGCGGAAAGCGAAGGAGCGGCGGTCGGCCGTGCCGGAGCCGTGGTCCGCACCCAGTCGAGGCGGAACAGCGACTCGTGGCCGCCGTCCGGGAGGACGGTGAACCGTGCGGCGTCGACCTCCCCCGTCACCAGCGACTCGACGGACGCGACGGGCGCGCCCCGCTCGTCGGCCACCGCGACGGACACGGTGTCCTTCCCGGACGGAGTGATCCGCAGACGCAGCGCGTCGGCCCCGACCGCGTACAGCCGCACCCCGCGCCAGACGAGCGGGGTCCTGCCCGTACCAGCCGTATCACCCGTACCGCCCGGGCCGGCCGCCAGCGCCTGTGACGCGGCGTCGAGCAGGGCCGGGTGCAGGGCGAACCGGGCCGCCGACGACCGTACGTCGTCGGAGAGCCGGGCCTCGACGAACACCTCCTCGCCGCGCGACCACACCTCGGCCAGCGTCCGGAACGCGGGCCCGTGGTGAAGCCCGGCGGCCGTCAGACGGTCGAGCACCGCGTCGACCGGGACCCGCTCGGCACCGGCGGGCGGCCACTGGCCGGCGTCGGTGACTGCGGCGGTGGCGGTGCCGGTGTTTGTGGCGGTGTCGGTGTCGGTGTCGGTGTCGGTGGTGAGGTGCCCGGTCGCGTGACGGAGCCAGGCCCCGCCCGTGAGCCCGGCCGAACCGGCCGTCTCCGCGCGGCCGTGCACCTGGACCGGACGGCGCCCTCGGTCGTCCGCCGCGCCGACGGTGACGCGGAGCTGCACGGCACCCGACTCGGGGAGCACGAGCGGTGCCTCCAGCGTCAGCTCCTCCACGACCTCGCACCCGACCTCGTCACCGGCGCGGACGGCCAGCTCGACGAAGGCGGCGCCGGGCAGCACGACGGTGTCGGCCACCGCGTGATCGGCGAGCCACGGGTGCGTGCGGAGGGAGAGCCGCCCGGTGAACAGGAACCCGTCCGAGTCCGGCAGCTCCACCGCGGCACCCAGCAGCGGGTGCCCGGCGGCACCGATGCCGACCGAGGTGACGTCGTCGAACTCGGCGAAGGAGTCGATCCAGTACCGCTCACGCTGGAAGGCGTACGTCGGCAGGTCGACCCGCCGGGCGCCGGTACCGGAGTAGTACGCGCCCCAGTCGACCGTCACGCCCCGGACGTAGGCCTGGGCGAGAGCGGTGGCGATCGTTTCCGTCTCCGGTCGGCCGGAGCGGAGGGCGGGCGCGAAGACCGCCGTGTCGGTGTCACCGGTCAGGCAGTCCTGGGCGAGCGCCAACAGCACACCGTCCGGACCGAGCTCGAGGTACGTGGTGACCCCGGCGGCCTCCAGCGCGCGGACGCCGTCCAGGAACCGCACGGCCTCGCGGACATGACGTACCCAGAAGTCCGCCGAACCCATCTCGTCCGTGACCAGCGCACCGGTCAAGTTCGAGACCACCGGAATGCGCGGGGACGCGTACGACAGGCTCTCGGCGACCTTGCGGAAGTCGGCGAGCATGCCGTCCATGTGCGGCGAGTGGAACGCATGACTCACCGTCAGTCGCTTGGTCTTACGACCCAACTCCTCGAAACGTCCGGCGATGGACGCCGCGTCGACCTCATCACCCGCGACCACGACCGACTGCGGACCGTTGATCGCCGCGATGCTCACCCGGTCGCTGAGCAGCGGAAGAACCTCGTCCTCCGACGCCTGCACCGCGATCATCACGCCACCACCAGGCAGCGCCTGCATCAGACGTCCGCGTGCTGCCACCAGCGTGCAGGCGTCCTCCAGGGACAGGACCCCGGCCACATGGGCGGCGGCGATCTCGCCGATCGAATGCCCGGCCAGGAAGTCCGGCTTCACGCCCCAGCTCTCCAGCAGCCGGAACAGCGCCACCTCGACCGCGAACAGCGCCGGCTGCGTGAACTCCGTCCGGTCCAGCGCCTCACCATCGGCCCCGAACAGCACATCCTTCAGCGGCAGGTCCATGTGGGCGCCGATCGCGTCCATTGCGTCGGCGAACACCGGGTAGGCCTCGTACAACTCACGGCCCATGCCCAGCCGCTGGCTGCCCTGCCCCGTGAACAGGAAGGCCGTCTGCTGGTCCGGGCCGGCGACGCCCCGTACGAGCCGGGTGGCGGACCCACCCGTCGCCAGCGCGGTCAGCGCCTGGCGGAACTCGTCGTGGTCCTCCGCGACCAGCACGGCACGGTGGTCGAGTGCCGCCCTGCCGGTCGCGAGCGAGTGACCGACGTCCACCGGGCGCAGGCCGCCGTGGGTGTCGAGATGGGCGCGGAGGCGCTCCGCCTGGTCGCGGAGGGCCCCTTCGGTCCTGCCCGAGAGGACCCACGCGACGGTGGCCGGGCTGTTCTCGGGCCGGTCGGTCGTGGGCTCGGCCGGGGCCGGGAGCGGCGGTGCCTCCTCCAGGATGGTGTGGGCGTTGGTGCCGCTCACGCCGAAGGACGAGACGCCCGCGCGGCGGGGGCGGCCGGTCTCCGGCCAGGCCGTCCGCTCGGTCAGCAGGGCGATGTCCCCGGCCGTCCAGTCGACGTGCGGGGTCGGCTCGTCCACGTGGAGGGTCTGTGGGAGCACTCCGTGCTGCATCGCCAGCACCATCTTCATCAGGCCCGCGACACCTGCGGCGGCCTGGGTGTGCCCGATGTTCGACTTGATGGAGCCGAGCAGCAGCGGCCGGTCCTCCGGCCGGTCCTGGCCGTAGGTGGCCAGCAGCGCCTGCGCCTCGATGGGGTCACCGAGCCTGGTGCCGGTGCCGTGCGCCTCGACGGCGTCGACATCGGCGGCCGACAGGCCCGCGCTCGCCAGGGCGGCGCGGATCACGCGCTGCTGGGAAGGCCCGTTGGGCGCCGTGAGGCCATTGCTGGCACCGTCCTGGTTGACCGCCGAGCCACGGACCACGGCCAGCACCGGGTGCCCGTTCTTGCGGGCGTCCGACAGCCGCTCCACGAGCAGCATGCCGACGCCCTCACCCCAGCCCGTACCGTCGGCGCCGGCGGCGAACGCCTTGATACGGCCGTCCGCCGCAAGACCCCGCTGGCGACTGAACTCGACGAAGGCACCTGGCGTGGACATCACGGTCACGCCACCGGCCAGTGCCAGCGAGCACTCCCCGTTCCGGAGCGCCTGCACCGCGAGGTGCAGCGCCACGAGGGACGCGGAGCACGCCGTGTCCACCGTGACCGCCGGACCCTCCATGCCGAACACGTACGAGAGCCGGCCGGAGACCACGCTCGCGGAATTGCCGGTGCTCATGAAGCCGTCGCCACCGTCGGCGGAGTTCAGCACGAGGGAGAGGTAGTCCTGGCCGTTGGTGCCGACGAAGACACCGGCCTGGCTGCCCCGCAGCGACGACGGGTCGATACCCGCCCGTTCGAACGCCTCCCACGACGTCTCCAGCAGCAACCGCTGCTGCGGGTCCATCGCCAGCGCCTCGCGCGGCGAGATCCCGAAGAACGCCGGGTCGAAGTCCGCCACGTCGTAGAGGAACCCGCCTTCTCGGGCGTACGGGGTGTCCTCGGCGGACTGCGGGCCGAACAGCGACTCCGCGTCCCAGCCACGGTCGGCCGGGAACTCGCCGATGGCGTCGCCGCCGGTGGCCAGCAACTGCCACAGGTCCTCGGGGGTACGGACCCCGCCGGGGAAGCGGCAGCTCATGGCCACGATCGCGATCGGGTCGTCGTCGGTCACGGCCCGCGTCACCGGTCCGGTCACCACGGTCCCGGTGCCGAGCAGCTCGCCCCGCAGGTAGTCCGCGAGGGCGGCGGAGGTGGGGTAGTCGTAGACGAGCGTGGCCGGGAGCGTCAGCTCGGTGGCCGCCCCGAGCCGGTTGCGCAGCTCGACGGCGGTCAGCGAATCGAAGCCCAGCTCCTTGAACGCCCGCCCCGCGCCGACGCGCTCCACGCCCGCGTGGCCGAGTACCGCGGCCACCTCCTTGCGTACGAGGTCGAGCAGCATGCGCTCCTGCTCGGCGGCGGACAGCTCGGCGAGCCGGCGGCCCAGCGAGTGCCGGGCGCGTGCGCCGCCCTCGCCGCCGTCCCGACCAGCGGTGTCATCCCGCTGCGCCAGAGCGTGGCTCGCCTCGGGCAGGTCGGTGAAGAGTCGGCATGCCCGTACGGCGGTGAAGCCCGGGGTGAACCGGGACCAGTCGACGTCCATGATCGTCAGCGCCGCGTCACCGGAACCGGCCGCCCGGCCGAACGCCGAGATCGCCAGATCCGCGTCCATCGGCGGAACACCGCCCCGCCGCATCCGGGCGTCCAGCTCCGCGTCGGCGGCCATACCGCCCTCGGCCCACGGACCCCACGCAAGAGACGTAGCGGCGAGACCGTCGGCACGACGCTGCTCGGCCAGCGCGTCCAGATAGGCGTTCGCAGCCGCGTAGTTGGCCTGCCCGGCCGTGCCGATGGTGCCGCTCATGGACGAGAACAGCACGAACGCGGACAGGTCGATACCCAGCTCGACCGTCAGCTCGTGCAGGTTCCGTGCGGACACCGCCTTCGCCCGCAGAACACCATCCACACGCTCCGGCGTCAGAGCATCCAGCACACCATCGTCCAGAACACCGGCCGTGTGGATGACAGCGGTCAGCGACTCCGTCTCAGCAGCGAGCAGCGCCCGCAGCGCCTCACGGTCAGCAGCGTCACACGCCACCACCGAAACCTCGACACCGTACGCCGACAACTCGTCCACCAGCTCAGCAGCGCCCGGAGCGTCCAGGCCGCGACGGCTGGACAGCACCAGCCGCTCAGCGCCCGCCCCAGCCAGCCACCGCGCGACCCGGCCACCCAGCGCACCCGTGCCACCGGTCACCAGAACCGTGCCACTCGGCACCCAGTCCGTGCCCCCCGCACCGGCCGCACGCACCAACCGACGCCCGAAGACACCCGAAGACCGCACCGCCACCTGGTCCTCACCAGAACCAGCAGCCGCCAGAACACCCACGAAACGGGACAACGCCCGCTCGTCCAGCACCTCCGGCAGATCGACCAGCCCGCCCCAACGCTGCGGAACCTCCAGCGCGGCAACCCGCCCCAGACCCCACACCTGCGCCTGCACCACCGACACCAGCCGGTCCGAACGACCCACCGACACCGCACCACGCGTCACACACCACAACGGAGCATCGACACCGGCATCACCCAGCGCCTGCACCAGACCAACCGTCGCAACAAGCCCAGCAGCCTCGTCCAACGCCAACAGCGACACCACACCAACCGGAGAACCCACCCCGGCCAGCAACTCCGCCAGCCCGGCCCGGTCAACGTCAGCCTCAACGCTGACGCACCGGACCTCGGCGCCCCGCCCGGACAGACCACGCACCACAGCATGGTCCTCGGCACCGGCAGGCACCACGACCAGCCACGCCCCGGACAACCGCGCACCCGACGACAACTCCGCCAACGGCTTCCACGACACCCGGTAACGCCAGCCGTCCACCTCCGACCGCACCCGCCGCTGCCGACGCCACGCCGACAGGGCCGGCATGACCTCACCCAGCGCCGTCTCGTCCACGTCCAGCTCCGTGACCAGCGACGCGAGATCCTCGCGCTCGACGGCCTCCCAGAACCCGGCGTCCACCGCATCGACGCCCCCGGCAACCGGCACAACGCCCACCGACGGCGCCTCCGGCCAAAACCGCTGCCGCTGGAACGCGTACGTCGGCAGATCGACCCGCCGACCGCCGACGCCGTAGAGCGCCTCCCAGTCGACGGCCGTGCCACGGACGTGTAGCTGAGCGAGGGCCGTCATGGCCGTCTCGACCTCATGACGTCCGCGCCGCACGAAGGGGACGAACGCCGACGCGGCCTCCGTCACGCATTCCTGCGCCAGCGCGGAGAGCACACCGTCCGGCCCGAGTTCGAGGTATGTGGTGACCCCGGCGGCCTCCAGGGCACGAATCCCGTCCAGGAACCGGACCGCGTCCCGGACATGCCGTACCCAGAAGTCGGGGGACGCCATCTCGTCGTCGGAGACGACCGCACCGGTCAGGTTCGACACGACGGGGATCCGGGGGGTCTCGTACGAGATCGACTCCGCGACGGTACGGAAGTCGTCCAGCATCCCGTCCATGTGCGGCGAGTGGAACGCATGGCTCACGCTCAGCCGCTTGGTCTTACGACCCAGCTCCTCGAAGTGCTCGGCGATAGCGACGGCCACGTCCTCGTCACCCGCGATGACGACCGACTGCGGCCCGTTGATCGCCGCGATGCTCACCCGCTCGGTCAGCAGCGGCAGGACCTCGTCCTCCGACGCCTGCACCGCGATCATCACGCCACCAGCAGGCAGCGCCTGCATCAACCGCCCACGCGCGGCAACGAGCGTGCACGCGTCCTCCAGCGAGAACACACCCGCCACGTGCGCGGCCGCGATCTCACCGATCGAATGCCCGGCCACGAAGTCGGGCTTCACGCCCCACGACTCCACCAGCCGGAACAGCGCCACCTCCACCGCGAACAACGCGGGCTGGGTGAACTCCGTACGGTCGAGCGTCTCGCCGTCCGTGCCGAACAGCACGTCCTTCAGCGGCAGCTCCAAGTGCGAGCAGACCGCGTCCAGCGTCTCCGCGAACATCGGGAAAGCCTCGTACAGCTCACGACCCATGCCCAACCGCTGGCTGCCCTGCCCCGTGAACAGGAACGCCACCTTGCCCGCCACCGGCGAACCGGTCACCACACCCGCCGACGCAGCGCCTTCCGTCAGGGCCGCGAGACCTGCCAGCAGGCCCTCACGGTCACCGGCCACCACCGCCGCCCGGCGCTCGAACGAGGAGCGGCCGGTGGTCAGCGTGCGACCGACGTCGGCCAGGCCCAGTTCGGGAGCGGCGACGAGCCGCGCGCGGAGGTTGTCCGCCTGGCCACGCAGCGCGTCGTCGTTCTTGGCCGAGAGCACCAGCGGGAGGAAGGCCGGTTCCGGAGCCGTGTCGCCGGCCGGGTCCGTCTCCCCCCGCACCGGGGCCGGGGCCTGCTCGATGATGGTGTGGGCGTTCGTGCCGCTGAAGCCGAACGAAGAGATGCCCGCCCGACGCGGGCGGCCGGTCTCCGGCCACTCCTTCGGCTCGGTCAGCAGGGCGATGTCCCCGGCTTCCCAGTCGACCTGGGGGGACGGGGCGTCGATGTGCAGGCTCTGCGGGAGCAGGCCGTTCTGCATCGCCAGCACCATCTTGATGACGCCGGCGACACCGGCGGCGGCCTGGGTGTGGCCGATGTTCGACTTGATGGAGCCGAGCCACAGCGGCCGGTCCTCCGGCCGGTCCTGGCCGTAGGTGGCCAGCAGCGCCTGCGCCTCGATCGGGTCGCCCAGCGTCGTGCCCGTACCGTGCGCTTCCACGGCGTCCACATCGGCCGCCGACAGACCGGCGCTCGCGAGGGCGGCACGGATGACGCGCTGCTGGGAGGGGCCGTTGGGAGCGGTCAGACCGTTGCTGGCGCCGTCCTGGTTGATCGCCGAACCGCGTACGACCGCCAGCACCGGGTGCCCGTTGCGCTGCGCGTCGGACAGCCGCTCGACGAGCAGCATGCCGACGCCCTCGCCCCAGCCCGTACCGTCGGCGCCGGCGGCGAACGCCTTGATGCGGCCGTCCGCCGCGAGCCCCCGCTGGCGGCTGAACTCGATGAACGTACCCGGCGTGGACATCACGGTCACGCCACCGGCCAGGGCGAGCGAGCACTCGCCGTTGCGCAGCGCCTGGATGGCCCAGTGCAGGGCGACCAGCGACGACGAGCACGCGGTGTCGACGGTGACCGCCGGACCCTCCAGGCCGAACACGTAGGAGAGACGTCCGGAGACGACGCTGGCCGCATTGCCGGTGCCCAGGTGGCCCTCAAGGCCTTCGGGCTCCTCGAGCAGTACGGACAGGTAGTCCTGGCCGTTGGTGCCGACGAAGACACCGGCCTGGCTGCCGCGCAGGGTCTCCGGGTCGATGCCGGCCCGCTCGAAGGCCTCCCAGGAGGTTTCCAGGAGCAGCCGCTGCTGCGGGTCCATCGCCAGCGCCTCGCGCGGCGAGATCCCGAAGAAGTCGGCGTCGAAGTCGGCCGCGTCGTACAGGAACCCGCCGGCTCGCGCGTACGAGGTGCCCTGCGCGTCGGGGTCCGCGTCGTACAGCGTCTCGACGTCCCAGCCCCGGTCCAGCGGCAGGTCGGAGATGGCGTCACCGCCCGAGGCGAGCAGCCGCCACAGGTCCTCGGGAGTACGGACCCCGCCCGGGAAGCGGCAGCTCATCGCCACGATCGCGATGGGATCGTCATCGACCGCCGTGATCGTCGGCCCGGCCGCCACGATCTCCGCGCCGAGCAGTTCGGTACGGAGGTGAGCGGCGAGCGCGAGGGGCGTCGGGTAGTCGTAGACGAGCGTGGCCGGCAGCCGCAGTTCGGTGGCGGCGCCGAGCCGGTTGCGCAGCTCGACGGCGGTCAGCGAGTCGAAGCCGATCTCGCGGAACGCCCGCCCCGTCTCGATGTCCCTGGCACCGGAGTGCCCGAGCACCTCGGCGACCTGGGCGCGCACGAGCTCCAGCAGGAACGGCTCGCGGTCCTCTTCGGTCATCGACCGGAGCCGCTGCGCGAGCGACGATCCGGCGGACGCCGGGCGAACGTCCTCCTCGGCAGCGCCGACGACCGCTGCCGCCTCGGGCAGGTCGGCGAGGAGTCGGCCGGCCCGTACGGCGGTGAAGCTGGGGGCGAACCGGGACCAGTCGACGTCCATGATCGTCAGCGCCGCGTCACCGGAACCGGCCGCCCGGCCGAACGCCGAGATCGCCAGATCGGCATCCATCGGCGGAACACCGCCCCGCCGCATCCGGGCGTCGAGCTCCGCGTCGGCGGCCATGCCGCCCTCGGCCCACGGACCCCACGCAAGAGACGTAGCGGCGAGACCGTCGGCACGACGCTGCTCGGCCAACGCGTCCAGATAGGCGTTCGCAGCCGCGTAGTTGCCCTGCCCCGCTGCGCCGATGGTGCCGCTCATGGACGAGAACAGCACGAACGCCGCAAGATCGATACCCAGCTCGACCGTCAGCTCGTGCAGGTGGCGCGCCGCGTCGACCTTGGGACGCAAGACGTACGCGAAACGCTCCGGCGTCAACGCGTCAAGAACACCGTCATCAAGAACACCGGCGGTGTGGA
>NZ_JBIBSG010000028.1:0-17517 GCF_043077235.1 Streptomyces sp. NPDC016309 | reverse complement strand
GCGCCTTCAGGAGCGCACCCAGGCTGGAGGCCGTCAGGCCCTTCCCGAGGGAGGACGCGACACCCCCGGTGACGAAGATGTGCTTGGTCGTCGTGGATGTGGGCGGCATGGCCAAGAGGGGGCTCCCGTGGTCGCGTTCTGGAGGTGCGTTCCGGCGTCCGGTCCGGAGGGTTCCGGGGGTGCCGTCGCTGCGGTTCGGGGGCCGCCGATTCGAGGTGCGGCGCCCACCGGTCCACGGGCTACCAGGGTATCAGCGACGCGGGACGGCCGCTTCCGGCCGCGCGCGGACCCGGCGCCGGCCGGTCCGCCGGGAGCCCCTTGCGCAACGCGCGGCACACGGCCGAACACGTACCGCATCGCGGCACGCCGGGGGGTTTCGCCCCACCGGTCACCGGTCACTCGTTCTGCTCAACAGCTCTACCAGGACGATCACACAGAGGGCCGGAGCGCGTCGTATCCTGCTCGGACATCCGCTGCCGAGCCCACCCCCCACAACGGCACCACCCCCGCCCGTCACCGGGAACTCGTGCTCGTCGGCGATCCTTGACCCAAGACCCCAGTAAGCGCCCCACGGGGGCGAACGTTGCCGTTCGACTGGAGATTGCACGTGGCCGGGCGCATCGAGGACTACGCACTCATCGGAGACATGCAGACCGCCGCCCTGGTCTGCCGGGACGGCACGGCCGACTGGCTGTGCCTGCCCCGCTTCGATTCGCACGCCGTCTTCGCAGGACTCCTCGGTACCGAGGAGCACGGTTTCTGGCGGATCGGGCCGGCGCACGCCGACGACACCGAACCGCCCGCCGCCGACCGGCGCCGCTACGTCGGTGACTCGCTGATCCTCGAATCCGAGTGGGACACGCTGCGCAACAACGTGCACGGCACGGTGCGCGTGACCGATTTCATGCCACCGCGTGACGGCGCGCCGCAGCTCGTGCGGATCGTGGAAGGCGTCAAGGGCCGGGTGCGGATGCGCTCGGCGCTGCGGATGCGCTTCTCCTACGGGCGTGTGGTGCCTTGGGTGCACCAGGTCGACGGCCGGACGGTGGCCGTCGCCGGCCCCGACTCCATCTGGCTCGACACCGACGTGGAGACCCACGGCGAGGACCTCACCACGTACTCGGACTTCACCATCAAGGAGGGTGACCGGGTCGCCTTCACCATCAGCTGGCAGCCTTCGCACCGCGCGCAGCCGCCGCTGGCGGACCCGATGGGCGCGCTGGAGGCCACGTCCGACTTCTGGCGCGAGTGGGTCGACCACTGCACCTACCGGGGCCCGTACCGGGAGGCCGTGGTCCGCTCCCTGATCACGCTGAAGGCGCTGACGTACGCCCCCACGGGCGGCATCGTCGCCGCGCCCACCACCTCCCTGCCGGAGGACATCGGCGGCGTACGGAACTGGGACTACCGCTACACCTGGCTGCGGGACGCGGCGATCACGCTCTCCTCGCTGCTGCGCACCGGCTACCGCGAGGAGGCGCGCGCCTGGCGCGAGTGGCTGCTGCGCGCGGTCGCGGGCGACCCGGAGAACCTCCAGATCATGTACGGCATCGCGGGCGAGCGGGAGCTCGGCGAGGCGGAGCTGGACTGGCTGCCCGGGTACGAGAACTCCGCCCCCGTGCGGGTCGGCAACGGCGCCGCCAACCAGCTCCAGCTCGACGTGTACGGCGAGGTCACCGAGGCCCTGCACCTGGCGCACATGACGGGCCTGTCCCGCAACGACTACGCCTCGCTGCTCCAGCTGAAGCTGATCCGGTACCTGGAGGACCACTGGGACCAGCCGGACGAGGGCATCTGGGAGGTGCGCGGCCCGCGCCGCCACTTCGTGCACTCCAAGGTGATGGCCTGGGTCGCGGTGGACCGCACGATCAAGCTGATCGAGTCCGGGGACGCGGACGGTCCGCTGGACAAGTGGACCGAGCTGCGCGACACCATCCACCGGGACGTGTGCGAGAAGGGGTACGACCCGGAGCGCAACACCTTCACGCAGTCGTACGGCTCCAAGGAGCTGGACGCCTCACTGCTGCTGATCCCGCAGGTGGGTTTCCTGCCGCCGGACGACAAGCGGGTCATCGGCACCATCGAGGCGATCCAGCGGGAGCTGTCGACGGAGGACGGCTTCATCCTCCGCTACCCGACCGAGGGCGCGGACGAGGGCGTCGACGGCCTGCCCGGTGACGAAGGCGCGTTCCTGGCCTGCTCGTTCTGGATGGCGGACGACCTGGCGATGATCGGCCGGGTCGACGAGGCGCGGAAGCTCTTCGAGAAGCTGCTGGCCCTGCGGAACGACCTGGGGCTGCTCGCGGAGGAGTGGGACCCCCGGTTGCAGCGCCAGGTCGGGAACTTCCCGCAGGCGTTCAGCCACGTGCCGCTGATCGACACGGCGCTGCGGCTGACCGCCTCGGGCGCGTACGGCGGCTGACGCTCCGGCCGCCCGGGGAACGCCCGCCTCCGGCGTGACGTACGCCACACGCGACGGGCGGTCCCGCAAATGGCGCGCGAGGACGACGAGTTGTCGCCCGTCGCCGGGTGTCGTCCTCGTCCGGTGATGTCCTGCGAACACGGACCCGGGTACCGTCCGGCCGTATGAACGAGCAGGGCGGAATCACCGTGCAGCGGGCGCTGGAGCTGCCCGGTCTGCGCGGCGGGCTCCCGGAAGTGGTCGCCGGCGCGGACCGGCTGCACCGGACGGTGCGCTGGGTGCACGCCGGCGAGGTGCCGAACATCGCGTCGCTGCTCAAGGGCGGCGAGCTGCTGCTGACCACCGGGCTGGGCCTCGGTACGCGGCCGGCCGAGCAGCGGGCGTTCGTACGGCGGCTCGCGGAGCGCGGGATCGCCGCGCTGGTGGTGGAGCTGGGGCCGCGCTTCTCCCGGCTGCCCGCGACGATCGTGGAGACGGCGCGGGCGGCCGGGCTGCCGCTGGTCCAGCTCCACCGGGAGGTCCCCTTCGTCTCGGTGACCGAGGAGGTCCACACCGAGATCGTCAACGGGCACTACGCGCTGCTGCGGCAGGCCGAGGACGTGCACCGGCGGTGCACGGAGGCGCTGCTGGGCGGGGGCGGGGTGCCACAGGTGCTGGGCATCCTCTCCGGCTTCGCGGCCAACCCGGTGTTCCTGGAGACCGCGGACGGCCAGTTGCTGTACGCCTCGGGCGGCGGTGACGACGGGCCGGACCCGCTCCAGGTGTGGGAGGGGCTGCGCGGCCAGCGGGAGGCCCGGGAGGCGGGGCCGCCGACCGGGGCGGTGCTGGTGGACGTGCCGGGCGGCGGTCCGGGCGCGGGGGCGGTCCGGGCCCGTCTCGTCCTGCTGGCCGTGTCCGGGCCGCTGCTGCCCGTGCACCGGATGGCGGCGGAGCGGGCGGCGGGCATCCTCGCGGTGGTGTTGATGCAGGCGCGCCAGGAGGAGGAGCTGGCCGCGCGGGGGCGGGGCGACTTCCTCACCGACCTGGCGGAGGGCCGCGTCTCGGCGGAGGACGCCCCTGCGCAGGCCCGGGTGCTGGGCTTCAAGCCCGGCGACGGCCCGCTGCTCCCGGTGGTCATGCGGCTCGCCGCCGACGGGATGCCGTCCGGCGACTGGTCACTGCTGGCCCGCGCGGTGCTGGAGGAGCTGTCGGCCGTCGGCGTTCCCGTCCTGCTGGGCGTGCGGCCCGTGGAGGGCCGGGTGCCGCTGCTGCTGGGGCTGCGCGGCGAGTCGGAGCGCACAGCCGTCGCCGACCGGGTGGCCGCCGCGCTGCGGGCGGGCCTGGCGCGGGCGGGGCTGGCCCGGCCGTCGGGCGGTCATCCGCCGGTCGTCGTGGTGGGCGTCGCGGGCAGCTGGGCGGCGGCGTCGGCGGGGCTGCGGCACGCGGCGGAGACGGCGACCGCCGCCCAGGGCCTGCCCGACCGGCCCTGGTACGACGCCCGGCGCCTGGACATCGACCTGCTGCTGTGGCGGCTGGGCCGGCACGGCGGGGGGTCCGCCCTGGCGGCGTTCGTGGACCGGGCGATCGGCCCGCTGCGCGAGCACGACCGGACGTCACGCCCGCCCCTGCTGCCGACGCTGGAGACGTACCTGGCGCACGCGGGCCGCAAGGCGGAGACGGCGCGTGAACTCCACCTCAACCGCCAGACGCTCTACAACCGGCTGGCCCGCATCGGCGACCTGCTGGGCACGGACCTGGACGACCCGCAGACGGTGCTCGCCCTCTCCCTGGCCCTCCGCGCCCGCCGCCACACGCCCTGACCCGTCCGGGGCGACGGGCGCAGGGTGCGGGGGTGCGAGGTGCGGGCTCCCGCCCCGGACGGTCGCGGTGCCGGACGGTCAGCGGCCCCGGGGGCGCGGGCCCCCGAACCGGGAGCCCCCGCACAGTTCGTCGTAGACGCTGAGCACCTGGGCGATGGTGTCGTCCTCCGTGGGCCAGGTCGCCGCCTGCGCCCGCCCCGCCGACGCCAGCGCCGCCCGCCCGGCCGGGTCGGCGAGCAGGGCGGTCACGGCGGCGGCGAGCGCGCCCGCGTCCCCGTACGGCACGAGCACGGCCGCGTCGCCCACCAGCTCCGGCACCCCGCCGACCGCCGTCGCCACCAGCGGTACGCCGAGCCGCAGCGCCTCCTGGGCGAGCGGGGCCCGGGCCTCCCAGCGGCTCGGGAGCACGACCACGTCCGCGGCCGCGAGCAGCGACGTCACGTCGGCCCGCCGCCCGAGCAGCCGTACCGGAAGCCCCTCGGCGTCGATCCGCCGCTGCAACTCCGCGCGCCGGCGCCCCTCCCCCGCCACCGCGACCAGCGGCACCGGGTCGTGCCGGAGCCACAGCCCGGACGCGTCCAGCAGCGTGCCGTACCCGCGGTGCCGCTCCAGGGCGCCGACGGCCACCAGCAACGGCCGGTCCATGGCGCCGAGTTCCGCCCGCGCCTTCCCCGCCTGCGCCTCCGGCACGCCCGTGCGCGGGGGCGGGGTCGAGACGGGCCCGAGCCGGGCGTCCCGGGCGCCCCGCCGCCGCGCGCGGTCGACGAGTTCGGACGACGTACCCAGCACAACGGCCGCCGTCCGTACGGTCCTCCGCTCCATGAGCCGGACCAACCGGCCGCGGGCCCCGTCGGCGTGCGTGCGCGTGTGCCAGGTCACGACCAGCGGGACGCCCAGCGAACCGAGCGCCAGCCCGGCCCGCGCCGAGGCGTGCAGTCCATGGGCGTGCACCACGTCGGCACGCGCGCATGCCGCGCGCAGCGCCCCGATGGCGACCGGGTCACCACGGCGCGGCACGGGCACGAAGCGCGCCCCGGTGCTCAGGAAATCGTAGGCGTGGTCCAGTTCGGCGGGGGCGCACACGGTCACCCGCACGCCCCTCGCCACGAGCCCGGCCGCCAGGGACCTGACGTGAGCGCTGCTGCCCGCGCTGCCGCCGCCCAGCACCTGGACCGTATGCAGCTGTGTCACGCGCCCAAGGATGCCAGTCCGTACGCACGTTCCGGGACCGTCGGGGCGAATCGGCCGTGTCGCGGCGCGTAAACCGTCATGCGTGATCACTCACGCGGGTGATCCCGCGAGGCGGCTGACGGTGTTCCCGTACGCCGCCGCCAGCAGCGCCCCGGCCGCGTGGACCACCAGTCCCGGCCGCCCGCTGCCGGCGGCGATCGCCGTGCCGAGCGCGGCGCCCAGCGCGTGGGCGCCCGCGTCCCCGAGCATCGTGCGCTCACCGAGGTCGTCGGCGAGGACGGCTGCCGCGGCACCCGCCGGAGCGGCGGCGAGCGGCCCGCGCGGCAGGCCCGGCACGCCGAGCGCGAGCACGGTGAGGGCCGCCCGGCCGGGCCGTACGTCCACCAGGTTCACCGCGTGCGCGGTGCCGGCGATGACGACGCCCGCGAGGACCCTGTCGAGGGGCCGCTCCTTGAGCAGCGCGCCCGCGACGAGCCCGGCGGCGCCGATCCCGAAGAGTTTGACGGCCCCGCTGGTGACCTCGCCCTCCCGCAGGGCGCCCAGGTGCGCCCGGAAGCCCCGCCGGTGGTCGCCCTTGACATCGTCGTACGCCCCGCACGCCCCGGCCGCGAGCCCGGCCAGCACGGCGGCACCGGCCGCCCGGGGCCCCGCGCCGAGAGCGCCCAGCGCGGCGCCGGCGGCCACCGCGGGCCCGGCGTACAGGTCGACGGTGCGCCCCGCGTAGTTGGTCCGCTCCCACCGCGCGTCACGCCGTCGGCGCCGCAGCCCGGCGTACACGGCACGGGTGCCGGCAGCGGCGATCCCGAAGCCCCCCACAGTCCTGATCACCCCGCCACCCTACGCAGCCCCCACCTGCCCGCCCCGTTGTGGTCAGTCGTTCCGCCGGGGCTCTGCCCACCCCCGCGCGCCCACGCCGCCCCGTTGTGGTCAGTCGTTCCGCCGGGCGATGGGGGTCCCCCCTGCTCGAGCGAAGCCGAGAGCTTGGGGGAGGGTGGGCACAACGGAACCGGGGCGGCGCCCTTTTCCGTGCCCCCCGGGGCGCCGCGCTTCACCGGTACGCCCAGGGGCCCGCCCCGCCCAGGGCGGCGCCCAGGGGTCCCGCCCCCCCGGGGCGGTCAGGCGTCCGCCCGCGCCGTCGCCAGCAGCTCCTCCGCATGCGCCCGCGCCGTCTCCGAGTCCTCCTGGCCCGCGAGCATCCGCGACAGCTCCCGCACCCGGTCCTCGCCCTCCAGGACGGTGACGCCGGACCGGGTCACGGACCCGTCGTTGGTCTTCTCGACCAGCAATTGCCGGTCCGCGAAGGCCGCGACCTGCGGGAGGTGCGTGACGACGACGACCTGCGCCGACTTGGCGAGCTTCGCCAGCCGCCGCCCGATCTCCACCGCCGCCTTGCCGCCGACGCCCGCGTCGACCTCGTCGAAGAGGTACGTCGGCACCGGGTCCGTACCCGCGAAGACGACCTCGACGGCGAGCATCACGCGCGACAGCTCGCCGCCCGATGCGCCCTTGGCGATCGGCCGGGGCGGCGCGCCCGGGTGGGGGGCGAGGAGCAGTTCGACCTCGTCGGCGCCGGCCGGCCCGTAGGCCACGGTCCGCCCGCCGACCTCCACCCCCTCGGGGTCGTCGGTCTGCCGGATGTCGAAGGACACCCGCGCGTGCGGCATGGCCAGCGACGCCAGCTCGGCGGTGACGGCGTCCGCGAACCGGGCCGCCGCCTCCGTCCTCGCGTCGGTCAGGGCCTGCGCCAGCCCGGACAGCTCGGCGCGCAGGGCGTCCCGCTCGGCGGCCAGCTCGCCGATCCGGTCGTCGTCGCCGTCCAGTTCGGTGAGCCGGGCGGCGCCCTCCTCCGCCCAGGCCAGGACGGCGGCGATGTCGGAGCCGTACTTGCGGGTGAGCCCGGTCAGCGCGGCGCGCCGTTCCTCGACGGCCGCGAGGCGCCGGGGGTCGGCGTCCAGGTCGTCGGCGTACCCGGCGAGTTCGGTGGCCACGTCCGCGAGGAGGATCGAGATCTCGCCCATCCGGTCGGCGAGCGCGGCGAGCGCCGGGTCGTGCGCCCGGACGGCCTCCAGGGCCCGCTGGGCGCCCGCGACGAGGGTGGTGGCGTCCAGGACCTCGGGGTCCTCGGGGTTGCCCGCCAGCGCCCCGTGGGCCAGCGCTGCGGCGGACGCGAGGGCCTCGGCGTGGCCGAGGCGCTCGGCCTCGGCGGCCAGTTCCGCGTCCTCGCCCGCGCGCGGCTCGACCGCCTCGATCTCGGCGAGGCCGAAGCGCAGCAGGTCGGCCTCCTGCGCCCGCTCCCGGGCGCGCGTGGTCAGCTCGTCGAGCTGGGCGGTGACGGCCCGCAGCCGCCGGTAGGCGTCGCCGTATTTGGCCAGCGGTACGGCGACGGCGTCGCCCGCGTACCGGTCGAGCGCACCGCGCTGCCGGGCGGGCTTGAGCAGGCCCTGCTGGTCGGTCTGGCCGTGGACGGCGACGAGCTCGTCGGCCAGCTCGGCCAGCACGCCGACGGGAACGGAGCGTCCGCCCAGGTGGGCCCGGGAGCGGCCCTCCGCCGACACGGTGCGGCTGATGAGCAGCGCGCCGTCGTCCAGCTCGGCGCCCGCCTCCTCGGCCCGTACCGCCGCGGCGGCGCCCGGCGGCACGCTGATCCGGCCCTCGACGACGGCGTTCGGCGAACCGATCCTGACCAGGGCGGGGTCGGCGCGCCCGCCGAGCAGCAGTCCGAGGCTGGTCACCACCATGGTCTTGCCCGCGCCGGTCTCACCGGTCACCGCGGTGAAACCGGGTGACAGCTCGACCACCGCGTCGTCGATGACCCCGAGCGACCGTATCCGCATCTCCTCCAACACGGGGAAGACCTTACGAGGTCGTGGGGCCCCTGTGCGACGGCCCCCGCCCCGCGTCGCCGAAGCCGCAGGTCGCGGGGCGGAACCGGCGGGTCCGTGTCACCCGCGGGAGTGGGCCCCGCGGCCCGTCAGCGCGGGGCGCCCCGCCAGCCGGACACCGGGAGGGCGAACTTGGCCACCAGCCGGTCGGTGAACGACGCGTGGTGCAGCCGGGCCAGCCGGACCGGTACCGCCCCGCGGCGGACCTCCACCCGGGCGCCGGCGGGCAGCTCGACGGTGCGCCGCCCGTCGCACCACAGCACCCCGTCCGGGGTGTGCGGCTCGACCTCCACCGCCAGCACCGAGTCCGGAGTGGTCACCAGCGGCTTGGCGAACAGGGCGTGGGCCCCGATCGGCACCATGAGCAGCGCCTCCACCTCGGGCCAGATCACCGGGCCGCCGGCCGAGAAGGCGTACGCGGTGGATCCGGTCGGGGTGGCGCAGATCACCCCGTCGCAGCCGAAGCCGGTCACGGGCCGGCCGTCGATCGCGAGGACGACCTCCAGCATGCGCTCGGCCGAGACCTTCTGCACGGCGGCCTCGTTGAGCGCCCAGTCGCTGTGCAGCACGTCGCCGTTGTTGTGCACGGTGACGTCCAGGGTCATGCGCTCCTCGACCTCGTACGCCCGGGTCACGACCCGGTCGACGACCTTGTCGAGGTCGTCGCGCTCGGCCTCGGCGAGGAAGCCGACCCGTCCCAGGTTCACGCCGAGCATCGGCACGCCCGAGGCACGGGCGAACTCCGCCCCGCGCAGCAGCGTCCCGTCGCCGCCGAGCACGATGAGCAGCTCGCAGCCGTCCAGGACGTCGGGCGACGCCTCCGGCACGGTCTCGACCGTCGGCGGCAGTGGCAGGTCGGCCGCCTCGGCGGCCAGGACGCGCACCCCGAGGCCGCAGCGCAGCAGGCCGAGCACGACGAGCTCGGCGCTGCGGACCGCCGCCGGGCGGCCGGTGTGCGCGAGCAGGAAGACGGTGCGGGGTGCAGCAGTCGTCGGATGCGCTGTCGATGATGTCAACGGGGTCCCTCCGCCACGGCGCGTTCCACGTCAGCCGGATCCAGCGCGGGCGCGCCGGCCCGCAGCCACAGAAAGTACTCGACGTTGCCCGAGGGGCCGGGGAGCGGACTGGCGGTGACGCCCAGGACGCCCAGGCCGAGTTGGCCGGCCTGCCGTGCCACGCCCCGTACCGCGTCGGCGCGCAGCTCCGGGCTGCGGACGACACCGCCGCTGCCGAGGCGTTCCTTGCCGACCTCGAACTGGGGCTTCACCATCAGCACCAGGTCGGCGTCGGGCGCGGAGACGCCCGCCAGGGCGGGCAGTACCAGTCCCAGCGGGATGAACGACAGGTCGCCCACCACCAGATCCACCGGCTCTCCGTCGATCGCGTCCAGTGTCAGCTCACGTACGTTCGTACGGTCCTTGACGGTCACGCGTTCATCGCTCTGCAACGACCAGGCGAGCTGCCCGTACCCGACGTCGACGGCGACGACGTGCGCCGCCCCGGCGCGCAGCAGCACGTCGGTGAACCCGCCCGTGGAGGCGCCCGCGTCCAGTGCGCGCCGGCCCTCGACCCTCAGCCCGCGCGGGACGAAGGCGGCGAGGGCGCCGGCCAGCTTGTGGCCGCCGCGCGAGACGTAGTCGGGGTCGGCGTCGTCCTGCGCGACCACGATGGCCGCGGCGGTCTCGACCTGGGTGGCGGGCTTGGTGGCGGTGTTGCCGCCGACGGTCACCCGCCCCGCCGCGATCAGCTGGCTCGCGTGCTCGCGCGAGCGGGCGAGCTTCCGGCGCACCAGCTCGGCGTCGAGACGGCGGCGTGCGACTCCTGCCACGTTCGGTTCAGCTCCTGTGGTCGTACGGGGGTGAAGGCTGGGGGCGCGCGTCGAGCGCGGCCAGCGCCTCCCGCAGCCCCCGGTGTACATCCTCGTACACCTCCAGGTGCCCGTCGGCGGGGAGGTGGTCGGCGTCGGCCAGCCGCTCCAGGCCGGTGTCGATCCGCGGGTGCCCGGTGGGCACGCGCTCGACGCCGAGGGGCGCGGGTGCGGCCGGTTCGCGGGTCTCCGGCGGCGCCTCCTCGACGGCCGCCGGGGGCTCGGGCATCACGTCGCTCATGCCCCGACGCTACCGCGAAGCGCTGGGGTACGGTCGGTGCCGATGGCCACGATCGAGGAGTGCCGCAGCGCACTCGACAGACTTTCCGACAACCTCACCCGCGCCGACGGCTCGGTGCGCGGCGCCGCCGCGCTCGACCGCTCGCTGACCTGCCACGTGACGGACCTGGACGTCACCTTCACCGGCCGCCTCTCCGGCGGCCGGATCCTGGTGCTGGACCAGGTGGCCGGGCCGCCGCCGGAGCGGGCCGGGATACGGCTGGCGATGACCGGCGACGACCTGGTGGCGCTGGTGGACGGCGAGCTGGACTTCGCGAAGGCCTGGGCCTCCGGCCGGGTCAGGCTGGAGGCCGGGTTCCGCGACCTGCTGCGCCTGCGGTCACTGCTGTAGGGCGGCGGCCACCCGGGCCTTGCGCGCGGCGGGGATCACCAGCGGCGTGCCCGTCTCGGGGTCGTCGATGACCTGGCAGCGCAGCCCGAAGACGCGTTCCACCAGCTCCGCGGTGACCACCTCGGACGGCGGGCCCTCCGCGACGACCTCCCCGCCCCGTACGGCGATGAGGTGAGTGGCGTACCGGGCGGCGTGGTTGAGGTCGTGCAGGACGGCGACCAGGGTGCGGCCCTGCGTCTCGTGCAGTTCCGCGCACAGGTCGAGCACGTCGATCTGGTGCTGGATGTCCAGGTACGTCGTCGGTTCGTCGAGCAGCAGCAGCGGCGTCTGCTGGGCGAGCGCCATCGCGATCCACACGCGCTGGCGCTGCCCGCCCGACAGTTCGTCGACGTACCGGTCGGCCAGCTCGCCCACGCCTGTGGCGTCCATCGACTCGGTGACGATCCGCTCGTCCTCCGGCGACCACTGGCGCAGCAGCCCCTGGTGGGGGTAGCGGCCACGGGCGACCAGGTCCGCGACGGTGATGCCGTCCGGGGCGATGGACGACTGCGGCAGCAGGCCCAGGGTCCTGGCGACCTTCTTGGCGGGCATCGAGTGGATGGTCTGCCCGTCCAGCAGCACCCGCCCCTCGGTGGGCTTCAGCATCCGGGACAGGGCCCGCAGCAGGGTCGACTTGCCGCACGCGTTGGGGCCGACGATCACCGTGAAGGAGTTGTCGGGTATCTCGACGGACAGGTCGCGGGCGATGATCCGCTGCTCGTAGGCGAGGGTGACCGCCTCCGCGCTCAGGCGCTGCTGCATGGACGTACTCCTGGCGTTCTTCCGGTGGTTCAGGGGGGCGGGGCTCATATCCGGCCCGCCTTGCGTTCCGTCACGAGCAGCCACAGCAGGTACCCGCCGCCGACGACCCCGGTGACCACGCCGACGGGCAGCTCCCGCTCGCCGAACGCGTTGGTGGCGGTCCAGTCGGCGACGAGCAGCAGTGCGGCGCCCATCAGCGCGGAGGCGGCGAGGTTGGGGCCGGGCGAGCGGGTGAGCCGGCGGGCGAGCTGGGGGGCGCTCAGCGACACGAAGGTGATCGGCCCGGCGGCGGCCGTGGCGACGGACACCAGCAGCACCGCGGCCCCCATCAGCACCAGGCGGGTGCGCTCGACCCGCACGCCGAGCGCGTACGCGGCGTCGTCGCCCATCTCCAGCATCCGCAGCGGCCGCCCGTACGCCAGCACCAGCGGTACGAGGACCGCGCACACGCCGAGCAGCGGCCAGAACTGGGCCCAGTCCCGGCCGTCGAGCGTGCCGGTCATCCAGAGCACGGCCCGGGTGGCGTCGATCAGGTTCGCCTTGGTGATCAGGTAGTGGATGACGGCGGTCAGCATGGCGGCCGCGCCGATGCCGACGAGCACCAGCCGGAAGCCGTGCACACCGCGCTTCCAGGCGAGCAGGTAGATCAGGGCGCCGGTCACCACACCGCCCACGACGGCGCCGGCGGCGACGGCCGTGGCGCTGCCCCCGAAGAGCACGATGACGGTGAGCGCGCCGACGGCCGCGCCCTGCCCGAAGCCGATGATGTCGGGGCTGCCCAGCGGGTTGCGGGAGACGGACTGGAAGACCGCGCCGCCCAGGCCGAGCGACGCGCCGACGAGGACGGCCACCAGCACGCGCGGCAGCCGCAGGTCCTGGACGATGAACTCCTGCGCCATGGTGCCGTCGCCGAGCAGGGTGGCGACGACGTCGCCGGGCGCGATGGGGAAGTCGCCGCTGCCGATCAGGACGACGCCGGCCGCCACGGTGACGAGGGCGAGCAGCAGGACGGCGGCCGCCGCACGCGGCTGGTAGCGGACGGACAGGCCTCCGGGGGTGCGGAGGGCCTTCGCGGTACGGGTGCTCACAGCTGGGCCATCCTCTTGCGGCGTACGAGGTGGATGAAGACGGGTCCGCCGACGAGCGCGGTCACGATGCCGACCTGCAACTCGGAGGGCCGCACCATGACCCGCCCCAGCACGTCGGAGCCCAGCAGCAGCACGGGCGAGACCACCGCCGCGTACGGCAGGATCCACCGCATGTCGGGGCCGGTCACGGCACGGACCATGTACGGCACCATCAGGCCGACGAAGACGATGGGTCCGCACGCGGCGGTCGCGGCGCCGCACAGCAGCGTCACCGCCACCATGCCGAGCACGCGCGTCCGGTTGAGGTGGGCGCCCAGCGCCCGGGCGGTGTCGTCGCCCATCTCCATGGCGTTCAGCGGCCGGGCGATCAGCAGCGCGAGGACGACGCCCACCAGGACGAACGGGGCCACGCTGCGGATCGTCGCCATGTCGGCGTTGGCCAGCGAGCCGACGGTCCAGAAGCGCAACCGGTCCAGAGCGGCCGAGTCCAGCAGCTGCACCGCGTTGACGTACCCGTACAGCGCCGCGGTCGCCGCGGTCCCCGCCAGCGCCAGCCGCACGGGCGTGGCGGCGCGGCTGCCGCCGAGGACGTACACGACGACCGAGACGACGGCGGCGCCCAGGAAGGCGAACCACACGTACCCGGTCAGGGAGGTGACGCCCAGGAAGCTGATGGCGGTGACGACGGCGGCCGCGGCCCCCGCGTTCACTCCCAGCAGGCCCGGTTCGGCGAGCGGGTTGCGGGTGAGGGCCTGCATGACCGCGCCCGACAGTCCGAGTGCGACACCGACGATCACTCCCAGCAGGGTGCGGGGCACCCGGAGGTCCTGGATCAGGACGTCGTTGCCCGTACCGGAGTACCGGAACAGGCCGTGCCACACATCGTCCAGCGGAACCGGCTTGGCCCCCACCATGATGCTCGCGACACAGACCAGCAGCAGGACACCGACGGCGACGAGCAGCCCGGCCGCGCGCACCGAACGGCGGCGCCCACGGGGCTGGGCTGCGGCGGAGGGACCCGCGCTCTGTTTGGGAGGACTGTCGACCAACACCCGGTTAGGTTAGCCTACCTTTGCCTGGTGACCAGGGGTGGGCCGCCCGCCCGTCAGCGCCTCACCACCCCAGCCTGGCCAGCGCCTTCCCCGCGTCCAGGGTGCACGCGCCGTCGCCCGCCGCGGTCCACGCCGCAGCGCACAGCGCCCGCAGCCCGTCCAGCGCCTCCCCGTCCCCGTCCAGGGCCAGGGCGTCCCCCCGGACCGACGCCGTCCACCCGCCGCACCCGAACCCGTCGGCCGCCGTCCCGGTGACCTCCGGCTGCCCGGTGAGCAGGCCCCGAAGATCGGCGTCCACGTACGTCGGCCGGTGCTCCGGCACCGCGGCCAGAAGCCGCGCCGCGTCCGTCACTCCGGTCAGGACGAGCAGCGAGTCCACGCCCCCGTTGAACGCCCCCTCGATGTCGGTGTCCAGCCGGTCGCCCACCACCAACGGCCGCTCCGCACCCGTCCGCAGGATGGTCTCGCGGTGCATGGGCGGCAGCGGCTTCCCCGCCACCTGCGGCTCGGCTCCGGTGGCGATCCGCACGACCTCCACCGCCGCCCCGTTCCCCGGCGCGATCCCCCGCCCGCTCGGGATGGTCAGGTCGGTGTTGGACGCGAACCACGGCACGCCCCGCGCCACCGCGTACGAGGCCTCGGCGAACCGCCCCCAGGGCAGCTCCGGCCCCCCGTACCCCTGCACCACGGCCGCCGGGTCGTCGTCCGCCGACTCCACCGGCTCCAGCCCGCGCTCGCGCAGCGCCACCCGCAGGCCCTCACCACCGATCACCAGCACCCGCGAACCGCCTGGCAACTGCTCGGAGACCAGCCGCGCCACCGCCTGCGCCGAGGTGATCACGTCGGACGCACCGGCCGGCACGCCCAGCTCGGTCAGGTGCTCGGCGACGGCGTCCGGCGTCCGCAGCGCGTTGTTGGTGACGTACGCGAGGTGCATCCCGCCGTCCCGGGCCGTCCCCAGCGCCTCCACGGCGTGCCGGATCGCTTTGCCGCCCGCGTACACCACACCGTCCAGGTCCAGCAGCGCCGTGTCGTACGCCTCGCTGAGCGCGCGCGCACTCCCGCTCGGCCGGTTCCTGCCCCGCTGCCCCATGTCCTGAACCTCTCGCTCCGAAAGCCAACTGCCCCCGATCATCGCGCATACCCGCAATCCACATACGATGCAGGGATGGACACCACAGGTTCTGCGGCCAACGGCGGTCTGCACCTGACACCTTTCCGTGGGCTGCGCTATGTCCCCGAACGGGTCGGGAGCCTTGCCGCGGTGACCTCTCCCCCGTACGACGTGGTCGTACGGCCCGACGGTGTGCACCATCTCCAGTCGGCCGACCCGCACAACATCGTCCGGCTGATCCTGCCGCAAGCGGCCACCAGCGAGGCCCGCCACCGCCAGGCCGCCGACACCCTGCGGGCCTGGGTCTCCGACGGCGTCCTCGCGGCGGACGCCGAACCCGCGCTCTACGTGTACGAGCAGCGCAAGGGCGACCTCCTCCAGCGCGGCCTCATCGGCGCCCTGGAGCTGACCACCCCCGACGAGGGCGTGGTCCTGCCCCACGAGGACGTCATACCCCACGTCGTCGCGGACCGCGCCGCCCTGATGCGCACCACCGCCGCCAACCTGGACCCGCTGCTCCTGACCTACCGCGGCAACGGCACCGCCACCGGAGCGACCGCCGTCATCGAGCGCACGGTGCTGCGGGCGCCCCTGCTGGCGACGACCACCGAGGACGGCATCAGCCACCGCCTCTGGTCCGTCACCGATCCGGCCGCGCTGGCGGAGGTCGCCGCCGACCTCGGCCGCCACCAGGCGCTCATCGCCGACGGCCACCACCGCTGGGCCACCTACCTGCGCCTCCGCGACGAACACCCCGCGCCCGGCCCCTGGAACTACGGCCTGGTCCTCCTGATCGACACCGGCCGCTACCCGCTCCAGGTCCGCGCCATCCACCGGCTGCTCAACCATCTGCCGGTCGCCGACGCCCTCACCGCCCTCGGTGACGCCTTCCGCGTCCGCACCCTCGACGGCCCCCTCCCCGCCGCCCTGGGCGCCCTCGCCTCCGCCGTCCAGGAGGGCAACGCCTTCCTGCTCGCCGGCGACGGCCGCTTCCACCTGGTCGACCGCCCCTCCCCGGAGATCATCGCCCGTACGGTCCGGGCGGACCGCCCCGAGGCCTGGCGCACGCTCGACGCGACGGTGCTGCACGCCACGCTCATCGACCACGTCTGGCACGTCCCGGACACCCCCGAGGGCATCACCTACATCCATGACGCGCAGGCTGCCGTCGCCCAGGCCGAACGCCGGGGCGGCACCGCCGTCCTGATGCACCCGGTCCGCGAGGACGTGGTGCGCGACCTGGCCCGCCAGGGCGTCACCATGCCGCGCAAGTCGACCTCCTTCGGCCCGAAGCCGGCCACCGGCCTGGTGCTCCGCAGCCTCGACGTCGACTGACCGCGGACATGCGAAAGGGGCGGCACCCGCACGGGATGCCGCCCCTCGTCACATCGGTCAGCCGCGCGACTCGTCGTCCGACACGGCGGCGTCCGCCTCCTCGTCGTGCTCCGGCTCGTCGTGCTCCGGCTCGTCGTGCTCCTCCGCGGCGGCATCGACGAACTCGACCCCGTCCAGCTCGGCCAGCCGGTCCGACGCGTCGGTCGAACCGTCCTTGTCGGCCTCCAGCGCCTTGGCGAACCACTCCCGCGCCTCGTCCTCGCGCCCCGCCTCCAGCAGCGCGTCGGCGTACGCGTACCGCAGACGGGCCGTCCACGGCTGGACGGAGTTCGACGCCAGCTCCGGGCTCTGGAGGGTCACGATGGCGGCGTCGAGCTGCCCCATGTCCCTGCGCGCCCCGGCGGCGACGAGCCGCATCTCGACCTGGCCGGCCTTGTCGAGCTTCTGCACCTCGGGCTCACCGGCCATCGCCATCGCCCGCTCGGGCCGGCCAAGACCGCGCTCGCAGTCGGCCATCACGGGCCACAGCTCCACGCTGCCCGTCATACGCCGGGCCGCCCGGAACTCGGCCAGCGCCTCGGCGTACTTCTGGGTCGCGTACGCGGCGAAGCCGGCGGCCTCCCGCACGGCCGCCACACGCGAGGCCAGCCGCAGCGCGATGCGCGAGTACGCGTACGCCTTCTCGGGCTCCTCGTCGATGAGCTGGGCGACCATCACCAGGTTCCTGGCGACATCCTCGGCCAGCGTCTTGGGCAGGCTCATCAGCTCCTGCCGCACGTCCCTGTCGATCTCGTCACCGGTGACCTCCGGCGGGATCGGCAGCCGCTTGATGGGCTCCCGGTCCCGGTCACGCCGGTCCCGGTCGTCACGACGGAAGCCGCCGCGGTCGTCCCGACGGTCGTCACGGCCCCGGTAGCCACCGCGGTCGCGGTCGTCCCGGCGGGGCCCGCGCGGCCGGTCGTCACGCCGGTCGTCCCGACGGAACCCGCCCCGGTCGTCACGGCGGTCATCGCGACGGTCGTCACGGCGGGGCGCCCGCTCATCGCGGGGGAACGCACCCCGGTCGTCACGGCGGTCGTCGCGGGGCCGGTAACCGCCCCGGTCGTCGCGCGGGAAGCCACCACGGTCGTCGCGGCGGTCGTCACGGCGGAACCCGCCACGGTCGTCACGGCCACGGTCATCACGACGGGGCCCACGGTCGTCCCGGTTGAACGCCGGACGCTCATCACGACGCTCGTCACGCCGGAAACCACCACGGTCGTCACGGCCACGATCATCACGACGAGGCCCACGGTCATCCCGGTTGAACGCCGGACGCTCATCACGACGCTCGTC
>NZ_JBIBSG010000027.1:0-17520 GCF_043077235.1 Streptomyces sp. NPDC016309 | reverse complement strand
GTCGGGCACCTGGCTGGTGGCCGTTCCCGAGACCGGCTCCGGGCTGGCCGACACCGTGCTCCGGTCGCTGGCCGAGCGCGGCGCCGAGGTGCGTACCGTCACCGTCCCGGCCGCCACCGGCCGGGAACAGCTCGCCGCGCTGCTGAAGGAGACGGCGGCCGACAGCGCGCCGACCGGTGTGGTGTCCCTCCTCGCCCTCGCCGGCGACGGCGGCACCCCGCTCCGCGCGCACACCGGGCTGCTCTCCACCTCCGCGCTCGTCCAGGCCCTCGGCGACGCCGAGGTGGACGCCCCGCTGTGGTGCCTCACGAGCGGTGCCGTCTCGGTGTCCCGCTCGGAGAGGACGGCGGACCCGGCGCAGGCGCTCGTCTGGGGCTTCGGCCGCACGGCGGCACTGGAGTACCCGGACCGCTGGGGCGGTCTGGTCGACCTGGCCGGTCCCGACGCCCGTACGCTCGACCGCCTGGCCGGGGTTCTGGCCGGTGACGGTGCCGAGGACCAGGTCGCGCTGCGTGCCTCCGGCCTGTTCGGCCGGCGCCTGGCGCACGCCCCGCTGTCCGACACCCCCGCCGCACGCACCTGGAAGCCACAGGGCACGACGCTGGTCACCGGCGGTACGGGAGCCCTCGGCGCCCACGTCGCCCGCTGGCTCGCCGGCAACGGCGCCGAGCACCTGCTGCTCACCAGCCGCCGGGGCCTCGACGCCCCCGGCGCCACCGAACTGCGCGACGAACTCACCGCACTGGGCACCCAGGTCACCATCACCGCCTGCGACATGGCCGACCGCGACGCCGTCGCCACCCTCCTCGACGCCATACCCACCGACCGGCCACTGACCGCCGTGATGCACACGGCCGGTGTCCTCGACGACGGTGTCATCGACGCGCTGACGCCCGAGCGGTTCGCGACCGTGCTCGCCCCCAAGGCGGACGCGGCGCTCACCCTCCACGAGCTGACCCGCGACCTGGACCTGTCCGCGTTCGTCCTCTTCTCCGGTGTGGCCGGCACGCTCGGCGACGCCGGTCAGGGCAACTACGCGGCCGCCAACGCCTATCTGGACGCCCTGGCGGAGCAGCGGCACGCCGACGGGCTGGCCGCGACGTCCGTGGCCTGGGGCCGCTGGGGTGACAGCGGGCTCGCCGCGGGCGGTGCGATCGGCGAGCGGCTGGACCGGGGCGGGGTGCCCGCCATGGCGCCGCGTTCGGCGATCGGCGCCCTCCAGCAGATCCTCGACCGGACGGAGGCGGCCGTGGCCGTCGCCGACATCCAGTGGGAGCGGTTCGCGCCCGGCTACACCGCCGTACGGCGCAGCCCCTTCCTCGCCGATCTGCCCGAGGTGCGGCGGCTCGCCGAGGCGTCGGCGGCCGGCGGCGAGGCGGGCGGGGAGCACTCCCCGGCCGAGGCGCTGCGGGCACGGCTCGCCGTCATGCCGCAGGCCGAGCAGGCCCTGGCCGTGCTCGAACTGGTCCGCTCCCACGCGGCCACCGCGCTGGGGCACCCCACGACCGACGAGGTGGGCGCGGGACGCGCGTTCAAGGAGCTCGGCTTCGACTCCCTGATCGCGCTGGAGTTGCGTAACCGCCTCAACGCCGCCACCGGGCTGCGGCTCCCCGCCACGCTCGTGTTCGACCACCCGACCCCGGCGGTGCTGGCCGAATTCCTCCGGGCCGAGATCACCCAGGACGGCAGTGGCGGGGCCGCCCCGGGGATCGCGGAACTCGAGAAGCTGGAGTCCGCGCTCTCCGTACTCGATCCGGACGATTCCGACGGCGACACACGTACCGACATCGCGCTGCGTCTGCAGGCCCTCCTGGCGAAATGGGGTGAACCGCACACCGATTCACATGGCGAGGCCGTGACCGAAAAGCTTCAGGAGGCCACGCCGGACGAGCTCTTCGACTTCATCGAGAAAGAGCTCGGAATTTAGTACGGCGGACAGCAGGCAGTAGCAGGCGCAAGGGTTTGTGACGATAAGCATGGGTGAGGTTCCAATGGCAGATCAGGACAAGATCCTCGGCTACCTGAAGCGGGTGACGGCCGATCTGCATCAGACGCGGCAGCGCCTTCGCGAGGTCGAGGCCCAGGAGCCGGAGCCGATCGCGATCGTCGGCATGAGCTGCCGGTTCCCCGGTGGCATCGAGTCGCCGGAGGACCTGTGGGACCTGGTCGCCGGGGGCCGGGACGCGATCACCGACTTCCCCACCGACCGTGGCTGGGACATCGAGTCGCTGTACGACGCCGACCCCGACCAGCAGGGCACCTCCTACACCCGTGAGGGCGGTTTCCTCGACGGTGTCGGCGAATTCGACGCCGCGTTCTTCGGGATCAGCC
The DNA here is from genome assembly GCF_043077235.1 of Streptomyces sp. NPDC016309. Lineage (NCBI taxonomy): Bacteria > Bacillati > Actinomycetota > Actinomycetes > Kitasatosporales > Streptomycetaceae > Streptomyces > Streptomyces sp. NPDC016309. Next base: position 15,189 of record NZ_JBIBSG010000027.1, on the reverse strand, counting down.
CGCGGGAAACCCTCGGCATGGACCCGCAGCAGCGCCTGCTGCTGGAAACCTCCTGGGAGACGTTCGAAAGAGCCGGAATAGACCCGGCCACGCTGCGCGGCAGCAAGGCCGGTGTCTTCATCGGCACCAACGGCCAGGACTATCCCGAACTGCTGCGTGAGGTGCCCAAGGGCGTCGAGGGGTACCTCCTCACCGGAAACGCCGCCAGCGTCGTCTCCGGCCGCCTCTCCTACACCTTCGGGCTCGAGGGCCCGGCGGTCACCGTCGACACCGCCTGCTCCGCCTCGCTGGTCGCCCTGCACCTCGCGGTGCAGGCGCTGCGCAACGACGAGTGCTCGCTGGCGCTCGCGGGCGGTGTCACCGTCATGTCGAGCCCGCGTGCGTTCGTGCAGTTCAGCCGGCAGCGCGGGCTCGCCCCCGACGGCCGCTGCAAGCCGTTCGCCGACGGGGCCGACGGCACCGGCTGGGGCGAGGGCGTCGGCATGCTGCTCGTCGAGAAGCTCTCCGACGCCCGGAAGAACGGGCACCCGGTGCTGGCCGTGGTGCGCGGCTCGGCGATCAACCAGGACGGCGCGAGCAACGGCCTGACCGCCCCCAACGGCCCGTCGCAGCAGCGCGTCATCCGCCAGGCGCTCACCAACGCCGGGCTCACCCCCGCGCAGGTCGACGTGGTCGAGGCGCACGGCACGGGCACGACGCTGGGCGACCCGATCGAGGCGCAGGCCATCCTCGCCACCTACGGCCAGAACCGGCCCGACGGCCGCCCCCTGTGGCTCGGCTCGATCAAGTCGAACATCGGCCACACCCAGGCCGCCGCCGGTGTCGCCGGCATCATCAAAATGGTCCAGGCGATCCGCCACGGCGTCCTGCCCGAGTCGCTCCACATCGACCGGCCGTCCGGGAACGTCGACTGGGACGCCGGTGACGTCAGGCTGCTGACCGAGGCCGTGCCGTGGCCGGAGACCGGCCAGCCGCGCCGCGCCGGCATCTCGTCCTTCGGCGTCAGCGGAACCAACGCCCACACCGTCATCGAGCAGGCCCCGCCCGCCGTGGACCCGGACGGCGCCCCCGGCGACGCGACGGCCCCCGGCGAGCGGCCCGCCGAGGGCGCCACCGGTCCCGTACCGCTGCTGGTGTCGGGCCAGAGCGACACCGCGCTGCGCGCCCAGGCCGACCGGCTCGCCGCCCACCTGCGCGCCCACCCCGACCTCGCCGCAGACGCCGCGGGCCTGACCGACCTCGGCTTCTCCCTGGCCACCAGCCGCTCGTCGCTGGACCGCCGGGCCGTGCTGTTCAGCACCGACCGCGACGGCCTGCTCGCCGACCTCACGGCGCTCGCCGCCGGCGAACAGGGCACCGACCACGTCCTGGGCGCCACCGGCGAGGGCAAGACCGCCTTCCTCTTCTCCGGCCAGGGCAGCCAGCGCCTCGGCATGGGCCGCGAACTGTACGCCGGCCACCCCGGCTTCGCCCGCGCCCTCGACGAGGTCGCCGCCGAACTGGACCAGCACCTCGAACGCCCGCTGTACGACGTGCTGTTCGCCGAGGAGGGCACCCCCGAGGCGGACCTGCTCGACCGGACCGCCTGGACCCAGCCGGCCCTGTTCGCCGTCGAGGTCGCCCTGCACCGCCAGCTCGAACAGTGGGGCGTCACCCCCGACTTCCTCATCGGCCACTCCATCGGCGAGCTGGTCGCCGCCCATGTCTCGGGCGTCCTCACCCTCCCCGACGCGGCCAGGCTGGTCGCCGCCCGCGGCCGGCTGATGCAGGCACTGCCGGCCGGCGGTGCCATGATCGCCGTCGAGGCCACCGAGGACGAGGTCGCGCCGCTGCTCACCGACCGGGTGGGCGTCGCGGCCGTCAACGGCCCCCGCTCCGTCGTCGTCTCGGGCGACGAGGACGCCACCGCGGCGCTCGCCGCCGAGTTCGAGCGGCGCGGCCGCCGGACCAAGCGGCTGACCGTCAGCCACGCCTTCCACTCGCCCCTGATGGAGGGCATGCTCGACGCGTTCCGCGAGGTCGCCGAGTCCGTCGCGTACGCCCCGCCCGTCATCCCCCTGATCTCCAACCTGACCGGCGCCTCCGTCACCGCTGAGGAGATCTGCCGCCCCGACTACTGGGTGCGTCACGTCCGCGAGGCCGTACGCTTCCTCGACGGCGTGCGCCGGCTCGCCGACCAGGGCGTGACCACCTTCGTCGAGGTGGGCCCCGGGGGAGTGCTCACCGCCCTGGCGCAGGAGTGCGTCACCGACCGGGACGCCGTCTTCGTGCCCGTCCTGCGCGGCGAGCGCCCCGAGGCGGCCGCCTTCGCGACCGCCGTCGCCCGGGTCCACGTCCACGGCGTCCCCGTCGACTGGTCCGCCGTCTTCGCCGGGCGCGGCGCCACCCGCGTCGACCTGCCCACGTACGCCTTCCAGCGCGAGCTGTACTGGCCCGAGCAGCCCACCGCCTGGGGCGGCGACGTCACCGCCGCCGGCATCGGCTCCGCCGACCACCCGCTGCTCGGCGCGGCCATCGCGCTGGCGGACGGCGACGGGCACCTGTTCACCGGCCGCCTCTCGCTGGCCACCCACCCCTGGCTCGCCGACCACACGGTGATGGACACCGTCCTGCTGCCCGGCACCGCCTTCGTCGAGCTGGCGCTCCAGGCGGGCGACCACACCGGCTGCGGCCTGCTGGACGAACTCACCCTCGAAGCGCCCCTGGTGCTGCCCCCGCACGGCGGCGTGCAGATCCAGCTCGCCGTCGGCGCTCCCGACGCCGAGGGCCGCCGCTCGCTGACCCTGCACTCCCGGCCCGAGGACGCCGCCGACGACACCTGGGGCGAGGGCACCTGGACCCGGCACGCCACCGGTGTGCTCGCCCCGGCCGGCCGGGAACCCGCCGGCACCGACCTCACGAGCTGGCCGCCGAAGGGCGCCACCGAGGTCGACGTCGAGGGCCTGTACGACTACCTCGCCGGCTCCGGGTTCGCCTACGGCCCCGTCTTCCAGGGCCTGCGGGCCGCCTGGCAGCGCGGCGACGAGGTGTTCGCCGAGGTCCGCCTGCCCCGCGCCGCCCACGACGAGGCCGCCCTGTTCGGCCTGCACCCCGCGCTGCTGGACGCCGCGCTGCACGCCGTCGGCATCGGCTCCCTCCTGGAGGACACCGAGCACGGCAGGCTGCCGTTCTCCTGGAGCGGTGTCACCCTCCGGGCCGTCGGCGCCCGGGCCTTGCGCGTACGGCTCGCGCCCGCCGGCAACGACACGGTGTCGGTGGCCCTCGCCGATGAGACCGGCGCGCCCGTCGCCTCCGTCGACGCGCTGCTGCTGCGGCCCGTCTCGCCCGACCAGGTGCACGCCGCGCGCACCGCCTTCCACGAGTCGCTGTTCCGGGTCGACTGGACCGGTGTGCCCCTCCCGGCCGCCCTCACCGTCGCCGCCGGCCAGTGGGCGCTGCTCGGCGACCCGGACACCCCGTACGCCACCGCCCTGCCCACCGCCACCGTCCACGCCGATCTCGCCGCGCTCGGCACGTCCCTGGACGCGGGCGGCCCCGTCCCGCAGGCCGTCGTCGTCCCCTTCCCCCTCTCCGGTGCCGCCGAGCGCACCCCCGTCGGCACCGACCTGCCCGGCGCCGCCCGGGACGCGCTCCACCGCGCCCTGGACCTCGCCCAGGCCTGGCTCGCCGACGACCGCCTCGCCGGCTCCCGCCTGGTGTTCGTCACCCGTGACGCCGTCGCCACCACCGCCGCGTCCGACGTCGCCGACCTGGCGCACGCCCCGCTGTGGGGCCTGCTGCGCTCCGCGCAGTCCGAGCACCCGGACCGCTTCGTCCTGCTCGACGTGGACGGACGCCCCGAGTCCCTGCACGCCCTGCCCGCCGCGCTCGCCACCACCGAACCGCAGCTCGCCCTCCGCGAGGGCGCCGCGCTGGTGCCCCGGCTCGCCCGGGTCGCCGCCGTACCCGGCCAGGAGGCGCCCGCCCTCGACCCGGACGGCACCGCCTTGGTCACCGGCGCCACCGGCACCCTCGGCGGCCTCGTCGCCCGGCACCTGGTCACCGCCCACGGCGTACGCCACCTGCTGCTCACCAGCCGCCGGGGCGAGGCCGCCGCCGGCGCCGCCGAACTCGCGGCCGAACTGCGCGAGCTGGGCGCCGACGTCACGATCGCCGCCTGCGACGCCGCCGACCGCGACGCGCTCGCCGCGCTCCTCGGCACCGTACCGGCCGAGCACCCGCTGACCGCCGTCGTCCACACCGCCGGCGTCCTCGACGACGGGATCCTCGAGGCGCTCACGCCCGAGCGCGTCGACCGGGTCCTGCCCGCCAAGCTCGACGCGGCCGTCCACCTGCACGAACTGACCCGCGACGCCGACCTCGCCGCGTTCGTGCTGTTCTCCGCCGCCGCCGGCACCCTCGGCGGCCCCGGCCAGGCCAACTACGCCGCCGCCAACGCCTTCCTCGACGCGCTCGCCCAGCGCCGCCGCGCCGAGGGGCTGCCCGCCACCGCGCTCGCCTGGGGCCTGTGGGCCGAACGCAGCGGTATGACCTCCGACCTCGCCGACGCCGACCTGGAGCGGATCTCCCGCGCCGGAGTCGCCGCCCTGTCCTCCGCCGAGGGCCTGGCGCTGCTGGACACCGCCCGCGCCGTCGGCGACCCCACCGCCGTCCCCATGCACCTGGACCTGGCGTCGCTGCGGCACGCCGACGCGAGCATGGTCCCCGCGCTGCTGCGCGGCCTCGTCCGCGCCCCCGCGCGCCGGGCCGCCGCCGACACCCCGGACGGCGCGCCCGCCGGCGGCCTCGCCGAGCGGCTGCTGCCGCTGACCGCCGCCGAACGCGACCGGCTGCTGCTGGACACCGTCCGCGTCCAGGTCGCCGCCGTCCTCGGCTACCCCGGCCCCGAGGCCGTCGACCCGAGCCGCGCCTTCAAGGAGCTGGGCTTCGACTCGCTGACCGCCGTCGAACTCCGCAACAGGCTGGGCTCCGCCACCGGGGTGCGGCTCCCGGCCACCCTCGTCTTCGACTACCCCACCCCCCACACCCTGGCCGCCCACCTGCGCGGCGAACTCCTCGGCGACGCGGTGGACGCGGCGCCGGTCGCCGCGACCACCGGCCCCGACGACGACCTCATCGCCATCGTCGGCATGAGCTGCCGCTACCCCGGCGGCGTCACCAGCCCCGAGGAGCTGTGGCAGCTCGTCGCCGGCTCCACCGACGCGATATCGCCGTTCCCCACCGACCGCGGCTGGAACCTCGACGCGCTGTACGACTCCGACCCCGGCCGGGCCGGCACCTCCTACACCCGCGAAGGCGGCTTCCTCCACGACGCCGCCGACTTCGACGCCGACTTCTTCGGCATCAACCCGCGCGAAGCCCTCGCCATGGACCCGCACCAGCGGCTCCTGCTGGAAACCTCCTGGGAGGCCTTCGAGCGGGCCGGGATCGACCCGGCGTCCATGCGCGGCAGCCGCACCGGTGTGTTCGCCGGTGTCATGTACCACGACTACCTGACCCGGCTCCCGGCCGTCCCCGAGGGACTGGAGGGCTACCTCGGCACCGGCACCGCCGGCAGCGTCGCCTCCGGCCGCATCTCCTACACCCTCGGTCTCGAAGGCCCCGCCGTCACCGTCGACACCGCCTGCTCCTCCTCCCTGGTGGCCCTGCACCTCGCCGCCCAGGCCCTGCGCAACGGCGAGTGCGACATGGCCCTCGCGGGCGGCGTCACCGTCATGTCGACCCCCGACACGTTCATCGACTTCAGCCGCCAGCGGGGCCTCGCCACCGACGGCCGCTGCAAGTCGTTCTCCGCCGACGCGGACGGCACCGGCTGGGCCGAGGGTGCGGGCATGATCCTCGTCGAGCGCCTCTCCGACGCCCGCCGCAACGGCCACCAGGTCCTGGCCGTCGTCCGCGGCACCGCCGTCAACCAGGACGGCGCCAGCAACGGCCTGACCGCCCCCAACGGCCCCTCCCAGCAGCGCGTCATCCGCCAGGCCCTCGCCAACGCCGGCCTCACCACCGCCGACGTCGACGCCGTCGAGGCGCACGGCACCGGCACCACCCTCGGCGACCCCATCGAGGCCCAGGCGCTCCTCGCCACCTACGGCCAGGGCCGCCCCGAGGACAGCCCGCTCCGCCTCGGCTCCATCAAGTCGAACATCGGCCACACCCAGGCCGCCGCCGGCGCCGCCGGCATCATCAAGATGGTCCTCGCCATGCGCCACGGCGTCATGCCGCCGTCGCTGCACATCGGCGAACCCTCCCCGCACATCGACTGGTCCGCCGGCGCCGTCTCGCTGCTCACCGAGGCCGCCGACTGGCCCGACACCGGCCGCCCCCGCCGCGCGGGCATCTCCTCGTTCGGCGTCAGCGGCACCAACGCGCACGTCATCATCGAGCAGCCGCCCGCCGACGACACGGCGACCCCCACGCCCACCGGCCTCCCGGCCGGCGCACCGCTGCCGTTCACCCTCTCCGGCCGCACCCCCGCGGCGCTGGGAGCCCAGGCGGCACGACTGGCCGACCACCTCCGGCAGCGCCCGGACGCGGCCCCCGCCGATGTGGCGCTCTCCCTCGCCACCACCCGTACCGCGCTCGACCGCCGCGCCGCCGTCGTCGCCCACGACCGCGACGAACTCCTCGCCGGGCTCACCGCCCTCGCCGAAGGACACGACGACGCCCGGGTCGTCCGCCACCCCACCGCCGACGGCCGGACCGCCGTCCTGTTCACCGGACAGGGCAGCCAGCGCCCCGGCATGGGCCGCGAACTGTACGACACCTACCCGGTCTTCGCCGAGGCACTGGACGCGGTCTGCGCCGCCCTCGACCCGCACCTCGAACAGCCCCTCAAGGAGGTGCTGTTCACCGACGACAGCGGCCTCCTCGACCGGACCGGCTGCACCCAGCCCGCCCTGTTCGCCCTGGAGACCGCGCTCTACCGGCTCGTCGAGTCCTGGGGCGTACGCCCCGACTTCGTCAGCGGGCACTCCATCGGCGAGATCACCGCCGCGCACGTCGCGGGCGTCCTCTCGCTCACCGACGCGGCCACCCTCGTCGCCGCCCGGGGCCGCCTCATGCAGGAACTCGCCGAGGGCGGCGCGATGATCGCGCTCACCGCCACCGAGGAGGAGGTCCTGCCGCTGCTCGCGGGCCACGAGGACCGCGTCGGCATCGCCGCCGTCAACTCCGCGTCCGCCGTCGTCGTCTCCGGCGAGGAGACGCTCGCCCTGGACATCGCCGCCGAGTTCGAGCGGCGCGGCCGGCGCACCAAGCGGCTCACCGTCAGCCACGCCTTCCACTCGCCGCTCATGGACGGCATGCTCGACGCGTTCCGCGAGGTCGCCGAAACCCTCACCTACCACCCGCCCGTCATCCCCGTCGTCACCAACCTCACCGGCCGCGTCGCCGGCGACGAACTGCGCACCGCCGACCACTGGGTCTCCCACGTCCGCGAAGCGGTCCGCTTCCTCGACGGCATCCGCACCCTGGACGCCGAACACGTCACCACCTACCTCGAACTCGGCCCGCGCGGCGTCCTGTCCGGCCTCGGCCGCGACTGCCTGCCCGACACCACCGACCCGGCCGACGCCGCCGTGTTCGTCCCGGCGCTGCGCCACGACCGCGGCGAGGCCGACGCCCTGACCGCCGCCGTCGCCGCCATCCACACCCGCGGCGTGCCGCTGGACTGGGACGCCTACTTCGCCGGCACCGGCGCCCGCCGCGTCGAGCTGCCCACCTACGCCTTCCAGCGCGAACGGTTCTGGCTCGAAGCCCCGGAGGGCCACGTCGGCGACGTCGAATCGGCGGGTCTGGGCGCCGCCCACCACCCGCTGCTCGGCGCCTCCGTCGCCCTCGCCGACGGCGAAGGCCTCCTCTTCACCGGCCGCCTCTCCCTGGACACCCACCCCTGGCTGGCCGACCACGCCGTCATGGGCACCGTCCTGCTGCCGGGCACCGCCTTCGTCGAACTCGCCATCCGCGCCGGCGACCAGGCCGGGTGCGACCTCCTCGAAGAGCTCACCCTCGAAGCCCCCCTGGTCCTCGCCCCGCACACCGCGGCACGGCTCCAGATCGTGGTCGGCGCCCCCGACGGGGCGGGCCGCCGCACCCTGGACCTGTACTCCAGCGACCCGGACGCCCCCGCCGACCAGCCCTGGACCCGGCACGCCGGCGGCATCCTCGCCACCGGCGCCCCGCGCCCCGCCTTCGACCTGTCCGCCTGGCCCCCGCCCGGCGCCGAAGCCGTCGGCGTCGACGGCCTCTACGAACACCTCGGCCAGGGCGGCTTCGCCTACGGCCCCCTCTTCCAGGGACTCCGCGCCGCCTGGCTGCACGGCGACGACGTGTACGCCGAGGTCGCCCTGCCCGACGACCGGCAGTCCGACGCCGCCCGCTTCGGCCTCCACCCGGCCCTGCTCGACGCCGCCCTGCACGCCACCTTCGTCCAGCCGTCCCCCGACGGCGACCGGCAGGGCCGGCTGCCGTTCTCCTGGCGCGGGGTGTCCCTGCACGCCGTCGGCGCCGCCGCACTGCGCGTACGCCTCACCCCCGACGGCCCGGACTCGCTCACCCTCCAGGTGGCCGACACCACCGGCGCACCCGTCGCCGCCGTCGACCACCTGATGCTGCGGCCCGTCTCCGCCGACCAGCTCGGCGGCACCCGGCCCGCACACCACGAGTCGCTGTTCCGCGTCGACTGGGCCACCGTGCCGACCGCCCCCGCCGGCCAGGACGCCACCACCGACGACTGGGCCGTCATCGGCGCGCCCACCACCACCCTGCCCGGCCGCACCCACCCCGACCTGGACGGCCTGCGCGCCGCCCTCGACGCGGGCGCCCCGGCACCCGCGTACGTCCTGGTCGACCACACCTCCGGCACCACCGGCGGCACCCTCGCGGATGACGTCCACACCGCCACCCACCAGGCCCTCGGCCTGGTCAAGGCATGGCTCGCCGACGACCGGTTCGCCGCCTCCCGCCTGGTGTTCGTCACCCGGGGCGCCGTCGCCACCCAGGGCGACTGGGACCTCGCCGACCTGACCCACGCACCCGTGTGGGGCCTGGTCCGTACCGCCCAGTCGGAGAACCCCGACCGGTTCGTCCTCGCCGACCTCGACACCGACCCCGCCTCCGCCGAGGCCCTCCGCGCGGCCCTCATCGGCGGCGAACCGCAACTCGCCCTCCGCCGCGGCACCGTCCACGCCCCCCGGCTCGCCCGCGTCCCCGCCACCACCCGGCTCACCCCGCCCCAGGACGGGACCGCCTGGCGCATGGACATCGAGGACAAGGGCACCCTCGACAACCTCACCCTCGTCCCCAGCCCCGAGTCCGAAGCACCCCTGGAGCCCGGCCAGGTCCGCGTCGCCGTCCGCGCCGCCGGCCTCAACTTCCGCGACGTCCTCAACGCCCTCGGCATGTACCCCGGCGACCCCGGCCTCATGGGCAGCGAAGGCGCCGGCGTCGTCCTGGAGACCGGACCCGGCGTGACCGACCTCGCCCCCGGCGACCGCGTCATGGGCATGCTGCCCGGCGCGTTCGGCCCGCTCACCGTCGTCGACCGCCGCATGATCGCCCCCATGCCCGAGGGCTGGACCTTCGCCGAGGCCGCCGCCGTACCGATCGTCTTCATGACGGCGTACTACGCGCTCCACGACCTCGCCGGACTGCGCGACGGCGAAGCGCTCCTCGTGCACGCCGCCGCCGGAGGCGTCGGCATGGCCGCCGTCCAGCTCGCCCGCCACTGGGGCGCCGACGTGTACGCCACGGCCAGCCCCGGAAAGTGGGACACCCTCCGCGGCCTCGGACTCACCGACGACCGGATCGCCTCCTCCCGCACCCTCGACTTCGAGGACACCTTCCGCACCGCCACCGGCGGACGCGGCGTCGACGTCGTCCTCGACTCGCTCGCCCGTGAGTTCGTCGACGCCTCCCTGCGGCTCCTGCCGCGCGGCGGACGCTTCGTCGAAATGGGCAAGACCGACGTCCGCTCCCCGCAGGACGTCGCCGACGCCCACCCCGGCGTCACCTACCAGGCCTTCGACCTCACCGAGGCCGGCCTGGACCGCATCCAGGAGATGCTCACCGAGCTCCTCGCCCTCTTCCGCACCGGCGCCCTGCGCCCCGTACCGGTCTCCGCCTGGGACCTCAGGCAGGCCCCCGAGGCGTTCCGCTACCTCAGCCAGGCACGCCACGTCGGCAAGATCGTGCTCACCCTGCCCGCCGAGTGGAACCCGGCCGGCACCGTCCTCATCACCGGCGGCACCGGCACCCTCGGCGCACTCGTCGCACGGCACGCCGTCACCACCCGGGGCGCCCGCCACCTGCTGCTCACCAGCCGCCGCGGCGAGGCCGCCGCCGGCGCCGCCGAACTCGCCGCCGAACTGCGCGAGCTGGGCGCCGACGTCACGATCGCCGCCTGCGACGCCGCCGACCGCGACGCGCTCGCCGCCCTGATCGACGCCGTACCGGCCGAGCACCCGCTGACCGCCGTCATCCACACCGCCGGCGTCCTCGACGACGGCGTCGTCGACGCCCTCACCCCCGAGCGCGTCGACCACGTCCTCAGGCCCAAGGCCGACGCGGCCCTCCACCTGCACGAACTGACCCGCCACCTCGACCTGGCCGACTTCGTCCTGTTCTCCTCCGCCGCCGGCACCTTCGGCGGCGCCGGCCAGGCCAACTACGCGGCCGCCAACGTCTTCCTCGACGCCCTCGCCCGCCACCGGCAGGCCCACGGCCTCGCCGCCACCTCCCTCGCCTGGGGCCTGTGGGCCGAGGCCAGCGGAATGACCGGCGAACTCGACACCGCCGACAAGGACCGGATGACCCGGTCCGGCGTCCTCGGCCTGTCCAGCGAGGAAGGACTCGCACTCCTCGACACCGCCCGGCACCTCGGCGACGCCCACCTCGTACCCATGCAGCTCGACCTCGCGCCGCTGCGCCAGGCCGACGCGAGCATGGTCCCCGCGCTGCTGCGCGGCCTCGTCCGCACCCCGCTCCGCCGGGCCGTCGAAGCCACCGCCACCGGCGGCGGCACCCCGCTCGTCGAGCAGCTCGTACGCCTCCCCGAGAACGAGCGCGACCCGCTCCTCCTCGACCTCGTACGCAACCAGGTGGCAGCCGTCCTCGGCCACGCCACCCCCGACGCCGTCGAACCCACCCGCGCCTTCAAGGACCTCGGCTTCGACTCGCTCACCGCCGTCGAGTTCCGCAACAGACTCGGCGCGACCGCCGGCATCCGGCTGCCCGCCACCCTGGTCTTCGACTACCCGACCCCCGCCGCACTCGCCGGCCACCTCCTGGACGAACTCCTCGGCTCCGAGGCGGCCGCCGCCCTCCCGCGGGTCGCCGCCACCGCCGTCGAGGCCGACGACCCCATCGCGATCGTCGCCATGAGCTGCCGCTTCCCCGGCGACGTCCGCACCCCCGAGGACCTGTGGGAGCTGCTCGCCGAAGGCCGCGACGGCATCTCCCACCTGCCCGACGACCGCGGCTGGGACACCGAGGCGCTCTACGACCCCGACCCCGACAGCCCCGGCACCTCCTACGCCAGGGAGGGCGGCTTCTTCTACGACGCCCACCACTTCGACCCGGCGTTCTTCGGCATCAACCCGCGCGAAGCCCTCGCCATGGACCCGCAGCAGCGCCTGCTGCTGGAAACCTCCTGGGAGGCCTTCGAGCGGGCCGGGATCGACCCGACCGGCCTGCGCGGCGAACAGGTCGGCGTGTTCGTCGGCCAGATGCACAACGACTACGTGTCCCGGCTGAACACCGTCCCCGAAGGCGTCGAGGGCTACCTCGGCACCGGCGGCTCCAGCAGCATCGCCTCCGGCCGCGTCTCGTACACCTTCGGCTTCGAAGGCCCCGCCGTCACCGTCGACACCGCCTGCTCCTCCTCCCTGGTGGCCCTGCACCTCGCCGCCCAGGCACTGCGCAACGGCGAGTGCGACATGGCCCTCGCGGGCGGCGTCACCATCATCACCACCCCGGACGTCTTCACCGAGTTCAGCCGCCAGCGCGGCCTCGCGAGCGACGGCCGCTGCAAGCCGTTCGCCGCCGCCGCCGACGGCACCGCCTGGGGCGAGGGCGTCGGCATGCTCCTCGTCGAGCGCCTGTCGGACGCCCGCCGCAACGGCCACCAGGTCCTGGCGGTCGTCCGCGGCACCGCCGTCAACCAGGACGGCGCCAGCAACGGCCTGACCGCCCCCAACGGCCCCTCCCAGCAGCGCGTCATCCGCCAGGCCCTCGCCAACGCGGGCCTGTCGGCCGCCGAGGTCGACGCCGTCGAGGCGCACGGCACCGGCACCCGGCTGGGCGACCCCATCGAGGCCCAGGCCCTGCTCGCCACCTACGGCCAGGACCGGCCCGAGGACAGCCCGCTGTGGCTCGGCTCCATCAAGTCCAACTTCGGCCACACCCAGGCCGCCGCCGGTGTCGCCGGCATCATCAAGATGGTCCAGGCCATGCGCCACGGCGTGCTGCCCAAGACCCTGCACGTCGACGCACCGTCCCCCCACGTGGACTGGTCGGCGGGCGCGGTCTCGCTGCTCACCGAACAGCGCGCCTGGCCCGACACCGGCCGCCCGCGCCGCGCCGGCGTGTCCTCCTTCGGCATGAGCGGTACGAACGCCCACGCCATCATCGAGATCGCCCCCGACGCCGGGGCCGACGCCGGCCCCGACACTCCCGCACCCGCACGCGCCGGCACGGAACAGGCCCCGGCCGCCCTCCCCTGGAACCTCTCCGCCAGGACCCCCGACGCGCTGCGCGCCCAGGCCGCACGCCTGCTGTCCCACCTGGACGCCCACCCCTCGGAGACGCCCGCCGACATCGGCTACTCCCTCGCCACCGGCCGGGCGGTCTTCGACCAGCGCGCGACGGTCGTCGCCCAGGACCGCGACGGCTTCCGGGACGCGCTCACCGCGCTGGCTGAGGACCGCTCGTCGGCCGCCGTCGTCACCGGTTCGCCGGTGGCCGGCAAGGTGGCGTTCCTGTTCACGGGACAGGGCAGCCAGCGGTTGGGCATGGGTCGTGAGTTGTACGAGGCGTTCCCGGTGTTCGCGGAGGCGCTGGATGCGGTGTGCGCGCACCTGGACCTGCCGCTGAAGGACGTGCTGTTCGGGTCGGACACCGCTGCTCTCGACCGTACGGAGTTCACCCAGCCCGCGCTGTTCGCGGTCGAGGTGGCGCTGTTCCGGCTCGTCGAGAGCTGGGGCGTGAAGCCGGACTTCCTGGCGGGTCATTCGATCGGTGAGATCGCGGCCGCGCATGTGGCCGGGGTGTTCTCGCTGGAGGATGCGTGCCGGTTGGTGGCGGCTCGTGGCCGGTTGATGCAGGCGCTGCCGACCGGTGGCGTGATGATCGCCGTGCAGGCGTCGGAGGACGAGGTCCTTCCGCTGCTCAGCGACCGGGTGAGCATCGCGGCGATCAACGGTCCGCAGTCGGTCGTGGTCGCGGGTGACGAAGCGGACGCGGTGTCCATCGCCGAGCACTTCGAGCAGCAGGGTCGTAAGACCAAGCGGCTGAGCGTGAGCCATGCGTTCCACTCGCCGCACATGGACGGCATGCTGGACGACTTCCGGCGGATCGTGGAGGGCATCTCCTACGAGGCTCCGCGTATCCCGGTTGTCTCGAACCTGACCGGTGCGCTGGTCACGGACGAGATGGGTTCGGCGGACTTCTGGGTACGTCACGTCCGCGAGGCCGTGCGATTCCTGGACGGTGTCCGGGCCTTGGAGGCGGCCGGGGTCACGACGTACCTGGAACTCGGCCCCGACGGGGTCCTGTCGGCCCTGGCCCAGGAGTGCCTGACCGGCGAGGCGGACGCGGCCGTCTTCGCGCCCGCCCTCCGCGCCGGCCGCGAGGAGGCCGGGACGCTGCTCTCGGCGCTCGCCACGGCGCATGTACGGGGCGTCCCCGTCGACTGGCGGGCGTTCTACGCCCCCACCGGCGCCCGGCGCGTCGACCTGCCGACGTACGCCTTCCAGCGTGCCGTCTACTGGCTCGACGCGGGCCGCTCGCAGGGTGACGTCACCTCGGCCGGACTCGGCGCGACCGACCACCCGCTGCTCGGCGCGGCGGTCGAACTGCCCGACTCGGACGGCTTCCTGTTCACCGGCCGGCTCTCCTTGGCCACGCACCCCTGGCTCGCGGACCACGCCGTCATGGGCTCCGTCCTGCTGCCGGGCACGGCGTTCGTGGAACTGGCGCTGCGCGCCGGTGACCAGGTCGGCTGCGACCGGGTCGACGAACTGACCCTGGAAGCACCGCTGGTGCTGCCCGAGCACACCGCCGTGCAGCTCCGGCTCTCGGTCGGCGCCGCCGATCAGGCGGGACGCCGCAGCCTCGCGCTCCACTCCAGGACCGAGGGCGCGGACACCGAGCTGCCGTGGACCCGCCACGCCACCGGAACGCTCACGACCGGAGCGGAACACGCTCCGCAGGGCCTGACCGCCTGGCCGCCGGCCGGGGCGGAGCAGGTCGCGATGGAGGGGCTGTACGAGGGCCTCGCCGACGCCGGTTTCGGCTACGGTCCGGTGTTCCAGGGGCTCCGCGCCGCCTGGCGGAAGGACGGTGACGTCTACGCCGAGGTCGCGCTGCCGGAAAGCGCCCAGGCGGAGGGCGGCCGGTTCGGCCTGCACCCCGCCCTGCTGGACGCGGCGCTGCACGCACTGGGGCTCGGCGGCACGGAGGCCGGGGGCGGCGGCGAAGGACGCCTGCCGTTCTCCTGGTCGGGTGTGTCCCTGCACGCCGTCGGCGCCACCGAACTCCGGGTACGCCTCGCGCCCACCCGGGGCGGGGAGGTGGCCCTGACCATCGCCGACGCCGCGGGAGAACCGGTCGCCTCGGTGACCGGCCTGGCGCTGCGAGCCGTGAACCGCGAACAGCTCGACACGACCCAGGACGTCACCCGCGATGCCTTGTTCCGGGTGGAGTGGTCGGTGGTGCCGGTGGATGGTTCGGCCGGTGTGGTCGATGACTGGCTGGTGCTGGGTGAGGGTTCGCAGGCGTTCGCTGATCTGGCGATGCTGCGGGCTGCGGCTGCTGAGGGCGGTGTGGTCCCGGGGGTCGTGGTGGTGCCGTGCTCGGTGGCGGAGGCCGCCGATGTGCCGGGGGCTGTGCATGCGGAGTCGGGTCGGGTGTTGTCGCTGCTCCAGGAGTGGGTGGCGGATGCGCGGTTCGAGGGGTCGCGGTTGGTGTTCTTGA
>NZ_JBIBSG010000026.1:0-18612 GCF_043077235.1 Streptomyces sp. NPDC016309 | reverse complement strand
TCCACACCGCCGGTGTTCTTGATGACGGTGTTCTTGACGCGTTGACGCCGGAGCGTTTCGCGTACGTCTTGCGTCCCAAGGTCGACGCGGCGCGCAACCTGCACGAGCTGACGGTCGAGCTGGGCATCGACCTGTCCGCGTTCGTGCTGTTCTCGTCCATGAGCGGCACCATCGGCGCAGCGGGGCAGGGCAACTACGCCGCTGCGAACGCCTATCTGGACGCGCTGGCCGAGCAGCGTCGTGCCGACGGCCTCGCCGCTACGTCTCTGGCGTGGGGTCCGTGGGCCGAGGGCGGCATGGCCGCCGACGAGGCGATGGACGCCCGGATGCGCCGCGAGGGCCTGCCGCCCATGGCACCCGACATGGCACTGACCGTCCTGCGCCGGAGCGTGGCGTCCCGCGATGCCGCTGACGCCGCTCTGCTGGTGGTGGACGTGGACTGGCAGCGCTTCGCGCCGGCCTTCACCGTCGCCCGTCCCAGTAACCTCCTCGCCGAACTTCCCGAGGCCCAGCCGGCGTCCGAGCCCCGTACGGGCTCCGCGCGCCCCGCCGAGGGAGCCGGCTCGCCGGCCGAGCGGCTGGCGGGCATGACCCCGGCCGAGCAGGAGCGAGAGCTGCTCACGCTGGTCCGGGCCCAGGTCGCCGCCGTGCTCGGGCACGACGGTTCGGACGCCGTCCGTGCGGAACGGGCCTTCAAGGAGCTGGGCTTCGACTCGCTGACCGCCGTCGAGCTGCGCAACCGGCTCGGCGCCGTGACCGGCGTGACGCTGCCGGCCACGCTGATCTTCGATTACCCGACCGCCTCGGCCCTCGCGGCCTACTTGCGGGATGAGCTGCTGGGCACGGAGACCGCCGTGGCCGGGCCGGTGGCCAAGGCCCCCGTCGATGACGACCCGATCGTGATCGTGGCGATGAGCTGCCGCTTCCCGGGCGGGGTCCGCACCCCGGAGGACCTGTGGCAGTTGCTGGCCACCGGCGGCGACGCCATCGGTGAGTTCCCGGCCGACCGTGGTTGGGACCTGGACGCGCTCTACAGCCCCGACCCCGACAAGCAGGGCACGTTCTACGCCCGCGAGGGCGGGTTCCTGTACGACGCCGCCGACTTCGACGCCGACTTCTTCGGGATCTCGCCGCGCGAGGCGCTGGCGATGGACCCGCAGCAGCGGCTGCTTCTCGAAACATCCTGGGAGGCCTTCGAGCGGGCGGGTATCGACCCGTCGTCACTGCGGGGCAGCCAGGCCGGTGTCTTCGTCGGCACCAACGGCCAGGACTACGGAGCGACGCTCCGGACTGTCCCGGACGGCATCGAGGGCTTCCTCGGTACCGGCAACGCGGCGAGCGTCGTCTCCGGTCGGCTCTCGTACGCCTTCGGTCTCGAAGGCCCGGCCGTCACCGTCGACACCGCCTGCTCCGCCTCGCTGGTCGCCCTGCACTGGGCGGTCCAAGCGCTGCGCAACGGCGAGTGCTCGCTGGCGCTCGCGGGTGGTGTGACGGTGATGTCGTCGCCGGGCGCCTACATCGACTTCAGCCGCCAGCGGGGGCTGGCGGAGGACGGCCGTATCAAGGCGTTCGCGGCGTCCGCCGACGGTACGAGCTGGGGCGAGGGCGTCGGCATGCTGCTCGTCGAGCGGCTGTCGGACGCGCGGGCGAACGGCCACCCGGTCCTGGCCGTCGTGCGAGGCTCGGCGATCAACCAGGACGGTGCCAGCAACGGGCTGACCGCCCCGAACGGTCCGTCCCAGCAGCGCGTCATCCGCGCCGCCCTCGCCAACGCGGGGCTGTCCACGACGGACGTCGACGCGGTCGAGGCGCACGGCACCGGCACCAGGCTCGGCGACCCGATCGAGGCGCAGGCGCTCCTCGCCACCTACGGGCGGGAACGAGCCGAGGACCAGCCCCTGTGGCTCGGCTCCATCAAGTCGAACATCGGCCACACCCAGGCCGCCGCCGGTGTCGCCGGCGTGATCAAGATGGTGCTGGCGATGCAGAACGGGGTGCTGCCGAAGACCCTGCACGTCGACGAGCCGACTCCGCACGTCGACTGGACGTCCGGCGACCTCGCCCTGCTGACCGAGCAGACGGAGTGGCCCGAGACCGGCCGCCCGCGCCGGGCCGGCGTCTCGTCCTTCGGGTTCAGCGGTACGAACGCCCACACCGTCCTGGAACAGGCGCCGCCGCTCGCCGAGGAGACGGCCCCGGCAGCCGAACCGGGTCCCACGCCCCGGGTCGTACCTTGGGCGCTGTCGGCGAAGAGCGAGGCGGGGCTGCGCGCCCAGGCCGAGCGGCTGCGCACGCGCATCGCGTCGGATCCGCTGCCAGGGACCGCGGACGTCGGCTACTCCCTGGCCACGTCCCGGGCGGCCCTGGACCGCCGTGCCGTCGTCGTCGCGACGGAGCGGGAGGAGTTCCTGGCCGCTCTGGAGACGCTGGCGGCGGGCGAGCAGGCGCAGAACGTGGTGCGGGGCATCGCCACCGAGGGCGGACTGGCGTTCCTGTTCACGGGACAGGGCAGCCAGCGGCTGGGTATGGGCCGTGAGTTGTACGAGGCCTACCCGGTGTTCGCCGACGCACTGGACGCGATCTGCGCCCACATGGACCTGCCGCTGAAGGACGTGCTGTTCGGCGCGGACGCGGCTGCTCTCGACCGTACGGAGTTCACGCAGCCGGCGCTGTTCGCGGTCGAGGTGGCGCTGTTCCGGCTGCTGGAGAGCTGGGGCGTGAAGCCCGATTTCCTGGCCGGGCATTCGATCGGTGAGATCGCGGCCGCGCACGTGGCCGGGGTGCTGTCCCTGGAGGACGCGTGCACGCTGGTGGCGGCTCGTGGCCGATTGATGCAGGCGCTGCCGTCCGGTGGCGTGATGATCGCGGTCCAGGCGTCGGAGGACGAGGTCCTTCCGCTGCTCACCGAGGGCGTCAGCATCGCGGCGATCAACGGTCCGCAGTCGGTCGTGGTCGCGGGTGACGAGGCCGACGCGGTGGCCATCGCCGGACACTTCGAGGAGCTGGGTCGTAAGACCAAGCGCCTGACGGTCAGTCATGCGTTCCACTCGCCGCACATGGACGGCATGCTCGCCGACTTCCGCAAGGTCGCCGAGAGCCTGTCGTACGCGTCCCCGCGCATTCCGGTGGTCTCGAACCTGACCGGTGCGCTGGTCACGGACGAGATGGGGTCGGCGGACTTCTGGGTACGGCACGTCCGCGAGGCCGTGCGGTTCCTGGACGGCGTACGCGCTCTGGAGGCCGCCGGGGTCACCACGTACCTCGAACTCGGCCCCGACGGGATCCTGTCGGCCTTGGCCCAGGACTGCCTGACCGGCGACACGGACGCGGTCGTCTTCGCGCCCGCTCTCCGCGCCGGCCGGTCCGAGGCGGAGACCATCACCACCGCCCTCGCCCAGGCCCAGGTCCGGGGCGTGACGGTCGACTGGGAGGCGTACTTCGCCGGTACGGGCGCCCGGCGGGTCGATCTGCCGACGTACGCCTTCCAGCGCAAGCGCTACTGGCTGGAGGAGGCTCCCGGCGCGACCGTCGCCGAGGGGCTGGGCGGTGCGGACGCGGAGTTCTGGGCCGCCGTCGACACGGCGGACCTGTCCGCGCTGACCGCCACCCTGGGCGTCGACGCGGACCAGCCCCTGAGCGCCCTGCTGCCCGCCCTGTCCGCATGGCGGCGGCAGCGCCAGGAGCGGTCGGTCGTCGACGGCTGGCGGTACGGGGTCACCTGGAAGCCGCTGGCCGATCCGGTGGCGTCGCGACCGTCCGGCACCTGGCTCGTGGTGGCCCCGGCCGGCGGGGACGCGCGTGTGATCACGGTGTCCCAGGCGCTGGCCGCCCACGGTGTGGACGTCCGGGAAGTGTCCGTGGACGTCGCCGACTCGGACCGGACGGCGTTGGCCGGCCGGCTGCGCGAGGCGCTCGCGGGCGGCGGGGCCGACGGCGTACTGTCCCTGCTGGCGTTCGCCGACGCCCCGCACCCCGCCCACCCGGCGGCGCCCGCCGGCCTCCTGCTGACCGCGACGCTCGTGCAGGCGCTCGGCGACGCGGGAATCGCCGCCCCGCTGTGGTGCGCCACGGCCGGAGCGGTGGCGACCGCCCCGTCCGACCGGGTCCTGAGCGCCGCCCAGGCGCAGGTCTGGGGCCTGGGCCGGGTGGTTTCCCTGGAGCACCCCGAGCGCTGGGGCGGACTCGTCGACCTGCCCGCCACGCTGGACGGGCGGACGGTCGACCGGTTCCTGGCCGTGCTCGCGGGCGGCGCCGGCGACGAGGACCAGCTCGCCGTGCGGTCCGCCGGCCTGCTCGCCCGCCGGATCGGCCACGCCGCGCCCCGGACCGCGGCCGGAGCCGGAGCCGGAGCCGGAGCCGGTACTGGTACTGGTACCGATACCGGGTCCGGGACCGAAGCCGGGACCGACGGCGACACAGGGACGGTCACCTCCGAGTGGCGTCCCCGCGGCACGGTCCTCGTCACCGGAGGTACGGGAGCGCTCGGCGGGCACGTCGCCCGCTGGCTCGCGGCCGGGGGCGCCGAGCACGTGGTCCTCGCCGGTCGGCGCGGACCCCAGGCGCCCGGTGTCGACGCCCTGGTCGCCGAGATCACCGCGCTCGGCGCGCGGGCCACGGCCGTCGCGTGCGACGTGACGGACCGGACCGCCGTGGCCAACCTGCTGGCGAGCCTCACCAGCACCTCCGGCGGGGGCGACGCCGGCCCCGCCCTCACCGCCGTGTTCCACACGGCGGGCGCCGGGCAGTTCGCGCCGCTGGACGAGACCGGCCCCGGGGACGTGGCCGATGTCGTGGCCGCCAAGGTCGCGGGTGCCACGCACCTCGACGAGCTGCTCGAGGGAACCGACCTGGACGCCTTCGTGCTCTTCTCGTCGATCGCCGGTGTCTGGGGCAGCGGCGGCCAGGCCGCCTACGCCGCGGCCAACGCCCACCTCGACGCCCTGGCGCAGCAGCGCCGCGCCCGCGGCCTGACGGCCACCTCCGTGGCCTGGGGGCCGTGGGGCGAGGGCGGTCTCGTCGCCGACGACGAGGCGGCCGAGCAACTGCGCCGGCGCGGACTGACCGTCATGGCACCGGAGCTGTCGATCGCCGCCCTCCAGCAGGCACTCGACGGGGACGAGACGGCCGTCACGGTCGCCGACGTCGACTGGAGCCTGTTCGTCCCGGCGTTCACCGCCGCACGCCCGCGCCCGCTGATCGCCGACCTCCCCGAGGTGCGCCGGGTCCTCGACGCCGAACGGGACGGGGCCGCCACGGCGGCCGATGAGGCGGGGAACCTCCAGGCCGAACTGCGGAGGATGAGCGGGCCCGAGGCCGAGCGCACCGTGCTCCACCTGGTGCGCACCCAGGTCGCCGTCGTCCTCGGACACGACGGGGCGGCGACGATCGAGGCCGGCCGCGCCTTCAAGGAGCTGGGCTTCGACTCCCTCACCGCGGTCGAACTCCGCAACCGCCTGGGCGCCGCGACCGGACTGAAGCTGCCCGCCGCTCTGGTCTTCGACTACCCGACCCCCACCGCCCTGGCCGACCACATCAGGGCGGAACTCCTCGGCGAGGAGACCACGCCCGGGCTCCCCGCCCTCGCGGAGATCGACAAGCTGGAGTTCCTCCTCTCGTCGGTCCCCGAGGACAGCACCGAACGCGCCCGCGTCACCGCACGGCTCGAATCGCTCCTGGCGAACTGGAACAAGGCCGACCGGGCGGTCATCGGAGAGGACGAGGAATTCTCCATCGAATCGGCATCCGCCGACGACCTCTTCGACATCATCAACAACGAATTCGGAAAATCCTGATCTGATGACCGATCCGATGACCGACCCGCTACCGGATCCGCAAACGGATCCGGCAACGGACCAGACATACGCAAGCAATCAGCAATTCCCCAGGGGGTGACGTTTCAGTGGCCGGCGCTAACGAAGAAAAGCTTCTCGAAAACCTGAAGTGGATGACCACTGAGCTGCGGCGGGCCCGCCGCCGCCTCCAGGAGGTCGACGAGGAAGCCCGGGAGCCCATCGCCATCGTCGCGATGAGCTGCCGATTCCCCAACGGCGTACGGTCGCCGGAGGACTTGTGGCGCCTGGTTGCCACGGGCGGCGACGCCATCACCGGATTCCCCGCCGACCGCGGCTGGGACGTCTCCTCGCTCGCCGACCCGGACCCCGACCGCAAGGGCACCTTCTACAACACCGGCGGCGGATTCCTCGACGAAGCGACCGTCTTCGACCCCGAATTCTTCGGAATTTCGCCGCGCGAGGCGCTGGCGATGGACCCGCAGCAGCGCCAGCTCCTGGAAACCTCGTGGGAGGTCTTCGAACGCGCGGGCATCGACCCCTCGGACGTACGGGGCAGCCGTACCGGCGTCTACGTCGGCGCGGGAGCCATGGGCTACGGCGCCGACCTCAAGGAGGCACCCGAAGGCCTCGAAGGCCTGCTTCTGACGGGCGGCGCGACCAGCGTCCTGTCCGGCAGGGTCAGTTACGTCTTCGGCCTCGAAGGCCCGGCCGCCACGGTCGACACCGCCTGCTCCTCCTCCCTCGTCGCGCTGCACCTCGCCACCCAGGCCCTCCGCCAGGGAGAGTGCTCGCTCGCCCTCGTCGGCGGTGTGTGCGTGATGCCCAACCCCGACGTGTTCGTCGAGTTCAGCCGTCAGCGCGGCCTGGCCGCCGACGGCCGCTGCAAGTCCTTCGCCGCCTCCGCCGACGGCACCGGCTGGTCCGAAGGCGTCGGTGTCCTGCTCGTCGAGCGGCTGTCCGACGCCCGCCGCAACGGCCACCCGGTCCTCGCCGTGGTCCGTGGCTCGGCCGTCAACCAGGACGGCGCCAGCAACGGGCTCACCGCCCCCAACGGCCCCGCCCAGCAGCGCGTCATCCGCCAGGCCCTGGAGAACGCCAGGCTCTCGGCCGCCGAGGTCGACGCCGTCGAAGCGCACGGCACCGGCACCACCCTGGGCGACCCCATCGAGGCCCAGGCCCTCCTCGCCACCTACGGCCAGGACCGCCCCGCCGACCGTCCCCTGCGGCTGGGCTCGCTCAAGTCCAACATCGGCCACACCCAGGCCGCCGCCGGTGTCGCCGGCATCATCAAAATGGTCATGGCCATGCGCCACGGCGTGCTCCCGCAGACCCTCCACGTGGACGAGCCCACCCCCAACGTCGACTGGTCGGAAGGTGCCGTCTCGCTCCTCACCGAGCCGGCCCCCTGGCCCGAGACCGGCGCCCCGCGCCGCGCCGCCGTCTCCGCCTTCGGCGTGAGCGGCACCAACGCCCACACCATCATCGAGCAGGCCCCCGACGCCGAGGAGCCCGCGGAGGCCGCCCCTGCCGCCGCGCCCCACGTGCCGGTCGTCCTGCCCTGGACCCTCTCCGCCAGGAGCGCCGACGCGCTGCGCGCCCAGGCCGCACGCCTGCTGGCCACGCACGGCCAGGGCCACCCCACCGCACGCCCCGTCGACATCGCCCACTCCCTGGCCACCACCCGCGCGGCCCTGGGGCACCGGGCGGTGCTCCTCGGTGACGGCTCCGACGTGCGTTCGCTGACCTCCTTGCTGGGTGCCCTCGCCGAGGGCGAGCAGGTCCCGGGCCTGGTGAAGGGTACGGTCGTCGGTGGCGGCCTTGCTTTCCTGTTCACGGGTCAGGGCAGTCAGCGGCTGGGTATGGGCCGTGAGTTGTACGAGGCATACCCGGTGTTCGCGGAGGCCCTGGACGCGATCTGCGCCCGCCTGGACCTGCCGCTGAAGGACGTGCTGTTCGGCGCGGATGACGAGACGCTGGACCGGACGGAGTTCACCCAGCCGGCGTTGTTCGCGGTCGAGGTGGCGCTGTTCCGGCTGGTGGAGTCGTGGGGCGTGAAGCCCGACTTCGTGGCCGGGCATTCGATCGGTGAGATCGCGGCCGCGCACGTGGCGGGTGTGTTCTCGCTGGAGGACGCGTGCACGCTCGTTGCCGCGCGTGGCCGGTTGATGCAGGCGCTGCCTGCTGGTGGCGTGATGATCGCGGTGCAGGCGGCTGAGGACGAGGTCCTGCCGCTGCTGACGGACCGGGTGAGCATCGCGGCGATCAACGGTCCGCAGTCCGTGGTCGTAGCGGGCGACGAGGCCGACGCGGTGCTCATCGCCGAGCACTTCGAGGAGCAGGGTCGTAAGACCAAGCGGCTGAGCGTGAGCCATGCGTTCCACTCGCCGCACATGGACGGCATGCTGGACGACTTCCGTACGGTCGCGGAGTCGATCTCGTACGAGGCTCCGCGTATCCCGGTCGTGTCGAACCTGACCGGTGCGCTGGTCACGGACGAGATGGGTTCGGCGGACTTCTGGGTGCGGCATGTCCGGGACGCGGTGCGGTTCCTGGACGGCGTGCGTGCTCTGGAGGCGGCCGGGGTCACGACGTACCTCGAACTCGGCCCGGACGGGGTCCTGTCGGCCCTGGCCCAGGACTGCCTGACCGGCGACGCGGACACGGCGGTCTTCGCGCCCGCCCTTCGCTCGGGTCGACCGGAGGCCGAGACGGTCAACACCGCGCTGGCCCAGGCTTACGTCCGGGGCGCAACCGTCGACTGGGACGCGTACTTCGCCGGCACGGGCGCCCGGCGCGTCGACCTGCCCACGTACGCCTTCCAGCACGAGCGGTACTGGCTGGAGCCGAGTGCCGCGGGGGCCGGTGACGTGAGCGGCGCCGGACTCGAACCGGCCGCGCACCCGCTGCTCGGCGCGGCCGTCACCCTGGCCGGTACCGACAGTGTGCTGTTCACCGGCCGGCTCTCGCTGCGCACCCACCCCTGGCTCGCCGGGCACACCGTGGCCGGTACGGCCGTACTGCCGGGCGCGGCCTTCGTCGAACTCGCCGTACGCGCCGGGGACGAGGCCGGCTGCGGGCACGTCGAGGAACTGGAGCTCGACGCCCCGCTCCGCCTGCCCGCCGAAGGCGCGGTGCGGCTCCAGGTGCTGGTCGACGCCCCCGACGACCGGGGCCGTCGCACCCTCACGGTCTCCTCCCGGGCCGAGGCCGCTCCGGCGGACGCCCCCTGGGAGCGCCACGCCCGGGGCGTGCTCGCGCCCACCGCCCCCACCGCGTCCTTCGACCTGGCGCAGTGGCCGCCCGCCGGTGCCGAGGCCGTGGACGTCACGGACCTGTACGCCACCGACCCGGACACGGCCACGCCCCGGCGCGAGGCGCTGTTCCGCGCCGTGCGGGCCGTCTGGCTCCGTGACGGCGAGCTCTTCGCCGAGGTCCGCCTCCCCGAGGACGACACCGAGGGGGCCGGCTTCGGCCTGCACCCGGCGCTGCTGGACGCCGCCGCGCACGCGGCCTTCGTACGGGACGGCGACACCCGTACGGGCGCCGGGCTCGGCATGTGGTCGGACGTGACGCTGTACGCCGAGGGCGCGGGCGCCCTGCGCGTACGGGCGCGGGACACCGGCGAGGGGGCCGTCGCGCTGGACCTCGCCGACGACCTGGGCCGGCCGGTGGCGACGGTGGGCGGACTGGCCCGGCGGCCGTTCGGGACGGTGGAGCCCGGCACGGAGCCGGGTGTGTCGGCCGTTCGCCACGAGTCGCTGTTCCAGCTCGACTGGGTGCCCCTGCCCCTGCCCCTGACTCCGCCCCTGCCCCTGCCCCTCGCGGACGGTACGCCGGCCGACGGCATGGCTTCGGCTGCCTCCGGCGACGGGTGGGCGGTACTGGGCGACGCGGCGTTCGGCCCGGCCGCCCGGTACGCGGACCTGACGGCGCTGGGCGAAGCGGTGGCCGCGGGTGCCCCCGTACCCGCGCACGTCCTCGTCCCCTTCACCGAGCCGGCGGCCGGTGACGGGCCGGAGGCCCTGCACGGGGCCACGCACCGGGCGCTCGCCCTCGTGCGGTCCTGGCTCGCCGACGAGCGGTTCGCCGCCTCGCGCCTCGTCGTCCTCACTCGCGGCGCGGTCGCCGGCCCGGACGAGGGCGTCGACGACCTGCCGCACGCCGCCGTCTGGGGCCTGGTCCGCTCGGCGGAGACGGAGAACCCGGGGCGGTTCGTCCTCGCCGATCTCGACGGGCACGGAGCGTCGGACGCGGCCGCCCCCGACCCCGCGCACCTCACCCTCCTCGCCGCCGCCCTCGCCTGCGACGAGCCCGAGCTGATGCTGAGGGACGGAGCCGTACGCGTCCCCCGGCTGTCCCGCAACCGCACGCTCGCCGGCTCCGAGTCCGGGTCCGGGTCCGCGTCCGGGTCCCGCCTCGATGCCGGGTCCGGCTCCGGTACCACCGCCATCGACCCGGACGGCACCGTCCTGATCACCGGAGGCTCCGGCACCCTCGCCGGCATCGCCGCCCGGCACCTCGTCACCACGCACGGCGCGCGCCACCTGCTGCTCCTGAGCCGCCGGGGTGCCGGCGCCCCCGGCGCCCCCGCGCTCACCGACGAACTGACCGCGCTGGGGGCCCGGGTCACCTGGGCCGCCTGCGACGCGGCCGACCGTGACGCCCTCGCCGCCGCCCTCGCGGCGGTACCCGCCGAGCACCCGCTCACCGCGGTCGTCCACACGGCCGGAGTCCTGGACGACGGCGTCGTCGCCTCGCTCACCCCCGAGCGGCTTGACGCCGTCCTGCGGCCGAAGGCCGACGCCGCCCTGCACCTCCACGAGCTGACCCGCGACCTGCCCCTCTCGGCGTTCGTCCTGTACTCGGCCGTCGCCGGAACCCTCGGCAGCGCCGGGCAGGCCAACTACGCGGCCGCCAACGTCTACCTCGACGCCCTCGCCCAGCACCGCCATGGCCAGGGCCTGCCCGCCACGTCCCTCGCCTGGGGCATGTGGGCCGACGCCAGCGGGATGACCGGCGCGCTCGACGAGGCCCACCTGCGGCGCATGGAACAGCACGGCATGGGCGCCCTGTCCGCAGCCGAGGGCATGACCCTGCTCGACGCGGCGCTCACCGCCGGCCGGCCCGTCCTCGTCCCCGCCCGCCTCGACCTCACCGCCCTCCGCACCGCCGCGGGCCCCGGCCCGGTCGCCCCGGTCTTCCGGCAGCTCGCCGGCACCGGCGGCCGCCGCACGGCACGCACCCGCGCCGGCGGCACCCCGCTCGCCGAGCGGCTGCACCGCCTCACCGCGCCCGAACAGGACCGGGCCCTGCTCGACCTCGTACGCACCCACGTCGCCGCCGTACTCGGCCACGCCTCGGCCGAACGGGTCGACGCGGACAAGGCGTTCAAGGACCTCGGCTTCGACTCGCTGACCGCCGTCGACCTGCGCAACCGCCTGTCCGCCGCCACCGGCCTGCGGCTGGCCACCACGCTCGTCTTCGACCACCCGTCGCCCACCGCCCTCGCACGGGAGCTGCGCACCGAACTCCTCGGCGACCCGAACGGCGCACACGACCCGGCCAACGGCACGGCCGACGGTCTCGCCACCGGCGCGGGCGCGCTCTCCGGAACCCCCGCCGCCGGCCTCGCCGACGACCCGGTCGCGATCGTGGCCATGAGCTGCCGCTACCCCGGCGGCGTCCGCACCCCCGAGGAGCTGTGGCGGCTCGTCGAGACCGGCGGCGACGCGATCTCCCCGTTCCCCGGCAACCGGGGCTGGGACGTCGACGCGCTGTACGCGGACGGCGACGGCCACGCCTTCGCGGGCGGCTTCCTGCACGACGCCGACACCTTCGACGCCGACTTCTTCGGCATCTCGCCGCGCGAGGCGCTGGCGATGGACCCGCAGCAGCGGCTGGTGCTCGAAACGGCCTGGGAGGCGATCGAACGCGCCGGCATCGCCCCGTCCGCCCTGCGCGGCAGCCGGGCCGGTGTCTTCGTCGGCGCCGCCTACAGCGGTTACGACGCCCAACTGGAACAGTCCGGCGCCGACGAGGTCCTCGGCCACGTGATGACCGGCAACGCGGGCAGCGTCCTGTCCGGCCGCGTCTCCTACGCCCTGGGCCTGGAGGGCCCGGCGGTCACCGTCGACACGGCCTGCTCGTCCTCGCTGGTCGCCCTGCACTGGGCCATCCAGGCGCTGCGCAACGGCGAGTGCACGATGGCGCTGGCCGGTGGCGTCACCGTGATGTCCACCCCGGGCACCTTCAGCGAGTTCAGCCACCAGGGCGGACTCTCGCCCGACGGCCGCATCAAGGCGTTCGCCGCTGCCGCCGACGGTACGGGCTGGGCCGAGGGCGTCGGCATGCTGCTCGTCGAGCGGCTGTCGGACGCGCGCAAGAACGGCCACCCGGTCCTCGCCGTGGTCCGCGGTTCGGCGGTCAACCAGGACGGCGCCAGCAACGGGCTCACCGCCCCCAACGGCCCGTCCCAGCAGCGCGTGATCCGCGCCGCCCTGGCGAGCGGAGCGCTGACCCCCGCCGATGTCGACGTCGTCGAGGCGCACGGCACCGGCACCAAGCTGGGCGACCCGATCGAGGCCCAGGCGCTCCTCGCGACGTACGGCCAGGACCGGCCCGAGGACCGGCCGCTGCTGCTCGGCTCCATCAAGTCGAACATCGGCCACACCCAGGCCGCCGCCGGTGTCGCGGGCGTCATCAAGATGGTCATGGCGATGCGCCACGGCGTGCTCCCGCAGACCCTGCACGTCGACGAGCCGACCCCGCACGTCGACTGGACGGCCGGGGACATCGCCCTGCTGACCGAGCGGACGGAGTGGCCCCGGACCGACGACCGGCCGCGCCGGGCCGGCGTCTCGTCCTTCGGTATCAGCGGGACGAACGCCCACACCATCATCGAGCAGGCCCCCGAACCCCTCCCCGCGCCGCAGCCACCGACGGCGATCAGCGCGCCGGAGACCCTGGCCTTCGTCCTCTCGGCCAGGAACGCGGACGCCCTCCGCGCCCAGGCCGGCACGCTCCTGCCCGTGGTCGAGTCCCCCGAGCGGCCCCGGCCGGTCGACCTCGCCCACTCGCTGGCGACCGGCCGGGCGGCCCTCCACGAGCGCGCGGCGATCGTCGCCGGCGACCACGAGTGCCTTACTCGCGCCCTGGAGGCCCTGGCGGCGGGCGAGCAGGCCACCGGGCTGGTGCGGGGCACCGCCACCGGTGGTGGGCTGGCGTTCCTGTTCACGGGTCAGGGCAGCCAGCGGTTGGGCATGGGCCGTGAGCTGTACGAGGCGTACCCGGTGTTCGCGGAGGCGCTGGACGCGGTGTGCGCGCACACGGACCTGCCGCTGAAGGACGTGCTGTTCGGGGCCGATGGTGAGGCGCTGCACCGTACGGAGTTCACCCAGCCTGGGCTGTTCGCGGTGGAGGTGGCGCTGTTCCGGCTGGTGGAGTCGTGGGGCGTGAAGCCGGACTTCCTGGCGGGTCATTCGATCGGTGAGATCGCGGCCGCTCATGTGGCCGGGGTGTTCTCGCTGGAGGACGCGTGCACGCTGGTGGCGGCTCGTGGGCGTCTGATGCAGGCGCTGCCGTCCGGTGGCGTGATGATCGCGGTGCAGGCGTCGGAGGACGAGGTCCTTCCGCTGCTCACGGAGGGCGTCAGTATCGCGGCGATCAACGGTCCGCAGTCGGTCGTGATCGCGGGTGATGAGGTCGACGCGGTGGCCATCGCCGGACGTTTCGAGGAGTTGGGTCGTAAGACCAAGCGCCTGACGGTAAGTCATGCGTTCCACTCGCCGCACATGGACGGCATGCTGGCCGACTTCCGCAAGGTCGCGGAGTCGATCACGTACGAGACCCCGCGTATCGCCGTCGTGTCGAACCTGACCGGTGCGCTGGTCACGGATGAGATGGGTTCGGCGGACTTCTGGGTACGTCATGTCCGCGAGGCCGTGCGGTTCCTGGACGGCGTACGCGCTCTGGAGGCGGCCGGGGTCACGACGTACCTCGAACTCGGCCCGGACGGGATCCTGTCGGCCCTGGCCCAGGACTGCCTGGCCGGTGAGGCGAACGCGGCGGTCTTCGCGCCCGCCCTCCGCTCCGGCCGGCCCGAGGCGGAGACGTTGAACACCGCCGTCGCCCAGGTATACGTCCAGGGCTCGGCGGTCGACTGGGACGCGTACTTCGCCGGTACCGGCGCCCGGCGGGTCGACCTGCCGACGTACGCCTTCCAGCGCAAGCGCTACTGGCCCGAGCCCGCCGCCGCCCCGCGCGGTTCCGGGTCCGGCGCCACCGCAAGCGACGTCGACGCCCGTTTCTGGGAGGCGGTCGAGCACGCGGACCTCGCCTCGCTCACCGGCGGGCCGGCGATCGACGTCGACCAGCCGCTCAGCGCCGTACTGCCGGCGCTCTCGGCGTGGCGGCGCGACCAGGAGGCGCTGGCCCGTGCGGACGCCCGCTCGTACCGCGCCACCTGGCAGCCGTGGTCCGGCGCCGACCGGGGCACGCCCACCGGCACCTGGCTCGTGGCCGTGCCCGCGCCGCACACCGAAGACCCCTGGGTCCGGGCGCTGACCGACCGCCTGCGCGACGGCGGCGTCCACGTCGAAACGCTCCTGCTCGACGTCACCGAGTGCGACCCGGGCGCGCTGCGCACGCGCCTGGACGAGCGGCTCCGCGAGGCGGGCGACGGCCCGGTGTCGGGCGTCCTCTCCCTGCTGGCGCTCGACGAACGGCCGCACCCGGAGCACCCGGGCGTGCCGGTCGGGCTGGCGCTCAGCTCGGCGCTCACCTCCGTCCTGCCCGGGGCCGTCGACGCCCCGCTGTGGTGCGTCACCCGTGACGCGGTCGCGGCCGTCGCCTCCGACGCACTCGGCGGCGCCGCGCAGGCGCAGGTCTGGGGCCTGGGCCGGGTGGTCGCCCTGGAGCACCCCGAGCGCTGGGGCGGTCTGGTCGACCTGCCCGCGACGTGCGACGACCGCACCCTGGCCCGTCTGACGGCGCTGCTCGCGGGCGCGGGCGACGAGGACCAGCTCGCGGTCCGCGCCGCCGGCACCTTCGTACGACGGCTGGTGCGCACCGCCCCGGAGACGGCACCGGCCGCGACCTGGACCCCGCGCGGCACGGTGCTCGTCACCGGCGGTACGGGAGCGCTCGGCCGCCACGTCGCGCGCCGGCTCGCCGAGCGGGGCGCCGAACGGCTCGTCCTCGTCAGCCGCCGCGGCGCCGACGCGCCCGGCGCGGCCGAGACCGAGGCCGAACTCACCGCGCTCGGCGCGTCCGTGACACTCGCCGCCTGCGACGTCGCCGACCGGGACGCGCTCGCGGCGCTGGTCGCCCGCCTGGCCGACGAGGGCACCCCGGTACGGGCCGTGGTGCACGCCGCCGGCATCTCCCAGCCGCCCGGCACCGGCACCGACCTGCCCGGCTTCGCCCGGGTGGTGGCCGCGAAGACGGCCGGCGCCGTCCACCTCGACGCGCTGTTCGACACGCCGGACTCACTCGACGCCTTCGTCCTGTTCTCCTCCATCGCCGGCGTCTGGGGCAGTGGCGGCCAGGGCGCCTACGCGGCGGCCAACACGTTCCTCGACGCACTCGCCGAACGCCGCAAGGCCCGCGGCCTCCCCGCGACGGCGATCGCCTGGGGCCCGTGGGCCGACGGGGGCATGGCGACCGAGGGCGACGCGGAGGAGCAGCTGCGCCGCCGTGGCCTCCCGCCCATGGACCCGGCGACGAACCTGCTCGCACTGGAACGCGCCGTCGCCGGCCGGGACGCCGCGGTGACCGTCGCGGACGTCGACTGGGCACGGTTCGCGCCCGTGTTCGCGGCCGCTCGCCCCCGCCCGCTCATCGCCGACCTGCCCGAGGTCCGGGAGGCACTGCGCGGCTCCGGCCCGTCGTCCGGCGACGCGGCGGCCGACGCGCCTCCCGCCGCGCTCCGGCGGCTCACCGAGCTGGCCGGGGACGACAGGCGGGCGGCCGTCCTCGACCTCGTACGCGAACACGCGGCAGCCGCCCTGGGGCACGACTCCGCCGACGCGGTCGCACCCGACCGGGCCTTCAAGGACCTCGGGTTCGACTCCCTCACCGCGGTCGACCTGCGCAACCGGCTGGGCACCACGTGCGGACTGCGACTGCCGTCCAGCCTCGTGTTCGACTACCCCAACCCGCAGGCGCTGACCCAGCACCTGCTGCTGACCCTCTTCCCCGAGGCGCCCGGCGACCCGGCCGGCACCACCGTCGACACCGACCCGCAGGAAGCGGAGCTGCGCCGGACCCTGACCGGCATCCCGCTGCACCGCATCCGCGAGGCCGGACTGCTGGACAGCCTCCTCCGGCTCGCCGGCCCCGACGAGCCCGCCACCAGCAGCACCACCGCCACCGCCGACGCGCAGTCCATCGACTCGATGGATCTCCAGGACCTCCTCGACCTGGCCCTCGACGGCGGCGGCGACGACGACCACCACAGCAACCGATCCTGACGTGCCCGAAGTGCGGAGTAAGTGATGACAACCCCCAACGAAAAAGTCGTTGAAGCGCTGCGGGCCTCCCTCAAGGAAACCGAGCGGCTGCGTCGCCGGAACCAGGAGCTCACCGACGCCTCACGCGAACCGATCGCGATCGTCGGCATGAGCTGCCGCTTCCCCGGCGGCGTCCGGTCGCCGGAGGAACTGTGGAGACTCGTCGAGACCGGTGGCGACGCCATCACGGGCTTCCCCGAGAACCGGGGCTGGGACATCGATGCGCTGTACGACCCCGACCCGGACCACGACGGCACCACCTACGCCCGCGACGGCGGGTTCCTGCACGACGCGGCCGACTTCGACCCCGCGTTCTTCGGGATCTCGCCGCGCGAGGCGCTCGCCATGGACCCGCAGCAGCGGCTGCTCCTGGAGACCACCTGGGAGGCCTTCGAGCGCGCCGGGATCGACCCGGCCACCCTGCGCGGCAGCCGGGCCGGAGTCTTCGTCGGCGCTTCCGCCAACGCGTACGGGGCCGGCAACCACGACCTCCCCGACGGTGTCGAGGGCCACCTGCTCACCGGAACCGCCTCCAGCGTCGTCTCCGGCCGCCTCGCCTACTTCTTCGGCCTCGAAGGCCCCGCCGCCACCATCGACACCGCCTGCTCGTCCTCCTCCGTCGCCCTGCACATGGCCGTGCAGGCGCTGCGCCAGGGGGAGTGCTCGCTCGCGCTCGCCGGGGGCGTCACCGTCCTCGCCGGCCCCGACGTCTTCGTCGAGTTCAGCCGCCAGCGCGGCCTGTCGCCCGACGGCCGCTGCAAGTCCTTCGCCGAGGCCGCCGACGGCACCGGCTGGTCCGAGGGCGTCGGCGTCCTGCTCGTGGAACGCCTTTCCGACGCCCGCCGTAACGGCCACCAGGTCCTGGCCGTCGTACGCGGCTCCGCCGTCAACCAGGACGGCGCCAGCAACGGGCTCACGGCCCCCAACGGCCCGGCGCAGCAGCGCGTCATCCGCCAGGCCCTGGAGAGCGCCCGGCTGACGCCCGCCGACATCGACGCCGTCGAGGCCCACGGCACGGGCACCACCCTGGGCGACCCGATCGAGGCCCAGGCCCTCCTCGCCACTTACGGCCAGGGACGTGCGGCGGATCAGCCGCCGCTGTGGCTCGGCTCGCTGAAGTCGAACATCGGCCACACCCAGAACGCCGCCGGTGTCGCGGGCATCATCAAGATGGTCATGGCCATACGGCAGGGTGTCCTGCCCCGGACCCTGCACGTCGACGAGCCCACCTCGCACGTCGACTGGTCCGCGGGCGGCGTCTCGCTGCTGACCGAACCGGTGCGGTGGCCGGACACCGGCCGCCCCCGCCGGGCCGGCGTCTCCGCCTTCGGCGTGAGCGGCACCAACGTCCACACGATCATCGAGCAGGCTCCTGTTGTGGAGGAGTCGGTGGAGGTGGCGGGGGCTGTTGTGGCGCCTGTTGCTTCGGTGGCGGTGACGCCGTGGGTGCTGTCGGCGAAGGGCGGGGAGGCCCTGTGTGAGCAGGCCCGTCGTCTGCTCGCTCGTGTCGAGCAGGACTCTGTGTTGCGTCCGGTGGACGTCGGTCTGTCGTTGGCGGTGGGTCGTGCGTCGTTCGAGGACCGGGCGGTGGTGTTCGGGGCCGATCGTGAGGGTCTGCTGGCGGGCCTGGTGGCTCTGTCGGAGGGTTCGTCGTCGGCGGGTGTGGTGACCGGCTCGCCGGTGGCGGGCAAGGTGGCGTTCCTGTTCACGGGACAGGGCAGCCAGCGGTTGGGCATGGGCCGGGAGCTGTATGAGGCGTTCCCGGTGTTCGCGGAGACGCTGGATGCGGTGTGCGCCCACATGGACCTGCCGCTGAAGGACGTGCTGTTCGGCGCGGATGACGAGACGCTGGACCGGACGGAGTTCACCCAGCCGGCGTTGTTCGCGGTCGAGGTGGCGCTGTTCCGGCTCGTCGAGAGCTGGGGCGTGAAGCCCGACTTCGTGGCCGGGCATTCGATCGGTGAGATCGCGGCTGCGCATGTGGCGGGTGTGTTCTCGCTGGAGGACGCGTGCACGCTCGTTGCCGCGCGTGGCCGGTTGATGCAGGCGCTGCCTGCTGGTGGCGTGATGATCGCGGTGCAGGCGTCGGAGGACGAGGTCCTGCCGCTGCTGACTGAGCGGGTGAGCATCGCGGCGATCAACGGGCCGCAGTCGGTCGTGGTCGCCGGTGATGAGGACGCGGCCGTCGCCATTGCCGGGTCCTTCGAGGAGCAGGGCCGTAAGACCAAGCGGCTGAGCGTGAGCCACGCGTTCCACTCGCCGCACATGGACGGCATGCTGGACGACTTCCGTACGGTCGCGGAGTCGATCTC
>NZ_JBIBSG010000025.1:0-19316 GCF_043077235.1 Streptomyces sp. NPDC016309 | reverse complement strand
ACAACCGCGACAGCACAGCCCACTCAGCATCCGAAAGCTCATGACGACGCACCACGACAAGCATGATCCCTCATCACCTGATCACCTTTGAAGACTCCCCCTAGTCCCCGCCCCTCACCCCGATCTCTCCCTGGCCCAGGACTGCACGGACTGCCACGAGTGGGGAAACCGTCATCGCTCCCGACGGACACCGCACGCTGTGCCCGGCGTGCCAGGGCCCCACCAGCAACGACACCCACCCGCACTCGCGTGAAGAAACGGTCGCCCCCGCCGCTCACCCGTGGCGCTCGCCAGCCCACACCACCGGGGCATCCAAGTCGCCGCTGACGCTGGGCACCTACCGGGCGGCAACGGAACAGGAGGGAGCGGGGCTGTACGACAAGAGGCGGCTGCCGGATGGGGACAGCCGCCTCGCTTCACACCCCTGCGCCCGGTCAGCTGCGGATGATGTTCTGGGCCTGCGGGCCCTTCTGTCCCTGGCCGATGTCGAAGGTGACGTGCTCGCCCTCCGTCAGCTCGCGGTATCCGCTGCCCTTGATCTCGGAGTAGTGCGCAAAGACGTCCGGCCCTCCGCCGTCCTGCTCGATGAAGCCGAAGCCCTTTTCGGCGTTGAACCACTTCACGGTGCCGCTGGCCATACTGGTCAATCCTTCGTTCAAGCTTGGGAGCAGCCCTTCATCGGGCGCTCCGGCTCTCTGCACGAGCCAACAGCCGTTCTACCCCCGCAGCACGGAACCTCACCCCCCTGGCCACACACTGCCAGCGTCCCCCGCTTCCGGCGCTCGGGGCGATCATGCGGCTGTGGGGCCGACGAGTTCGGACAGGACGTCTTCCATGGCGAAGAAGCCGATCACCGCGCCCTTGTCACCGGTGACGGCGGCAAGGTAGGTGCCACCTGCCCGCATCGCGGTGAGAGCGTCGTCGAGCGGAGTGTCGATCTGCACACGCATCACAGGATGCGGGGCGGCGGTCGCGGCGCGCGTTTGACCATGCCCCGGCGCCGGCCGCGGGAGAAAGGCCGAGCCGTGCAGTGCCAGCCAGCTATTGACTGGTCGTCTGGTTCGGCCCGGCCTGGAGCCCCCTTTCCCTGGCTCCGGCCGCGTGCTGGTAAGCCCGGCAGACGGTGGAGTCCACCGACACGGTCCAGCCAATGTCGTCAGCGCCGTCGGCCGCTGCCAGGACCGCCGCGAGGATGCGCTCCCAGGTGCCGTCCACGGCCCACCTAAGCAGCCGTTTGTGGGCGGTCCGGAACGAGCCGAGCTCGTCGGGCAGGTCCCGCCAGGGCGAGCAGGTGCGGTACTTCCACGCGATGACCTCCAGGGTTCGGCGGTGGTCGGCCCACCGCCGACCGCGGACCGGATCGTCCCCGGCCTGGACGCCCGGAGGTAGGTGAACGCACTGATCGCCGCGTGCGGGGTCATCGGGGTGAGCGGCGCGATGGTGTCGGGCAGGTCACTGGACCGTCCCGAACGTCCGTAGACGTGGCCGAACAGACGGTCAGGGCTGGTCGGCGCGTCCGCACGCACGCTCTGTGACGGACGTATGCTCATGGGGGGGCCGGCCGCCTGTCCGGCGAATGCCCAGGCGAGCGGCCTAGTTCGGGGAGTATTTCGACTCACCGGTAGCCTGCATCACCATGATGCGCGCTTGGACCTTGCCGATGCTGCTTGTACTCAGCGGCTCAGCCGTCGCGGCTAGGCAGATCTTCAATGGGAGCCCCGGCACAGCCGCAGCACTCCTGCTGGCGTTCCTGGCGCTCGCCAGCGTGAACTCACCCCTGATCTTCCCGAGGTCGATCGGTGCGCAGAAGGCACAACGCCGCAGCGCGGTCGACGGCCGACCGGTCGTCTTCTGGCGGCCGGGCTGCAAGTACTGCATACGACTGCGCATCCGGCTGGGCCGCAGCGCCCGCCAGTTGCACTGGGTCAACATCTGGCGCGACCCGGCAGGAGCCGCAGCGGTGAGAGCAGCCAACGACGGCAATGAGACCGTGCCGACCGTCGTCGTGACGGGCCAGCCACACACCAACCCCGATCCCAGATGGGTACGCGAACAGCTCTCCCCTTCCGCGTGATCAGAAACCGCGCCCTACGGAGAGGCACCCGCAGACACAACCGAAGCGCACAGAAGTTAAAAGACAAGCTAAGCCCTCCGTGCCAAGGGCTTGCCCAGCAGAACGCGTGACCGATCAGCGGGCCTGCCGTGACCAATCCGTCCCCGGCAATCGGTCAAACACCACGTCAGCGCCGTGACCGACCCATGCAACTCCCGACCGAGACGGTGACCGGTCATCGGTCACCCGGCATCGGCCAGCCCCCGGCTCGCCGGGAAGCCCAGGGGGCCGTGACCGACGCCGCCTGGCCGGAGCGCCTCCGGCCGGGGTGGGCAAGTCACCCTCGCGGGTGGCTTGCCCAGGCTCGCTGGGGCTTGCCCTCAGTTCGCGGGGCCTGGCCTCACCGTCGATGTCGGGGCGCATGTACATCGCCGGAGCGAGGAGCTGTTCTACGTCTTGGAGGGCGAGCTCGACGTGCTCGCCTTCGAGCCGCGCGTACGGACGGCCGACGCCTGGCGCGGCTGGGTGTCGGTGTCCGGCAACCGCCTGGTGCGGGCGACGCCTGGCACGGTCATCGTCGTACCGCCGGGTTGCCCGCATGTGTTCGCCAACCCGACGGAGGCACCGGCCAGGATGTTCTTCCGGTCGGCACCGCCGCCAGACCACGAGCGTTATTTCGACGAACTGTTGGAGCTGCTGTCGGCGGGCGGGCCGCCCGACGAGGCCGCCATCGCCGCCCTGCGCGCCCGGTTCGACATCGAGCAGCTCAACTCCGCTGCGCCACGGCCCGGCGGCTACCAGCGCACCGGGAGTGCCTCCGGGCCTCGGATGAGCACGTTCGTCTGCCAGGGCACCTCCTGACGGGGCACCGCCAGGCGAAGGGACGGCAGCCGTGCGGTGAGGGTGGCCAGCAGAACCTCCGCCTCCAGGTGTGCCAGCAGAGGGCCGACACAGAAGTGCGGCCCATTCCCGAAGGCGAGGTGCGGGGGGCCTTGGCGGTCGAAGTCGATGCGCCCGGCGTCGGGGTAGACGCGCTCGTCCCAGTTGGCGGCCACGTACGACACGTACACGTACTCGCCCTCGCGGATCAGTTCGCCGCCCACGACGACGTCCTCGGTGGCGACCCGGGGCTGGCCCACGCCGTGCTTGTGGGGCACCCACCGCAAAAGTTCGGTCACGGCCCTCGGCACCGCCTCCGGCTCGGCGCACAGCCGGTCCCACAGGCCGTCGGCCGTGAGCAGGGCGTAGACCATGCTGGCGGTGTTGTTGCTCACCGCGTGCCAGCCGTTGAGTCCGATCAGCGTGGCAAGCGCCAGCAGCTCCTCCTCGTCGATCGCGCCGCGGTCGACTGCCCGGACCAGCAGCGTCATGGTGTCGTCGCCGGGATCGGCGCGCCGCAGCCGGGCGAGGTCCCGGAAGTAGGCGCGGGCGTCCCGTTTGACGCTCTCGGCGCGCCGGGCGGCCGCCTCGTCCGACGCCCTCGTAAGGAGGGTCGTCGCCCAGTCGCGCACCTGGGAGCGGTCGGCCTCTGGGATGCCGAGGACCAGGCCGATCACGTCGAGCGGGAAGGGGGAGGTGACATGGCGGACCAGGTCGGCCGGCGGGTGCTCCTCGACCAACTGGTCCAAGCGGGCGTCCAACGCGGCCTGCACGCGGGGCCGCAGCCGTTCCAGAGCGGGCCGGCCGAACGCGGGTGCAACGACCGACCTGACCCGGGCGTGCTCCGGCGGATCGACGAAGCTGACAGCCCGGTCCAGCGGAACGAAGTGCCGGGTCATCTTCGGGATCGGCCGGCCCACGATGTCCCGGCTGAAGCGGGGGTCCGACGTCACGAACCGCACCAGGTCATACCGGGTCACCAGCCAGCAGTCGCCCTCGCCGTGCGGCAGCCGGATACGGCGCACCGGATACGCCTCCACGGAGGCATGCAGGAACGGGTCGAAGTCGAGCGCGGGAAGATCGTCGACGCTGTAAAGAGGGACGGGTACGCGGTGCATGGGCATCTTCCTGGTACGGGCCCGTACGGCCGTCGGCAGACGACCGAACCCTGCCCCAGCGCGCGCCCGCGCACACCACACCGTCAACACGCGTGAGAGTGATGCCCAGCGCTCGCTACCCGTGCCGGCACCGAGCCAACGGACGGTCCATGCGGGTGCAGAGAGATCCCCGGCCCATGTCACCCGGCGTGGCCGCCATGACCTTCGTCCGCCCAGACGCCTGGCTCACGGACACCCCGCTCGCCCCCACCCGCGTCACACCATTTGCAGCACACCGCCCCACCGGATGATCCAGCGGGGCGGATCTGCCAACATCCAGAGGGCGGACGCGAGGCACCTGGCGGGTCTGACAAGGCGCTCACCGGCCCGTGATCCCGCTGCGGTGTGGACAGGGCGCGGCCGCCCTGACGAGGGCGGCCGCGCACTCGGCCGGTCAGCCGACCCGGCGGGCGGGCGGTCACGGGGGCGGGGCCACCCACCCGTAGGGGCCGCCGCCCCGCCACTCGATCAGCGGGGAGCGCGCCGCCTCGTACTCGGACAGCTCCAGCCCCGCCCGGCGAAGGAACTCGACCACACCACGGAGGCTGTACGCGAGCCCCAGGATCTCCCCATCCGCGCGTACCCGCCGGCCGCCGGTCGGCGACGGCGGAGGACATCGGGTGGCGCCAGGCCCGCACCACGCTGCTCGAGGCCGTCGCACGCCACCACCACGCTCACCTGCTCGCCGCCACCGTCGAGCTCGGCGGTGAGCTGGAGCTCCCAGCTACCCGTAACGGGCGCTTCAGGGGCGCGGTCATACCAGAAGGCTGCGCGGTCAGCGACGCCGGCCGCCGCCGATGCGGCGGTCGTCGGCCAGTGCGGTAAGCGGGCCGAACTCACGGGCAAGCTGGCTCCACGTCAGAACCTCGCCACAGCGGGCCGGGAACTCCTTCGGGTTGAACTCGGGCATGGTCCAGGTGCCAGTGCCCCGGTCCCGCAGCCACAGGTCCCCGTCACCGTCGACCACAGTCGGCGGGACCGGTACGGGCTCGGCCTGATCGATGGGCTCCCAGGTGACCCGGCCCGGGTGGGAAACGCGGCGCAGCTCGGTGGTGGCCAGCCGCGCGGCCAAGTCACGGGTGGACTCTTCGGCGTCCTTGACCGACGCGAGTCGGAATGCGTCGTCAAGTACGGGCAGGGCTGGATTCTTGCTGCGCTTCGAACTCATACGCTGACTACCTCCGGTGGGGGGCGTCACATCCGTTATGGCACCCCGTAGAGCAACACGGTATCCGAGGCGGGAGCACGGGTCGGCTACGACCAATGTCCAGGTGGAGGCGCCGGCACACCGGGCGGTGGGGCTAAGTGGTGAACTGTCCAGATAAGACCGGCCCAGGAGGCGGCAGCCATGGGCATGAGGTCCTCCCCGGGAGCCAGGCATAAGGCGTACGCGCCGCGTACCTAAGCCGTACGCGGCGCGTACCTTTGCGCACGTCCTCTACAGGGGATGACCCGCCCGGCCCGGCCAGCCCCGCGGGGCCGCCGCCGAGGTCCTGCAACGCTCCAACGGGGCTCCCGACGCCCTCACCACGGGCGATCTGCACCTGCCCAGGCACATCGGCTACGCCCTCACCGGCCGCCGCGGCCTCGGCGACCGCGGAGATACTGGAACTTCTGGCCCCCTACGCCGGGCAGCGCCAGCGGGCCGCCCGCCTGCGGCCATTCTGCTCGGCGGGCGCATCCCCGCCCGCCGAGAGCCGCGGGCCCCGCGCGGACGCATCGCCCGCCTGAAGTGGCTGGCGCTCGGGCGCGGCCGCCAGCGACCGTTCTGCTTCGACCAGCCCTAGAAGGGTTCAGCGGCCTGCAGGAGGCGCTGCGGGAGGTGGGGGGATTCGACGCGGACGGCCCAGCCACGGCAGCCGGCTCGGTCCGCGGCGGGCTCCCGGCGGGGTTAGGCGAAGCGGATCAGGTGCAGTGGGGCAGGCTCATCGCATCCCCGGCCAGGCTGGCCGTCGGCACTGCACCGGCAGCGCTTCACAACGCGACCCATGAGAGCGGGTGACGGCCGCTGTGCGCGGCATGTCCTGGTATGCGGACGGCTCACCGGCCGCCACCAGATCACCTTGAGGCTCGGTCGCCGCTCCGTGTCTCACACTGAAAGGTGCCGGCCCTGCCCGGACCCCATGGGGGCCCGACGCGACGACCGCGGGCGCCTGGCCGGCAGCGCCTACGTCTGGACCCGCGTCGCCGAAAGCGAGCCCGACTTCGCAACCTGCCCGCCACACATCGCCCCCGACCCCGCCCTACGCGCCGTCTGGACCCGGGAGCGACACAACGTCTTCCAGTGGCTCCGCACCGCTGACCACCAGCCCTACTACGGCGCCCTCAAACCACTGCTCGAGGACTACGCCGAGCACCTGGCCAAGGAGATCGACAGACGCTGAGCCCGAGCGTGATGGGCAAGGTCAGGACCGCGCGGTCCGGAACGCCAGATACCGGCTGAAGGCTTCGTTGCTGTCGGGGGTGAAGCGCCACTCCAGCAGGGCCGACCGCAGCTCCGGCTCGGTCAGCCAGCCATGCCAGGCGACCTCGTCGGAATCAAGAACCACAGGGTCCGGCACCTCGGCTTCGTGCACGCCGAGCCAGTGAGGGCTCAAGCCGCTGCGGTTGATGAACGTGAAGAGCAGGCGCGGCAGCGCACGAATGCCCAGCTCTTCGGTCAGCTCCCTCGCGGCGGCCTGTTCATAGGATTCGCCGACATTTGCGGCGCCGCCGACCCCGACCTCATAGAACCCGGGGAAGCGCGATGCCTGCTCCGGCCGTCGGTGAACGAGGGTCCGTCCATGATCATCACGACACACCGTCACGGCGACTCGGTGCAGCCAACCCTCCTGGATGGCCTGCTGACGGCTGACCACCATCCCCAGCACACGATCCTGATCGTCGACACGCTCCACCAGTTCATCCACGACGCACACCCTGGCAGAGCCCACTGACAACGCCGCTTCTCCGAGCCCGCAGAGGCCAACCCGGGAGAACCGGAACTCTCGTCGAATAGTGGGCCAGTATGCCGCCGAGCCCGCCGTCTTTGATCGGCAGGGACTCCATCCGAGCCTCCTGGAAGCGCAGCTCCGGAGGGGCCCACCGGGCGTGATCGACCATGCCCGGGGAGAGGTCGAGACCGAAGACGTCCGTGCCCTGTTCATGCAGCATGGCCGTCAGATGTTCCGCGCCCTCGACATCGAAGGTGCGGATCATGGCCCGGGAGAAGCGGTGCTCCTCCAGCCCGCCCTGGTCTCGTTCTGATGATCCACCACCGGTCTGATAGTCCGTCCCTCCAGGGTCAGAAGTACGTGCCTGTGCGTCACGCAGCGGAACCAGGCGCGGAGGATCGCCGTGACCGATCCCGCCTGACGATGGCTTCAGCGACCTCTTGGATGGCGCCGCGAAGGAGGTTGCCGTAGGGATTCCGTGGAAGGCTGGGAGCGTGCGATTTGGCCGCGTCGATGTGCTCGGTGGCAGCTTCGAAGGAGCCGAGCCGCCGGTAGTTGTCGGCAAGGTTGAGGTACAGGGAGGGGTAGAAGCCGGCGATGTGGAGACCGGCGTCGTGCTCCTGGACGCGCTGCTCGGTCACGGCATCGGCAGCGTCCAGGGCCCGGATGTCCCAGGCCAGGGCTTGGGCAGGATCGTCGTAGAGATCTGCCAGGTGGTGAGCGAGAGAGCAGCGGTGCAGCGGGTCACCGGTGACGCCGATCGTGGACCACAGGTCCAGTAGCTTCTGGCGGGCGGAAGCGGTGCCACCGGCTCGCCCCTCGGCGACAGCGTGGCCTATTGCTTCCATGATCGGGTCGGGGCTGCCGGGTGCGGTGGTCATGGAGTGTTCCTCGTTGTCTTTCTCAGGCGGCATGGTCGGACTTGATGGGCATGGCCAGGGTGGTGAGATCGCCGCGATCCGCGGAGCGGATCGTGACGGGCTGGTCGTGTCCTCGCAGGTCGAGGAGTACGTCAGGGCCGATCGCGGTGCTCACGGCGGGATAGAGCGTGGTCAGCTCGAAGCAGATCCGGAGGGGCCGGCCCGTCGCGGTGGCCGGAAGTGTGATGCCGGAGTGTTCGTCGTCCACTGACACGACGTTCACTGCGTGATCGGCGACATGCAGTGCGACGCGCTCGCCGGGTTGTTCTTCCAGGGCTCGCAGGAGCAGGTCCTTCGAGAGCGCCGCACGAGTGCTGACTTCGCCCAGTGACGCGAACATCAACCGGTAGTCGGGGAACTCCTCGGGCAGCAATCGGCAGTGCTGGCCCTCCCGGTCGGCCACGCGAAACCAGATCCCGTTCGAGGCCGCTTCCAGTCGCACCAGCGGACTGCGTCGGATCTCGGCGACCGCGGCTCGCAGCTCGTGGCCGTGGACCGTGCCGGCCCACGTCTGCCTCGGTGCTTCAGCCGGCACCAGCGTTCTGGTGGAGAGTCGGTATCGGTCCGTCGCAGTCAGCGTGACTGCCTCATGACTCGCCTCGATGCGCACACCGGCGAGTTCCGGAATGCCACGCTCGTGCGCGGTCGCGGTCAGGACCTGCTCGACCGCGGCCGCCAGCACGGGCCCCTTCACCGCCGTAATCGGAAGACCTGGCGCGTCGCCGAGCGCGGACTTGATGACAGCGGCCTTCTGCTGCACGGCCGCTGCCTCTCCGACGACCTTCGCGACATGCTCATCGAGGAGCCGGGAAGCCTCGTCAGCCCCGGAACCAAGCACAGCCTCGACAGCGGCCAGGGGCATGGCGAGCTCGCGGAGCTGACGCAACGTGGTCCCCCGAGCCACCTGTGCAGTGCTGTAGTAGCGGTAGCCCGAGACCGGGTCGACCTCGGCAGGGGGCAGCAGCCCGGAGTCGGCGTAGAACCGCAGTGCGCTGGAGGTCAGTCCACTGCGTTGGGCGAAGGCCCCGATCGGCATCAGCTCATCGTTTGGCACCGCGTCATCATCGAGCTTCAACCAACCTGAAGGTCAACACCGACAAGCACCGACAAGCACCGACAAGCACCGACACCAACCTCATGGCCGGCAACACCTAGCTAGGAGGCCGGACACGGATGACCACAGTTGTCAACCTGTCGCGCTCAGGCTCAACCGCCCACAACACCGTCGGTGACACCCAGCCTGCCTATGTGACAACCATCGTGCTTCGGCTCAACTCAGTCACAGCAATTGGTGCTGGGGCTGCGGGTTCAGTATTCGAGATCCAGGTAGTCGATGTCGTTGATCGCCACGTCCGAGAGTCCCATGGCGCGGGCACCGCCGTCCTGGACTCTCTCGCGGTAATCGACCAGTGGCGCGGCAAGGGCATCGCGCGCGCCCTGGTCGCCGAAGCGGAGAAGGCGGCCCGCTCGCAGCCAGCCGGGAAGCTGGGCGCGGCCGTCCTGTACGCCACGCACGAGCCGGAGCTGACGGACTTCTACGCGAGGCTCGGCTTCACCCTCTCCCCCGACGGCATCGGCATCCCCACCCCGGCCGGGATCATCTGCCACGGCCCGCTCAAGGGCTTCAAGTTCTCGCACGTCCGGGTACACCGAGGCGGAGTGGGCCCGGTTCGTGGCCGTCGCCCGCGACGAGCACCGCGTCGCGGCATACGGCAAGCGCGCCTACGCCCTGCTGCTCACCCTCTACACCTGCTGCCTGCGCATCGACTCCCTGCTCAACGCCCGCGTCGAAGACCTCGGATACGACAGGGGCACCGCGTCGTGCTGCTCCTGGAGAAGGTGAAGGGCGGCGGCCGGAAGAAGAAGCCGATCCCGCCGGCCATGTGGGACGCACTCACGGAGTACCTCGACGGCCGCACCACCGGCTGGCTGTTCTGCACCGCCAGCGGCGCCCAGCTCGACGAACCCGCCGTATGGCGGCTCCTCCAGTCGCTGGCCAAGCGCGCCGGGCTCCCGCTGCGCGGCCCGCACGGCGTCAAGGGCGACGCCGTCACCCACGCCTTGGCGAAGCCGGACGCCCGGCCGGACAAAGTCCAGCAGTGGGCCGACCACAAGGACTCCCGCACCACCCAGCTCTACAACCGGCGCCGGGAACTCCTCGACGACAGCCCCGGCTACGGGCTCGCGGCGGACGTCGCCGGAGCGCTGGCACGCGACTCCGACTGAGTCCCAGACGGCACCTGTAGGGATCTGAGCTGCGTAAACACCACCGCTCAGAGTCCTACAGGTGCGCGCGACGGGGCTAGGACACCGGGGCCGTGCCGGGCGGTTGCCGTGCTGTCGCGGTTTGGTGGCGCGGCTGAGTCGCTGCCGCTGTTCGCCCGCTGTCGAACCCTGCGGCTGCGGTCGGTTTGCCTCAGCGCCGCCGTTTCGCCGCCGCCCGTCACTGGCTGCCTCGGAAGCCGGAGGCGCCTTGGCTGCCGCAGTTATTGCGGGGCATGCTCAGTGGACTCTGTCCAGCGTTGCCTGTCAGGAGGCCGGTGCCGATCACCGTCGCGCTGGCAGGGTCTCGTGACAGGTGATTGGCGCAGTAGTTGCCGAAGGTGGCATTGCCCAGCCCTCCGATGACGTCAGCATGCACCGGGCCGGCGGAGGCCGTGGAGCCGCCGACCGGCACCGACGCAGCACCAGCACAGCCCGGCTGGCCGACGGCAGCCGGCCGCACAGCCGGGACGGACGGCGCGCGGCGGCGGCGGAACGGCGGCAACGATCGGAACCCCGGCCCGCGGCAAGACGGCTGCAGTGGGCTCGGGCGGTGCCCTGAGCCATGCCTGCCCTCGTTCCGTAAAGCCAGGACCGTGGTCCGTTCCCGGCATCCAGTACCTGTCCACTCGCGCACGTCCCGCTCCCCTTCGTTGAGGGATGTCGTCTTTGCACCCTGCCTCGGGGTCACCATCCGTGACAGCATGGTGACCATGACGACTA
Source organism: Streptomyces sp. NPDC016309 (assembly GCF_043077235.1). Lineage (NCBI taxonomy): Bacteria > Bacillati > Actinomycetota > Actinomycetes > Kitasatosporales > Streptomycetaceae > Streptomyces > Streptomyces sp. NPDC016309. The sequence continues at coordinate 8,389 of NZ_JBIBSG010000025.1, read as the reverse complement.
CAGGGCGTATGTCTGCCGGTACACGAGGACTGCTCCCCGATCATGGCCGAGGGCGGACGGTCGCGGGCGGGCAGGCCGCGTTGACGGTGGGAGCGGAGGAGGAGTTCCTCCTGGTCGACCCTGTGTCGCGCGCGGTGAGCGCGCAGGCGGGCGCGGTGGTGGCCGAGGCGGCGGGTGAGCTCTGTGATCGCGTGGGCCCTGAGCTGACGCGCTACCAGGTCGAGGTGCGCACCGACCCGCACTCCAGCCTTGCCGATTTCGCGGAGCAGGTCCGTTCCACGCGCGAGGCGATCGTGCGGGCTGCCGACCGCCAGGGTCTGCGGGTCATCTCCAGCGGCAGCCCGGTCTTCGGCCAGGTCTCCCCGCCGCCGCTGACCGCCGGCGCCCGCTACACGGCGAGCGCCGCGGCATTCGGTGCCCTGGACGACGAACAGTGTGCCTGCGCCTGTCACATCCACGTCGGTGTTCCCGACCTCGCCACGGCGCTGCAGATCAGCAACCGCCTGCGCCCCTGGATCCCGGCCCTGATCGCTCTCGCCGGTAACTCGCCTTTCTGGGCGGGTCGGGACACTGGGCACGCCAGCTGGCGCACGACGACCTGGGGACGGTGGCCGGTGGCCGGGCCTCCCCCCCTACTTCGAGTCCACTTCCCACTTCGAGGACCTCGTCGCCGGCTTCCTCACGACCGGCAGCATCATGGACCGTGGCGGCCTGTACTGGGACATCCGCCCCTCCCACCACGTACCCACACTCGAATTCCGCTCCGCCGACGCGACCACCACCCCGGGCGAGACCGTGCTTCTCGCCGGGCTCGTCCGGGCGATGACCGCCACCGCCCTGCACGCCACCACCACCGGCGACCCGGTTTTCCGGCCCGCGCCGGAGGTGCTGCGCACCGCCTGCTGGCGCGCGGCCCGCGACGGCCTGGCCGGGCAGGGCATCGACCTGTCCACCGGCCGCCTGTCCCCCGCCGTCGACCAGGTCGACCAGCTCCTGGCATGGCTGCAACCCGCTTTGGAGGAGCACGGCGACACGGAACTGGTGAACACCCTCTGGTCACGTCTGCGCGCCACCGGCAGCGGTGCCGACCGGCAACGCGCCGCCTATCAACGCCGAGGCCGTCTCACCGACATCGTCGACCACCTCATCTCCTCGACCACCGAATCGGATTGAGATCGCACACTGGCACCCGCAGACAGGCCCGACCCGGCCGGGATTCTCCGTGCCGGCTGCGGACACCTGAAGCGAACCCCTTGAAGAGCAATTGGCCGGGGAGCAGGCCCTGAGCGTTGATCTGCACAGCGAGCTGGCGCCCTTGGAGGATCCGTATGGGCGCGGGATTCCTTGCGATTGATGGGCGACCAGCACGCACTGGTCCCCGCTCCTGGCGATCGGAAGCACCGTGATACCGGTGGCGGCAGGTGTCACCGGAACCGGTCGGCCACTGTGTGAAAGGAGTGTTTGGGCTCCCACTGCCCGGTTTCCGCGTAGCCGCGCCGCGTCCCGGTCGGGAAGGTCTTGACCAGCGCGAAGCTGGCGATATCCAGGTCGTGGCGGCGCTGCGGGGAATGGGGCGAGTCGGGGGCGATGAAGTTGTAGACGAACGCGCCTTCCACCCGCTCGGCTGTATAGAGGGCCAGCAGCTCCCCGATCTCGCCGGCCTGCTCTCGTTCATTGCGCACGTAGCCGTCCTTGACCACCGGAGGTTCCCGCTCCCAGTCCACCACGTTGAAGCCCGACCCACCCTGCTCCTTGGCCCCCGTGAAGGTGCAGCAGCCGAACTCGGTGATGACGACTGGCTTGCCGTGCCGTTGCAGGGCGCGCAGCACCTTGGTGTAGATGGCCTTGTTGTCCGCGTTCCGGTACAGATTGACCCCCACGACGTCGAAGCCACGCCAGTCGACCTCCTCCCACTCCCCTGAGCTGTATGTGACCCGCCCCTTGAACAGCGGGCGTACGGTCTTGAGCGCCCGGTCCAAAAAGGTGTTCAGCCGCTCCTGATAGCCGGCCGACTCGGGGTGCCCCAGCGCCTGACCGCGCTCGTTGTAGTCCTTGCCCGGCACTAGTCCGGACATGAAGATGGTCAGCTCGGTGCCGACTGCGATTCCTACGCCGGGATGGCGGGTGCGCAGCCGCTCGGCAGCGCACGCCACCGTGCCGAGGAAGGCGAGGGTCTGCTCCGCGTCCCTGTCGAACTGCCGCGGCTCGAACCAGACGAAAAGGCCGTGCGCGGCCGCGATCGACGCAGCCTCCGTCAGCCGGTCAAGGTCGTGGCCGAGCAACAGGACCGCGTTGCAGTGCAACTGCTCCCTGATGGCCGCGATCTCCCGGCGCACATACTCCATGCGCCAGACATCACGGTCTGTATCGAAGTTGACGCCCTTGTAGGTAAGCGATCCAGCGGTCCGCGGCGGCGGCGCGCCGGTGGCCCCTGCACGGGCGTGCGCGGTGCCGGCGGCGCAAACGGCGGACAGGGCCGCAGTGCCGGTAAGCAGGGTCCTGCGGGCGATCGGTGCTGTATTCATGCCGACAGCTTGTACAGAATGGGGCCGACCGCACGTCGACCGAAAGGCTTCGCAGTCTCGACCAAAGTCGCCACCGCGCTCGACCTGCGGCGCAGGGAGCAGGCGAACGCGACGCAGGACTCGGAGACTCACGGTCCGCCGGCACATGAGGAGTGGTTCTCGGCCGGGACGGCGGCGCGCGCCGCGACACCCCGAGAGCAGGAAATCGGCGTCATGTGCACAGGCATGGTATGGGCGGCCCTCTCCCTGGGCTCTTGTGGAGCGTGTCTCAGGAGGCTCGCGATGCCCGCCCGCTGGTTGGCCCGGTGCACGCCCTGGCACCCCTCCACGGCCCCGAAGCCGTCCGGGCAGGCAGTAGCGGGTGTCCAGCCAGAGCAGCCGGCGCTCGGCACGGCGGGCAGGCCCCCGGGACGCCGGCGGTGACGAAGTCAATCCCGTGTCGGCGTAGATGTAGATACGGAAGTTCACGCGAAGGCCGACAACCGGTCGCCGGTGCGGTGAACCGGAGTGGGCCTCGGAAGCCCCGGGCATCCGCAGCCCCCCACCGGGGCGGCTTCTCGGGGCCAGGGGTAGCCCACAAGCCGTGGCCGGATAGGGTCACCGTTCGTGACGAAGATCAATCTCGCCCGGACGGCGACCACGACAGCAGCTGCTCTCGCCCTCCTCGGCACCACAGCCCCGGCACCCGCGCTCGCCGACGGCGGCACGTCCGCCCCTGCCGTAACGACCGGTGCCTTGTTCAACGACCCCACCAGCACCGACCCGGCACGGACCGACGCGATACCCACACACCTCGCCCGGCTCATCGACGGCGCGGTTCCCGGGTCCGACATCATGATCTCCACGTACGTGTTCGGCTCCAAGTGGGTGGTGGAGCGGCTGAATGCGGCGCACCTGCGCGGGGTCAACGTTCGGGTGATCCTGGACAGCGAGACGCTCCGGCACTGGGAGGGCGGTCCGATGTACGACCTGCTCGCCGCCGGGCTCGCCAAGAAGCCAGCCGGTTCGGGCGACTCCTGGGTACGGCTGTGCGCCGACAAGCAGGCGTGCCTGGCGAAAGATCCGAACCCGGCAGACGGCTGGCCCAGCGTCAACCACAACAAGTTCTACTTGTTCTCCAAGACCAAGGGAAGCGCCACCGCCACCGTGCCGGTGGACAACGTGGTCGTGCAGTCATCCGCGAACATGACCACCTGGGACCGGAAGAAGGCCTGGAACGACGCTCTGACGGTGGCCGGTAATCAGCCGCTGTACGCCGCCTACGCCGCCTACTTCAAGCGTCAGGCCGAAGCACAGGCGGACCCGTCCAAGCAGGTTTCCGACGTGCTGATGGACACCCAGGCGGGCCGCGCCAAGGCCTACTTTTTCCCACGGGCGACCACGGACGTCATCGTCAACATCCTCGGTATGGTGGACGACCCGGTTGACGGGAAGCCAGCCTGCTACGGAAACGACACCGGCCACGGCACCACCGATGGCCGCACGGTGATCCGCGTCGCGATGCACGGGATCACCCGCCCGGAAGTCGCGCAGAAACTGTGGGACCTGGACGACGCGGGCTGCTACGTGGACATCGTGTACCGCGACCTCGACGCGTCGGGGACCGAAGTCGCGCAAATCCTTAACAAGCCGACCCGGTACGGCGGTATCGGCCTGCACAAGCTGGACGACGCGGCGGGCGGCACACACACCGCCACCCACACCAAGTACCTGCTCATCGAGGGCACCTACAAGGGCAAGAACAACCAGAAACTCGTCTTCACCGGCAGCCACCCCTACACCAAGTCGGGCCTGATCGGTAACGACGAAGCCCTCCTCAAGTGGGATGACTCCACGGACCCTGAGCACCACACCGCCTCTGTCTACGACGCCTACCGGGAAAACTTCCGCACCCAGCGAGCCCTCGCCGACACGCAGAACACGCAGCCACAGCCGTAGCTCTGACGGCGGGCGCGGCAGCGAAGCCCAGCGCAACGCCGACCCCAGGCCGGTGGGCGCTGCCGCAGCCTCGCCAGCAGGCACCCGGCTACTCCCACGTCAGACGTAAACGGCCGTTCTGCGAGCCGCGCGCCCGCTGAAGGCGTAGTGCCGCAGATTCGAGCGGTCGCTTGCGTCGAACGCCGGGTCGGGGACGTCACCGAAAGGCGCTGGCCCCACTGAGGGTCGCTGGTGCGCTTCAGCAGCGTGTCGCGGCGGCCGGCCGGCGGATGGGCGACGAGGAACAGATGCGACTGCTCGCCGATCCCTGCGAGGGGGTCCGTCTCGATCTGCTGCTCCATGAGTTCCAGGGCGGCCTGGTCGGCGAAGCGGTGACGCTCGTGGAGGCGTACGACATCACGGTCGGACAGGACGTGCGTGGTCTTGTCGCCGCGGCCGTAGTAGCGGCCGTCGACCATGCAGGGCGCGGCGGGGCCGGCAGGGATATGGACGACGAGATACCCATGTTCCTCGTTGGCTGCCGAGGGGATGTCGGTGGTGACGACGGTGAGCGGCGGGTCGGGCACCGCGCGGGCGACCTGTTCGACTTTCTCACCCAGTCCCTTCAAGGGCTGCGGAGCACGGAAGAAGGTGCAGTTGTCCTTGTCCTCGGCGATTCCGATGATCAGCGTCCCGCCGTCGACGGCGAAGGAGGCTATGTCGCGGGCGAGTTCTCTGCTGTCGCCTTTGGTGGCAGCCAGGGCCTTCTTGAGGCCCAGGTAGTGGGTCTCCTCCAGCGGTCCGCCTTCGATGGCGGCCTGGAGACCGGCTTCTGTTCGCGGTGACCAGCCGGGAACTTGGGGCGACAGGCAGATCGGCATCACGGGAAGCCCTCCCGCATCGTGTCCGCGGGCGCACCGGAATGCCGCCCACACCGCGGTTGAGCCTACGGGGTGCGAGGTGGTGCAGGACCATGGTGGTCGGGCCCGTCATCGTGTCGGCTCGATCAGCCCGCCACGTGCTCGTCCTTCGTCATCGAAGGCCCACTCCCGGGCGGCCAGTACCCAGGCACGGTATTGAAACCGCATCAGCGCCACCAGCACGGCAATACCTACCACTCCGCCCGTGACGAATCCGGCGACTGCCGAGTGGTCGGATGCGAGCACGGCGAGCAGGCCCGCAACCGAGCCGGCCAGACCGCGGTGACCACGCCGATCATTCCGGCGATCGTCCGGAAGACCTGCCAGTACCCGCCGTGCAAGCCCTGGAGGGCAAAGCGTGGCGAGGGCGGGACGCTGGCCAGGTAGTCGGTCAGTGCGGGGGCTACGTCGAAGTAGTAGGCACGCAGCCGAGCGATCCGTTGGGCGTAGCGGAGGTCTTCGATTCCCGACTGGAGAACCCGGTCGAAGGTGACCACTCCGACGAAGGACAGCGTGGACAGAAGATCAGGCCCAAGGCGTAGAACGCGGTGCCGATGCCGGTCGCCGTGTCGATCAGGCCGAGGGCGACCATCCCGGCGGACACTGAACCGATGAAGATCGTCGCCCGGCTGGTCGATTCGCTGATCGTCGCGGCTCGCGCTCCCTGCAAGGTGAAGTGCTCGGTGGTCACGAAGGAGACGGCGGCCTGCTGCGGCTCTCGGTCATGTGCCCCGGTCCTCGCGTTCTCGTCGGTGCTCGTACGACCACCAGCTTCCTGGATGCGACCCGCATGTCTTGCCGATGATCTCCTCGGACACCCCAGGACATCCAGCACCACCTTCCGCATGTCGGGGAGCGCGGGGGCTCTCCATGTGGGCCTCCGGCGGCACGCAGTCGATGCGGGATGCCTCGTCCGATGAGCTGCGCCTATGTGAGAGGGCTGCGACGCGCCGAGGCGAGGCGGTCGAGATTCTCCGGGGTGCACAGCCGGAGGTGATGTGCTCTGAGTCAGTGACTCCAGTAGTCGCGGCGGGGCAGTTCGGCCCATACATCGGGCGGTCCGGCCACGGCGCGCCTGTCGGTCGGGCGCAGCCCTGCGAAGGCGCAGGCGTAGGCGACGGCGTTGTGCTGGTAGAGGTACGAGGCAAGCACCTGTTCGGAGCTGTCGTCCTCGTCAGGTCCTCCGCCCGGGTGCAGGTCTGAGCCCTCGATCGTTCCATGACGGGCGATGCTGCCCTGATTGCCGCTCTTGGGGTTGGCGTAGAGGCCGTAGCAGACGGTGCCGGCGGACAACCGGACCAGCACTCCCGGCATCTGCGGCGCGTACCCCCAGGGCTGGGTGACAATGCAGCCGCCCGGCACGGACGTCACGCCGACGATGTGCTCGCTCTCGTCCATGTCGGAGGCGTAGGGACCCTCCAGCAGCTCGTCGATGAGCTCGCCGTCCACCGGCGTCGCCTTGAGACGGCGCACCGCTTCGGCCGCGTCGATACCGGCCACGCAGGCCAGCCCCGTACCGTCGTAATAGAACTCACCCAATGCGGCGGTGAGCCGATGGGCCTCCTGCGCTGCTGCCCGCTCGGTGTCGGTCAGGGCTACCCCTTCCGGCACCGAGAACAGCTCCGGTGTCGGTCCGGCCAGGCTCAGCCGCCCCGGTGACCAGCCGCCGAACGACAGCCGCCAGGGATCGGCCCCGGCGGCGGCGAGCGCTTGTGCGTTGGCCGGCTTCCTGGATATCACGGCTGCCCACAGTGCCGTCACCCCGTTCTCCAACGCGTCCACATCCGCAACCCGGCGGGCCAGTTCCGCAACAGCCTCCGGGGAACCGAACACCGCTGCCCGATGCAGGGGCCGGCTCCCGTTCCAGCCCTCCGGGTCGGCTCCCTGGTCGAGGCGCCGGCGGATGTCCTCGGCATCCGTCCAGTCCCCGCCCATGCCGGCCCAGCCGTCACTCTCTGCGGCCACCGCTCCCCCTCGAACAAGCCAAGTCCAGGTTCTATGACCGGACCCTACACTCCGCCCAACCGTCGTACGCTGAAAACACGGGATACGTACGCAATACGTACGTATAGGATTGCTGCAGGGTAGGGGGAGGCGCCCGGAGGTGTCTTATGTCCCGCCACAGCCGGAAAGCGCTTGCCTGCATCGGGGCCTTCCGCTCGACAGCGGTCACCCCTGAGGTCGACCCGGTGCTGCACCGCTCCGCTCTCACCGTGGCCTGGGTCCAGACCGGCCTTGGATGCCTCGTCGGGCGAGGACGAGGACGGTCGCCTCGTAGCGGACCGCGAGCTCGTCGTATCCGCGTAACACTCGCGGAAGTCGACTGGGTCGAACTGTGGTGGTCGGCCGCCTTGGGAGCCGAGCTCCTGGCGGTTGCATGCCTGGTCGGCCTTGTCGGGGATGGTGCATCGGATTTCTCGGCGGCACAGGTAGGCGCGGATTCTGCGGGAGGCATACGCCATGTCAGCGCGGACCCGATGGGGACGGACGCGTGGCGCCCGGCCCGATGCGGGGCACACGGACTTTCTCCGATACGGGTTCGAACTGCGGCGAGTCGCCGCGCTGCCCGGCCGTGATCACGATCGACATGGGCTGGCGTTGCTCGACGGCCAGGGGCAGCTTGGTGGTGAACCCGCCGCGCGACCTTCCGAGCCCGTGGCCCGGCCGCATACTGGTGGGCGCGCGGGTGACCGTGGAGTCGACGCTCAGGGTTCCACGTGATCGCGAGTAGAGCCGGGTCAGGATGCGGTGCCAGGTGCCGTCCCGCTGCCATCGGCGGAACAGATCGTAGGCCCGGCCCCACGGTCCGTACTCAACGGACACGTCCCGCCACGGAACACTGGTCCCGACCCGGAAATCGATACAGCCTAGAGATCGTCTTCAAAGGTCAGATCCAGAGCAGGATTGAGGCGATGGTGACGGCGGCTTGGCCGGACTCGCGGGTCTTGTCGTAGCGAGTGGCCAGTCCGCGCCACTGCTTGAGTCGGTTGAAGCAGCGCTCGACGACGTTGCGGCGACGGTAGAGGC
>NZ_JBIBSG010000024.1:0-19351 GCF_043077235.1 Streptomyces sp. NPDC016309 | reverse complement strand
CTGCAGGGGGGACCCTGTGGGAGAGTAGGACGCCGCCGAACAATTATTGTGGGAAAGCCCCGCACCTTCTGGTGCGGGGCTTTTCTGCGTTCACGGGGGGTTTTCTGCGTACCGACCCCTGTCTCTGAAACGGGACCGGTACGCCGAGGGGAGAGGTCAGAGACGGCCTGCTGCCTTGAGGGCCAGATAGGCATCGGCAAGGGCCGGCGCCAGATTGTCGGGCGTCGCGTCCACGACGGTGACACCGTGGCGTTGGAGCTGTTCCGCGGTACGGCGGCGTTGCGCTTGCGTCTGCGTGCCGGCGGCGGCCTCGTAGACCGCCTCGGCGCTGCCCCGCGCTGTGCTCATCGCTTCTGTGTGCGGGTCGGTCACGGACGCCACCAGGACCGTGTGGCGCTGAGTGAGCTGGGACAGGACGGGGAGCAGGCCCTCTTCGACGGGGGCGGCTTCCAGGCTCGTCAGCAGGACGACGAGCGAGCGGCGGGGAGCGTGGCTGAGGGCGGCCGAGCCGAGGCCCCGGGCGTCGGTCTCCACCAGCTCCGGTTCGAGCGGGGCGAGGGCGTCGACGACGGCCGGGAGGACGTCCTTGGCGGAACGGCCTTGGACGAGGGTCCGGATGCGGCGGTCATAGGCCAGGAGGTCCACGCGGTCGCCGGCTCGGGAGGCGAGTGCGGTGAGGAGGAGGGCGGCGTCCATGGACGCGTCGAGGCGGGGCACGTCGCCGACGCGGCCCGCCGAGGTGCGGCCGGTGTCCAGGACGACGAGGATGTGGCGGTCCCGCTCGGGGCGCCAGGTCCTGACCGCGACGGTGGTGTGGCGGGCGGTCGCGCGCCAGTCGATGGAGCGGGTGTCGTCGCCGGGGACGTACTCGCGGAGGCTGTCGAACTCGGTGCCCTGGCCTCGGACGAGGACGCTGGTGCGGCCGTCGAGCTCGCGGAGCCGGGCCAGCTTGGACGGCAGGTGCTTGCGGCTCGCGAAGGGCGGCAGGACGCGGACCGTCCAGGGCACCTCGTGGTTGCCCTGGCGGGCGGCGAGGCCGAGAGGTCCGTACGAGCGGACGGTGACGCGTTCGGCGTGCCGGTCGCCGCGGCGGGTGGGGCGGAGGACCGTGGTGAACCGCCGTCGCTCGCCCGCCGGAATGGCGGCCGTGTGCCGGGAGGCGGTGCGCTCAGAGCCGGGGACCCAGCTGCTGGGCGGCCAGGCGTCGCGGAGCTGGGCGCGGAGGCGCCGCCGGGACGGGTTGGTGACGGTGAGGTGTACTTCGGCGGCGTCACCCAGTCGAACGCTTGTGTCACCACTTCGGGTGAACCGGAGTGTTCGCACTGGCGCGGCGAGCGCGTAGTCGCACAGAATTGCGAGTGAAAGCGGGGCGTTCACCGCCAGCATTCCCGTCCAGCCGGGGGCGAGGATGCCGACGGGGAGGGCGCCGATGGCGGCGAGGAGCGCGGTGCGTCCGGTGAGGGCCACGGTTCACCGCCTCATCGGGGGACGGGGACGTGGGTGAGGATCGCCGTGATGACGGAGTCGGGGGTGACTCCTTCCATCTCGGCCTCGGGCCGCAGTTGGACGCGGTGGCGCAGCGTGGGCAGGGCGAGGGCTTTCACATCGTCGGGGATGACGTAGTCGCGGCCGGTGAGCCAGGCCCAGGCGCGGGCGGTGGAGAGCAGCGCGGTGGCGCCTCGGGGTGAGACGCCGAGAGTGAGTGAGGGGGAATCGCGGGTGGCACGGCAGATATCGACGACGTAACCGGCGATCTCGGCGGTGACCTGGGTCTTCGCGACGGCCGCGCGGGCGGCCTCCAGGTCGGCCGGGCCGGCGACCGGGCGCACCCCGGCGGCTCGCAGGTCGCGCGGGTTGAACCCTTCGGCGTGCCGGGTCAGGACGTTGATCTCGTCCTGGCGCGACGGAAGCGGGACCGTCAGTTTCAGCAGGAAGCGGTCCAGTTGGGCTTCGGGGAGCGGGTAGGTGCCCTCGTACTCGACGGGGTTCTGGGTGGCGGCGACGAGGAAGGGCTCGGGCAGCGGGCGCGGGGTTCCGTCGACCGTGACCTGACGCTCTTCCATCGCCTCCAGGAGCGACGACTGGGTCTTGGGGGGCGTGCGGTTGATCTCGTCGGCGAGCAGGAGGTTGGTGAAAACCGGGCCCGGCTGGAAGGAGAACTCGGCGGTACGGGCGTCATAGACCAGGGAGCCGGTGACGTCACTCGGCATCAGGTCGGGGGTGAACTGAACTCGCTTGGTGCCCAGTTCGAGAGAGGCGGCGAGCGCGCGGACGAGCAGCGTCTTGGCGACACCGGGCACGCCCTCCAGGAGGACGTGACCTCGGCAGAGCAGGGCGACGACGAGTCCGGTGACGACGGGGTCCTGCCCGACCACGGCCTTCCCGATCTCGGTGCGCAGTGCCTCCAGGGAGGAGCGGGCGCTGTCCGAGTTCTCAGCGGTCTCGGGGGTCGGGGCACTCATGAGGTGCGTACCTCTCTTTCGAGGGCGTCGAGTTGGTCTGCGAGGAGGGTGAGAGCGGCGTCGTCGGCGGGGATCGGGCCGAAGAGGAGGTCCCGGAGGTCCCTGTCCCCGGTGGTGGAACGTGCCGACACGGCGGGGAGCAGGGCGTCCGGGGAGTGGGCTTCCGTCGGCGGGACACCCAGGAGGGGGGCGAGTCGGGTACGGGTGGCGGCGCGCAGGACGGTGGCCGCGCGGTCGCGGGCGTTGGTGCGGCGGTAGAGGCGGGCGCGGCCCTCGGTGGTCTCGGAGGCGCGGATGGTGACGGGGAGCCGTTCGGTGACGAGGGGGCCGAGGCGGCGGGCGCGCCAGATGGCGGCGAGCACGGCGGCGAGGGCGAGTTGGAGGGTGCCCCACAGCCAGCCGGAGGGGATCAGTTCGAGGAATCCGCGCTCGGTGCCTTCTTCCCCGTCACCGGTGTCGCCGCCACCGCCGGAGGCGGAGGGGTCGTCGAGCGAGGGGAGGTACCAGACGAGATGCGGTCGGGAACCGAGCAGTTGCAGGGCGAGCGAGGCGTTGCCCTGCTGGTCCAGGCGCTCGTTGTAGAGGAGGTCGGGAGAGCCGAGGAGGACGGTGTCCCCCCGCGCGGGGGAATTGACCCGGACGAGCGCGGCGGAGGTGCCGCTGGGGTAGCAGGTGTCGCTGCCGGGGAGGGCGGTCGAGTAGAGCTCTCCGCCGAGGTCGACCGTGCCGGCCCGTTCGGCGGCGGGCAGCGAGCACCGGGGGGCGCGGGCCGAGACCGGGGCGGAGGAGTCCGCGTTCACTCCGGGGGCCAGGGTGCTGACGGAGGGGGCTCCGGCGGAGAGGAGGACGGTGCGGCCGCCCGCGGAGTCCATGTGGGCGCGCATGAGGTGCTGCTGGTGGTCCGTCAGCAGGTCGGGGGTGGTGACCAGGAGGGTGGTGTCGGGGCCGGTCGCGGCGGTCGCTTCTTCGAGGGTGGTGACGGTGCGAGTGGTGACGCCCCGGTGCCTGAGCAGTTCGGCGACGGCCCGGCTGCCCTGGGGGTCGGCGGAGCGGGGATCGAGGTGGCCGTGCTGGGTGTCGGCGCGTACCAGGGCCATGACGATGCCGGCCGCGACGAGGGCGGCCAGGGCGATCAGCAGCCCTCGGGCCCGGGTCCACGTCTGGCGGGCGGAGAGGTCCGTCGAGGTGGGAGAGGTGGTGGAAGGGGTGCTCATCCGGCCGCTCCCCGGGGAGCGGTACTCGATTCGGGCTTGGCCCGTTCCACAGCGGTGTCCAGGTGCTTGAGGCGCTGGTACGCGCTCCTGTCGGCGGTGCGGCCACCGTACGTGACGTCGTCGAACGCGCGGGCGGCGGCGTGGAGTCCGTCCGCGTGGGCGGGGAGGGACCGGCCGGCTTCGGCCGCGGCTTCGTCGGCGGTGCGGCCGGGGCGCGGGTCGAGGAGGGTGCGTTCCTCCAGGGAGCGGACGACGGCCCGCATCCGTTCCTGGACGGCCTGGTTCCAGCGGCCGGCGGCGGCGTGCTCCTCGGCTGCCGCGCGGTAGTCGGCGGCGCCGCGGGTGCGGTCGTCGAAGAGAGGGTCCGTGGTGACGGGCTCGCGCCGGGGGGTGCCGAGCCGCCACCACAGGGCGCCCAGGAGGGCCAGGACGATCACGGCGATCGCCACGAGGCCGAGCGGGCCGCCCGGAGTGGCCCCCGAGGCGGAGTCGAAGAGCCGGCCGAGCCAGTCCCAGAAGCCGTCGAGCGCCCGTTGGAGCAGGTTCGGGTCGTTCTCGTGGTACCGCGGATCGGACAGTTCCCGCTCGGCCGCCTCACGGGCGGGGACGCGCGGGATGTCCAGTGGTACGTCGTCGCCCGCGTGGACCGTCGGCCACGCCGTCGTCACGCCCCCCGTGGCCGGCACCGCATCAGCCCCCGGAGGTGGTGCCGTCGGCCGGCCCGTACCCGGGCACGCCGGCGGCGCGGGCCAGGTCCAGGTCGAGGGCCTCCCGGCGGATGCGCTGGTCGATGTAGAGCAGGACCGAGACGCCGGAGGAGATCGGGTAGGTGATGGAGGCGGCGATGACCGCGCCGATCCCGGTGATGATCAGGAACGGCCAGCCGAACTCCGGGGCGGAGCCGGTGAGCAGGCCGCCGAGTCCCTCGCCGTCCACCGCGAACGCGATGACCGTGAACGGAATGGCGATGATCATGGAGATGAGGAACATGAGCAGCATGGTGAGCGTCAGGACGCCGAAGATCCGCCACCAGGCGCCCTGGACGAGCTTGGCGGACCGCCGCAGGGAGGCGATCACGCCCTGCCGTTCCAGCATCAGCGCCGAGTAGGACAGGCTGAAGCGGACCAGCAGCCAGACGATGCCCACGAGAGCGGCGAGGCCGCCCAGGACCGTGAGCAGTACGCCGGGGGCGGAGCCGCCCAGGAGCAGGCCCGGGAGCAGGCCCACGGCCATCACGGCGGCGCTCAGCAGCGGCAGCAGCAGGGTGAGACCGAGGAGCTGGGGGAGCCTCGGGCGGGCCTCTCGCCAGGCGTCGGAGAGCGTCACCGGCCGGCCCAGCACGGCACGGCTGATGACGATGGTCAGCACGGCGGTGGTGATGAACGTGCCGATGAGGGTCAGGATCATCGTGGGGCCCAGCGAGACGAGGCTCGCCTTGAGGGACTCCACCGACTGGGCCAGGGCCTCTTCCGGCGTCGGGTCCGCGCTGAGCTGCGGCGGCGCGGGGACGAGGTAGCGCTGGACGAGGATGTCGCCGATCTGCGTGATCACGGAGACGGTGAGCGTGATGCCGAGTACGGTCCGCCAGTGGGCGCGCAGGGTGGAGACGGCACCGTCGAGGATCTCGCCGACGCCGAGTGGCCGCAGCGGGATGACGCCGGGCTTGGCGGCGGGCGGCCGGCCCCAGGCGCCCTGGTGCTGACCACCGCCCCAGTCGGGTGCGGGGGCGCGGGGCGGGACCGGGCCGGACGGGCCGGGCGCGGTCGGCGGGGACCACTGGCCCGCGGGCGGCTGGTTCGCGGACCACTTCGAGGGCGTGCCGGGGGCGCCGGAGGGCTCGGCGGGCCGGTCGGCGTCGGAGCCCCGGCCGTCGGAGGGGGAGGATCCGGGCGAGGCCCAGCCCGGAGTGTCGTTCACGGTCGTCCACCTCGTGCGTTGGTCGCGGTGCCGGCTCGTCGAGCCGGCTCGGTCACGGTGCCGGGCCGCTCCGTGGGGCGGCAGGTTGGCAGCCATGGTGCCACGCGCCGTTCCCGGCCGGGCCTGGGGCCGGATCTCCTCGGCACCTTCATTGTCCGTGGCTCAGCGGGCAGACTGGGCGGATGGCTGATCAGTACGCACAGACGCCCATCGGCTCCGTCCCGCCCACGCTGCCTTCCCTGCGCTGGGAGGAACCGCCGGAAGGGCCCATGGTGGTGCTCCTCGACCAGACGCGGCTGCCCGCCGAGGAGGTCGAGCTGGTCTGCACGGACGTGCCGGGGCTGGTCCGGGCGATCCAGACGCTCGCCGTGCGCGGGGCGCCGCTGCTCGGCATCGCCGGTGCGTACGGGGTGGCGCTGGCCGCGGTGCGGGGCTACGACGTGGACGAGGCCGCCGGGTCGCTGGCGGGGGCGCGGCCCACCGCGGTGAACCTGGCGTACGGGGTGCGGCGGGCGGCCGGCGCGTACCGGGCGGCGCTGGAGAAGGGCGAGACCCGGGAGCGGGCCGCCCGGGCGGCGCTCACGGAGGCCAGGGACCTGCACCGGGAGGACGCCGAGGCCAGTGCGCTGATGGCGGCGCACGGGCTGGCGCTGCTGGACGAGCTCCTGCCGGGCGGCGGGCACCGGATCCTGACCCACTGCAACACCGGGGCGCTCGTCTCGGGCGGGGAGGGCACGGCGTTCGCCGTGGCGCTGGAGGCGCACCGGGCGGGCCGGCTGCGGCGGCTGTGGGTGGACGAGACGCGGCCGCTGTTGCAGGGGGCGAGGCTCACGGCGTACGAGGCGGCCCGGACCGGGATGGCGTACACGCTGCTGACGGACAACGCGGCGGGTTCGCTGTTCTCGGCCGGAGAGGTGGACGCCGTGCTGATCGGCGCCGACCGGATCGCCGCCGACGGCTCGGTGGCCAACAAGATCGGCAGCTACCCGCTGGCGGTGCTGGCCAGGTACCACCACGTACCGTTCATCGTGGTGGCGCCCGTCACCACGATCGACTTGGCGACCCCGGACGGGGCGTCCATCGAGGTGGAGCAGCGCGCCGGGCAGGAAGTGACGGAGCTCACCGCACCGCCGCAGGTGGCGGTCGGCGGGGCGGGGGCGGCGGCCGGCGGCGGACTGCCGGTGGCCCCGCTGGGAACGCAGGCGTACAACCCCGCGTTCGATGTCACGCCCCCGGAACTGGTGACGGCGATCGTCACCGATCTGGGGGTGGTCTCCCCCGTCACCGGGGGTGGAATTGCCGAGCTGTGTGCCAGGTCACGCCGGGTAACGATTAGCTAATGGGATGATGTCGAATATGAAGGGACGCGTCCTTGTCGTCGACGACGACACCGCACTGGCCGAGATGCTCGGGATTGTGCTGCGTGGTGAAGGTTTCGAGCCGTCGTTCGTAGCGGACGGCGACAAGGCACTTGCTGCTTTCCGGGAGGCCAAGCCGGACCTGGTGCTGCTGGACCTCATGCTGCCCGGAAGGGACGGCATCGAGGTGTGCCGGCTCATCCGGGCCGAGTCCGGGGTGCCGATCGTGATGCTCACGGCCAAGAGCGACACCGTCGACGTGGTGGTCGGTCTGGAGTCCGGGGCCGACGACTACATCGTCAAGCCGTTCAAGCCGAAGGAGCTGGTCGCCCGCATCCGGGCGCGGCTGCGGAGGTCGGAGGAGCCGGCGCCGGAGCAGCTCACGATCGGTGACCTGGTCATCGACGTGGCCGGTCACTCGGTGAAGCGGGACGGGCAGTCGATCGCCCTGACGCCGCTCGAGTTCGACCTGCTCGTCGCGCTGGCCCGCAAGCCGTGGCAGGTGTTCACCCGCGAGGTGCTGCTGGAGCAGGTGTGGGGCTACCGCCACGCCGCCGACACCCGGCTGGTGAACGTCCATGTGCAGCGGCTGCGCTCCAAGGTCGAGAAGGACCCGGAGCGGCCGGAGATCGTCGTCACCGTGCGTGGTGTCGGTTACAAGGCCGGACCCAGCTGATATGTCCCGCGGCAGTGCTGCTCCGAAGCCCGGGAACCCGGGAGTCCGTGCGGGGCGGGCTGCCGGGCAGGGACGTCAGCCGTGGCGGCCCGGCCGCCTGCTCCAGGACGGGGCACCGGGCGGGCCGGTGCTCCGGCTGCTGGTGCGCTGGGTGAGGCGCCCGCTGCTGCCGGCGCTGCGGCTGTGGCGGCGGAACATCCAGCTGCGGGTGGTCGTCGCCACCCTGCTGATGTCGCTCGGCGTGGTGCTGCTGCTCGGGTTCGTCGTCATCGGCCAGATGCGCAACGGTCTGCTGGACGCCAAGGAGCGGGCCGCCCAGAGCCAGGCGTCGGGCGGCTTCTCGGCGGCCCAGGACCAGGCGAACGAGCAGCCGGGCCCGGGCGGTCCGGACGGCGGTACCGGGCGGGCTTCGCTGAACTGGCGGTCCGACCTGGTCGTGCAGCTCGCGAGCGGCGGTCAGGGCGCGTTCAACGTGGTGGCCCTCAGCTCCGACACGGAGGGCGCGGCGCAGAGCCGTGGCGCGCGCGCCTCGGGCGGTGTGGAGCCGTCGCGGAGCATCCCGGCGCAGCTTCGGGACGCGGTCGCGGAGGGCACGGGGACGTTCCAGACGTACACCCGGATCAACTACTCGGACGGCAAGCAGTCCGAGGCAGGGCTGGTCATCGGCAAGCGCCTCAACGACATCGACGGCAACTCCTACGAGCTGTACTACCTCTTCCCGCTGACGCAGGAGGAGGACTCGCTCGCGCTGGTCAAGACGACCCTCGCGACGGCCGGACTGTTCGTCGTGGTGCTGCTGGGCGCGATCGCCTGGCTGGTGGTGCGGCAGGTGGTGACGCCGGTGCGGATGGCGGCCGGGATCGCCGAGCGGCTGTCGGCGGGCCGGCTCCAGGAACGGATGAAGGTCACCGGCGAGGACGACATCGCGCGGCTCGGCGAGGCCTTCAACAAGATGGCGCAGAACCTCCAGCACAAGATCCAGCAGTTGGAGGAGCTGTCGCGGATGCAGCGCCGGTTCGTGTCGGACGTCTCGCACGAGCTGCGCACCCCGCTGACCACCGTACGGATGGCGGCCGACGTCATCTACGAGGCCCGCGAGGACTTCGACCCGGTGACGGCGCGGTCCGCGGAACTGCTCGGGGACCAGTTGGACCGCTTCGAGTCGCTGCTGGCCGACCTCCTGGAGATCAGCCGGTTCGACGCGGGGGCGGCGGCGCTGGAGGCCGAGCCGATAGACCTGCGGGAGGTCGTGCGCAGGGTGATCGGCGGGGCCGAGCCGCTGGCCGAGCGCAAGGGCGGACGGATCCTGGTGGTCGGTGACGAGCAGCCGGTGGTCGCCGAGGCCGACGCGCGCAGGGTCGAGCGGGTGCTGCGGAACCTGGTCGTCAACGCCGTGGAGCACGGTGAGGGCCGGGACGTGGTGGTGCGGATGGCGGCCGCGGGCGGCGCGGTGGCCGTGGCGGTGCGCGACTACGGCGTCGGGCTCAAGCCCGGCGAGGCGACGCGGGTGTTCAACCGCTTCTGGCGGGCCGACCCGGCGCGCGCCCGCACCACGGGCGGTACGGGGCTGGGGCTGTCGATCGCCGTGGAGGACGCGCGGCTGCACGGTGGCTGGCTTCAGGCGTGGGGCGAGCCGGGAGGCGGTTCGCAGTTCCGGCTGACGCTGCCGCGCACGGCGGACGAGCCGCTGCGCGGTTCGCCGATACCCCTGGAGCCGGAGGACTCGCGGCGCAACCGCGAGCGGGCCGCCGCCGAGGAGGCGACGCTGGCCGCGGGCCGGCTGCCCACGGTGCCCGGCCAGGCCGCGGGCCCGGGCCGGGCGGGGCCGGCCGGTCCGGGGCGTACGGCACTGCCGCCCCGGCAGGCGGCGCAGGTGGCCGCCGATCCGACGGCCCTGCCCGGCAGCGGTTCGCGGGTGGTGGCGCGCGGCGCGGGTGAGCGGGCGGGCGAGGGGGCCTCGTCCACGACGCGGGACGGAAATCGGGAGGGTACGACTCGTGGGCGCTGAGCGTCGACGCGGCCGTGGACGTACGGTGCGCGCAGCCGGGCTGCTCGGATGCGGTGTGCTGCTGGCCGGGTGCGGGGCGATGCCGGACAGCGGGGACGTCTCGCAGGTCAAGGCGTCCAACCCCGGGGACTCCCAGGTGCGGGTGTATCCGGTGTCACCGCGGGAGAACGCGGAGCCGGACGAGGTCGTCAACGGGTTCCTGGAGGCGATGACGGGTGACGACCCGGGGTTCGCCACGGCCCGGACGTACCTGACCAAGAAGGCGGCCCGGGAGTGGAAGCCCGAGGAGCGGACCACGGTCCTGATGGCCGCGCCGGTCAGCCGCCGGGAGCGGATCGGCATCCGGGAGGCGCAGGACCGCCTCGTCTACCCCTTGCGGGGGGACCAGGTCGCGACGGTCGACAGCCGTCACGCCTACGAGCCGACGCGGACGACCCCGTACAACGGGACGATCCAACTGGTGCAGGTGCCCGGCCCGGACGGCAAGGGCAAGGAATGGCGCATCGACAGCCTCCCGCCGGGGCTGCTGCTCGGGGAGTCGGACTTCCAGCGCAACTACCGGTCGGTCAACACGTATTACTTCGCGTCCGGCCGGCGCTGGGTCGTGGCCGACCCGGTCTACATCCGGCAGCGCCAGGATCCGGTGACCCGGATGGACCCGGTGGCGCAGACGGTCAAGGCGCTCCTCGAAGGTCCGACGAACTGGCTCGACCCGGTGGTGGATTCGAGTTTCCCCACCGGCGTGGCACTGAAGGAGGGCGTCACGTCACTGACGCCCGACGACCAGAACAAGCTCAAGGTGCCGCTGAATGAGAAAGCGGACAACATCGGCTTCGAGACGTGCAAGGCAATGGCGGCGCAATTGCTGTTCACGCTCGGGGACCTGGGCTCGGCCAGGGTGGAGCAGGTCGAGTTGCAGCGGGCGGACGGCGGCGCGCTGTGCGTACTGGGGGAGAGTCAGAAGGAGAACTACCGGGCCGATCCTTCGGGCGGTCTGAGGCCGAGCACCTATTTCGTCGACGCGTCCGGCCGGCTGGCCAAGCTCGACGCGGGGGTGGAGAACATGGGCAGGCCGACGAACGTGCCCGGACCGTTCGGGAACGGGGCGGTGCGGCTCACCAGGGTCGCCGTCGCGCGGGACGAGCGCAGGGCGGCCGCGGTCACGGACGACGACCGCTACCTGCGGGTGGGTTCCGTCGTCTCCGACACGCACGAGCCGCCGGCGCCGCTGTTGCGCAGTGACGGTCCCGGTCCGGACGACCGCCTGTCCGCACCGACCTGGGACGGCCGCGGCGGCCTGTGGATCGCCGACCGCGATCCGGCCGACCCCCGGCTGCTGTACCTGCCGAACGGCGCCGAGGAGCCGCTGCCGGTCTCGGCACCGTGGCTCGCCGACGGGGTGCGGGTCGAGGCGCTGCGGGTGTCCGAGGACGGGGTGCGCATGGCGCTGCTGCTGTCGAAGGGCGGCCGGACGACCCTGCACATCGGGCGGGTCGAGCGGCAGGGCACCGGCGCCAAGCAGACGGTGCGGATCGTCGACCCGCAGGCCGTCGCGCCCCGGATGGAGTCGGTGACGTCGGTGTCGTGGGCCGGGCAGAGCCGGCTGGTGGTGCTGGGCAAGCTGGCCGGCGGGGTGCAGCAGGTGCGCTACATCCAGACGGACGGTTCGACGTCGGCCGCGGCGGTCCCCGGTCTCAACCAGGTGAAGGTGGTCGCCGCGTCAAACGACGAGCGGGCGCCCCTGGTGGCGGCCTCGGCGGACGTGGGCATCGTCCGTCTCCAGGCCGGTGCGAACTGGCAGCCGATGGTCGAGAAGGGCACCTTCCCCGTCTACCCCGGCTGACGGCCGGTCCATGCCCGGCGGCTCGGCCGGCCGGTTGTCCACAGGGGTGGATGACCGGCCCGGGCGGCGGGAGAGTGGGGCCATGCGCTGGTGGTGGCGGGAGATCACGGGGCTGGTGCTGCCGGTCGCCTGCGGCGGATGCGCGCGGGCGCGCACCCCGCTGTGCGAGGCGTGCCGGCGGGTGCTGTGCCGGCCGGGCGGGCGGCGGGTGAGGCCCGACCCGGAGCCGGCCGGGCTGCCGGTGGTCTGCGCCGCCGCGCCGTACGCGGACGCGGTACGGGCGGTGCTGCTGGGGCACAAGGAGCGAGGAGCGCTGGGGCTGGCCCGGCCCCTCGGCATCGCGCTGGCCGGGGCCGTACGGGCCTCCGTGGCCCTCTGCGGGGCCCCGGGAGGCGGAGAGCTGCTCCTGGTACCGGTGCCCTCCTCACGGCGCGCGGTACGGGCACGTGGCCATGACGCGGTGCGGCGGATCGCGCTCGCGGCTGCGGGGGAGCTGCGCCGGAGCGGCAGCACCGCGCGGGTGCTGCCGGTGCTGCGGCAGCGCCGGGCGGTCGCGGACCAGTCCGGGCTGGGCGCCCGGGAGCGGCTGGCGAACCTGGCGGGTGCCCTGGAGGTGGTGCCCGGTGCGGGACGTCTGATCGCGGACGGCGCGGGCAGCGGTAGCGGCGGACGCGGCCGGGCTCCCGGGTCGGCCCGGGTCGTCCTGGTCGACGACCTCATGACCACGGGCGCCTCGCTGGCCGAGGCGGCCAGGGCGCTGCGGGCGGGTTCCGGGCCGCGATCGGGGGGACCCGTTCGGGTGAGCGCGGCGGTCGTCGCGGCACCGTCGATCTCGTTCGAATTAAACCGGAACTGACGGGGAACTTGCATCGTTGCAGTTACTGAGAGCGCAAAAACACCTGATCGGAGGTTCGTGCGGGCAGCGGGTGCCGACATCCGTCCGAGCGAGCTATGTTCGGGTGTGAGGAATGGCGAAAGCCGCGCTTCACCGAATGCACTGCCGTGCTTCCGGCCAGATTCCGGGTAACGGTCAGGACATCGAGGTGGTGGGGTGGGGATCTTGCCGACGGGGGAGGAGGAGGTCGAGTCGCCAAGTCCGAGGCTCCGGTACATGCCGGGGTCTGGTGCAAAAGGGAGATGCTCGCCGGCCGGTGGGTCGGCAGGCGATCCGGGAACGGAGTTCTGCGTGGACATCGTCGTCAAAGGCCGCAAAACCGAGGTGCCCGAGCGGTTCCGCAAGCACGTGGCCGAGAAGCTGAAGCTGGAGAAGATCCAGAAGCTCGACGCCAAGGTGATCAGCCTCGACGTCGAGGTGTCCAAGGAACACAACCCGCGGCAGGCCGACCGGTCCGACCGCGTGGAGATCACCCTCCACTCCCGGGGACCGGTGATCCGGGCGGAGGCGGCGGCAGGCGACCCCTACGCAGCCCTTGACCTGGCGACGGGCAAGCTCGAAGCACGGCTGCGCAAGCAGCACGACAAGCGGCACACCCGCCGCGGCAACGGCCGGCTGTCGGCCGCCGAGGTCGCCGACGCCGTTCCGGGCGTCGCCCACCTGAACGGAAACGGCTCCGTGGCGGTGGAGGAGCGCGACTCGGTGCCCACCACACGGATGGGCCCGCTGGAGGTGAAGGGCGAAGGACCTCTGGTAGTCCGCGAGAAGACCCACACGGCCGCCCCCATGTCGCTCGACCAGGCTCTCTACGAGATGGAACTCGTCGGGCACGACTTCTATTTGTTCGTGGACTCCGAGACCAAGCAGCCCAGTGTCGTCTACCGCCGGCACGCCTACGACTACGGCGTCATCCACCTGGAGAGCGACCCGCTGGCCGGCTCCGAGGCAGGCGGCGCGGGTGGCGCGCTCGGTGGCTGACCGAAGCTGAAGCACCCCGGTGGTGCCCCTGGAAGCGCCGTGTGCGCCCCCAGGGGCACCACCGTGCGACCGCAGGATCACCGTCTCGCCGTCCGGGCATGAAATCATGGCGAGGCACGCCAATCGCACCTCTCGGGGCCGGGGTTGGCGTACCGCACGCGAACGTCAGGCAGGCCTGCAGGGGGAGGAACGATGGCGGACAGCTTCGGCCCGGTGCACCACCCGGGCGGCTCCGACGCCCCGGTGGGCGGCGCGGGCTTCGGAAGCGGTACCGGCACCGACGACGGCACGTCCCGCAAGGAACCCATCCGGGTCCTGGTCGTGGACGACCACGCGCTCTTCCGCAGGGGCCTGGAGATCGTC
This sequence comes from Streptomyces sp. NPDC016309, assembly GCF_043077235.1. Taxonomy (NCBI): domain Bacteria; kingdom Bacillati; phylum Actinomycetota; class Actinomycetes; order Kitasatosporales; family Streptomycetaceae; genus Streptomyces; species Streptomyces sp. NPDC016309. The sequence goes on along the minus strand of NZ_JBIBSG010000024.1, from coordinate 5,637 downwards.
CTCGCCCAGGAGGAGGACATCCAGGTGGTGGGCGAGGCGGGCGACGGCGCGGAAGCCGTCGACAAAGCGGCCGACCTGCTGCCCGACATCATCCTGATGGACGTCCGGATGCCCAAGCGCGGCGGCATCGAGGCCTGCACCTCCATCAAGGAGGTGGCCCCCAGCGCCAAGATCATCATGCTGACGATCAGCGACGAGGAGGCCGACCTCTACGACGCGATCAAGGCGGGCGCGACCGGCTACCTCCTCAAGGAGATCTCCACCGACGAGGTCGCCACGGCCATCCGGGCGGTCGCCGACGGACAGTCGCAGATCAGCCCCTCCATGGCGTCCAAGCTGCTCACCGAGTTCAAGTCGATGATCCAGCGCACCGACGAGCGCAGGCTCGTCCCGGCGCCCCGGCTGACCGACCGCGAGCTGGAGGTCCTCAAGCTCGTGGCCACCGGCATGAACAACCGGGACATCGCCAAGGAACTGTTCATCTCCGAGAACACCGTGAAGAACCACGTCCGCAACATCCTGGAGAAGCTCCAGCTGCACTCCAGGATGGAAGCGGTGGTCTACGCGATGCGGGAGAAGATCCTCGAGATCAGGTGAGACGGGCCAGCGCGGACATCAGCTCCGGGGCGAGCTCCGGCCGGTCCACCCGCTCGACCCGCACGGCGTCGCAGCCCACCCACTCCGCGGCCTCCCGCAGTGCCTCGGCCATGGGGGCGACGGCCTTCGGGGAGGACAGTGACACCTGCTTGGCCACCAGGGTCGTCCCCTCACGCGCCGGATCGACCCGGCCCACCAGCTTCCCGCCGGCGAGCAGCGGCATTGCGAAGTAGCCGTGTATCCGCTTCTGCTTGGGGACGTACGCCTCCAGGCGGTGGGTGAAGCCGAAGATCCGCTCCGTCCGCGCCCGTTCCCAGATCAGGGAGTCGAACGGTGACAGCAGGGTCGTACGGTGCCGGCCGCGCGGCACGCTCGCCAGCGCCTCCGGGTCCGCCCAGGCCGGCTTGTCCCAGCCCGCCACCCGCACCGGAACCAGCCCCGAGTCGGCGACCACCGCGTCGAACTGCTCGCCCTTGAGGCGGTGATAGTCGGCGATGTCCGCGCGGGTGCCCACGCCCAGCGCCTGACCGGCCAGCCGCACCAGCCGGCGCAGGCACTCGGCGTCGTCCAGCTCGTCGTGCAGCAGCTCGCCGGGCACGGCACGCTCGGCGAGGTCGTACACCCGCTTCCAGCCGCGCCGCTCGGTGCACACCACCTCCCCGTACATCAGCGCCCGCTCGACGGCGACCTTGGAGGCGGACCAGTCCCACCACTCGCCGCCGTTCTTGGCGCCGCCCAGCTCCGTGGCCGTCAGCGGTCCCTCGTCGCGCAGCTGCTTGATCACCGTCTCGTAGGCGCCGTCCGGCAGGTCGTGGTGCCACTGCGGGCGCTCGCGGTAGGCGCGGCGGCGGAAGGCGAAGTGCGGCCACTCCTCGATCGGCAGGACGCACGCCGCGTGCGACCAGTACTCGAAGGCGTGCGTGCCGGTCCAGTACGCGCTGTCGACGGTGGTGCGGCCGACGGCGCCCAGCCGTGCGTACGGCACCAGTTCGTGGGAGCGGGCCAGCACCGAGATGGTGTCCAGCTGGACGGCGCCCAGCCGGCGCAGGACGCCGCGCACCCCCGCGCGGCGGTCCGGCGCGCCCAGGAAGCCCTGGGCGCGCAGCGCGATACGACGGGCCTCGTCGGCGGAGAGCTCGGCGGTGGGAGGCGGCAGGGGCGTCATGGTCCGCACGGTCGTCATGCTGGGCACGATAGACGGGGGCACTGACAGCGGGCGGGGGCGGCGGGGACCTCAGACCGGGTTGCGCCGGGCCGGCAGGTAGGGCTGCCGGGACGCCAGCCCGAGGTCGGAGGGGAGCAGGGCGCCGATCCAGCAGTCGCGGACCGTCCCCCGGTGCTCCATGCCCGCGCGCAGGGTGCCCTCCATGGTGAAACCGGCCTTCTCGGCGACCGCGCGGGAGGCCGGGTTGCCGACCTGGGCGCGCCACTCCAGGCGGGAGCAGCCGAGGCCGGTGAAGGCCCAGCGGGCCAGGGCCAGCACCGCCTCGGTCGCGTACCCGTGGCCCCGGTGCTCGCGGACCGTGTAGAAGCCGATCTCCCAGCAGCCCGAGCGCGGGTGGTGGAGGCCGGCGGAGACCAGCAGCGGGCCGCCGTCGCGGGGGCGGGCGGCGAAGGTGTACTCCGTGTCGCCGCCCCAGCCCTCCGGGACGTGGCGGCCGACGAAGTCCTCCGCGTGGCGCCGCTCGTAGGGGACCGGGACGGAGATCCAGCGCTGGACCGCCGGGTCCTGGCAGGCGGCGAGCACCTCGTCGGCGTCGGCAGGCGTGAAGGCGGCCAGGGACAGGCGCTCGGTGGTGAGGGTGACGGGCTCCATGACGGGATTCTGGTGCGCGGCCAAGGGAGGGGGCGAACACTTTTCGGGTTCAGCGGCACCTTCGGCAGGTCCCGCGCGTTGTCCTTGGGGGCGGCATGTCGGCATGGCGGTCGGCCCAGGTGAGCGCGGACCTCCCGGCGCGGTGGCGTCCTCGCTTACGATGGCCGTTGCGGTGGGGCCCACCTGCCGTGCCCGTGCCAGTGTCCATGACAAGACCTAGTGCCAGGCCCGACCGGCAAGGAGACCAGCCTCAGTGTCCGTCTTCAACAAGCTCATGCGTGCAGGCGAAGGCAAGATCCTGCGCAAACTGCACCGCATCGCGGACCAGGTCAACTCCATCGAAGAGGACTTCGTCAACCTCTCCGACGCCGAGTTGCGGGCGCTCACCGAGGAGTACAAGCAGCGGTACGCCGACGGTGAGAGCCTCGACGACCTGATGCCCGAAGCCTTCGCCACGGTCCGCGAGGCCGCCAAGCGCGTGCTCGGCCAGCGCCACTACGACGTGCAGCTCATGGGCGGCGCCGCGCTGCACCTCGGTTACGTGGCCGAGATGAAGACCGGTGAGGGCAAGACCCTCGTCGGCACGCTGCCCGCGTACCTGAACGCGCTGTCCGGCAAGGGCGTGCACCTGATCACGGTCAACGACTACCTGGCCGAGCGCGACTCCGAGATGATGGGCCGGGTCCACAAGTTCCTGGGCCTGACGGTCGGCTGCATCCTCGCCAACATGTCGCCCGCGCAGCGCCGCGAGATGTACAGCTGCGACATCACGTACGGCACGAACAACGAGTTCGGCTTCGACTACCTGCGCGACAACATGGCGTGGTCCCAGGACGAGCTGGTCCAGCGCGGCCACAACTTCGCCTGTGTCGACGAGGTGGACTCCATCCTGGTCGACGAGGCCCGTACGCCGCTGATCATCTCCGGCCCGGCCGACCAGGCCACCAAGTGGTACGGCGACTTCGCCAAGCTCGTCACCCGCCTCAAGAAGGGCGAGCCCGGGAACCCGCTCAAGGGCATCGAGGAGACCGGCGACTACGAGGTCGACGAGAAGAAGCGCACCGTCGCCATCCACGAGGCCGGTGTCGCCAAGGTCGAGGACTGGCTGGGCATCGACAACCTCTACGAGTCGGTGAACACCCCGCTCGTCGGTTACCTGAACAACGCCATCAAGGCGAAGGAACTGTTCAAGAAGGACAAGGACTACGTCGTCATCGACGGCGAAGTCATGATCGTCGACGAGCACACCGGCCGTATCCTCGCGGGCCGCCGCTACAACGAGGGCATGCACCAGGCGATCGAGGCGAAGGAAGGGGTGGACATCAAGGACGAGAACCAGACCCTCGCCACGATCACGCTCCAGAACTTCTTCCGCCTCTACGACAAGCTGTCCGGTATGACCGGTACGGCCATGACCGAGGCCGCCGAGTTCCACCAGATCTACAAGCTGGGCGTCGTCCCGATCCCGACGAACCGGCCGATGGTCCGCAAGGACCAGTCGGACCTGATCTACCGCACCGAGGTGGCGAAGTTCGCCGCGGTCGTCGACGACATCGAGGAGAAGCACAAGAAGGGCCAGCCGATCCTCGTCGGCACGACGTCGGTCGAGAAGTCCGAGTACCTCTCGCAGCAGCTCTCCAAGCGCGGCATCCAGCACGAGGTGCTCAACGCCAAGCAGCACGACCGTGAGGCGTCGATCGTCGCCCAGGCCGGCCGCAAGGGCGCCGTCACCGTCGCCACCAACATGGCCGGCCGCGGTACCGACATCAAGCTCGGCGGCAACCCGGACGACCTCGCCGAGGCGGAGCTGCGCCAGCGCGGCCTGGACCCGGTGGAGCACCAGGAGGAGTGGGTGGCCGCGCTGCCCGCCGCCCTGGAGAAGGCCGAACTCGCCGTCAAGGCGGAGTCGGAGGAGGTCAAGGAGCTCGGCGGGCTGTACGTGCTGGGCACCGAGCGGCACGAGTCGCGGCGCATCGACAACCAGCTCCGCGGTCGTTCCGGCCGTCAGGGCGACCCGGGCGAGTCCCGCTTCTACCTGTCGCTGGGCGACGACCTGATGCGGCTGTTCAAGGCGCAGATGGTCGAGCGTGTGATGTCGATGGCGAACGTCCCCGACGACGTGCCGATCGAGAACAAGATGGTCACGCGCGCGATCGCGTCCGCGCAGTCGCAGGTCGAGCAGCAGAACTTCGAGACCCGTAAGAACGTCCTGAAGTACGACGAGGTGCTCAACCGGCAGCGCGAGGTCATCTACGGCGAGCGCCGCCGCGTCCTGGAGGGCGAGGACCTGCACGAGCAGATCCGCCACTTCATGGACGACACCATCGACGCCTACATCGAGGCGGAGACGGTCGAGGGCTTCGCGGAGGAGTGGGACCTGGAGCGGCTGTGGGGCGCCTTCAAGCAGCTCTACCCGTGCAAGGTCACCATCGAGGAGCTGGAGGAGGCGGCGGGCGACCGCGCGGGCATCACCGCCGAGTTCATCGCGGAGTCCGTCAAGGAGGACATCCACGAGCAGTACGACGCGCGGGAGAAGCAGCTCGGCTCCGAGATCATGCGTGAGCTGGAGCGGCGGGTCGTGCTGTCCGTGCTGGACCGCAAGTGGCGCGAGCACCTCTACGAGATGGACTACCTCCAGGAGGGCATCGGCCTCCGCGCGATGGCGCAGAAGGACCCGCTGGTCGAGTACCAGCGCGAGGGCTTCGACATGTTCACCGCGATGATGGAGGGCATCAAGGAGGAGTCCGTCGGCTACCTGTTCAACCTGGAGGTCCAGGTCGAGCAGCAGGTCGAGGAGGTCCCGGTGCAGGACGCGGCCGCGCGGCCGTCGCTGGCCAAGGAGGACGCCGTTCCGGCGCAGGCGGGCGCCGGGCGCCCCGAGATCCGGGCCAAGGGCCTGGACGCGCCGCAGCGGCCGGACCGGCTGCACTTCTCCGCGCCGACCGTGGACGGCGAGGGCGGCGTCATCGAGGGCGACTTCGAGAACGGTGACGGCTCGGCCCGGTCCGAGGCGGACGGGATGACCCGCGCGGAGCGGCGCAAGGCGCAGAAGGGCGGCCGCCGCCGCAAGAAGTAGCCCTCCCGCCGGAGGGACACGGCTTCCGGGGCCGGGCGCGCGACACGAGACGGTGTCGCGCGCCCCGCCCCCGCGGCGGCCCGGGCCGCCCCGGTGGTGGCCGGCCCGCGCGAAGGCGGGGCCGCGCGAAGTGCTGGGCTGGCCCCGC
>NZ_JBIBSG010000023.1:0-24529 GCF_043077235.1 Streptomyces sp. NPDC016309 | reverse complement strand
GCTCGACCTCCTGGAACGAGCCCGCGTCCAGCAACAGCTCGATCCGCTCACGAGCGGTCAGCTTGCCCTTGGCGTGCTGCGCCTCCGTCGCCCGGGCTCCCGGGCCGCTCACCGCCTGCGCGCGAACAGCGTGCAGTTCGGCCACTTTCCCGATGACGGTCGTCGTGCCCCCGTACGCGGGAGCAGTCTCCTGGGTCGTCGTCATGCGCCATCTCCACCCCGGCCCGGCGATGCGGGCGGCTCTGCGGTCCCATGGGCCCCGAAGGCTCACATCGGGCCATTCAAACCGGCGGCACAATGGGTTCTCCACCATCAGCCACCCCTAATCTCCGTGCGGCCACCCCTAGAGCGAGTAAGACCGGAATAAGGACGTCCTGTGTCCGCCGTGCTCGCGCGGCCGGTTTCTTTGAGGTTTCTCTGAGGTTTCACCTTCTTTCCCGGTGACGGAGGGCACCTGACCGGCCGGGCCCGATACCACAGGGCAACCCCTTGTTCATCCGCCGGAGTTACCCGCGCAACAGGTCGACATGAGGCTGCAATGGCACGCACAATCGACGGCGCGGGACGTTGGTACAGTTCGAACGGACCCGCCGAACGGGGCAGACCTGGGGTCGTCCGACCTGGAGTGGGCGCGGGAATTCCCTTGCGCCGCACGGGCGTTGACGGCACTCCTGTGCGTGCGGGTACGCGGAGAGTGGCCATGGCGCGGAATGCGCCGGACGTGCGCCATTTCACATCGCAACCGGGGGAGGCTTTTACAGCTGTGTTGGTGGAGCGGGATGAACAGATCGGAAGACTGACCTACTTCATATCCGGTGTCGCTTCCGGCGCAGCGCCCGGAAACGCCCACGGAACCGGCCGGATCGCCGTCATCAGCGGCCCCGTCGCATCGGGGAAGACGGCGCTCCTCCATCGCGCACTGGAACTGACGGGGGAAGACGGCCCGCGGGTCCTCACCGCCGTCACCTCACCCGCGGAACAAGGAATTCCGTTCGGTGTGGTGGAGCAGTTGCTGCGGGACGGCCAGACCACCGCCGACCGGCTGCCGCCGGCGCTCGGCACGGAACCGGCGCTCGGCACGGGGTCGGTCCTCGGCACGGGGTCGGTCCTCGGCACGGAACCGGCGGCGCCGGACACGGTGCCCGCCGAGGTGCTCGTGGCCTTCCGGGCCCAGCTCGCGGACATCCGCGCCCGGGGCCCCGTCCTGATCGTCGTCGACGACGTGCAGTACGCCGACCCCCAGTCGCTGCACTGCCTCGCCCACGCGCTGCTCCGGGCGCCGTCCTCGGGCGCGGGAATGTCCCTGCTGGTGACCCGCGGCCCCGACGCGGGGGGCTCCGCGCCGCGGGTCCTGGAGGAGCTGCTGTACCAGTTGCGCGGTCTGCACGTCCGGCTGGCGCCGCTCAGCGTCGACGGGGTCGGCCGGCTGGTCGCGGCCCGCGCCCCGGAGGCCGGGTCCGACGGCGGTACGGGGCGGCCGGGGGCCGATGCCGCGCTGGCCGCCTCCCTCCACGCGGCGACCGGCGGCAATCCCCTCCTCGTGCACGGGCTCATCGACGACCGGCTCGGCCGCCGGCGCGCTCCGGCGGACGACCCGGCGGGGGCCCCGGCGGCACCGGCCGGGGACACCGTCCGGGACGCGGTCACGGATCCGGACGGAGGCGCCGGCGAGGACCGCGCCGACGGGCCGGCGCACGCCGGTGAGCGGTTCCTGGAGAACGCGCTGATCTGCGTGCACCGCACCGGAGCCGACGGAATGCGGGTCGCCCAGGGCATCGCCCTGCTGGGCGGCACCGGGCCGATGCCCCTGCTGGCCCGGCTGGTCGAGGTGGACGAACCGGTGGTCGCCCGGGTGGTGGCCGCCCTCGGGGAGGCGGGGGTGCTGGACCCGGCCGGGTTCCGGCACGGTGGCGTGCGGGCCGCCGTGGTGGAGAGCCTCGCCGATGACGCGGCGGCGCGGTTGCGCCGGCGGGCGGCCCGGCTGCTGTACGAGGACGGGGCGGCGCCGCTGCTGGTGGCGACCCAGCTCCTGGGTCAGGAGACGCACCTCTGCGACGAGGAGTGGGTGCCCCGGGTGCTGAGCGAGGCCGCCCGGGCGGCGCTGGCCGTGCAGCGGGTGGGGTTCGCGGTCCGCTGCCTGCGCATGGCGGAGAGCTGCTGCCGGGACGAGACGGAGCGGACCCTGCTGCGGGCGACCCTGGCCAAGTACGTGTGGCGGGTACAACCCTCGGCGCTGCCGCGGCAGTTGCGGTCGCTGGTCGGTGCGGTGCGCAAGGGGCTGCTGCCGCCGGTGGACACCCTGCGGCTGGTCTGCGACCTGCTGTGGAACGGCTGGATGGACGACGCGACCACCGCGATCCGCCAGGTCGTCGGCGTTCTGCCGCCCTCCCCCGACTCCCCCGTCGTCACCGAGCTGCGGGAGTTGCGGCTGGTGCTGGCCAGCACGTACCCGACGGTGCTCGAACGCCTCGGGGAGGAGCCCGCCCAGGGTCCGGCGTCCGGTGCCGGCGGCCGGCCGGCCGCGCCGGAGGAGGGCGGCCCGAGCGCGGCCAGGGCGCTGTACGGCGTGCTGAGCAGCGGCGGGGGTGAGCCGGGCGCGGCCCCGGAGGACTTCGCGGACCTCGCCGAGCACCTGCTGACCAGTACGCGGCTGACGGAGGAGACGCACCTCAAGATGCGCGCCTGTCTGCTGACGCTGCTCTACGCCGACCGGCTGGGCACGGCGACGGTGTGGGCCGACCGGCTGCTGGTCGAGGCGGCGGACCGCGGGGCTCCGGGCTGGACGGCGGTGCTGCGGGGGATCCGGGCGCACGTGTCCTTGCGCCGGGGGCATCTGGAGGAGGCCCGGCGGCTGGCGGAGCAGGCCCTCGAACAACTTCCGGCGCACGGCTGGGGCGTGGGCATCGGGATGCCGCTGTCGGCCCTGATCGAGGCGCGGACGGCGATGGGCGACCACGAGGCGGCGGCCGAGCTGGTGGACCGGCCGGTGCCCGACGAGATGCTGCTGACCCGCTACGGGCTGCACTACCTGTACGCGCGCGGCCGGCACCAGCTCGCCACCGGGCGCCATCACGCGGCGCTGACCGACTTCGCCGCCTGCGGTGAGCTGATGCGCCGCTGGAACATGGACCGGTCGGTGCTGGCGCCCTGGCGGGTCGGGGTCGCCGAGGCGTGGCTGGCGCTCGGCAGCCGGGAACAGGCGGAACGGTTCGCCCGGGAGCAGCTCGCCGGGGACGCCGGGCGCCGCGTGCGGGGCCTCGCCCTGCGGGTGCTGGCGGCGGCCCGCCCGCTCCGGGAGCGTCCCGCGCTGCTCGGCGAGGCCGTCGCACTGCTCCAGGAGGACGGCGACTGGTACGAGCTGGCGCGTGCCCTGACCGACCTCGGGGCGGCGCACAAGCAACTCGGCGACCCCGCCCAGGGCAAGCCGCACACCCGGAGGGCGTGGCGGATCGCCGAGGGCTGCGGCGCCCGGGAGCTGCACCGCTCGCTCCACCCGGGCCAGGCCGGACCGTCCCCGCAGTCGCCCCGGACCACACCGGGCCCGTCCCCCCGGTCCGCCTGTCCCCCGCCGTCCGCACCGTCCGCACCGTCCCCGCAGGCCGTGCCGCCGCCCTCCGTCGCTCCGGCGGGCTCCGTGCGGCCGGGCGGGCCACGGTCCACGGCGGTGTCCTCGCTGACGGACGCCGAGCGCCGGGTGGCGGCGCTGGCCGCGCACGGTTACACCAACCGGGAGATCGGCGCCAAGCTCTTCATCACCGTCAGCACCGTGGAACAGCATCTGACCCGGGTCTACCGGAAAATCAACATCACGCACCGTCAGGACCTGCCGGTCGGTTTGGACATCGATGTCGCACGTACCGCCTGAACCCGCCACCCCGGCCGCCGACGCACCGCCCCCCGGGGCCGGCCCGCGGCTGCTCGCGGTGAGCGACCTGCACATCGGGATGGCCGACAACCGGCCCATCACCGAGTCGTTGCGCCCCTCCCACCCGGACGACTGGCTGATCGTGGCCGGGGACGTCGGAGAACTGACCGAGGACATCGAGTGGGCGCTGCGCCTGCTGGCCGGGCGGTTCGCCAAGGTCGTGTGGGCGCCGGGCAACCACGAGCTGTGGACGCCGCGCGAGGACCCGGTGCAGGCGCGCGGGGAGGCGCGCTACCGGTACCTGGTGGAGATGTGCCGGGGCCTGGGGGTCGTCACGCCCGAGGACCCGTGGCCGCTGTGGCGGGGCCCCGGCGGTCCGGTCGCGGTCGCTCCGCTGTTCCTGCTGTACGACTACACGTTCCGGGTCGCGGGCACCTCGACCAAGGAGGAGTCGCTGGCCCGGGCGCACGACGCGGGCGTGGTGTGCACGGACGAGTACCTGCTCCACCCCGACCCGTACCGCAGCCGTGACGACTGGTGCCGGGCCCGGGTGGCGGCCACCAGGCGGCGCCTCGTGGCGCACGATCCGTCGGTGCCGCTGGTGCTGGTCAACCACTTCCCGCTGGTGCGCGAGCCCACGGACGTGCTGTGGCACCCGGAGTTCGCCCAGTGGTGCGGGACGGTGCTGACGGCCGACTGGCACCGCAGGTTCACCACCGCCGCCGTCGTCTACGGGCACCTGCACATCCCCCGGACCACCTGGTACGACGGGGTGCGGTTCGAGGAGGTGTCGATCGGCTATCCGCGCGAGTGGCGCCGGCGCGGTCACCCCAGGGGTCTGCTGCGGCAGATCCTGCCGTACGCCCCGGAGCCGGGGTCCGGCGCCGGGACCGAATCGTGAGAGGCACGAGCATGATCGAATCACTGCTGCCCGGAGGAGCGGCCGCCGGCGAGGTCTTCGGGCCGGACGGAACGGCGACGCTGTACCCCGAGGAGGCGGCGCTGGTCGAGCGGACGACGGACCTCCGCCGTGAGGAGTTCACCACCGTACGGGCCTGCGCGCGGCGCGCCCTCGCCGCGCTGGGGCTCCCGCCGGCGCCGATCCTGCCCGGGACGCGCAACGTGCCGCGGTGGCCCGAGGGGGTCGTGGGGAGCATGACGCACTGCGCCGGCTACCGGGCCGCGGTGGTGGCCCGGGACACGGACCTCGCGATGGTCGGGATAGACGCCGAACCCGATCTGCCGCTGCCTGAAGGTGTGTTGGAGTCGATAGCGCTGCCCCGCGAACGGGCGTGGGTGCGGGCGGGCGCGGGGGGCCGGCTGTGCCGGGACCGGTTGCTGTTCAGCGCCAAGGAGGCGGTCTACAAGACCTGGTACCCGCTGCTGGGCACCGAGCTGGACTTCGACGACGCCGACATCACCTTCCGGCACGGGACGGGCCCGTCGGGCGGGGAGCGGGGCACGTTCACCGCGCGGATCCTCCGTCCGCGGACCGGCCCGGACGGGCGTGTGATGGCGGAGTTCGACGGCCGGTGGCTCGCCGAGCGCGGCCTCGTCGTGACCGCCATCACCGTGCCCGCGCTCCGGCCGGTGGCAGCGCCGCCCGGCCGCCCGAGCACGGTCGGCTATCAGGGTGGATAGGGGTTGTCGCCCCCAGGGCCGGTGAATAGCGTGGCCTCACCGGCACGACCGCGCACGGCCGCTTCGACGCTCCCCTCGGGAGCCCCGGCCCGGCGCCGCGGATTCCGGCTCGGCCCGGAAGGTCTCCGGTTCCCCCTGGAAGCGATGCCGCACCGGCCCGAGAGGTATTCCAGATGACGTCAGCCAGCCCGGCTCCCACGACCATGCTCGTGCCGGACTTCCCGTTCTCCTACGACGGCTGGCTGCGCCATCCGGCCGGCCTGGGCGTCCTGCCGCCCGGGCTCGCGGGGACACCGGTGGCGGTGGTCGGCGGCGGGATGGCGGGGCTGACCGCGGCGTACGAGCTGATGCGGCTGGGCCTGCGCCCCGTCCTGTACGAGGCGGAGGAACTGGGCGGCCGGATGCGGTCGGTGCCCTTCCCCGGGGCGCCCGGGTGCGTGGCGGAGATGGGGGCGATGCGCTTCCCGCTCTCCGCGCGGTCGCTGTTCCACTACGTCGACTTGCTGGGGCTGCGCACCAGCCCCTTCCCCAACCCGCTCGCGCCCAGCACCCCGAGCACGCTGATCGACCTGGGCGGCGAGCGCCACACGGCCCGTACGGTGGAGGAACTGCCGGAGGTCTACCAGGAGGTGGCCGCGGCCTGGGAGAAGGCGCTCCAGGAGCGGGCCGAGCTGGCGACCATGCGGGACGCGGTCCGGCGGCGGGACGTCGAGACGCTGAAGCAGATATGGAACCGGCTGGTCAGGGAGTTCGACGACCAGTCGTTCTACGGTTTCCTGGCCACCAGCTCGGCCTTCCAGTCGTTCCGGCACCGCGAGGTCTTCGGGCAGGTGGGTTTCGGCACCGGTGGCTGGGACACCGACTTCCCCAACTCGTTCCTGGAGATCCTCCGGGTGGTGTACACGGAGGCGGACGACAACCAGGTCGCCATCGTCGGCGGGTCGCAGCAGGTGCCGCGCGGGTTGTGGGAGCACCCGGCGGAGGGGTGCGCGCACTGGCCGGCCGGTACCTCGCTGGCCTCGCTGCACCACGACGGGCGGCCCCGGCCCTCGGTGCGTGCCGTCGCGCGCGACGGTGACGGCTTCCTCGTCACCGACGGGGACGGGCGGCGGGACCGGTTCGCCGCGGTGGTGTACACGCCGCACGTGTGGACGCTGCTGAACCGCGTGGCCTGCGACCCGGCGCTGCTGTCCGCGCCGCTGTGGACCGCCGTGGAGCGGACCCACTACATGGGGGCGTCCAAGCTGTTCGTTCTGACGGACCGGCCGTTCTGGCGGGACACGGACCCGCGCACCGGCCGTCCGGTGATGAGCATGACCCTGACCGACCGGATGCCGCGCGGTGTGTACCTCTTCGACGACGGCCCGGACAAACCGGGTGTGATGTGCCTGTCGTACACCTGGAACGACGACTCGCTGAAGATGGCGACGCTGAGCCCGGCCGAGCGGCTGGACGTGCTGCTGGACAGGGTCGGGGCGATCCACCCGGGTGTCGACATCCGTTCCCACGTCGTCGGTGACCCGGTCACCATCACGTGGGAGAGCGAGCCGCACTTCATGGGCGCGTTCAAGTCCAACCTGCCGGGCCAGTACCGGTACCAGCGGCGGCTGTTCACGCAGTTCATGCAGCGGGGGCTGCCGGACGCCGAGCGCGGGTTCTTCCTGTGCGGCGACGACGTGTCCTGGACTGCGGGGTTCGCGGAGGGCGCGGTCACCACGGCGCTGAACGCGGTGTGGGGCGTGCTGGACCACCTGGGCGGGGCCACGCACCCGGACAACCCGGGCCCCGGTGACCTCTTCGACGCCCTGGCGCCCATGGAGCTGCCCTACGACGGCTGAGCACCCGGGCACGTACGCCGATGGCGCCCCCAACCGCTGGGTGGGGGCGCCATCGGCGTCGCTGCGGACAGACCGCGGACACGACCTAGGCGGTGGCCATCCGGGTCAGCTCCTTCTTGTCCGGCTTGCCGTTGCGGTTGAGCGGGAACTGCTCCAGCACGACGACCCGGTTGGGCTGCTCGAAGGCGGGCAGCAGCGCGCACAGCCGCTCCCGCCAGTAGGCGGCGTCCCGCTGCTGGTCGTCCTCGACGAAGAAGACGAGCTGGGAGCCGCGGAGCGTGTCGGGCACGGGCACGATCCGGGTGGGACAGCCCTCGGCGGCCACCTTCCGCTCGATGAGCTCCGGGTAGAGCGTGTAGCCCATGCGGTGGACGGCGAACTTGCGTCCCAGGACGAAGAGGTTGCCGTCGGCGTCGAGGTGGCCGAGGTCGCCGGTGGCGTACCAGCCCTTGGGGGCGGGCACGACGGAGCCGTCGTCGGCGATCTGCCCTTCGAGGGCGTCGGGGGTGTCGACCTGGATCTCGCCCGGCTGCCCGGCGGGCAGTTCCCGGCCGTCCTCGTCGACGATCCGCAGCCGGATGCCGTCCATGGCCCGGCCGCAGGAGACCGGGTTGTCGAGGGTGGCGAAGGAGATGTTGTTCAGTTCGGTGGAGCCGTAGCTGTCCAGCAGCGGCAGGCCGAACTCCTGGACGTAGCTCTCGACCAGCGGCGCGTCGAGCGGGGCCGCGCCGACGCAGAACATCCGGGTGGTGGCCAGGTGGTCGCGCAGCGAGGGTCTGCGGGAGACCAGGCCGAGGATGCTGCGGTAGCTGGAGGGCGTGGCGTCGATGACGGTGGTGCCGGAGTCGCCGGCCATGCGCAGTGCGCGGTCCAGCCGGCGGTAGGGGGCGATCACCAGGGAGCAGCGGGTCAGCCAGGCGATGAGCACCATGGACAGGCCGTACTGGTGGGCGAACGGCAGCAGCGGCATCAGGACGTCGTCGGGCCGGTGGCCGACCTGCCGGGCGTTGCGCCGCAGGTTGGTGAGGAACTTGCCGCCGGACTTCACCACGCCCTTCGGGGAGCCGGTGGAGCCGGAGGTCCACATGATGAGGCCGTCGGGCAGCTCGCCCCAGGCGTCGAACGACAGGGTGCCGTCGACCGGCCCGCGGCCGGCGGTGGCGACCATGAGCTCGTAGAGGTGGATGGGGTCGGCGTCCTGGTCGATGGGGGTCTCGTCGTCGACGAAGGTGACCTTGACGCCGGTGCGCAGGGCGATGCGGCGGGTCTCCTCGATGTGTTCCTGCTGGTCGACGAGGACGATCGAGGCGCCGACGTGCATCAGCGCGTAGAGCACGCAGACGTAGCCGGCCGAGTTGCCGGCCTTCAGCATCACCCGGTCGCCGAGGCCGACCCCGCGTTCGCGGATCACTTCGGCGATGCGGAGGGCGTCCTGCTCGAACTCCTCGACGGGCCGTACCGAGTCGGCTGCGAAGATTTTCGCGGTCATCGGTCGCACACTGTCCTTCCTCTGGGCCGAACGTGACCGGAGCCGGCCGTGCGGTGCGCCGTGCCGAGGCGTGTCCGGGCCCGTTCAGGGGGGTGGATCGCGGGATTCGCGAGCTGCACAAGAGATGGGGAGATTCGTTCGGTCCCGCCCCGTGGACGCGGTTCTCCATACGGCACGCTAGGCAGCGGGAGGGGGCGCGGGTACCCCTGTCCCGCCCCCTGCACCCCCCTGCCGGGGTGCGGTGCGGGCGGGGCCGGGGGTGGTCAGTCGGGTTCCGGTCCGTGGAGCGAGATCAGTTGGTCGTGCACGAGGTTGACGACCTCGCGGCGGTGCGAGTCGAGGTACCCGCGGGTGCCGGGGAAGACCTCCAGGTCGAACCGGCCCGAGGTGCAGCGGCGCCACGCCTTCATCCCCGTCAGCGGGGCGCGCGGGTCGTGGTGCCCCGCCAGGGCGACGACACGGCAGCCGACGGCGGGCGGCCCGATGCTGCCGCGGTGCGCCGGCCCCGTACGTCCCGAGACGAACAGCGTGAGGGGTGCCGCGTCGGTCTCCCGCTCCAGCCGCTGGGCGACCGCGTAGGCGAGCTGGGCGCCGAGGCGGTGGCCGAAGAGTGCCAGCGGGCGGTCGGCCCAGCCGCGGACGGCCTCGAAGATCTTGTCGGCCAGCTCCGCGTCCTCCTCGGCCGGGTGCTCCTCGACGGAGGTGTGGGCCGGGTACTGGACGATGAGCAGCTCCACGGTGGGCAGCAGCAGCTCCGACATCGCGAGGTAGCACGCCGAGGAGTTCCGCGAGCTGGGGAAGCAGATCATGCGGTAGCTGCTCGGGACAGCCGGCTGCCGGATCTGGATCAGGCTGACGTCGTCGGGGGTGGTCTCCCTGGTGGAGTGCTGGGTGCACTCACATGTCATGCGCCCTGGAGCTCCGCCTCGGGCGTTGCCCAGAACGAGCGGTGGGTTCTGTACCAGGCGACGGTCTCGGCCAGGCCCTCGGTGAAGTCGTGCACGGGGGTGTAGCCCAGCTCGGTGCGGATCTTCGTCCAGTCGACGCTGTAGCGGCGGTCGTGGCCCTTGCGGTCGGTGACGTGCTCGACCCGGTCCCAGCCGGCGTCGCATGCGTCCAGGAGCAGGCCGGTGAGCTCCTTGTTGGTCAGTTCGGTGCCGCCGCCGATGTTGTACGTCTCCCCCGCGCGGCCGCCGGTCAGGACGGCCAGCAGCCCGCGGCAGTGGTCGTCGACGTGCAGCCAGTCGCGGACGTTGCCGCCGTCCCCGTAGAGGGGCACGGTGCCGCCGGTGAGGAGCCGGGTGACGAAGAGCGGGATCACCTTCTCCGGGTATTGGTAGGGGCCGTAGTTGTTGGAGCAGCGGGTCACCCGGACGTCGAGGCCGTGCGTGCGGTGGTACGACAGGGCCAGCAGGTCGCTGGACGCCTTGGAGGCGGAGTAGGGCGAGTTGGGGGCGAGCGGGTCGGTCTCGACCGAGGAGCCGACCGGGACCGACCCGTACACCTCGTCGGTCGACACGTGCAGGAACGGCCCGGTGCCGTGCCGCAGCGCGGCCTCCAGGAGGGTGTGGGTGCCGAGGACGTTGGTGCGTACGAAGGCGTCGGCGCGTTCGATGGAGCGGTCGACGTGCGACTCGGCCGCCAGGTGCACCACGGCGTCGTGGTCCGCCACCAGCCGGTCCACCAGCGGCGCGTCGGTGATGTCGCCGTGCACGAAGCCGAAGCCCGGCTCGTCCTCGACGGGGGCGAGCGCGGCACGGTTGCCCGCGTAGGTGAGCGCGTCCAGGACGGTGACGCGGACGTCGTCGCCCAGCGGCTTCTCCGGGCCGAGGACCTTGCGTACGAGGTGGGAGCCGATGAAGCCGGCCGCTCCCGTGATCAGGAGTTTCATGAACGGATCTGCACCTTGCTGTGGTCGCCGAGGATGAGGCGGTGGGCCTGGGGTGTGCGGGGCGCGGGGGTGACCCGGGCCTGCCGGCCGATCATGGACGCCTCGATGCGGCGGACGCCGTCGATGGCCGCGCCGGCCAGGATGATGGAGTACTCGATCTCGCTGTCGATGACCGCGCAGTCGTCGGCGACGGACGTGAACGGGCCGATGTAGGAGCCCTCGACGCGGGTGCCGCGGCCGATGACGGCGGGGCCCACGATCCGGGAGCGGACGACGACCGCGCCCTCCTCGATGACGACCCGGCCGACCAGCTCGCTCTCCTCGTCGACGGAGCCGGCGCAGTAGGGGGTCAGCCCGTCGAGCACCGAGCGGTTGACCTCCAGCATGTCGGTGGCGTTCCCGGTGTCCTTCCAGTAGCCGTCGACGGTGGAGGAGGCGATGTCGAGGCCCTGGTCGAGCAGCCACTGGAGGGCGTCGGTGATCTCCAGCTCGCCGCGGGCCGAGGGCCGGATGGCGGCCACGGCGTCGTGCACGGCGGCGGTGAAGAAGTACACGCCGACCAGCGCCAGGTCGCTCTTGGGGAACTTCGGCTTCTCCTCCAGGCCGGTGACCCGGCCCGCCTCGTCCAGGGTGACGACGCCGAAGGCGGACGGGTCGGGGACCCGCGTCAGCATGATCTGGGCGGCCGGTCTGCGGGTGCGGAAGTCCTCCAGTTGCCGGCCGATCCCGCCGAGCAGGAAGTTGTCGCCCAGGTACATGACGAAGTCGTCGTCGGCCAGCCAGTCCCGGGCGATGCGCACGGCGTGGGCCAGACCCAGCGGCTGGTGCTGCGGGATGTAGGTGACGCTGATGCCGAACCGGGAGCCGTCGCCGACGGCGGCCCGGATCTCGTCGGCCGTGTCGCCGACGATGATGCCGACGTCGGTGACGCCGGCCTCGGCTATCCCCTCGAGGACGTAGAACAGGATGGGCTTGTTGGCCACCGGGACGAGTTGCTTCGCCGAGGTGTGGGTCAGGGGGCGCAGGCGGGTGCCGGACCCTCCCGACAGGACGAGCGCCTTCACGGGGTCTCCTCGCTGAGTGGTGGGGCGAGCGAGGACACGTAGCGCACGCAGTCCTCGTACGCGGGCAGCAACCCCTGGGCCTCGGCCGCCGCGATGGTGGGTGCCGCGGCGTCCTTGGGGGACAGCAGCGGTTCGGTGTCCGGGCGCCAGGTGATGCCCAGCTCCGGGTCGAGCGGGTGGACGCCGTGCTCACGGCCCGGGCTGTAGCCGGAGGTGGTGAGGTAGACGACGGTGGCGTCGTCGGTGACGGCCTGGAAGGCGTGGCCGAGGCCTTCGGAGAGGAAGACGGCCCGGCGGTCCCGGTCGTCCAGGTCGACGGCCTCCCAGCGCCGGTAGGTGGGGGACCCCCGGCGCAGGTCGACGATCACATCGCGCACGGCGCCGCGCACGCAGGTGACGTACTTGGCCTGGCCGGGCGGCAGGTCGGCGAAGTGGACGCCGCGGACCACGCCGCGGCGGGACACCGAGCAGTTGACCTGGGCCAGTTCGAGGCGTCGCCCGGTGGCGAGCCGGAACGCCTCGCCCTGGAACGCCTCCAGGAAGACACCGCGCTCGTCACCGTGCAGCCGCGGCTCGTACAGCCACGCTCCCTCGATGGACAGGGGTTTCACCCTTCGACCGCCTTTCGCCGTCCGCCGTCCGCGTCCGCGTCGGTGTCCTTGTCGCTGTCCGTGTCCGTCCCCACGGGGTGGGGGGTGCCCGCGAGAGCCTCGGTGAGGGCCTCGCGCCAGTGGCGCATCGGGCCCAGGCCCGTGCCGGCCCACCGGTCGTGGCCCAGGACGCTCCACGCCGGGCGTACCGCCGCCCGGTCCAGCCGCGAGCTGTCCGTGGCCCGCACCCGGCCGGGGTCGTGGCCGGTCAGCCGGAACACCTCCCGGGCCAGGTGGTACCAGGTGGTGCGGCCCGCCCCGGTGGCGTGGAAGACGCCCCGGGCCCGGTCGGCGGGCAGGGTGCCGAGCGCCACGAGCCGGGCGGCGACGTCCGGCGCCCAACTCGGCTGCCCGTGCTGGTCGTCGACCACGTCCACGGTCCGCCCCGGCTCCCGGGCGATCCGGGCCATGGTGTGCACGAAGCCGCCGGCGGACCGCCCGTACAGCCACGAGGTGCGCACCACGGCGGCGTCCGGGAGCGTGGCCAGGACGGCGCGCTCGCCGGCGAGCTTGGTGCGCCCGTACGCGGTGCGCGGGTCGGGTGCGGCGTCCTCGGCGTAGGGCCGGCCGGTGTCGGCCGGCGTACCGCCGAAGACGTAGTCGGTGGAGACGTGGAGCAGTCTGCTGCCGGTCGTGGCGCAGGCGCGGGCGAGGTGTCCCGGTCCGGTGCCGTTGACCTCCAGGGCCGCGGCCTCCTCGGTCTCGGCCAGGTCGACGGCGGTCCAGGCGGCGCAGTTGACGACGACGTCCGGGCCGGTGCCGGCCACCGCGGCGGCGACCGCCGCCGGGTCGGTGAGGTCGAGATCGGCCCTTCCGGTCCGTACGGTGTCGGCGCCGTGGGCGGCGAGCCGGGCGGCCACCTCGGCACCGAGCGTTCCGGTCGCGCCGATCACCATCCACCGCAGCGTTCCGGGATCCACTGCCGGGCCCGCGGACACACGACCCGCCGACGCTTTGTTTTGCACAGAATAATTCGGCGCGATCACGCGTCGATGCTAGGAGGATATTCGAAGGAACCGCAACACTCGCCACCCCCGATCGTTTTGAATAGGGGTGACGCACACCCCGGCCGAACCCGCGCCCGCGCGTGCCGAAAACCCCTACCGCCCCCTAGCTTCGCCGCATCGCCCCTATCATTCCAGGTCAGTTGCCCCGGGACACCAGCGTGCGTGCTAGACAGGGTCCGCACCACTTCTGTGTCCTATTCAATCGGCGCTCCACGCGCGGCCGGTCACGCGACTTTCCTGTGCGAATTTCCCGGACCGCCGTTGTCGCGTCCCGCTTGATTCGCAGGCGTAAATGACTATTGAACCACCCGTGGATTCTGCCGTCGTGGTCGACGGACTGGTCAAGAAGTACCGTGGCCGCGACCGACCGGCGGTGGACGGTTTGAGCTTCTCCGTCCGCCGGGGGGAGGTCTTCGGATTCCTCGGTCCCAACGGAGCGGGCAAGACGACGACCATCGGCATCCTCACCACACGCGTCGCCCCCACCGCGGGGCGCGCCTTCGTCCAGGGCGTCGACGTCGTGGCCAGCCCGGCACAGGCCCGCCGGGCCTTCGCCGTCGTACCGCAGCGCAACAACCTCGACCGCTCCCTCACCCTCCGCCAGAACCTGCTCTTCCACGCCGGGTACCACGGCATGGGCCGGGCCGAGCGGCGGCGTCTCGCCGACGAGTGCCTGGAATGGGTGGGCCTCACCGACCGGGGCAAGGCCCGCGGTGACGAGCTGTCCGGCGGGCAGGCCCAGCGGGTGATGATCGCCCGCGCCCTGATGCACCGCCCTCAGGTGCTCTTCCTCGACGAGCCGGCCACCGGACTCGACCCGCAGGCACGGCGGTTCATCCACGAACGGGTGGCCGAGCTGAGCAAACGCGGCGTGACCACGGTGCTGACCACCCACGACATGGACGAGGCCGCCAAGCTGTGCGACCGCGTCGGCATCGTCGACCACGGCCGCCTGCTCGCCCTCGACACCCCGCAGGCCCTGATGAAGAGCCTGAGCAGCACCGCCCTCACCCTCACCGTGCAGCCGGCACCCCCGGCGGTCCCGGCGCGCCCCACCGGCGCGGGCGAAGGACCCGGGAGCGTATCCGGCGGCCTCGTCCGGGTGCTGGAGAAGATCGAGGCGGTGGAGCGCGTCGAGACGGTGCGCCAGGAGGACACCGAGGAAGGGGACGGCGCCCCCGCGCCCGTACGGCTGCGCCTCTACAGCGACGCGCCGTCCGGCTCGGTGCTGCCGGCCGTCATCACGGCCCTGACGGAAGCGAGTTGTGACATCAAGGACATGAGCGTCGGCACCGCCAGCCTGGAGGACGTCTTCATCGAGCTCACCGGCCGGGAGCTGCGATGACGGCCACCACCACCGCACCCGACCCCGTCGCCGGCTTTCCCGCCGAGCTGAAGCCGGCGCGCACCGACGTGCGCACGGCGACCCGCACGTTCTTCTTCATCCTGTGGCGGGACATCTTCGTCACCGGCCGCGAGCTGGGCCCGTTCCTGGCCCAGGTGCTCGTCGAGCCGTTCTTCATCCTGTTCGTCTTCGGCAAGGTCCTCGGCGAACTCGGCTACACCAGCGGAGGGTTCCAGGAGGTCCTGCTGCCCGGCGTGGTGGCCCTCAACAGCTTCCTGGTCAGCCTCCAGAACACGGCGCTGCCGCTGGTCATCGACTTCTCCTGGACCAAGGAGATCGAGGACCGGCTCCTCGCGCCGATCCCGACCAGCCTGGTCGCCGTCGAGAAGCTGGTCTTCGGCATGCTGCGCGGCATCATCGCCTCGCTGGTGATGATCCCGGTCGGCTTCCTGCTCCTGGACGACGTGTCCTGGCCGATGGACAGCTTCCCGGCCACGCTGGGCGTGCTGCTGATGGGCGCGCTGGCGGGCAGCACGGTGGGCCTGACCATCGGCACCCTGGCCCCGCCGCGGCACATCAGCGTCATCTTCGCCGTGACGCTGACCCCGCTGATGTTCACCGGCTGCACCCAGTTCCCCTGGCACGGGCTGGCGGACATCCGCTGGTTCCAGGTGCTGTGCGCCATGAACCCGCTGACCTACGTCAGCGAGGGCATCCGCGCCCTGCTGCTGCCGCCCGGCGGCCCCGGCTCGATCCCGCTGTGGCTCGACCTGCTGGCCCTGAGCGGGGCGATCCTGCTCTTCGGGCTGATCGGCATCCGGGGCTTCCACCGCAGGGCGCAGGACTGACCCCCGGCCCTCCCCCCGTCCCTTGGACGTCGTTCTCCCCGGCCCCGCACCCGGCCCGGCGCCCCGCGCCCGGCCGGGTGCGGGGCCCTTTCCCGTCGATGAGGCCGGCAGACGACTGCCGGTGCGATAACCGGAAGCAAAGGCACACACGGACCATGACACTTTCCGAGCGGATCCCCCCGACCCCCGCCCCGGGCGGGACCACAACCGGCGGCCGGGACGCGACCGCGACCGGCGACGCGGGCGGGGCCGCGGCCGGCGGCCGGGACGCGACCGCGATCGTCTTCCCGGGCATGGGGCCCTCGTCGTTCGCCGAGGTCGGCAAGTTCCTGCTGCTCGACCCGTACGCGCGCAAGCGCCTCGCCGAGGCCGACGAGGCCCTCGGTTACTCGGTGTTCGACCGGTTCCGGACCTCCGAGGAGGACTACTCCGTCCATTCGCAGATCGCCTTCCTGGTGAACTCGATGGCCATGGCGGACCGGGCGGTGGACACCCTGGGCCTGTCCCCCACCGTCTGCACCGGCCCGAGCTTCGGCCAGAAGGCCGCCGCCGCCTTCGTCGGCTCCCTGCCCTTCGCGGACGTCGTCCGCCTCACCGCGGACCTGGCCCGCTGCGAGGAGGAGTACTTCTCCGGCGCGTACGAGGACGTCGTCACCCACTCCTTCGTCCGCACCCCGCAGGAGCGCCTGGACGAGATCCTCGCCGGCTTCGACGACCGCGGCGCCTGGTACGACGTCTCCGGACGGCTCGACGCGGGCTTCCACATGCTGTCCGTGCGCGAGAAGGAACTCGACGGGCTGAAGGCCGCCATCAGCGCCGCGGGCGGCTACTCCATGTACTCGATGCGCCCGCCCGTGCACGCGGCCGCCTTCAAGGAACTGCGGCACAAGGCCGAGGAGGAGGTGTTCGGCGCGTACGAGCTGGCCGATCCGGGCATGCCGGTGGTCGCCGACCAGGACGGCACGGTCGTCCGGGACGTCGCCGGGATGCGCACCATGATGCTGGACACCTTCGACCGGCCGATCCACTGGCCGAGCGTGGTGGAGAGCCTCAAGGGGCTCGGGGTCGGCACGGTGTGCGTGACCGGGCCGGACAACCTCTTCCACCGCCTGGACCTGACCAAGGACTCCTTCGAGGTCCACACCGTGGGCCTGCCCAAGAAGCGCTCCCGGGAACGGGAGCGGCGCGCCTGACCGCCGCGCGACGCGGGCGGCGGACCGCCCGCGCCCGTCCGGCGCTACGACACGAGGCCGGGCCCCACCCTTCCGGTGGGGCCCGGCCTCTCGTCGTGTGTCCGCCGCCCGCGGGGGGCGGGTGTCCGCCATCCGCGGGCGGCGCGGCTCAGGACGTGGCGTCCAGCCACTCCTCCACGGCCCTGGCGGTCGTCGCCGCGTGCTCCTCCATCATGGTGAAGTGGTTGCCCGGGACGTCGACGGCCGTGTGCTCCAGGTCCCAGTACGAACGCCAGTCGCCGTCCGCCGGCCTGGACCAGTCGAAGAACCGCTCCCCGGCCCGCACGAGCAGGGTCGGGGTCTTCACGGCCGTCGGCTTCCACCCGCCGAAGAGCCGGAAGTACGCGCCCATCGCCAGCAGCCGGCTGTCGTCGACCGGCACGTACGTGTCCTGCCGCTCGTCCATGCCCTCGGAGAGCCCCGGCTGGATGCCGATGATCGCGTCGTCGTCGTGCGAGTAGATGTCCAGCATCACCACCGCCCGGGGGAAGACCCCCGCGCTCTCCAAGGCGCCCGCCACCGCGTGGGCGAGCATGCCGCCCGAGGAGTGACCGAGCAGGACGAACGGCGCGCCGTCGGCGTGCCGCAGCACGGCCTCCGCCTGGGCCTCGATCACCGCGTCGGTGGTCGAGGGCAGTTGCTCGCCCTGGAGGAACCCGGGCGCGCCCAGCGCGTGGACGTCCCGGCGGCCCCGGAACCCGGAGGCGAAGCGCGCGTACTGGTGCGGGCCCGAGATCGACAGGATCGAGGAGAAGCAGACCAGTCCGGGCCGGGTGTCGCCGCGGGAGAGGCGCACCAGGCTCGGGGGCTTGCGCAGTTCGGCCGGTGAGGCGAACGACGGCCGGAACCGGGACGCCTGCATCAGCAGCTCCATGAACTGCCCGGACGCTCCCTGGGCCCCGGCTTCGCGGAGCATCGGACCGAAGACCCCGTCGGAGCCCTCCGCGCCCGCGTCCGCCGTGCCACCGAGTTCCGCCGCGTCCGGGGCCCCGGCCAGTTCGGCACGCAGCCGGGCGGCCACCAGGGCGGGGCTCGGGTGGTCGAACAGCAGGGTGGCGGGCAGCCGCAGTCCGGTCGCCGCGTTGAGCCGGTTGCGCAGCTCCACGGCGGTCAGCGAGTCCAGGCCCAGTTCCAGGAACTCCTGGGTCTCCCCCACCGCGTCCGGCGACGGGTAGGCGAGGACGGCGGCGACCTGGGCCCGTACGACGTCGAGCAGCATGCGCTCCTGCTCGGCCTCGGGCAGGGCGGACAGGCCGGCGAGCCGCCGCGCCGCCTCGGACGCCACCGGGTCCGCCGCCTGCTGGGCGGCCGCCCGGCGCGGGACACCGCGCACCAGGCCCCGGAAGACCGCCGGAAGGGCTCCGGCGTCCGCCTGCGCCCGGAGGGGACCGGTGTCCAGCCGCATCGCGACGAGGGCCCCGGCGCCGGAGGCGTCGGCCGTGGCCGGGCCGGAGGCGTCGGGTCCGGTCCGGGCGGTGGGGGCGGCCGCCGCGAGGGCGCACGCCGTGTCGAAGAGCGCCAGGCCCTCGTCGGAGGAGAGCGGGGCGAGCCCGGCGCGCGCCATCCGCTGCACATCGGCGTCGGTGAGCTCGCCGGTCATCGCACTGCGCTGCTCCCACAGCCCCCACGCCAGCGACACCGCGGGCAGGCCCGCCGCGCGCCGGTGCTGCGCCAGGGCGTCCAGGAAGGCGTTGGCCGCGGCGTAGTTGGCCTGCCCCGGGTTGCCGAGCGTGCCGGCCGCCGAGGAGAACAGGACGAAGGCGTCGAGGTCCGCCCCGCGCGTCAGCTCGTGCAGATGCAGGGCGGCGTCGGCCTTGGGGCGCAGCACCGTGTCCAGCCGCTCCGGTGTCAGCGACGGTACGAGTCCGTCGTCGACGCGGCCCGCGGTGTGGACGACGGCCGTGAGCGGGTGCGCGGCCGGAACGTCCGCCAGCAGCGCGGCGAGCGCCTCGCGGTCGGCCGCGTCGCACGCGGTGACCGTCGCCTCGGCGCCCAGTTCGGCCAGTTCGGCGACCAGTTCCGCGGCCCCCTCGGCGGCGGGCCCGCGCCGGCTGGTCAGCAGCAGGTGCCGTACCCCGTGGCGGACCACCAGGTGCCGAGCGAGCAGGCTGCCGAGCGCTCCGGTGCCGCCGGTGATGAGGACGGTTCCGTCCGGGTCCAGGGCGGGCGTGCGGGCCGTCCCGCTGTCCGGACCGGCGGCCTCCGCCTCCTCCGGCAGGGCGCCGGCCGTCTCCTGGACCGGCGCGGCGGGCACGCGGGCCAGCCGGGCGGCGTGCAGGGCGCCGTTACGGACGGCGAGTTGCGGCTCCCCGCTCGCCATGGCGGCGACCAGCAGGGGCGCGAGGGCCGACGGGCGGGCGGAGCCGGTACCGGTGCCGGAGCCGGGGACGGAGCCGGCGTCGTCGCCGTCCGTACCGTCCTCGCCGGGGCCGGACGCGAGGTGGCCGTCGAGGTCGACGAGCACGAACCGGCCGGGGTTCTCCGACTGCGCGGACCGCAGCAGGCCCCACAGCGGGGCGTGCGTCAGGTCGGTCACGCCCTCGCCGGGCCGGGCCTCGACCGCGCCACGGGTGACCACGGCCAGCCGGGCACCGGCCAGGGACTCCTCGGCCAGCCAGTCCTGGACGAGGCGCAGCGCGTCGCCGGTCGCCCGCCGGGCGGCGTCGGCGGTCGTCTCCGTTCCGGCGGTCTCCGCGCCGGACGCGGCGTACGCGACCAGCACCGTCTCCGGCAGCGGCTTGCCCGAGGCCACCACACCGCCGAGCGCGGACAGGTCCGCGTATCCGTCGACGGGGATGCCCGCGTCCCGCAGCGCGGCCTCCAGGCCGAGCGTGTCCGCGCCCACGACGGCCCACCGTCCCGGCCGGGCGGGCGGGGTCGCGGGCAGGGCGGGCAGAGCGGGCCATTCGAGCCGGAACAGCGACTCGTGGAACACCGGCTGTGCCGCCGACCGCAGCCGCGCCGGGTCGAGCTCCCGCAGCAGCAGCGACTCCACCGACACCACCGGGGCGCCCTGCTCGTCGTAGGCCGCCAGGGACACGGAGCCGGGCCCCGCCGGGGCGAGCCGGACCCGCAGGGAGCCCGCGCCGACCGAGTGCAGGGTGACACCGCTGAACGAGAACGGGAGCCGGATGCGGGTCCCGTCGGTCCGGGTGCCGTCGGTCCCGCCGCCGCCGGCACGGCCGGCCTCGGCGTCGTCCGTGGGCGTCGCCATGAGGAAGGGGGTGAGCGCGATGCCGTGGAGGCCCGCGTCCAGCAGCGCCGGGTGCACACCGAAGTCGCCGGCCCGCTCACGCGGCCCGTCGGGCAGCGCCAGTTCGGCGAACAGTTCGTCCCCGAGCCGCCAGGCCGCCCGCAGGTTGCGGAACGCCGGGCCGTACGCGAACCCGCCGGCCGCGAACCGGTCGTACAGGTCCTCCGCACCGAGCGGTTCGGCACCCGCCGGGGGCCAGACGTCCGGCCCGGGGGCGTCCGCCCCGGCCGGCGCCGCCGGCGCGGCGAGCACACCGCCCGCGTGCCGCGTCCACGGTACGTCCGCCCCGTGGCCGTCCTCGCCGCCGCCCAGGTCCTCGGGGCGCGAGTGCACGTGCAGCGCGCGCCGCCCGGTGTCGTCCGGCGCGGCCACGGACAGCCGCAGTTGGAGCGCGCCGCGCTCCGGCAGCACCAGCGGCGCCTCCAGCGTCAGTTCCTCAAGGGCGCCGCCGCCCACCCGGTGCCCGGCGTGCAGCGCCAGCTCCACGAAGGCGGTACCGGGCAGGAGCACGGTGCCCGCCACCGCGTGGTCGGCCAGCCAGGGGTGCGACTGGAGCGACAGCCGTCCGGTGAACAGCATCCCCTCGGAGTCGGGCAGTTCGACCGCGGCGCCCAGCAGCGGGTGCTCGGCCGCGCCGAGCCCGGCGGAGGCCACGTCGCCGACGGGGGCGGTGGGCACGTCGATCCAGTACCGCTCGTGCTGGAAGGCGTACGTGGGCAGGTCGACCGGTCGCGCCCCGGTGCCCGCGAAGTACGTCTCCCAGTCGACGGGCGTGCCGTGGGCGTGCGCCTGGGCGAGGGCGGTGGTGACGGTCTCGGCCTCGGGGCGGCCCTTGCGGAGGGCGGGCGCGAAGACGGCCGCGTCCGCCTCGCCGGCCAGGCAGTCCTGCGCCATGGCGGAGAGGACCCCGTCGGGGCCGAGTTCCAGGTACGTGGTGACCCCGGCGGCCTCCAGAGCGCGGACGCCGTCCAGGAACCGCACGGCCTCGCGGACGTGCCGTACCCAGAAGTCCGCCGAACCCATCTCGTCCGTGACCGGCGCACCGGTCAGGTTCGAGACAACCGGAATGCGCGGGGTCTCGTACGCGAGCGTCTCCGCGACCTTGCGGAAGTCGGCGAGCATGCCGTCCATGTGCGGCGAGTGGAACGCATGGCTCACCACGAGCTGCTTCGTCTTGCGGCCCTGTACCGCGAACCCGGCCGCGATCTCCATCACGGCGTGCACATCACCGGCGACCACGACCGACCGCGGCCCGTTGATCGCCGCGATGCTCACCCGGTCGCTGAGCAGCGGCAGGACCTCGTTCTCGGAGGCCTGGACGGCGACCATCGCGCCACCGCCGGGCAGCGCCTGCATCAGACGGCCGCGCGCGGCGACCAGCGTGCAGGCGTCGTCCAGGGACAGCACCCCGGCGACGTGGGCGGCGGCGATCTCGCCGATCGAGTGCCCGGACAGGTAGTCGGGCTTCACGCCCCAGGATTCCAGCAGCCGGAACAGCGCCACCTCGACCGCGAACAGCGCGGGCTGGGTGTAGGCGGTGTGGTGCAGCAGATCGTCGTCCGCCGCGAACAGGACGTCCTTCAGCGGTACGTCGAGGTCGAGCCGGTCGCCGATCGCGTCCAGCGCGTCCGCGAACACCGGGTACGCCTCGTACAGCTCCCGGCCCATGCCGGGACGCTGGCTGCCCTGGCCGGTGAACAGGAACGCCAGCTTGCCGGTGCCGCTCGCCGTCCCGCGCACCAGACCGGAGGCCGTACCGCCCTCCGACTCCAGCGCGCCCAGACCCCGCAGCAGCTCCTCACCCTCACCCGCCACGACCACCGCACGGTGGTCGAACCCGACCCGCCTGGTCGCCAGCGAGTACGCCACATCGACCGCAGCCGGAACCGTAGCCTCCGAGGCGTCCAGCAGATGCGCCCGCAGCCGCGCGGCCTGACCCCGCAGAGCCTCCGGCGACTTCGCCGACAACACGTACGGCAGCACGGCCGGCGTACCCGCCACCGGCTCGGCCCCCACCGCCACCGGCGGCGCCTCCTCGATGATCGTGTGCGCGTTGGTGCCGCCGATACCGAAGGACGAGACGGCGGCGCGGCGCGGGCGGCCGGACTCGGGCCACTCCGTCTGCTCGGTCAGCAGGGCGATGTGGCCCGCCGTCCAGTCGACGTGCGGGGTCGGCTCGTCCACGTGCAGCGTCCGGGGCACGACACCGTGGCGCATCGCCTGCACCATCTTGATGATGCCCGCCACACCGGCGGCCGCCTGGGTGTGACCCATGTTCGACTTGATCGAGCCGAGCAGCAGCGGCCGGCCCTCCGGCCGGTCCTGGCCATAGGTGGCAAGCAGCGCCTGCGCCTCGATCGGGTCGCCCAGCGTCGTCCCCGTACCGTGCGCCTCCACGACGTCGACATCGGCGGCCGACAGACCCGCACTGGCGAGGGCCTGGCGGATGACGCGCTGCTGGGACGGACCGTTGGGGGCGGTGAGGCCGTTGCTCGCACCGTCCTGGTTGATCGCCGAGCCGCGCACGACCGCGAGGACCGGGTGGCCCTTGGCGCGGGCGTCCGACAGCCGCTCGACGAGCAGCATGCCGACGCCCTCGCCCCAGGCCGTACCGTCGGCGGCGGCGGCGAACGGCTTGCAGCGGCCGTCGCTCGCGAGCCCGCGCTGGCGGCTGAACGCGACGAACGTTCCCGGCGTGGCCATCACGGTGACGCCGCCGGCCAGGGCGAGGTCGCACTCGCCGTTCCGGAGCGCCTGGACCGCGAGATGCAGGGTGACGAGCGAGGACGAGCAGGCGGTGTCGACAGTGACGGCCGGGCCTTCCAGCCCGAACGTGTACGAGACCCGACCGGAGGCGACGCTGCCCGAGCTCGACGTGCCCATGTAGCCCTCGAGGCCTTCGGGCGCACGGTGCAGCAGCGTGCCGTAGTCGTTGTACATGACGCCCGCGAAGACGCCGGTGCGGCTGCCGCGTACGGTGGCCGGGTCGATGCCCGCCCGCTCGAACGCCTCCCAGGAGGTTTCCAGCAGCAGCCGCTGCTGCGGGTCCGTGGCGAGGGCCTCGCGCGGGGAGATGCCGAAGAACGTCGGGTCGAAGTGGTGGGCGTCGTGCAGGAAGCCGCCCGCGCGGCTGTAGCTGGTACCCGGCCGGTCGGGGTCGGGGTCGAAGAGCCCTTCGACGTCCCAGCCCCGGTCGTCCGGCATGTCCGTGATGGCGTCCCGGCCGTCCAGCACCAGGCCCCACAGGTCCTCCGGCGACCGCACGCCACCGGGGAAGCGGCAGGCCATGGCCACGATGGCGATGGGCTCGTCGTCCCGGACCGCGACGGCGGCGGGCGCGACCACCGCGTCCTGGACGCCGAGCAGTTCGGCGTGCAGGTACTCCGCGAGCGCGTTCGGGGTCGGGTAGTCGAAGACGAGCGTGGCGGGCAGGCGTACGCCGGTGGCCGCGCCGAGCCGGTTGCGCAGCTCGACGGCGGTCAGCGAGTCGAAGCCGACCTCGCTGAACGACCGTGCCGGGTCGACCGCTTCGGGCCCGGCGAACCCGAGCACCCCCGCGACCTGCACACGGACCAGTTCCAGAACGGCAGCCCGCCGCTCCTGCTCCGCCAGCCCGGCGAGCTGCCGGGCGAGTGCGCCACCCGAGGCGGACGCGCCACGAGCGGTACGACGGGTGGGGGTACGGACGAGTCCGCCGAGCAGCGGCGGGAGCATCCCGCCACCGCTCGCCTGCGCCCGCAGGGTGGCCAGGTCCAGCTTGACCGGCACGAACACCGCCTGCTCGGACGCCCAAGTGGCGTCGAACAGGGCAAGGCCCTCCTCGGCGGACAGCGCGGCCACACCACCACGGCCCAGCCTCGACACGTCCTCCGCGCCCAGCTCACCCGCCATGCCGCCTCCGTCGGCGGTCCACAGGCCCCAGGCCAGGGACGTGGCGGCCAGGCCGGCGGCCCGGCGGTGCTGCGCCAGCGCGTCCAGGAACACATTGCCCGCCGCGTAGTTCGCCTGACCCGCACCACCGAACACACCAGCAGCCGACGAGAACAACACGAACGCCGACAGGTCCATGTCCCGGGTCAGCTCGTGCAGGTTCCACGCGCCGTCGACCTTCGGACGCAGCACGCCCGACAGACGCTCCGGCGTCAGGGACCCGACGACACCGTCGTCCAGCACACCGGCCGTATGCACCACAGCCGTCAACGGATGCGCCTCAGGCACCTGAGACAAAGCCTCAGCAAGGGCGTCCCGGTCGGCGACATCACACGCCGCCCACGACACCTCAGCACCCAGCCCCGTCAACTCCGCCGTCAACTCAGCCGCACCAGCAGCCTGAGCGCCACGACGGCTGACCAGCAGCAGATGCCGCACACCCCGCTCCGCCACCAGATGACGAACGAACAAACCAC
>NZ_JBIBSG010000022.1:0-42102 GCF_043077235.1 Streptomyces sp. NPDC016309 | reverse complement strand
TAATGAGGGTGGTCTGGAGCGGTTCTGGCTTTCCCTCGGCGAGGCCTATGTCCGGGGTGTGACGGTCGATTGGGACGCGGTGTTCGCCGGCAGCGGCGCCCGCCGGGTCGACCTGCCGACGTATGCGTTCCAGTCGCAGCGGTTCTGGCCGGAGGCCGCGCCGGTCGAGGCGGTCACGGTGTCCGGGGACAGTGCGGTCGATGCCGCGTTCTGGGAGGCGGTGGAGCGTGAGGACCTTCAAGCGCTGACGGCGGAGCTGGACGTCGAGGACGATCAGTCGTTGACCGCCCTGTTGCCGGCTCTGTCGTCGTGGCGTCGTCGTAGTCGTGAGCAGTCGACTGTCGACGGCTGGCGTTACCGGGTGGTCTGGAAGCCGCTGGCCGAGCCGGCCGGCTCCCGTCTGTCGGGCACCTGGCTGGTGGCCGTTCCCGAGACCGGCTCCGGGCTGGCCGACACCGTGCTCCGGTCGCTGGCCGAGCGCGGCGCCGAGGTGCGTAGCGTCACCGTCCCGGCCGGCACCGGCCGGGAACGGCTCGCGGCGCTGCTGAAGGAGACGGCGGCCGGCAGCGCGCCCACCGGTGTGGTGTCCCTCCTCGCCCTCGCCGGTGACGGGGCCTTCCCCGCCGAGCTGGCGCTGTCCCAGGCCCTCGGCGACGCCGAGGTGACCGCTCCGCTGTGGTGCCTCACGAGCGGGGCCGTCGCCACCGGCCGTTCCGAGCGGGTCGCCGATCCGGCCCAGGCGCTCGTCTGGGGCCTCGGGCGGGTGGCGTCCATGGAGCAGGGCGAGCGCTGGGGCGGTCTGGTCGACCTCCCCGCCGACCCGGCGGGTCCCGACGCCCGTACGCTCGACCGGCTGGCCGGTGTCCTGGCGGGCGATGGTGCCGAGGACCAGGTCGCGCTGCGCGCCTCCGGCCTGTTCGGCCGGCGCCTGGCGCACGCCCCGCTGTCCGACACCCCCGCCGTCCGGGCCTGGAAGCCGGAGGGCACGACCCTGGTCACCGGCGGTACGGGAGCCCTCGGCGCCCACGTCGCCCGCTGGCTCGCCGGCAACGGCGCCGAGCACCTGCTGCTCACCAGCCGCCGGGGCCTCGACGCCCCCGGCGCCACCGAACTGCGCGACGAACTCACCGCACTGGGCACCCAGGTCACCATCACCGCCTGCGACATGGCCGACCGCGACGCCGTCGCCACCCTCCTCGACGCCATACCCACCGACCGGCCACTGACCGCCGTGTTCCACGCGGCGGCGGTCGTGGACGACGGTGTCATCGAGGCGCTCACCGCGGAGCAGGTGGAGGCCGTGCTGCGCCTCAAGGTGGACGCGACGCGCCACCTGGACGAGCTGACCCGGGACCTGGACCTGTCGGCGTTCGTGCTGTTCTCGTCCTTCGCCGCCACCTTCGGCGCCCCCGGCCAGGGCAACCAGGCACCCGGCAACACCTTCCTGGACGCCTTCGCCGAGTACCGCCGTGCGGCCGGGCTGCCCGCCACGTCCATCGCCTGGGGCCCGTGGGGCGGCTCGCAGGGCGAGGGGAGCGCCGCGGGCGACCGCATGCGCCGGCACGGCATCCTCGCGATGTCCGCCGAGCGGACCCTGGCCTCGTTGCAGCACGTCCTGGACCGTGACGAGACGACCCTGACCGTCGCCGACATGGACTGGAAGCGGTTCACGCTGGCCTTCACCGCCGACCGGGACAGGCCGCTGCTGCTGGAGCTGCCGGAGGCCCGCCGGATCATCGAGACGACCCGGCGCGAGTCCGCCGACGAGCAGGCCGGGGGAGTGGCGCTCGGCCGGCAGCTCGCCGGGCTGCCGGAGGTGGAGCAGGAGCGGCTGCTGCTGGAGCTGGTCCGCACCGCCGTGGCGGCCGTCCTGGGCCACCCCGACCTGTCGGCGGTCGAGGCGGGCCGGGCGTTCAAGGAGCTGGGCTTCGACTCGCTCACCTCGGTCGAGCTGCGCAACCGGCTCGGTGCGGCGAGCGGCCTGAAGCTGCCCGCCAGCCTGGTCTTCGACCACCCGACGCCCGCCGCCGTCGCCGCCTTCCTCCGTGCCGGGATCGTCCCGGACGCGGCGGCCGGCGGGGCCCCGCTGCTGGAGGAGCTGGACAAGCTGGAGGCGGTCCTGGAGCGGGGCACGGCCGACAACGTCGTACGGGCCCGGGTGACCATGCGGCTCCAGTCGCTGCTGGCGAAGTGGAACGAGAGCGAGGACCCGGCGGCCTCGGCGGCCTCGGTGGCCGACGGGACCGGGACGGGACCGGCCGGCCCCGCGGACGGTGTCCTCGACGAGGTCGAACTGCTCCAGGACGCGAGCGACGAGGAGCTGTTCGCCTTCATCAACAAGGGGCTGGGCCGCGCCTGACCGATTCCGGGCCACGCCCGACCGCCCGGCCACCCGGCCGGACACCGGGCCGGTCCGACCGGATATCCCAGGCATTCGGTTATTGACGGAACTCCGGTTATTGGTCAGGATGGTCAGCCCCCTGGGCGAATTCACGTAGGGCCCCACTGCCCCCTACGCACCCTCCCATCCAGGGGTGCGTAGGGGGCAGTTAGGGGTTGTCGGGAGGATTGAGCGGCGAATAGCCTGCCGCTGATCAGTCGATTCGGTCACGGCTGGGCCGACTGAATACCCGATGTAATTCTCGGCCTTTTCCAAAACAGATTCCTATGCCGTCTGCTGCAAATGGGTGGTTGCGTTAAATGGCGAATGAAGAGACGCTGCGGGACTACCTGAAGCTGGTGACGGCGGATCTGCACCAGACGCGTCAGCGGCTGCGTGACGTCGAGGCGAAGAACCAGGACCCCATCGCCATCGTCGGCATGGGCTGCCGGTACCCCGGTGGCATCACCTCGCCCGAGGAGCTGTGGCAGCTCGTCGTCGACGGCGGTGACGCCATCACCGGCTTCCCCGCCGACCGCGGCTGGGACATGGACACCGTCTACCACCCGGACCCCGAGCACCCGGGCACGAGCTACGCCAACCAGGGCGGCTTCGTCCAGGACTTCGCGCGTTTCGACCCGTCCCTGTTCGGCATATCCCCGCGCGAGGCGCTGGCGATGGACCCGCAGCAGCGGCTGCTGCTGGAGACCTCGTGGGAGGCGTTCGAGCGGGCCGGGATCGACCCGACGTCGATGCGCGGCAAGCAGGTCGGCGTCTTCGTCGGCACCAGCAACCACGACTACCTCACCGCGCTGCTGAGCTCGTCCGAGAACGTGGAGGGCTACCTCGGCACCGGCAACGCGGCGAGCGTCGCCTCCGGCCGGCTCTCCTACACCTTCGGGCTCGAGGGCCCCGCCGTCACCGTCGACACCGCCTGCTCGTCCTCCTCGGTCGCCCTCCACCTGGCCGTGCAGGCGCTGCGCAACGGCGAGTGCTCGCTGGCGCTCGCGGGCGGTGCCACCTTGATGTCGGCGCCCGGCACGTTCATCGACTACAGCAAGCAGCGCGGGCTCGCCACCGACGGACGGTGCAAGGCGTTCTCGCCGGACGCCGACGGGTTCAGCCTCGCCGAGGGCGTCGGCATCCTGCTCGTCGAGCGGCTCTCCGACGCGCG
Source organism: Streptomyces sp. NPDC016309 (assembly GCF_043077235.1). Classification (NCBI taxonomy): domain Bacteria; kingdom Bacillati; phylum Actinomycetota; class Actinomycetes; order Kitasatosporales; family Streptomycetaceae; genus Streptomyces; species Streptomyces sp. NPDC016309. The sequence goes on along the minus strand of NZ_JBIBSG010000022.1, from coordinate 38,548 downwards.
CCGCAAGGGGCATCCCGTCCTCGCCGTCATCCGTGGCACCGCCGTCAACCAGGACGGCGCGAGCAACGGCCTGACCGCCCCCAACGGCCCCTCCCAGCAGCGCGTCATCCTCCAGGCCCTCTCCAACGCCCGGCTCACCCCCGACCAGGTCGACGCGGTCGAGGCCCACGGCACCGGAACCGGGCTCGGCGACCCCATCGAGGCGCAGGCCCTCATCGCCACCTACGGCCAGGACCGCCCCGACGGCCGGCCGCTGTGGCTCGGCTCCCTCAAGACCAACATCGGCCACGCCCAGGCCGCCGCCGGTGTCGCGGGCGTCATCAAGAGCGTCATGGCGATGCGCCACGGTGTGCTGCCGCGCACCCTGCACGTGGACGAGCCGACGCCGCACGTCGACTGGTCGGCGGGGGACGTGTCCCTGCTCACCGAGGCGCGGCCGTGGCCGCTGACCGACCAGCCGCGCCGCATCGGCGTCTCGTCGTTCGGCATGAGCGGCACCAACGCCCACATCATCCTGGAGAGCGCCCCGGAGAGCGGCGCGGAAGGCGCGTCCGAGAGCGGCGCGGAGGGCACGCCGGGGACCGCCCCGGGGACCGCCGCCGACGCGTCGTCCCCGAGCGGCCGGACGGCCGCCCTGCCCGTGGTCCTGTCCGGTCGGACCGAGGCCGCGCTGCGTTCCCAGGCCGCGGCCCTGCACGCCCACCTCACCACCCGCCCGGGCCTCGGTCTCGCCGACGTCGCCTTCTCGCAGGCCCTCACCCGGGCCGCCCTGGACCGCCGGGCCGCCGTCGTCGCCCACGACCGGGACACCCTGATGGCCGGGCTCGCGGCAGTCGCCGAGGGCCGCCCCTCCGCCGACGTCTTCGAAGGCAGCGCCACCGAGGGCAAACTGGCGTTCCTGTTCACCGGTCAGGGCAGCCAGCGACTGGGCATGGGCCGTGAACTGTACGAGACGTACCCGGTGTTCGCGGAGGCGCTGGACGCGGTCTGCGCCCAGCTCGACGCACGCCTCGCCCGCCCGCTGAAGGACGTCCTGTTCGGTGACGACCGGGACGCCCTCGACCGGACGGAGTTCACCCAGCCCGCACTGTTCGCGGTCGAGGTCGCGCTGTACCGCCTGGTGGAGAGCTGGGGCCTGAAGCCCGACTTCCTGGCCGGTCACTCGATCGGCGAGATCGCCGCCGCCCATGTGGCCGGGGTGTTCTCGCTGGAGGACGCCTGCACGCTGGTGGCCGCCCGCGGCCGGCTGATGCAGGCGCTGCCCGCCGGTGGCGTCATGATCGCCGTCGAGGCGTCGGAGGACGAGGTCCTCCCGCTCCTGACGGACCGGATGAGCATCGCCGCCATCAACGGCCCTCGGTCGGTCGTCGTCGCCGGTGACGAGGCCGACGCGGTCACCGTCGCCGCGCACTTCGAGGCCCAGGGCCGCAAGACCAAGCGCCTGACGGTCAGCCACGCGTTCCACTCGCCGCACATGGACGGCATGCTCGACGCCTTCCGCGAGGTCGCGGACCGCATCGCGTACGAGAGCCCGCGCATCCCGCTCGTCACCCACCTCACCGGCGCCCTGGCCACCGACGAGATCGCCACCGCCGACTTCTGGGTACGCCACGTCCGCGAGGCCGTCCGGTTCCTCGACGGCGTCCGCTGGCTGGAGAGCCGCGGGGTCACCACGTACGTCGAACTCGGCCCCGGCGGCGTCCTGTCCGCCCTCGGCCAGGAGTGCCGGACCGCCACCGGCCCGCGTGCCGCGGCCTTCCTGCCCGCGCTGCGCGCCGGCCGGAGCGAGGTCTGGTCGGTGACCGCGGCCGTCGCGGGCGCCCATGTGCGCGGACTGTCCCCGGACTGGGCCGCCCGGTTCGCCGGCACCGGCGCCCGGCGCGTCGACCTGCCCACGTACGCCTTCCAGCGCGAGCTGTACTGGCCGCGCGACCCCTTCACCGACCTCACGGGCCCCGCCGACGGCGGCGAACTGGGCACCGGGGACGCCAAGTTCTGGGAGGTCGTCGACAGCGAGGACCTCGCCGCGCTCGCCGACACCCTCGGCGTCGACGGGGACGAGCCGCTCAGCAGCGTGCTGCCCGCCCTCTCCGCCTGGCACCGCCGCCACCGTGACCGCGACACCGTGGACGGCTGGCGCTACCGGGTCACCTGGAAGCCGCTCACGGACACGACCTCCGCACCCCTCACCGGGAACTGGCTGCTCGCCGTCCCCGCCGGACACGCGGACGACCCGTGGGCCACGGCGGCCCGGGCCGCGCTGACCGCCCGCGGGGCCACCGTCAGCACCCTCGTACTCGACGCGGCCCTCGACGACCGCGCCGCCATGGCCCGGCACATCGGCGACACCCTCGCGCGGACCGGAGCGGCCACCGAAGCCGCCGCCGCCGACGCCACCGCCACCGCCGCCGGAGCCGCCACCGCCGACGCCACCGCCACAGCCGCCTCGCCCGTCGGCGTGTTGTCGCTGCTGGCACTCGACGAGCGGCCCCACCCCGAGGACCCGGCGCTGTCCGCCGGGCTCGCCGCCACCACCGCCCTGGTCCAGGCCCTGGGCGACGCCGGTGTCGACGCCCCGCTGTGGGCCGCCACCCGGGGCGCGGTCTCCACCGGTCGGTCCGACCGGCTCGCCAGCGTCACCCAGGCCCAGGTCTGGGGCCTCGGCCGCACCGCCGCCCTCGAAATCCCGCACCGCTGGGGCGGCCTCGTCGACCTGCCCGAGACGCCCGACGAGCGCGCCACCGGCCGCCTCGCCGACGTCCTGGGCGGCCTCGGCACCGAGGACCACCTCGCCGTACGCTCCACCGGCGTCTTCGTCCGCCGACTGGCCCGCGCCCCCCGCGAGGAGCGCCCCGCCACCGAGTGGACCACCACCGGCACCGCCCTGGTCACCGGCGGCACCGGCGCACTCGGCCGGCACGTCGCCCGCCTCCTCGCCACCGCCGGGGCCGACCACCTGCTGCTGGTCAGCAGGCGCGGCCCGGACGCCGAGGGCACCGGCGAACTCGCCGCCGAACTGCGCGAGCTGGGCGCCGAGGTCACCTTCGCCGCCTGCGACGTCGCCGACCGCGACGCCGTCGCCGCGCTCCTCGCGGCCGTCCCGGCCGAGCACCCCCTGACCACGGTCGTCCACGCCGCCGGCGTACTCGACGACGGCGTCCTGGACGCCCAGACGCCGGGCCGTCTCGCCGGCGTGCTGCGTCCCAAGGCCCACGCGGCGCACGTCCTGCACGAGCTGACCCGCGACCTGGACCTGTCCGCCTTCGTCCTCTTCTCCTCCGTCGCCGCCGTCTTCGGCGCCGCCGGACAGGCCAACTACGCCGCCGCCAACGCCCACCTCGACGCCCTCGCCGAGCAGCGCCGCGCCGACGGGCTGCCCGCCACCGTGCTCGCCTGGGGCGCCTGGGCCGACGGCGGCATGGCCACCGACGACCTCGTCGCCGAACGTCTCCGGCAGTCCGGCCTGCCCGCCCTCGCGCCCACGACGGCCCTGTCCGCGCTGCGCACGGCACTCACCCTGGACGAGACCGCCTCCGTCGTCGCCGACATCGACTGGCAGCGGCTGGCCCTCGGTCTCACCGCCGTACGCCCCTGCCCGCTGATCGGAGACCTCCCGGAGGCCGCCCAGGCCCTCACCGAGGCCCAGGGGTCCACCACCGCCGGTGAGCCCGGCGGCCCCGCCGACACCCTCGCCGCGCGCCTCGCGGACGCCCCCGCCGACGAACGCGACCGGCTGGCCCTGGACTTCGTCCGCACCCAGGTGGCCGCCGTGCTCGGCCACGCCGGACCGGAATCCGTCGACCCGGCCAGCGCCTTCCGGGACCTCGGCTTCGACTCCCTCACCGCGGTGGAGATCCGTAACCTCCTCACCGCCCGCACCGGCCTGCGGCTGCCCGCGACCCTGATCTTCGACTACCCCAACTCCTTCGCCCTGGCCTCCTTCCTCCAGGACGAACTGCTCGGCTCGCGGGCACCGGACACGGCCCACCGCGCCCCCGCGTCCGCCGCGCCGGCCACCGACGACGACCCGATCGCGATCGTCGCGATGAGCTGCCGCTTCCCCGGCGGTGTGCGCACCCCGGAGGACCTCTGGGAGCTGCTCGTCAGCGGCCGCGACGCCATCTCCGGGTTCCCCGCCGACCGCGGCTGGGACCTGGACGGGCTGTACGACCCCGAGTCCGTCGCCGAGAACACCAGTTACGTCCGCGAGGGCGGCTTCCTCGCCGACGCCACCGACTTCGACCCGGCGTTCTTCGGGATCTCGCCGCGCGAGGCGCTGGCGATGGACCCGCAGCAGCGGCTGCTCCTCGAAACGTCCTGGGAGGCCTTCGAGCGGGCCGGCATCGACCCCGCCACCGTGCGGGGCGAACAGATCGGCGTCTTCACCGGCACCAACGGCCAGGACTACCTGAACCTCATCCTGGCCGCCCCCGACGGCGTCGAGGGCTTCCTCGGCACCGGCAACGCCGCGAGCGTCGTCTCCGGCCGTGTCAGCTACGTCCTGGGCCTGGAGGGCCCGGCCGTCACCGTGGACACCGCCTGCTCGTCGTCGCTCGTCGCCCTGCATTGGGCGATCCAGGCGCTGCGGCAGGGCGAGTGCACCATGGCGCTGGCCGGTGGCGTGACGGTGATGTCCACCCCCGCCTCCTTCATCGACTTCAGCCGCCAGCGGGGTCTGGCGGAGGACGGCCGCATCAAGGCCTTCGCGGCCGCCGCCGACGGCACGGGCTGGGGCGAGGGCGTCGGCATGCTGCTCGTCGAGCGCCTGTCGGACGCGCGCAAGAACGGGCACCCGGTGCTGGCGGTCGTCCGCGGCTCGGCGATCAACCAGGACGGCGCCAGCAACGGGCTCACGGCCCCCAACGGCCCCTCCCAGCAGCGCGTCATCCGCCAGGCCCTCGCCGGTGGCGGCCTCACGACCGCCGACGTCGACGCCGTCGAGGCGCACGGCACCGGCACCAAGCTGGGCGACCCGATCGAGGCGCAGGCTCTGCTGGCCACCTACGGCCAGGACCGGCCCGAGGACCGGCCGCTGCTGCTCGGCTCCATCAAGTCGAACCTGGGCCACACCCAGGCCGCCGCCGGTGTCGCCGGGGTGATGAAGATGGTGCTGGCGATGCGGCACGGAGTGCTCCCGCAGACCCTGCACGTCGACGAGCCGACCCCGCACGTCGACTGGACGGCGGGCCGCGTACGCCTGCTGGCCGAGGCACAGGCGTGGCCGGAGACCGGCCGCCCGCGCCGGGCCGGCGTCTCGTCCTTCGGCATCAGCGGAACGAACGCCCACACCATCATCGAGCAGGCCCCTGCCCAGGACGACCTGCCCGAGGGCACGCCCGCCGACCTCCCCGCGCCCCCCGTGGCCGCCGGACGCGGCGACGGCCCGCTGCCGTGGCTCGTCTCGGCCAGGAGCCGGGACGCCCTGCGCGACCAGGCCCGCCGGCTCCACGCCCACGCCACACGGCACCCCGAACTGCGCCCGGTGGACCTGGGCCTGTCCCTGGCGGTCGGCCGCTCGGCGTTCGAGCAGCGCGCGGCCGTGGTCGCCGCGGACCGTGAGGGTCTGCTGGCGGGCCTCGCCACGCTGGCGGACGACGGCACGGCGGCGGGCGTCGTCACCGGCTCGCCGGTCGCCGGGAAGACGGCGTTCCTGTTCACCGGTCAGGGCAGCCAGCGGCCGGGCACGGGCCGTGGCCTGTACGAGGCCTTCCCGGCGTTCGCGGACGCGCTGGACGCGGCCTGCGCGCACCTGGACGCCCATCTCGACGTACCGCTGAAGGACGTCCTGTTCGGCGACGACCGGGCCGCGCTGGACCGCACGGAGTTCACCCAGCCCGCGCTGTTCGCGGTGGAGGTGGCGCTGTTCCGGCTCGTCGAGAGCTGGGGCGTGAAGCCGGACTTCCTGGCGGGTCATTCGATCGGTGAGATCGCGGCCGCGCATGTGGCCGGGGTGCTGTCCCTGGAGGATGCCTGCACGCTGGTGGCGGCGCGTGGCCGTCTGATGCAGGCGCTGCCGTCCGGTGGCGTGATGATCGCGGTCCAGGCCTCGGAGGACGAGGTCCTTCCGCTGCTCACCGAGCGGGTGAGCATCGCGGCGATCAACGGCCCGCAGTCGGTCGTGGTCGCGGGCGACGAAGCGGACGCGGTGTCCATCGCCGAGCACTTCGAGCAGCAGGGTCGTAAGACCAAGCGGCTGAGCGTGAGCCATGCGTTCCACTCGCCGCACATGGACGGCATGCTGGACGACTTCCGTACCGTCGCGGAGTCGATCTCGTACGAGACCCCGCGTATCGCCGTCGTGTCGAACCTGACCGGTGCGCTGGTCACGGACGAGATGGCGTCCCCCGACTTCTGGGTACGGCACGTCCGGGAAGCCGTGCGGTTCCTGGACGGTGTCCGGGCGCTGGAGGCCGCCGGGGTCACCACGTACCTGGAACTCGGCCCCGACGGGATCCTGTCGGCCCTGGCCCAGGACTGCCTGACCGGCGACACCGACACCGACACCGACCCCGTTTTCGCGCCCGCGCTGCGCAACGGCCGGCCCGAGGCGGAGACCGTCACCACCGCCCTCGCCCAGGCACACGCCCATGGCGTCCCCGTCGACTGGGCGGCGTACTTCGCCGGCACGGGCGCCCGGCGGGTCGACCTGCCGACGTACGCCTTCCAGCGGCAGCGCTACTGGCCGGCCGTCTCCTCCCTCCACCTCGGCGACGTCGAGGCGATCGGCCTGGACGACACCCGGCACCCGCTGCTGAGCGCCGGGGTCGCCCTGCCCGAGTCGGACGGCATGGTGTTCGCCGGGCGGCTGGCGCTCTCCACGCACCCCTGGCTGGCCGACCACGCGATCCTCGGCAGCGTCCTGCTGCCCGGCACCGCCTTCGTGGAGCTGGCCACCCGCGCCGGTGACCAGCTCGGCTGCGACCACCTCGAGGAGCTGACGCTGGAGGCCCCGCTGGTCCTGCCCGAGCACGGGGGCGTCCAGCTCCGCGTGTGGGTGGGCGCGGCCGAGGAGGACGGGCGCCGCCCGCTCGCCCTGCACTCGCGGGCCGAGGGGCTGGCGGCCGAGGAGCCGTGGACGCGGCACGCCAGCGGTGTGCTCGCCGTGGGCGGGCGCACCCCGGCCGCGTCCGGCCCGGCGGACTGGCCCCCGGCCGGAGCCACCGAGGTGGACCTGGACGGGCGGTACGACCAGCTCGCCGACATCGGGTTCGCCTACGGGCCCACCTTCCGGGGCCTGCGCACGGCATGGCAGCGGGACGGCGAGGTCTACGCCGAGGTCAGGCTGCCGGAGGGCACCGAGGACGAGGCCGGCCGGTTCGGTCTGCACCCGGCGCTGCTGGACGCGGCCCTGCACGCCATCGGCCTGGGCGGCATCGGCGCCGACGACGGCCGGGGCAGGCTGCCCTTCGCCTGGTCGGGCGTGTCGCTGCACGCGGGCGGTGCCGCCGCGCTGCGGGTCCGCCTCTCGCCGGCCGGCGCCGAAGGGGTCCGGCTGGAGATCGCCGACGCCTCGGGCGCCCCGGTCGCGACCGTCGAGTCGCTGGGGCTGCGCCCGGTGACGGCCGACCAGCTCCGCGCGGCCCGTACGACCTACCACGAGTCGGTGTTCCGCCAGCAGTGGACGGAGCTGCCCGGCACCGACGCGCACACCACCGCCCCCGCGGTCCGGTACGCGCTCCTCACCGGCCCCGCCACGTCCCTCACCCCCACCGGCCCCGCAGGCGACGGCCCCGACCGTCACCCCGGCTCCGACCGTCACCCCGACGCCGACCGGTACCCCGGCTCCGACCGTCACCCCGACGCCGACCGGTACCCCGACCTGGCCGCGCTCGCCGCCGCCGTCGACGCCGGGACGGCCGTACCGGACGAGGTGCTCGTCGAGCGGGCGCCGCTGTCCGGCGCCCTCACCCCGGCGGCCGTGCACGCCGCCGCCCATGACGCGCTGGCGCTCGCCCGGACCTGGCTGGCCGACGAGCGGTTCGCCGCCTCCCGTCTGGTGTTCCTCACCCGCGGGGCGGTCGCGGCCGGCCCGGACGAGGACGTCACCGATCTGGCCGCCGCCACGGCGTGGGGCCTGCTGCGGTCCGCGCAGACGGAGAACCCCGGCAGGATCGCGCTCGTCGACACCGACGGGCACGACCTGTCCGACCGCGCCCTCGGGGCGGCCCTCGCCTCGGACGAGGAGCGGTTCGCGCTGCGTGCCGGCTCCGTGCGCGTCCCCCGCCTCGCCCGCGTCGAGACCGGGCAGGACGAGCCCGGCCGCGCCCCCGCGTTCGGACCCGGCGGAACGGTCCTGATCACCGGCGCGACCGGTGCGCTGGGCCGGCTCACCGCCCGGCACCTGGTCGCCGAGCACGGCGTGGACCGGCTGCTCCTCGTCGGCCGTCGCGGTGCCGACGCGCCGGGCGCCGCCGAACTCACCGCCGAACTCGCCGAATCCGGCGCCCACGCGACCTGGGCCGCGTGCGACGTGGCCGACCGGGACGCGCTGGCCGCGCTGCTCGCGGACGTTCCCGCCGAGCACCCGCTGAGCGCCGTCGTCCACACCGCGGGCGTCCTCGACGACGGGGTCATCACCTCGCTGACCCCCGAGCGGCTGTCCACGGTCCTGCGCCCCAAGGTCGACGCGGCCTGGCACCTGCACGAGCTGACCCGCGACCTCGACCTGTCGGCGTTCGTGGTCTTCTCCTCCACCTCCGGCCTCTTCGGCGGCCCCGGCCAGGGCAACTACGCCGCCGCCAACTCGTTCCTGGACGCCCTCGCCCAGCACCGCCGCGCCCACGGCCTCCCGGCCACCGCGATGGCCTGGGGCCTGTGGTCCGTCGCCGACGGCATGGCCGGCGCGCTCGACGCGGCCGACGTCAACCGGATGCGCCGGGCCGGACTGCCGCCGCTGACGGCCGCCGACGGACTGGGCCTGTTCGACACGGCCGTCTCCCTCGACGACGCGGCCGTGGCCCTCATGCGGGTCGACACCGAGGCCCTGCGCGCCCAGGCCGCGGCGGGCACCGTCGCGCCCCTGCTGCGCGGGCTCGTCCGGGGAGTGACCCGGCGTACCGTCGACGCCGCCACCGCCGCCGGGGCCGGCGAGACCGAGCTGCGCCGCCGGCTGGCGGGCCTGTCCGCCGCCGAACAGGACCGTGCCCTGCTGGACGTGGTGCGCACCCAGGTCGCCGCGGTGCTGGGCCACGCGGGCCCGGCGGCCGTCGAGTCGGGCCGGGCGTTCAAGGAGCTGGGCTTCGACTCGCTCACCGCCGTGGAACTCCGCAACCGCCTGAACGCCGCGACCGCGCTGCGCCTGCCCGCCACCCTGATCTTCGACTATCCGGACCCGACCGTCCTCGCCCGCCACCTGCGCGCCGAACTCCTCGGCGACGAGGGCGACGGGGACGACGCCGCGGCCGCGGCGACCGGCGGCCCCGTCACCACCGCGGCCGACGACGAGCCCATCGCGATCGTCGCCATGAGCTGCCGCTACCCCGGGGACGTACGCAGCCCGGAGGACCTGTGGCAGATGCTCACCGCCGGGGCGGACGGCATCACCCGGCTCCCCGAGAACCGCGGCTGGGACACCGAGGGACTGTACGACCCCGACCCGGAGAGCCAGGGCACGTCCTACGCGCGGGACGGCGGGTTCCTGCACGACGCCGCCGAGTTCGACGCCTCCTTCTTCGGCATCTCGCCGCGTGAGGCGCTGGCGATGGACCCGCAGCAGCGACTGCTGCTGGAGACGACCTGGGAGGCCTTCGAGCGGGCCGGGATCGACCCGGCGACCGTACGGGGCAGCCGTACCGGCGTCTTCGCGGGCGTCATGTACCACGACTACGGCGCACGCCTGCACGCCGTGCCCGACGGCGTCGAGGGCTACCTCGGCACCGGCAGCTCCAGCAGCATCGTGTCGGGCCGCGTCGCCTACACCTTCGGCCTGGAGGGACCCGCGGTCACCGTCGACACGGCCTGCTCGTCGTCGCTGGTGGCCCTGCACCTCGCCGCGCAGGCGCTGCGCAACGGCGAGTGCTCCCTGGCCCTCGCGGGCGGTGTCACCGTGATGTTCACCCCCGGCACGTTCATCGAGTTCAGCCGCCAGCGGGGCCTGGCCGCCGACGGCCGCTGCAAGTCCTTCGCCGCCGCGGCGGACGGTACGGGCTGGGGCGAGGGCGCCGGCATGCTCCTGCTGGAGCGGCTGTCCGACGCCCGCCGCAACGGCCACCAGGTCCTGGCGGTCGTGCGCGGCTCGGCCGTCAACCAGGACGGCGCCAGCAACGGGCTCACCGCCCCCAACGGCCCCTCCCAGCAGCGCGTCATCCGCGCAGCGCTCGCCAACGCCGGGGTCACCGCCGCACAGGTCGACGCCGTCGAGGCGCACGGCACCGGCACCACCCTGGGCGACCCCATCGAGGCCCAGGCCCTCCTCGCCACCTACGGTCAGGAGCACACCGGCGACCAGCCGCTGCTGCTCGGCTCGGTGAAGTCCAACCTCGGCCACACCCAGGCCGCCTCGGGCGTCGCCGGCGTCATCAAGATGGTCATGGCGATGCGCCACGGGGTGCTCCCGCGGACCCTGCACGTCGACGAGCCCACCCCGCACGTCGACTGGTCGGCGGGCGCCGTGTCCCTCCTCACCGAGGCCGTGGAGTGGCCGGAGACCGGACGGCCGCGCCGCGCGGGCGTCTCCTCGTTCGGCATCAGCGGCACCAACGCGCACGCCATCATCGAGCAGGCCCCCGAGCCGGAGCCCGCACCGGCCCCGCCGGCACCCGGCACCGCCGCCGGACGGGTACCCGTCCCGCTGCTGGTCTCGGCCCGCGGCGAGGACGCGCTGCGCGCCCAGGCCCGCCGCCTCCACGCGCACGTCCAGGCCGACCCGGGGCTGCGCACCGTCGACCTGGGCCTGTCCCTGGCGACCACCCGCTCGGCGCTGGAACAGCGGGCCGCGCTGCTCGCCGGGGACCGCGCCGAACTGCTGCGCGGCCTGAACGCCCTGGCGCGCGGCGAGGACACGGCGGGACTCGTGCGCGGCACCGCCCGCGAGGGCCGCACGGCCTTCCTCTTCACCGGCCAGGGGAGCCAGCGGCCGGGGATGGGGCGTGAGCTGTCCGAGACGTACCCCGCCTTCGCGCGGGCGCTGGACGAGGTCTGTGCCGAACTGGACCGGCACCTCGGCACACCGCTGAAGGACGTCCTGTTCGGCGACGACCGGGCCGCGCTCGACCGGACCGAGTTCACCCAGCCCGCGCTGTTCGCGGTCGAGGTGGCGCTGTTCCGGCTGGTCGAGTCGTGGGGCCTGACGCCGGACTTCCTCGCCGGCCATTCGATCGGTGAGATCGCCGCCGCGCACGTCGCGGGGGTGCTCTCCCTCCAGGACGCCGGTGAGCTGGTCGCCGCCCGCGGGCGGCTGATGCAGGCGCTGCCCGGCGGTGGCGTGATGATCGCGGTGCAGGCGTCGGAGGACGAGGTCCTTCCGCTGCTCACCGAGCGGGTGAGCATCGCGGCGATCAACGGCCCGCGGTCGGTCGTGGTCGCGGGTGACGAGGACCCGGCGGTCGCCATCGCCCAGGTCTTCGAGGCTCAGGGCCGTAAGACCAAGCGCCTGGCGGTCAGCCACGCGTTCCACTCGCCGCACATGGACGGCATGCTCGCCGACTTCCGCAAGGTCGCCGAGGGGCTGGTCTACGGAACGCCCCGCATCCCCGTCGTGTCGAACCTGACCGGCGCGCTCGTCACCGACGACATGGCGTCCGCCGACTTCTGGGTACGCCATGTCCGCGAGGCGGTCCGCTTCCTCGACGGCGTCCGCACCCTCGAAGCCGAGGGCGTCACCACGTACCTCGAACTCGGCCCCGACGGCGTCCTGTCCGCCCTCGCCGAGGAGTGCGTGACCGGCGACACCGACGCGGTCTTCGTGCCCGCCCTGCGCACCGGCCGCCCCGAGGCCGTCACGCTGGCGACCGCCCTCTCCCGCGCCCACGTGCAGGGCGTGACGGTCGACTGGGACGCCTACTACGCCGGGACCGGCGCCCGGCGGGTCGAGCTGCCCACGTACGCCTTCCAGCGCAAGCGCTACTGGCTCGACGTCGGCGTGTCCACCGAGGACGTGATGGCGGCGGGCCTGGAGACGGCCGGCCACCCGCTGCTCGGCGCCACCGTCGACCTGCCCGCCTCCGGCGGACTGGTCCTCACCGGGCGCCTCGCGCTGTCCACCCACCCCTGGCTCGCCGACCACACGGTCATGGACACCGTCCTGCTGCCCGGCACCGCGTTCGTCGAACTGGCCCTGCGGGCCGCTGAACAGGCCGGCTGCGACACCCTCGACGAGCTGGCCATCGAAGCCCCGCTCACCCTGCCCGACCAGGGCGCCGTCCAGCTCCAGCTCGCCGTCGACGCACCGGACGACTCCGGGCGCCGGACGCTGACCCTGCACTCCCGCCGCGCCGACGCCCCGGCCGACGAGCCGTGGACCCGGCACGCCACCGGTGTCCTGGCCCGCACCGCGCCCACGCGCGCCGCCGACCTGGCCCAGTGGCCGCCGGCCGGCGCGGAGCCCGTCCCCACCGACGGGTTCTACCCGGCGGCGGCAGCGGCGGGGCTCGGCTACGGGCCCGCCTTCCAGGGGCTGAGCGCCGTCTGGAGGCGCGGCGACGAACTGTTCGCCGAGGTCACCCTCGACGAGGCCCACGAGGCCGACGCCGCCGCCTACGGGGTGCACCCGGCACTGCTCGACGCCGCCCTGCACGCCCTCGGCCTCGGCACCCCCGGCGCGTCCACCGACGCCCCGGCCGAAGGGGCCCGACTGCCCTTCGCCTGGACCGGTGTACGGCTGCACGCGTCCGGAGCCGCCGGACTGCGCGTCCGGCTGACCGCCACCGGGTCCGGCGGTGTCGCCCTGGACGTCGCCGACTCCACCGGCGCGCCGGTGGCCTCCGTCGACTCCCTGGTCCTCCGGCCCGTCACGGCGGAGCAGCTCGGCCGGGACGGTGCCGCGCACCACGAGTCGCTGTTCGGCGTCGAGTGGACCCCGCTGGCCCTGCCCGCCGGGGCCGTCCCCGCCGGGGAGCGCTGGGCCGTGCTCGGCGCCGACGCACCCGACCTCAGGGTCGCGGGCGAACGGCTCGACGTGTACGCGGGCCTCGGCGAGCTGCGCGCCGACCTCGCGTCGGGCGCCACGGCACCCGACGTCGTCGTCGTCCCCCTGTCGCCCGGCGCCTCCGGCGGAGACCCCGCCGCGGCCGCCAGGACGGCCACGCACCAGGCGCTCGCCCTGGTCCAGGAGTGGCAGGCCGAGGAACGCCTCGACGGCTCCCGGCTGGTGGTCCTGACCCGGGGCGCGGTCGCCGCCGCCCCCGGCGAGCGGGTCGCGGACCTGACCCACGCGCCCGTGTGGGGCCTGGTGCGGTCCGCGCAGTCGGAGAACCCCGGCCGGTTCGTCCTCGCGGACACCGACGGCACCGAGGCCTCTTTCGGGGCCCTGGCCGCGGCGCTCGCGACCGACGAGCCGCAGCTCGCGCTGCGGGCCGGCGAGGCGCACGCCTTCCGCCTGCGCCGGATCGCCCGGGCGGCCTCCGAAACGCCCGACGCCGCGACCGCCGACGCCGCGACCGCCGACGCCGCGACCGCCGACTCCGCCACCGCCTCCGTCGGGACCTCTGCGTACGGGGCCGAGGGGACGGTGCTGGTGACCGGTGCGACCGGTACGCTCGGCCGGCTGGTGGCCCGTCATCTGGTGGCCGAGCACGGTGTGCGGCATCTGCTGCTGCTCAGCCGCAGGGGTGAAACTGCGCCCGGTGCGGCAGAGCTCGCCCGGGAGCTGGCCGAGTCCGGTGCGGGGGTGACCTGGGCGGCCTGTGACGCGTCCGACCGGCAGGCCCTGGCGGCGGTCCTCGCCGCCGTACCCCAGGACCGTCCGCTCACGGCCGTCGTCCACACCGCCGGCGTTCTCGACGACGGCATCATCGACTCCCTCACCCCCGAACGCCTCGACACCGTCCTCCGCCCCAAGGTCGACGCGGCATGGAACCTGCACGAGCTGACCGAGGGCCACCCCCTCACCGCGTTCGTGCTCTTCTCCTCCGTCGCCGGCTGCTTCGGCGCCGCCGGCCAGGGCAACTACGCCGCCGCCAACAGCTACCTGGACGCCCTCGCCCAGCACCGGCGCGCCCACGGGCTGCCCGGCCGGTCACTGGCCTGGGGCCTGTGGGCCGCCGCCGACGGCATGGCCGGCGCCCTGGACGACACCGACCTGGCCCGCATGGCCCGCTCCGGGGTGGCCGCGCTCGCCCCCCACGAGGGCCTCGCGCTGTTCGACACCGCCCACACGCTGGACGACGCCGTCCTCGTACCCATGCGGACCGAACCGGCGGCCCTGCGCGCCCAGGCCGCCGACGGCACCCTGCCGCCGCTGCTGCGCGGCCTGGTGCGCACCCCCGCGCGCCGCGCCGCCGACTCCGGGACGCGCACCGCGAACCGGCACGCCACCGACCCCGCCGGCTCCCTCGAGGAGCGCCTCGCGGGCCTGGCGCCCGCCGAACGCGACCAGGCGCTCATGGAGCTGGTCCGCGGCCAGGTGGCCGCCGTGCTCGGCCACCGGGACGCGGACGATGTCGACGCCGGGCGGGGCTTCCTCGACCTGGGCTTCGACTCGCTGACGGCGGTCGACCTGCGCAACCGGCTCACGGCGCACAGCGGACTGCGGCTGCCCGTCACGCTGATCTTCGACTACCCGTCCCCCGCCGCGCTCGCCGCGTACCTCGGCGAGCGGCTCGGCCAGGGCGACCCGTCCCGCCGGCCCGTCCACGCGGAACTCGACAAGCTCGAATCGATCCTCTCGACGGTCGCCCCCGACGACGTCGAACGCGCGGGCATCACCGCCCGGCTGCGAGACCTTCTGGCGAAGTGGAATGAAACGCACAGTGCACAGGACAGCACCGCCCACGAGCGGGAAATCCAGTCCGCGACGGCCGACGAGATCTTCGATCTCCTCGACGACGAACTGGGGCTGTCCTGACCGGCTCCAGGACGCACCGCACCGCGGTTCCCTCCTTCCGAACCACCGGCTCCGCGCGAGCTTTCCGACTCTGACCACGGGGATGGCGTAAATGGTGAACGAGGAGAAGTACCTCGATTACCTCAAGCGGGCGACGACCGATCTCCGCGAGGCACGACGACGGCTGCGCGAGGTCGAGGAGCGGGAGCAGGAGCCGATCGCGGTCGTCGCGATGAGCTGCCGCTACCCCGGCGGCATCGACACCCCCGAACGGCTGTGGGAGCTCGTCGCCCGGGGCGGCGACGCCGTCACCCCCTACCCCACGGACCGGGGCTGGGACGACGAGGTCCTCTTCGACCCCGACCCCGAGTCCGGCATCGAGGCGTACGAACGGGTCGGCGGGTTCCTCCACGACGCCGCCGAGTTCGACGCCGCGTTCTTCGGGATCTCGCCCCGCGAGGCCCTGGCCATGGACCCGCAGCAGCGGCTGCTGCTGGAGACCTCGTGGGAGGCCATCGAGCGGGCCGGGATCGACCCGGCCGGCCTGCGCGGCAGCCGTACCGGCGTCTTCGCCGGACTGATGTACCACGACTACGCCGCACGGCTGTTCAGCGTGCCCGAGGAGGTCGAGGGCTTCCTCGGCAACGGCAGCTCCGGCAGCATCGCCTCCGGCCGCATCGCCTACACCCTCGGGCTCGAGGGCCCCGCCGTCACCATCGACACCGCCTGCTCCTCCTCGCTCGTCGCCGTCCACCTGGCCGTCCAGGCACTGCGCAACGGCGAGTGCGCGCTGGCCCTCGCCGGTGGCGTCACCGTCATGTCCACCCCCGGCACCTTCACCGAGTTCAGCCGCCAGCGCGGCCTGGCCGGCGACGGCCGCTGCAAGTCCTTCGCCGCCGCCGCCGACGGTACGGGCTGGGGCGAGGGCGCCGGCATGCTCGTCCTGGAACGGCTCTCCGAGGCCCGCCGCAACGGCCACCCCGTCCTCGCGCTGGTCCGGGGCTCCGCCGTCAACCAGGACGGCGCCAGCAGTGGCCTGACCGCCCCCAACGGCCCCTCCCAGCAGCGCGTCATCCGCCAGGCCCTCGCCGGGGCGCGCCTGTCGGCCACCCAGATCGACGCCGTGGAGGCCCACGGCACCGGCACCACCCTCGGCGACCCCATCGAGGCCCAGGCGCTCCTCGCCACCTACGGGCAGGACCGCCCCGACGGCCGGCCGCTGTGGCTCGGCTCCATCAAGTCGAACCTGGGCCACACCCAGGCCGCCGCCGGTGTCGCCGGCATCATCAAAATGGTCATGGCCATGCGCCACGGCGTGCTCCCGCGGACCCTGCACGTCGACGCACCGACCCCCGACGTCGACTGGAGCGAGGGCGCCGTCTCCCTGCTCACCGAGCCGGTGCCCTGGCCCGAGACCGGCGCGCCCCGCAGAGCGGGCGTGTCCTCGTTCGGCATCAGCGGCACCAACGCCCACACCATCCTCGAACAGGCCCCCGACGCCGACGAGCCCGCGGAAACCGCTCCCGCCGCCACCGCGCCCCCCGTACCGCCGCTCTGGGTCCTCTCCGCCAGGACCCCGGCCGCCCTCCGCGACCAGGCGCGCAAGCTCCACGCCCACCTGGCCGCCCACCCCGGCCACCGCGCCGGCGACACGGCCCTCTCCCTCGCCACCGGGCGCACCGCCTTCGACCACCGCGCGGTCCTGACGGCCCCCGACGAGGCGGGCCTCACCGCCGCGCTGGACGCCCTCGCCGCGCTCGACCCCGAAGACACGGCCGCCCCCGCCGCCCCGGGCGTCACCCTCGGCCGCCCGGTCGCCGGCAAGACGGCGTTCCTGTTCACCGGCCAGGGCAGCCAGCGGCCGGCCATGGGCCGCGAAGTGTACGACACCTACCCGGTGTTCGCCGAGGCGCTGGACGCGGTCTGCGCCGGGATGGACCCCCACCTCGCCCGGCCGCTCAAGGACGTCCTGTTCGGGGACGACGAGGCCACCCTCGACCGGACGGAGTTCACCCAGCCCGCGCTGTTCGCGGTCGAGGTCGCGCTGTACCGGCTCCTCGAGAACTGGGGCGTGAAGCCCGACTTCCTGACCGGTCACTCGATCGGCGAGATCGCCGCCGCGCATGTGGCCGGCGTGTTCTCCCTCGAGGACGCCTGCACCCTGGTCGCCGCCCGTGGGCGGCTGATGCAGGCCCTGCCCGCCGGTGGCGCGATGATCGCCGTCCAGGCGTCGGAGGACGAGGTCCTGCCGCTGCTCACCGAACGGGTCGGCATCGCGGCGATCAACGGCCCGCGATCGGTCGTCGTCGCCGGCGACGAGGCCGACGCGGTCGGCGTCGCCGCCCGCTTCGAGGAACAGGGCCGTAAGACCAAGCGCCTGACGGTCAGTCACGCGTTCCACTCGCCCCTGATGGACGGCATGCTGGAGGACTTCCGTACGGTCGCGGAGTCGATCACGTACGCGTCCCCGCGCATCCCCCTCGTCTCCAACCTCACCGGCACACGGGTCACCGACGAGATCGCCTCGGCCGACTTCTGGGTACGCCACGTCCGCGACGCCGTCCGCTTCCTCGACGGCATCCGCACCCTCGCCGACCGCAACGTCGCGCACTACGTCGAACTCGGCCCGGACGGGATCCTGTCCGCGCTGGCCCAGGACTGCCCCACCGGCGACACCGCCGCCTTCGTGCCCCTGCTCCGCCGGGGCCGCCCGGAGACCGAGACCCTCACCGGGGTGCTCGCACGGCTCCACGTCCGCGGCGTTGCCGTCGACTGGGCCGCCTACTACGCGGGCACCGATGCCCGGCGCGTCGACCTGCCCACGTACGCCTTCCAGCGCGAGACGTACTGGCTCGACGCGGGTCGGCCCCCCGGCGACGTGTCGGCCGCCGGACTCGGCAGCGCGGGACACCCGCTGCTCGGCGCCGCCGTGGCGCTCGCCGGCACGGACGGCCTCCTCTGCACCGGCCGCCTCTCCCTCGACACCCACCCGTGGCTCGCCGACCACGCCGTCATGGGCTCCGTGGTCCTGCCCGGCACCGCCTTCGTCGAACTGGCCGTACGCGCCGGAGACCAGGTCGGCTGCGACCACCTCGACGAACTGACGCTCCACGCCCCGCTCGTCCTCCCCGAGCACGGGGGCGTCCAGGTCCAGCTCTGGGTCGGCGCCCCGGACGCCTCCGGCCGCCGCTCCCTCGCCGTGCACTCCCGCCCCGAACCCGCGACGGACCCGGCCGGCCCCGACACCGGCACCACGGCGCCGTGGACACGGCACGCCGACGGCGTCCTCGCCACCGGCGCCCCGAGCCCGTCCTTCGCCCCCGACGTCTGGCCCCCGGCCGGCGCCACCCCCCTGCCCGTCGAGGACCTGTACACCGGTCTCGCCGAGGCCGGCCTCGCGTACGGGCCCGCCTTCCAGGGCGTCCGCGCGGCCTGGCGCGGCGAGGACGCCGCCTACGCGGAGATCGAACTGGACGCCGGCCAGAGCGCCGACGCCGCCCAGTTCGCCCTGCACCCCGCGCTGCTCGACGCGGCGCTGCACACCATCGGCCTGGCCGGACTGGTCGAGGACACCGGCCGGGGACGGCTGCCGTTCTCCTGGACGGGCGTCACCCTGCACGCCGTGGGCGCCACCGTGCTCCGCGTACGGCTGACGCAGGCCGGACCCGACGCCGTGTCCGTCGCGCTGGCCGACGGCGCCGGACAGCCCGTCGCCGACATCGCCTCGCTCGCCCTCCGCCCGGTCTCCCCGGCGGAGCCGGGCCCCGTCGCGAACGGCCCGCACGACGCCCTGTTCCGCGTGGACTGGACCCCGCTGACGCTCCCCGAAGCGGCCGCGCACGCGCGGCGCTGGGCGGTGCTCGGCGAGCCGTCGAACGCCCCGGCCGCCCAGGACCAGGAGGACGCCGGGACCTTCGCGCCCGGCCGGTACGTCACCCACCACACGGACCTGGCGGAGCTGACCGAGGCCCTCGACGCGGGCGCCCCCGCGCCGGACGCCGTCCTCGTCCCGCACCCGCAGCCGCCCGCGCTCACCCCCGCGGCGGTCCACGAGGCCGCACACCGGGCGCTCGACCTCCTGCGGCGCTGGACGGCCGACGACCGGCTCGCCGACACCCGGCTCGTCCTGCTCACGCACGGCGCCGTCGCCGCCACCACCGGCGACCGGGTGCCCGACCCGGTGCACGCCGCGGTCTGGGGCCTGGTGCGCTCCGCGCAGGCCGAACACCCGGGCCGCTTCGTCCTCGTGGACGCCGGCACCCCGCACGGGGCCACCCCCGTCGGCGGCCCGGACCGGCGGACCCTGGACGCCCTGCTCGCCACCGACGAGCCGCAGCTCGCCCTGCGCGACGGCACCGCGCACGCCCCCCGGCTCGCCAAGGTCACCGGGACCTCTGCCGGGTTGTCGGGCGAGGTGTCCGTCGGGACCTCTGCGTACGGGGCCGAGGGGACGGTGCTGGTGACCGGTGCGACCGGTACGCTCGGCCGGCTGGTGGCCCGTCATCTGGTGGCCGAGCACGGTGTGCGGCATCTGCTGCTGCTCAGCCGCCGGGGTGAAGCTGCGCCCGGTGCGGCAGAGCTCGCCCGGGAGCTGGCCGAGTCCGGTGCGGGGGTGACCTGGGCGGCCTGTGACGCGTCCGACCGGCAGGCCCTGGCGGCGGTCCTCGCCGCCGTGCCCGAGGACCGTCCGCTCACGGCCGTCGTCCACACCGCCGGCGTTCTCGACGACGGCATCATCGACTCCCTCACCCCCGAACGCTTCTCCGCCGTCCTCCGCCCCAAGGTCGACGCGGCCCTCAACCTCCACGAACTGACCCGCGACCTGGACCTGTCGGCCTTCGTCCTCTTCTCCTCCGCCGCCGGCGTCTTCGGCGCCCCCGGCCAGGGCAACTACGCCGCCGCCAACAGCTTCCTCGACGCCCTCGCCCAGCACCGGCGCGCCCACGGGCTGCCCGGCCGGTCACTCGCCTGGGGCCTGTGGGAGGACACCGACGGCATGGCCGGCGCCCTGGACCGGGCCGACCTCGACCGGATGAAGCGCGGCGGCGTCCACGGCCTCACCGCCGACGAGGGCCTCGCGCTCCTCGACCTCGCCCACGCCCTGGACACGGCCGAGGACCACCCCGCGACCACGGCCGCCGGAACCGGCCTGCTCGTCCCCATGCGGCTCACCCTCCCCGCCGCCACCCCCGGAACCGGCGTACCCCCGCTGCTGCGCGGGCTGGTCCGCGCACCGGCCCGCCGCGCCGCCGCCGGCGCCGCCGCACGCGGCACCACGGACCTCTCCGCCCTGGAACAGCGGCTCGGCGGCCTCGACGCGCCCGAGCGGGAGCGGCTGCTCCTCGACCTGGTCCGCACCCACGTCGCCGACGTACTCGGCCATGGTTCCCCCGACGCCATCGACCCCGAACACGCCTTCACCGACCTGGGCTTCGACTCCCTCACGGCGGTCGAACTGCGCAACCGCCTCGGTGCGGCCGCCGGCCGGCGCCTGCCCGCCACCCTGGTCTTCGACCACCCGACCACGCTCGCCCTCGCCCGGCACCTGTCCGCCGAACTCGGCGGCACCGGGAACACCCCCGCCGCCACCGGAACCGCGCCCGCCCCTGGGCCGACCACCGCCGTCGACGACCCGATCGCGATCGTGGCCATGAGCTGCCGGTTCCCCGGCGGCGTCACCAGCCCCGAGGAACTGTGGCGGCTCCTGGAGCGCGGCGGCGACGCCATCTCCGGCTTCCCCACCGACCGTGGCTGGGACGTCGAGGGCCTGTACCACCCGGACCCGGACCACCCCGGCACCTCGTACACCCGCCACGGCGGCTTCCTCCACGACGCCGCCGCCTTCGACCCGACGTTCTTCGGCATCTCCCCCCGCGAGGCCGTCGGGACCGACCCCCAGCAGCGGCTCCTCCTGGAGACCACCTGGGAGGCCTTCGAACGGGCCGGCATCGACCCCGCCACCTTGCGGGGCAGCCGGACCGGCGTCTTCGCCGGTGTGATGTACCACGACTACGCCGCCCTGCTGGAGGGCTCGGCCGGCGGAGCGGAAGGCTCCCTCGGCTCGGGCAGCACGGGCAGCATCGCCTCGGGCCGGGTCTCCTACACCTTCGGTCTCGAAGGCCCCGCCGTCACCATCGACACCGCCTGCTCGTCGTCCCTGGTCGCCCTGCACATGGCGATCCAGGCGCTGCGCACCGGTGAGTGCGACATGGCGCTGGCCGGAGGCGTCACCGTCATGGCCACCCCCGGCACCTTCGTCGGCTTCAGCCGCCAGCGCGGGCTGTCCGCCGACGGCCGCTGCCGGGCCTTCTCGGCCGACGCCGACGGGACGGGCTGGGGCGAGGGCGTCGGCATGCTGCTCGTCGAGCGGCTGTCGGACGCGCGCACCAAGGGCCACCCGGTCCTCGCCGTGGTCCGTGGCTCGGCCGTCAACCAGGACGGCGCCAGCAACGGGCTGACCGCCCCCAACGGGCCCTCCCAGCAGCGTGTCATCCGCGCCGCCCTGGCGAGCGCGGGCCTGTCGGCGGCCGACGTCGACGCCGTCGAGGCGCACGGTACGGGCACGACGCTGGGCGACCCGATCGAGGCGCAGGCGCTGCTGGCCACCTACGGCCAGGACAGGGCCGAGGACCGCCCGCTGCTCCTCGGCTCCGTCAAGTCGAACCTGGGCCACACGCAGGCCGCCGCCGGTGTCGCGGGCGTCATCAAGATGGTCATGGCCATGCGCCACGGGGTGCTGCCGCCGACCCTGCACGCCGAACGGCCGACCCAGCACGTCGACTGGTCGGAAGGCGCGGTCACCCTGCTCACCGAGCCGGTGCCGTGGCCCGAGACCGGCCGTCCGCGCCGGGCGGGCGTCTCCTCGTTCGGCATCAGCGGGACCAACGCCCACACCATCATCGAGCAGGCCCCGGAGGAGACCGCCCAGGACGACGCCACAACCACCGCCGGGACCGTTCCGGGCGCGCCCGCCCCGAACACTCCGCCCCGCCTCCTGCCCCTGCGGATCTCGGCCCGTAGCGCCGAGGCGCTGTCCGCCCAGGCCCGGGCCCTGCGCGCCCACCTGGCGGCCCACCCCGACACGCCCCTCGCGGACGTGGCCCACTCGCTCGCCACGGGACGGGCGCTGTTCGACCACCGCGCCGTCGTCCTCGCGACGGACGCCGCGACCGCCGCCACCGCGCTCGACGCCCTCACCGACGACCGGGCGGCGACCACCCCCGGACCGGTCCGGGGCACGGCGGCCAAGGGCGCCCGCACGGCGTTCCTGTTCACCGGACAGGGCAGCCAGCGCCCCGGCATGGGCCGTGAACTCCACGACACCTACCCCGTGTTCGCGGACGCCCTCGACGCGGTGTGCGCGCGGCTCGACCTGCCGCTGAAGGAGGTGCTGTTCGGCGCGGACGAGGCTGCTCTGGACCGTACGGAGTACACGCAGCCCGCGCTGTTCGCGCTGGAGGTGGCGCTGTTCCGGCTGTTGGAGTCGTGGGGCGTGAAGCCCGACTTCCTGGCCGGGCACTCCATCGGTGAGATCGCGGCCGCGCACGTGGCGGGTGTGTTCTCGCTGGAGGACGCGTGCCGGCTGGTGGCGGCGCGTGGCCGTCTGATGCAGGCGCTGCCGACCGGTGGCGTGATGATCGCCGTCCAGGCGTCGGAGGACGAGGTCCTGCCGCTGCTGACCGAGCGGGTGAGCATCGCGGCGATCAACGGTCCGCAGTCCGTGGTCGTCGCGGGTGACGAGGCCGATGCGCTGGCGATCGCCGAGCACTTCGAGGAGCAGGGTCGTAAGACGAAGCGGCTGAGCGTGAGCCATGCGTTCCACTCGCCGCACATGGACGGGATGCTGGAGGACTTCCGTACGGTCGCGGAGTCGATCTCGTACGAGACCCCCCGGATCCCCGTCGTGTCGAACCTGACCGGTGCGCTGGTCACGGACGAGATGGGTTCGGCGGACTTCTGGGTACGGCACGTCCGGGACGCGGTCCGCTTCCTTGACGGCATGCGCTTCCTGGAGGCCGAGGGCGTCACCACGTACGTCGAGATCGGTCCCGACGGCATCCTGTCGGCCCTGGCCCAGGACTGCCTGAGCGGCGACACCGACGCGGTCTTCGCGCCCGCCCTCCGCTCCGGCCGGCCCGAGGCCGAGACCCTGAACACCGCCCTCGCCCAGGCACACGTCCACGGCACGCCCGTCGACTGGAACGCCTACTTCGCCGGTACGGGCGCCCGGCGCGTCGACCTGCCCACGTACGCCTTCCAGCGCGAGCGCTACTGGCCCGGGACGGGCACCCCACGGCCCGGCGACGCCCACGGGCTCGGACTGGCCGCGGCGGGGCATCCGCTGCTGGGCGCGGCCGTCGCGCTCGCGGACTCCGACGAGCGCGTGTTCACCGGCCGGCTCTCGCTGCGGACGCACCCCTGGCTGGCGGACCACGCCGTCATGGGCTCGGTCCTGCTCCCCGGCACGGCACTCGTCGAACTGGCCCTGCACGCGGGCGAACGCGCCGGCAGCCGGGCCCTGGACGAGCTGACGCTCCAGGCACCCCTGGTCCTCCCGGAGACGGGCACGGTCCAGCTCCAGGTCGTGGTCGGCTCGCCCGACGGCTCCGGCCGCCGTCCGGTGGCCGTCCACTCGCGCCCCGACGCCGAGGACGGCCCGTGGGTCCGGCACGCCGACGGCCTCCTCTCGGACGACCTCCGGGACGCGGGCGCCGATCTCGGTGCGTGGCCGCCCGCCGACGCGGTGCCGGTGCCGGTGGAGAACGTGTACGACGTCCTCGACGCGTCCGGTCTCACCTACGGGCCCCTGTTCCAGGGGCTGCGGGCGGCCTGGCGGCGCGACGGCGAACTGTTCGCCGAACTCGCCCTGCCCGACGGGGCCCGGAACGACGCCGGCGCCTTCGGACTGCACCCCGCCCTGCTCGACTCGGCGCTGCACACCCTGGCCCTCGGCGATCTGCTGACGGGTCCCGAGGGTGACGCGGCCGTCGGCGGCGCGCGCCTTCCCTTCGCCTGGAGCGGTGTACGGCTGCACGCGGCCGGCGCCTCGGCGGTACGGGTCCGCCTGGCCGCCGCCGGCCCCGGCACGGTGTCCCTGGAACTGGCCGACGGGGTCGGCGACCCCGTCGCCTCGGTGGACGCGCTGACCCTGCGGGAGGTGTCGGCCGAGCAGATCGGCGCCGCGCGCGGTCACCAGGAGTCCCTGTACCGGATCGACTGGACCGAACTCCCGGCCGGCCGGCCGGCGGAGCCGACGGCCTCCGTGCCGGCGGTGCTCGGCTCGGAGGTGCCGGGGCTGGAAGCCGTTCCGTACGCCGACCTCACGGCCCTCGCCGACGCGGACGCCGATGTGCCGGAGCTGGTCTTCATCGGCACCGGCACGAGCACGGCGACCGGGGCGGACGGTGACGTGCTGCCGCACGCGGTGCACGTGCGCGCTTCCGAGGCGCTCGACCTCGTACGGGCCTGGCTCGCCGACGAACGGTTCGCGGACGCCCGCCTGGTCTTCGTGACGCGCGGGGCGATGGCGACCGGTCCCTCCGAGCCCGTCCGCGATCTCGCGGGTGCGGCGGTGTGGGGCCTGGTCCGGTCCGCCGGCACGGAGCACCCCGGCCGGTTCGGCCTGGTCGACCTGGACGTCGACGCCGATGGGCAGGGCCTGCCCGGACAGGCGGTGGCGGCGGCCCTGGCCACGGGTGAGCCGGAGGTGGCGGTCCGGGACGGGTCGCTGTTGGTGCCGAGGCTGGCCCGTGCTGGTGCCGTTGATGCGGGGGAGCGTGGCTTCGACCCGGACGGCACGGTGTTGGTGACGGGTGCGGGTGGCACGTTGGGTGGTTTGTTCGCTCGTCATCTGGTGGCGGAGCGGGGTGTGCGGCATCTGCTGCTGGTCAGCCGTCGTGGTGCGCAGGCCGCTGGTGCGGCTGAGTTGACGGCGGAGTTGGCGCGGCTGGGTGCTGAGGTGTCGTGGGCGGCGTGTGATGTCGCCGACCGGGACGCCCTGGCTGAGGCTCTGGCACAGGTGTCCGAGGCGCATCCGCTGACGGCCGTGGTGCACACGGCCGGTGTGCTGGACGACGGTGTGGTCGGGTCGCTGACGGCGGAGCGGTTGTCGGGTGTGCTGCGTCCGAAGGTCGACGGCGCGTGGAACCTTCACGAGCTGACCCGCGACATGGACCTGTCCGCGTTCGTGCTGTTCTCGTCGGCTGCTGGTGTGTTCGGTGGTGCGGGTCAGGCGAACTACGCGGCGGGCAATGTGTTCCTGGACGCGCTGGCGCAGCACCGGCGGGCCGCCGGTCTGGCCGGCACCTCGCTGGCCTGGGGCCTGTGGGCCGCCGACGGAGGCGGCATGGCGGCCGAACTCGACCAGTCCGATCGTGAGCGGCTGAACCGTGGTGGTGTGGCCGCGCTGTCCGCCGAGGAGGGTGTGGCCCTGTTCGACGCCACCTCGGCGTCCGAGCAGGCGGTGTTCGTGCCGGTCAAGCTGGACCTGGCCGCCCTGCGGGCGCAGGCGAGCGGTGGCGGGATGCTCCCGCCGCTGCTCAGCGGACTCGTCCGTACCCCCACCCGCCGTGCGGCGGGCACCTCCGGGACCGGTGCCGACGGTGGCACGGGCGCACTGGCGGAACGCCTCGGCCGACTGACGACCGCCGAACAGACCGCGTACCTCCTCGACACCGTGCGCGCCCAGGTGGCCGGCGTACTGGGCTACGCCGGACCGGAGGCCGTCGGGACCGACCGCTCGTTCCGCGAGCTGGGCTTCGACTCGCTGACCGCCGTGGAGCTGCGCAACCTGCTCGCCGCGGCGACGGGCCTCAGGCTCCCCGCCACGCTCGTCTTCGACTACCCGACCCCCCTCGTGCTCGCCGACCACCTGCGCGCCGAGCTCGTCGGAGCGGCGCCCGTGGCCACCGGCCCGAGCACCCCCGCGGTCCGGGACGACGAACCCATCGCGATCGTCGGCCTCGGCTGCCGCTACCCCGGTGGTGTGGAGACCCCCGACGACCTGTGGGAGCTGGTGCGGGAAGGCCGGGACGCCATCTCGGGGTTCCCGGACGACCGCGGCTGGGACGTGGCCGCCCTCTTCGACGACGACCCCGACCAGCAGGGCACGAGCTACGCCCGCGAGGGCGGCTTCGTGCGCGACGCGGGCCACTTCGACCCGGCGTTCTTCGGCATCTCGCCCCGCGAGGCCGTGGCGATGGACCCGCAGCAGCGGCTGCTCCTCGAAACCTCCTGGGAGGCGTTCGAGCGGGCGGGCATCGACCCGGCCACCTTGCGCGGCAGCCGCACCGGGGTGTTCGCGGGTGTGATGTACCACGACTACGCCTCTCGGCTCACCGCGCTCCCCGAGGGCGTGGAGGGCTTCCTCGGCACGGGCAACGCGGCCAGCGTCATCTCCGGCCGGCTCTCGTACGCCTTCGGGCTCGAAGGCCCGGCCGTCACCGTCGACACCGCCTGCTCGTCCTCGCTCGTCGCCCTGCACCTGGCCGTCCAGGCGCTGCGCAACGGCGAGTGCACGCTGGCGCTCGCGGGCGGTGTGACGGTCATGGCGACCCCCGCGCCGTTCGTGGAGTTCAGCCGCCAGCGCGGGCTCGCGGCCGACGGCCGCTGCAAGGCGTTCTCGGCCGGTGCCGACGGCACCGGATGGTCCGAGGGCGCGGGCGTCCTGCTGGTGGAACGGCTGTCGGACGCGCGCGCCAAGGGCCACCCGGTCCTCGCGGTCGTGCGCGGCTCGGCGATCAACCAGGACGGTGCGAGCAACGGCCTCACCGCCCCCAACGGTCCGTCCCAGCAGCGCGTCATCCGTGCCGCTCTGGCGAGTGCGGGTCTGTCGGCGGCGGACGTGGACGTCGTGGAGGCGCACGGTACGGGGACGACGCTGGGCGACCCGATCGAGGCGCAGGCGCTTCTTGCCACCTATGGCCAGGACCGGCCGGAGGGCCGGCCGCTGCTGCTGGGGTCGATCAAGTCGAACATGGGTCACACCCAGGCGGCCGCCGGTGTGGCGGGCATCATCAAGATGGTGCAGGCGATGCGCCACGGTGTCGTGCCCCGGACGTTGCACGTGGACGAGCCGACCCCGCACGTCGACTGGACGGCGGGCGACGTCGCCCTGCTGACCGAGCAGACGGAGTGGCCGGACACCGGCCGCCCGCGCCGCGCCGCCGTCTCGTCCTTCGGCTTCAGCGGCACCAACGCCCACGCCATCATCGAGCAGGCCCCCGACCCGGTGGACGCCGAGCTTCCGCAGGTGCCCGAGCGCACGCCCGGCACCCTCCCGTGGCTGCTCTCGGCGAAGAACCAGGACGCCCTGCGCGAGCAGGCCGGACGACTGCGGACGTACGCCGCCGAGCACCCCGAACTGTCCCTCGCCGACATCGGGTACGCGCTGGCGACGAGCCGGACGGCACTCGACCGGCGGGCGGCCGTGGTCGCCGAGGGCCGCGAGGAGTTCCTGGCCGGTCTCACCGCGCTGGCCGAGGGCGGCTCCTCCGCCCACCTGATCGAGGGCTCACCGGCCGGTGGCGAGCTCGCCTTCCTGTTCACGGGTCAGGGCAGCCAGCGGCTGGGTATGGGTCGTGAGCTGTACGAGGCGTTCCCGGTGTTCGCGGAGGCGCTGGACGCGATCTGCGCCCGCCTGGAACTGCCGCTCAAGGATGTGCTGTTCGGGTCGGACGCGGCTGCCCTCGACCGTACGGAGTTCACCCAGCCTGGGCTGTTCGCGGTGGAGGTGGCGCTGTTCCGGCTGGTGGAGTCGTGGGGCGTGAAGCCGGACTTCCTGGCGGGTCATTCGATCGGTGAGATCGCGGCCGCGCATGTGGCCGGGGTGTTCTCGCTGGAGGACGCGTGCACATTGGTGGCGGCTCGTGGGCGTCTGATGCAGGCGCTGCCGACCGGTGGCGTGATGATCGCGGTGCAGGCGGCTGAGGACGAGGTCCTGCCGCTGCTCACGGAGGGCGTCAGTATCGCGGCGATCAACGGGCCGCAGTCGGTCGTGATCGCGGGTGACGAGGTCGACGCGGTGGCCATCGCCGGACGTTTCGAGGAGTTGGGTCGTAAGACCAAGCGCCTGACGGTGAGTCATGCGTTCCACTCGCCGCACATGGACGGCATGCTGGCCGACTTCCGCAAGGTCGCGGAGTCGATCACGTACGAGACCCCGCGTATCGCCGTCGTGTCGAACCTGACCGGTGCGCTGGTCACGGACGAGATGGGGTCGGCTGACTTCTGGGTACGTCATGTCCGCGAGGCCGTGCGGTTCCTGGACGGCGTACGCGCTCTGGAGGCGGCCGGGGTCACGACGTACCTGGAACTCGGCCCGGACGGGGTCCTGTCGGCCCTGGCCCAGGACTGCCAGACCGGTGAGGCGAACGCGGCCGTCTTCGCGCCCGCCCTCCGCAACGGCCGGCCGGAAACGGAAACGGTGGCCACCGCTCTCGCCCAGGCCCAGGTCCGGGGTGTGACGGTCGACTGGGAGGCGTACTGGGCCGGTACCGGCGCCCGGCGCGTCGACCTGCCGACCTACCCCTTCCAGCGGCAGCGGTACTGGCTGGAGGCACCCGCCCACGCGCTGGGCGGGGACGTCACCTCCGCGGGGCTCGGCCAGGTCGGGCACCCGCTGCTGGGTGCCGCGGTGGAGCTGCCGGACTCGGACGGGTTCCTGTTCACCGGGCGGCTCTCCCTCCGCACGCACCCGTGGCTGGCCGACCACCGCGTGGGCGGCACGGTACTGCTGCCCGGCGCCGCCCTGGTGGAGCTGGCCGTGCGGGCCGGCGACCACGCGGGCTCCGACCTGCTGGAGGACCTCACCCTGGAAGCCCCGCTGACGCTGCCCGAGTCGGGCGCGGTGCAGCTACGGCTCACCGTCGCGGAGCCGGACGCGTCGGGGCGGCGGGCGTTCCACGTCCACTCCCGCCCCGAGGAGTCCGGACCGGGGGAGCCCTGGACCCGGCACGCGAGCGGCGTCCTGTCCGTCGCGGACGAGCCCGCCGGCGAGGCCGAGGGGCTGCCCGACGGGCGCTCCGAGTGGCCCCCGGCCGGTGCGGTCGCCTGCGAGGTCGAGGACCTGTACCCGTCGTTCGACGCCATCGGGCTCGGGTACGGTCCGGCGTTCCGCAATCTGCGACGCGCCTGGCGGCACGGTGACGAGGTGTTCGCCGAGGTGGCGCTCGACGACGAACGGCAGGCGGAGGGAGCCCTCTTCGGGCTCCACCCGGCGCTGCTCGACGCCGCACTGCACGCGGTCGGCCTCGGGGACTTCTTCCCCGGCGGGCCCGGCGGCGCGAGGCTGCCGTTCTCGTGGGACACCGTGCGGCTGCACGCCTCGGGAGCGACGGCGCTGCGGGTGCGGATGGCGCCGGCCGACGGCCAGGACGCGGTGGCACTGGACCTCGCGGACGAGACGGGCCGACCGGTGCTGACCGCCGGCTCCCTGGTGCTGCGCCCGGTGTCCGTCGACGCCCTCGGCGACGGCGGACCGGGCCCGGTGCGGGACGCGCTGTTCCAGGTCGACTGGCCCGTACTGTCCCTGCCCGGGGCGCAGCCGCCCACCGGCGGGCGCTGGGCGCTCCTGGGCGCCGACCCGCTGGAGCTGGGCGCGGCGCTGGAGCGGACCGGTGTGCTGGAGCGGGACGCGCTGTTCGGCGCGGACGCCCCGGATGCCGGGGCCGCCACGGGTGAAGGCCCCGACGGCCGGTACGCGGACCTGGCGGCACTCGGCGAAGCGGTGGAGCTGGCACGGGCGTTGGGGGATCAGGCCCCGGAGACGGTCCTCGTCTCCCTGGCGCCCGGCCCGGACGCGGCGGACGGCCTGGTGCCGGCCGCCCACGCCGCCGCCGGGCAGGTACTGCGGCTGGTGCGCTCCTGGCTGGCCGACGAGCGGTTCGCCGGCTCGCGGCTGGCGCTGGTCACCCGGGGCGCCGTCGCGACGGACGCCGAGGAGGACGTCCAGGACCTGGCGCACGCCGCCGTATGGGGTCTGGTCCGTTCCGCGCAGGCCGAACACCCCGACCGCTTCGTGCTGGTCGACCTCGACGGCGCGGACGCCTCCTACCGGGCGCTGCCCGCCGCACTGGACGCCCCCGAGACGCAACTCGCCGTACGGGACGGGGCCGTGCTGGCCCCCCGGCTGGCCCGGGCGGTCGTCGCGCCCGCCCTGGACGGCGCGCTCCCCGGCCACGGCCTCGACCCGGAGGGCACCGTCCTCATCACGGGGGCGACCGGGACGCTCGGCGGGCTCTTCGCCGGGCACCTGGTCGCCGAGCACGGCGTACGGCACCTGCTGCTCACCAGCCGCCGTGGTGCCGAGGCCGAAGGCGCCGCGGAGCTCACGGCCGCCCTCACCGGGGCGGGCGCGCACGTCACCTGGGCCGCCTGTGACGCGGCCGACCGTGACGCGCTGGCCGCGCTGCTGGGCTCCGTACCCGCCGAGCACCCGCTGACGGCCGTGGTGCACACCGCGGGCGTCCTGGACGACGGCACCGT
This sequence comes from Streptomyces sp. NPDC016309, assembly GCF_043077235.1. Classification (NCBI taxonomy): domain Bacteria; kingdom Bacillati; phylum Actinomycetota; class Actinomycetes; order Kitasatosporales; family Streptomycetaceae; genus Streptomyces; species Streptomyces sp. NPDC016309. Next base: position 8,085 of record NZ_JBIBSG010000022.1, on the reverse strand, counting down.
CGAGTCACTGACGCCCGAGCGCATGGAACGCGTCCTGCGGCCCAAGGTGGACGCGGCGTGGAACCTGCACGAACTGACGCACGGGCTCGACCTGGCCGCGTTCGTCCTGTTCTCGTCGGCCGCCGGTGTGTTCGGCAATGCCGGGCAGGCCAACTACGCGGCGGGCAACGCATTCCTGGACGCGCTCGCCCAGCACCGCCGGGCGCAGGGCTTCACGGCGGTCTCCCTGGCCTGGGGCCTGTGGGACGACGAGGCGGGCATGGCCGCCACGCTCGACGACCGCGACCGGCGGCGGCTCGGCGGCCGGGGCGGCATGACGCCCCTGTCGACGGCCGAGGGCCTCGCGCTCTTCGACACGGCCCTGCCGGGCGGGACCCCGTCCGGCGCCGTGCCCGAGGAGGCGCGGACCGCGCCGCTGCTCGTACCGGCCCGGCTCGACCTGGCGGCGCTCCAGGCGCAGGTCGGCGACACCGTGCCGCCGCTGCTGCGCGGGCTGCTCCGTACCCCGGTGCGGCGCAGGGCGGGCGGAGCGGCGGCGGACGGCCCCGACTCGCTCGCGCAGCGGCTCGCCCAACTGCCGCCCGCCGAACGGGACCGGGTGCTGCTGGACCTGGTCTGCACCCAGGTGGCCCAGGTACTGGGACACAGCGGCGCGGCCGCCATCGAACCGGGAACCGCGTTCAAGGAGCTCGGCTTCGACTCCCTCACGGCGGTCGAGCTGCGCAACCGGCTCGGCGCGGCCGCCGGGCTCAGGCTGCCGGCCACGCTCATCTTCGACTACCCGACCCCCGAAGCGCTGAGCGGACACCTCCGTTCGGCACTGCCCCTCGATGACGACGGGCCGTCCGTCTTCGGAGAACTCGACCGCCTGGAGGCCGCCCTGAGCGCGGCCGACACGGACGGCGTCACCCGCTCGCGGATCACGATGCGCCTCCAGGCACTCATGACCAAGTGGACCGACGCACAGGACGCGACCGGTGCCGCCGACCAGGACGTCGACGACGACGACCTCGAAACGGCCACCGACGACGAGCTGTTCGACCTGCTGGACGACGAGCTCGGCGCTTCCTGACCGACCGATCACCCGACCGATCACCCGGCCGATCACCCGAACCGATCAGATCACCCGATCGGATCACCCGATCGATCAGCGGATCGATCACCCCCGCCGTCCGCCCCACGGGCGGACGAGAGCGCCGCACGAGGGCGCGCCGCCCCCGCTCCCCGAGCGGGCGGCGGCGCCGCCCCGTACCGGCCGACCACCCCACCCCTCCGGGGCCCGCACGCCGGCCCCGGACCCACGGACGACCGACCAGTACAACCGCCTCTCTGGCATGGAGCCCACGCAATGGTGAACGAGGACAAGCTTCGCGACTACCTGAAGCGGGCGACCGCCGATCTGCGCCAGGCCCGCAGGCGGCTCCGCGAGGTCGAGGAGAAGAACCAGGAGCCCATCGCCATCGTCGCGATGAGCTGCCGCTACCCCGGGGGCGTCCGCACCCCCGAGGACCTGTGGCGGCTCGTCGAGAACGGTGACGACGCGATCTCCGGCTTCCCCGTCGACCGCGGCTGGGACGTGGAGTCCCTGTACGACGCCGACCCCGACAGCGCCGGATCCAGCTACGTCAGCGAGGGCGGCTTCCTCTACGACGCCGCCCGCTTCGACCCCGCCCCCTTCGGGATCTCGCCGCGCGAGGCGCTGGCGATGGACCCGCAGCAGCGGCTGCTGCTGGAAGCCTCCTGGGAGGCGTTCGAGCGGGCGGGCATCGACCCCTCGTCCGTACGGGGCAGCAGGACGGCCGTCTTCGCCGGTGTGATGTACCACGACTACACGGCCCGCCTCGACTCCGTACCCGAAGGCGTCGAGGGCTTCCTCGGCACCGGCAGCTCCGGCAGCATCGCCTCCGGCCGCGTGGCCTACACGTTCGGCCTCGAAGGGCCCGCGGTCACGATCGACACGGCCTGCTCGTCGTCACTCGTCGCTCTCCACCTGGCCGTGCAGGCACTGCGCGCGGGGGAGTGCTCCCTGGCGCTGGCCGGCGGTGTCACCGTGATGGCGACCCCCGCGACGTTCACCGAGTTCAGCCGGCAGCGCGGGCTCGCCCCGGACGGCCGCTGCAAGCCCTTCGCGGCGGCCGCGGACGGTACGGGCTGGGGCGAGGGCGTCGGCATGCTGCTCGTCGAGCGGCTGTCCGACGCGCAGCGCAACGGGCACCCGGTGCTGGCGGTCGTACGCGGTTCGGCGATCAACCAGGACGGCGCGAGCAACGGCCTGACCGCCCCGAACGGCCCCTCGCAGCAGCGCGTCATCCACGAGGCGCTCACCAACGCCCGGCTGTCGGCCGCCGACGTCGACGTCGTCGAGGCGCACGGTACGGGGACGACGCTGGGCGACCCGATCGAGGCGCAGGCGCTGCTGGCCACCTACGGCCAGGACCGGCCGAAGGACCGGCCGCTGTGGCTCGGCTCCATCAAGTCGAACATCGGCCACACCCAGGCCGCCGCCGGTGTCGCGAGCATCATCAAGATGGTCGAGGCGATGCGCCACGGCGTCGTACCGAAGACCCTCCACCTCGACCGGCCGTCCCCGCACGTCGACTGGGAGGCGGGTGCCGTCTCCCTGATCGGCGACACGACCGCCTGGCCGGAGACGGGAGAACCCCGCCGTGCGGGTGTGTCGTCGTTCGGGTTCAGCGGGACGAACGCGCATGTGATCGTGGAGCAGGCGCCGGAGGTTTCCTCGGTCGAGGGTGGTGCCGATGGCGCTGATGGTGCTGCCGGTGATGGTGCTCCTGGTCGTCTTGCGGTGGTGCCGTGGGTGTTGTCGGGTAAGAGTGCGGGGGCGTTGCGGGCGCAGGCGGAGCGGTTGTCGGGTTGGCTCGCGGGTGCGCCGGGTGCCGGTGTGCTGGATGTGGGCTGGTCGTTGGCGTCGTCGCGGGCGGCTTTGGAGCACCGGGCGGTGGTCCTCGGTGATCACGTGGCGGGTGTGGAGGCGGTGGCGTCGGGGGCGATGGCCGCGAACGTGGTGACGGGTTCGGTCGTCGCGGGCAAGACGGCGTTCTTGTTCCCGGGGCAGGGCTCGCAGTGGGTGGGCATGGCGGAGGAACTGCTTACCTCCTCGCCGGAGTTCGCTGCCCGGATCGAGGCGTGTGCGAAGGCGCTGGAGCCGTTCACCGACTGGTCGCTCGTCGATGTGCTGCGGGGCGCCGAAGGCGCGCCCTCCTTGGACCGGGTGGATGTGGTGCAGCCTGCCCTCTTCGCGGTGATGGTGTCGTTGGCGGAGGTGTGGCGTGCTGCTGGGGTGCGTCCGGGTGCGGTGATCGGTCACTCGCAGGGGGAGATCGCCGCCGCGTGTGTGGCGGGGATCTTGTCGCTGGAGGACGCGGCCCGTGTGGTGGCGCTGCGTAGTCAGGCGATCGGTCGGGTGTTGGCGGGTGTGGGCGGGATGGTGTCCGTGCCGCTGGCGGTCGACAAGGTGCGGGAGCGTATCGCCCCGTGGGGTGAGGACCGGATTTCCATCGCCGCGGTCAACGGGCCGTCTTCGGTCGTCGTTTCCGGTGAGGTCGCCGCTTTGGATGAGTTCTTGGCGGTGTGTGAGCAGGATGGGGTGCGGGCCAAGCGGATCGCCGTGGACTACGCCTCGCACTCGGCGCAGGTCGAGCTGCTGCGCGAGGAGCTGGCGGAGCTGCTGGCTCCGATCGTCCCGCAGGCGGCTGAGGTGCCGTTCCTGTCGACCGTCACCGGGGAGTGGGTCACGGGTCCGGAGCTGGACGCGGGCTACTGGTTCCGTAACCTCCGTCAGACGGTGGAGCTTGAGCAGGCCGTGCGCACGCTCCTGGATCAGGGTTTCGGGGTGTTCATCGAGTCCAGTCCCCATCCGGTGCTGAGTGTGGGTGTGCAGGAGACGGTGGAGGACGCGGGCCGTGAGGCCGCCGTGCTCGGCTCCCTGCGGCGTAACGAGGGTGGTCTGGAGCGGTTCTGGCTCTCCCTCGGCGAGGCCTATGTCCGGGGTGTGACGGTCGATTGGGACGCGGTGTTCGCCGGCAGCGGCGCCCGGCGGGTCGACCTGCCCACCTACGCCTTCCAGCAGGAGCACTACTGGCTGGAGAGCGGCGCGGCAGAGGACACCGCCGCCGCGTACCCGGTCGACGCGGTGGACGCCCGCTTCTGGGAGGCCGTCGAGCGGCAGGACGTGGCCGCGCTCATGGCGGAACTGGACGTCGACGAGGACGAGACGCTGACTGCGCTGCTGCCGGCCCTGTCCTCGTGGCGGACCCGGAGCCGTGAGCAGTCGACCGTCGACGGCTGGCGCTACCGGGTGACCTGGAAGCCCGCGCCGGAGCCCGCCCACTCCCGTCTGTCCGGCACCTGGCTGGTGGCCGTTCCCGAGACCACCTCCGAGCTGACCGACGCCGTGCTCCGTACGCTGGCCGAACACGGCGCCGACGTACGGCCCGTCACGCCCACCCGTACCGACGACACCCGTACCGACGACACCCGTACCGACACCCGTATCGAGGACATCCGGGGCGAGCTGGCCGGGCGGATCCGGGAGGCGCTCGCCGACGGCTCCGCCGTGGCGGGCGTGCTGTCCCTGCTGACCTGCGACGGGGCCGACGAGCCGCTGGGCGTCTCCGCTCCCGCCGGTGTGATCGCGACCCTCTCCCTGGTCCAGGCCCTCGGCGACGCCGAGGTCGCCGCCCCCCTGTGGTGCGCCACGCGCGGAGCCGTCGCCGTGACCCGCACCGAGCGGGCGGCCGACCCCGCGCAGGCCGCCGTGTGGGGCCTCGGCCGGGTGGCGGCCCTGGAGCACGGCGAGCGCTGGGGCGGTCTGGTGGACCTGCCCGGTACCGACGCCGTGGACGACCGGACGCTCGCCCGGCTCGCGGGCGTCCTCGCCGGTGACGCCGCCGAGGACCAGGTCGCCGTCCGCGCCTCCGGCCTCCACGTGCGTCGCCTGGTCCGGGCGCGGCTCGCCGAGACGCCCGCCGTCCGGGCCTGGAAGCCGGAGGGCACGACGCTGGTCACCGGCGGTACGGGCGCGCTCGGTGCCCACGTGGCCCGCTGGCTCGCCGGCAACGGCGCCGAGCACCTGCTGCTCACCAGCCGCCGGGGCCTTGACGCCCCCGGCGCCACCGAACTGCGCGACGAACTCACCGCACTCGGCGCCGAGGTCACCGTCGCGGCCTGCGACGTCAGCGACCGCGACGCCGTGGCCGCCCTCATCGCGGCCGTACCGGCCGACCGGCCGCTGACCGCCGTCGTGCACACGGCCGCCGTGCTCGACGACGGCGTCATCGAGGCACTGACCCCCGCGCAGGTCGAGCGGGTGCTGCGGGTGAAGGTCGACGCCACCCTGCACCTGGACGAGCTGACCCGGGACCTGGACCTGTCGGCGTTCGTGCTGTTCTCGTCCTTCGCCGCCACCTTCGGCGCCCCCGGCCAGGGCAACTACGCGCCCGGCAACGCCTTCCTGGACGCCTTCGCCGAGCACCGCCGCGGGGCGGGGCTGCCCGCCACCTCCATCGCCTGGGGCCCCTGGGGCGACGGCGGCATGGCCGAGGGCGCGGTGGGCGACCGGATGCGCAGGCACGGCGTCATCGAGATGGCACCCGAGCGGGCCGTCTCCGCCCTCCAGCACGCGCTGAACCGCGACGAGACGACCCTCACGGTCGCGGACATGGAGTGGAAGCGCTTCGTCCTGGCCTTCACATCCGGCCGCCCCCGGCCCCTGCTGCACGACCTCCCCGAGGCGCGGGAGGTCATGGAGGGCATCCGCGCCGACGCCGCCGACGACCCCGGAGGCGCGGCCGCGCTGGCCCAGCAGCTCACCGGACTGCCGGAGGCCGAGCAGGAGCGCCTGCTGCTGGAACTCGTCCGCACCGCGGTCGCCGCCGTCCTCGGCTACGCCGGGCCCGACGCGGTCGAGGCGGGCCGGGCGTTCAAGGAGCTGGGCTTCGACTCACTCACCTCCGTCGAGCTGCGCAACCGGCTCAACGCCGCCAGCGGGCTCAAGCTGCCGCCCACCCTCGTCTTCGACCACCCCACGCCCACCGTCCTCGCCCGCCACCTGCGCGCCGAGTTCTTCGGCCGGGCCGGTGCCGCCACCGCCGCCCCCGTCCCCACGAGCGCCGCGCTCTCCGACGCGGAGCCCATCGCCGTCGTCGCCATGAGCTGCCGCTTCCCGGGCGGCGTCTGCACCCCCGAGGAACTGTGGCACCTGCTCACCTCCGACGGTGACGCGCTGTCCCAGTTCCCCCTGGACCGCGGCTGGGACGTCGACGCGCTGTATGACCCCGACCCGAACGCCCAGGGCACCTCGTACACCCGCGAGGGAGGCTTCCTCTCCGACGCGGCCGCCTTCGACGCGGCGTTCTTCGGGATCTCGCCGCGCGAGGCGCTGGCCATGGACCCGCAGCAGCGGCTGCTCCTGGAAACCTCCTGGGAGGCCTTCGAGCGGGCCGGCATCGACCCGGAGACCCTGCGCGGCAGCCAGGCCGGCGTCTTCGTCGGCACCAACGGCTCCGACTACTCCAACCTGGTACGCGCCACCACGAGCGACCTCGAAGGCCACCTGGCCACGGGCAGCGCGGGCAGCGTCGTCTCCGGCCGGCTGTCGTACACCTTCGGTCTCGAAGGCCCGGCGGTCACCGTCGACACCGCCTGCTCCGCCTCGCTGGTCGCCCTGCACCTCGCCGTACAGGCACTGCGGAGCGGTGAATGCTCGCTGGCGCTCGCGGGCGGTGTGACGGTCATGTCGACACCCGGCACCTTCATCGAGTTCAGCCGGCAGCGCGGCCTGTCCACGGACGGCCGCTGCAAGGCCTTCTCCTCGGACGCCGACGGGTTCAGCCCGGCCGAGGGCGTCGGCATGCTGCTCGTCGAGCGCCTGTCGGACGCCCGCAAGAACGGGCACCCGGTGCTGGCGGTCGTGCGCGGCTCGGCGGTCAACCAGGACGGTGCCAGCAACGGCCTGACGGCCCCCAACGGCCCGTCCCAGCAGCGCGTCATCCGCCAGGCCCTGGCCAACGCCCGGCTCACGGCCGCCGACGTGGACGTCGTCGAAGCGCACGGTACGGGCACGACGCTGGGCGACCCGATCGAGGCGCAGGCCCTCCTGGCGACCTATGGTCAGGACCGGCCGGCCGGCCGGCCCCTGCTGCTCGGCTCCATCAAGTCGAACATCGGCCACGCCCAGGCCGCCGCCGGTGTCGCGGGCGTCATCAAGATGGTGCTCGCCATGCGGCACGGAGTGCTGCCGCGCAGCCTGCACATCGCCGAGCCCACCCCGCACGTCGACTGGACCGCCGGCGAGGTCACGCTGCTGACCGAGCAGCGCGCCTGGCCGGAGACCGACCGCCCCTGGCGCGCGGGCGTGTCGTCGTTCGGGTTCAGCGGGACGAACGCCCACGCCATCATCGAGCAGGCCCCGGTCGACGAGGGGACCGACGACCCGGAAACCCCTGAGCCGTCCCCCGAACCCCTACTGACCACGAAGCCGGCCCCGCACGCCCAGGACGGCTCCGCGTCCGGCGCGCCCCTCCCGCTGCCGTGGCCGCTGACCGCCAGGAACGACAAGGCGCTGCGCGGGCAGGCCGAGCGCCTGCTGACGCACCTGTCCACCCACCCTGACCAGCGGGTCGCCGACATCGGCCACTCCCTGGCCACGACCCGGACCGCCCTGGGCCGGCGCGCCGTGCTCATCGGCCGCGACCAGGACGACTACGCGAACGCCCTCACCGCCCTGGCGGCGGGGAACACCTCACCCCTGGTCGTCCAGGGGGAGGCCGTCGGGGGTAAGACGGCGTTCCTGTTCCCCGGACAGGGGTCGCAATGGGTAGGCATGGCAGTGGCGTTGTTGGACGCTTCACCCGTGTTTGCCACCCGAGTGGATGAGTGCGAGAAGGCGCTGGAGCCCTTCACCGACTGGTCGCTGCGCGATGTGCTGCGCGGCGCCGAAGGCGCGCCCTCCTTGGACCGGGTGGACGTCGTGCAGCCTGCCCTCTTCGCCGTCATGGTGTCGTTGGCGGAGGTGTGGCGTGCTGCTGGGGTGCGTCCGGGTGCGGTGATCGGTCACTCGCAGGG
>NZ_JBIBSG010000021.1:0-57279 GCF_043077235.1 Streptomyces sp. NPDC016309 | reverse complement strand
CTCGCCCAACGCCAACAGCGACACCACACCAACCGGAGAACCCACCCCGGCCAGCAACTCCGCCAGCCCGGCCCGGTCAACGTCAGCCTCAACGCGCACGAGCTGAACATCGGCGCCCCGCCCGGACAGACCACGCACCACAGCGTCGTCATCCAACCCGGCAGGCACCACGACCAGCCACAACCCGGACAACCGCGCACCCGACGACACATCCGCCAACGGCTTCCACGACACCCGGTAACGCCAGCCATCCACCTCCGACCACACCCGCCGCTGCCGACGCCACGCCGACAACGCCGGCAGCACACTGCCCCACGCGTCCTGGTCGTCGACGTCCATGGTGGCGGCCAGCGACTCCAGGTCTCCGCGCTCGACGGCGTCCCAGAAGCGAGCGTCCACCTCGTCGGTGACACCGTTCCGCACCAGGCCGGGAATCTGGAGCCAGTAGCGCTGCCGCTGGAAGGCGTACGTGGGCAGGTCGACGCGCCGGGCGCCCGTACCGGCGAAGTACGCGTCCCAGTCGACGGCGACACCCCGCACGTGGGCCTGGGCGAGAACGGCCGTGACGGTCTCCGCCTCGGACCGGCCGGAGCGCAGCGCGGGCACGAAGACCGCGTCCGCGTCACCGACCAGGCACTCCTGGGCGAGCGCGGACAGGATCCCGTCAGGCCCGAGTTCGAGGTACGTCGTGACCCCGGCCGCCTCCAGAGCACGCACGCCGTCCAGGAACCGCACCGCGTCCCGGACATGACGCACCCAGAAGTCCGCCGAACCCATCTCACCGTCGGCAACGACCGCACCGGTCAGGTTCGACACGACCGGGATACGCGGAGCCTCGTACGAGATCGACTCCGCGACCGTACGGAAGTCGTCCAGCATGCCGTCCATGTGCGGCGAGTGGAACGCGTGGCTCACGCTCAGCCGCTTGGTCTTACGACCCTGCTCCTCGAAGGACCCGGCAATGGCGACGGCCGCGTCCTCATCACCGGCGACCACGACCGACTGCGGACCGTTGATCGCCGCGATGCTCACCCGGTCCGTCAGCAGCGGAAGGACCTCGTCCTCCGACGCCTGCACCGCGATCATCACGCCACCAGCAGGCAGCGCCTGCATCAGACGACCACGCGCAGCCACCAGCGCACACGCATCCTCCAGCGAGAACACACCCGCCACGTGCGCGGCCGCGATCTCACCGATCGAATGCCCGGCCACCAAGTCGGGCTTCACGCCCCACGACTCCACCAGCCGGAACAGCGCCACCTCCACCGCGAACAACGCCGGCTGGGTGAACTCCGTGCGGTCAAGAGCAGCCGCGTCCGCGCCGAACAGCACGTCCTTCAGCGGCAGGTCCATGTGGGCGCACACCGCGTCCAGCGCCTCAGCGAACACCGGGAACGCCTCGTACAGCTCCCGGCCCATACCCAGCCGCTGGCTGCCCTGCCCCGTGAACAGGAACGCCACCTTGCCCGCCACCGGCGAACCGGTCACCACACCCGCCGACGACGAACCCTCCGACACGGCCGTCAGCCCCGCCAGCAGACCCTCACGATCGGCCCCGAACACCACCGCCCGTTCCTCGAACGCCGCACGACCCACCGCCAACGACAGACCGACGTCCACCGGACGCAACGCAGAGTCCTGCTCGACACGAGCGAGCAGACGACGGGCCTGCTCACGCAGCGCCTCCCCGCCCTTCGCCGACAGCACCCACGGCGTCACCGCCACCGAAGCAACAGGCGCCACAACAGCCCCCGCCACCTCCACCGACTCCTCCACAACAGGAGCCTGCTCGATGATCGTGTGGACGTTCGTCCCGCTGATGCCGAAGGACGACACGCCCGCACGGCGCGGGCGGCCCGTCTCCGGCCAGTCCACCGACCGGGTCAGCAGGGACACTTCCCCGGCCTCCCAGTCGACCTGGGGGGACGGCTCGTCGACGTGGAGGGTCTGCGGGAGCACGCCGTGGCGCATCGCCATGACCATTTTGATGACGCCCGCGACACCGGCGGCGGCCTGGGTGTGGCCGATGTTCGACTTGATGGAGCCGAGCCACAGCGGCTGGTCCGCCGACTTCTCCCGGCCGTACGTGGCCAGCAGCGCCTGCGCCTCGATCGGGTCACCGAGCCTGGTGCCGGTGCCGTGCGCCTCGACCGCGTCCACGTCGGCGGCCGACAGACCGGCGCTCTCCAGGGCGGCGCGGATCACACGCTGCTGCGACGGACCGTTGGGGGCCGTGAGCCCGTTGCTGGCGCCGTCCTGGTTGATCGCGGAGCCGCGGACGACCGCCAGCACCGGGTGGCCGTTGGCGCGTGCGTCGGACAGGCGCTCGACCAGGAGCATGCCCGCGCCCTCGGCCCATCCCGTACCGTCCGCGGCGGCCGCGAAGGACTTGCAGCGGCCGTCGACCGAGAGACCGCGCTGGCGGCTGAAGTCGACGAAGGTCTCGGGGGTCGCCATGACCGCGACACCGCCGGCCAGGGCCATCGTGCACTCACCCTGCCGCAGGGCCTGGATCGCCCAGTGCAGGGCGACCAGCGACGACGAGCAGGCGGTGTCGACGGTGACCGCCGGGCCTTCGAGGCCGAAGGTGTAGGCGATGCGGCCGGAGGCGATGCTGCCGGCGTTGCCCGTGCCGAGGTAGCCCTCGACGCCCTCGGGCAGGGCGGGACCGTTGGCCCCGTCGCCGGTGCCGATGCCGACGCCGGACGCGTAATCGTGGTACATGACGCCGGCGAAGACGCCGGTACGGCTGCCGCGCAGGGTCGCCGGGTCGATGCCCGCCCGCTCGAACGCCTCCCACGACGTCTCCAGCAGCAGCCGCTGCTGCGGGTCCATCGCCAGCGCCTCGCGCGGCGAGATCCCGAAGAACGCCGGGTCGAAGTCCGCCACGTCGTGGAGGAAGCCGCCCTCGCGGGTGTACGACGTGCCGGCGTGGTCGGGGTCGGGGTGGTAGAGGGACTCCACGTTCCAGCCCCGGTCGGACGGGAACGCGGTGATGCCGTCGCCGCCGGTGGCGACGAGCTGCCACAGCTCCTCCGGCGACCGTACGCCACCGGGGAAGCGGCAGGCCATGCCGACGATGACGATCGGGTCGTCGTCCGTCGCGGCCGTGGCGGCGGCGGGCCGTGCGGGCGTGCGCTGCCCGCGTGCGGCGTCCTCGTGCGCGCCCGCACCCGACAGTTCGGGGGTGCCCTCGGACAGTTCGTCCAGCAGGTGCCGGGCGAGGGCGAGCGGTGTGGGGTAGTCGAAGACGAGGGTCGGTGAGAGCCGGAGGCCGGTCTCGGTCTTGAGGACGTTACGGAGTTCCACGGCGGTCAGGGAGTCGAAGCCGAGCTCCTTGAACGCGCGGTCCGCGTCGACCGCCCGGCCGTCCGCGTGCCCGAGGACCGCGGCGACCCGGCCGCACACCAGGTCCAGCAGCAGGCCTTCGCGCTCGGCGGCCGGGAGGGCCAGCAGCCGGGCGGTCAGCGGGGAACCGCCGCCGTCACCCGCCGTGCGCCGCTCGACGGCGCGCCGCGACGGCACCCGGACGAGGGAGCGCAGCAGCGCCGCGGTCTCGCCCGTGGAGACGGACTGGGCCCGCACCACGGCGAGGTCGAGCCGCATCGGCAGCAGGACCGCCGCGTCCACCGTCATGGCGGTGTCGAAGAGGGCCAGGCCCTCGTCGGCGGAGAGGGCGCCGACGCCGTCACGGGCGATGCGCCGCAGGTCGACGTCGTCGAGCCGCTGCGCCATGCCGCCCGACTGCGGGGCCCACAGGCCCCAGGCGAGCGAGGTGGCCGGCAGGCCGGCCGCCCGGCGGTGCTCGGCGAGCGCTTCGAGGAACGCGTTGGCCGCCGCGTAGTTCGCCTGCCCGGCCGCACCGAACGCGGCGGCCGCGCCCGAGAAGAGGACGAAGGCGGAGAGGTCGAGGTCCCGGGTCAGCTCGTGCAGGTGCCAGGCCGCGTCCACCTTCGGGCGCAGCACGGCGGAGACCCGCTCGGGGGTGAGCGAGGCGAGCACGCCGTCGTCCAGCACGCCGGCCGTGTGCACCACGGCGGTCAGCGGGTGCTCGGCGGGTACGGCCGCGAGGAGGGTGGCGAGCGCGTCCCGGTCGGCGGTGTCGCAGGCGACGAGGTCGGCATGGGCGCCCAATTGCGCCAGCTCGGCCAGCAGTTCGTCGGCACCGTGGGCGTCGGGGCCCCGGCGGCTGGTGAGCAGCAGCCTCGTGACGCCGTGGGCGGTCACCAGGTGACGGGCGAACAGCCGACCGAGGGTGCCGGTGGCGCCGGTCACCAGCACGGTGCCGGTGGGGTCGCCGAAGGCGCCCGTGGAGTCGAGGTCGCCACGGTGGTCGGGGCCGGTGGAGGCCTCGCCCGCGCCGGCCGCCTCCGCCGACGGCACGCGCATGAGGCGCGGGGCGCTGAGTTCCCCGCCCCTGACGGCCAGCTCCGGTTCGCCCGAGGTCAGGGCGGCCGGCACCATCGCGAGCGAGGCGGCGTCGCCGTCGACGTCGAGCATCAGCAGCTGCCCGGGGTTCTCCGACTGCGCCGAGCGCAGCAGGCCGCGGACGGCGGCGCCCGCCAGGTCCCGGACTCCCGCACCGGGCTCGGTGGCCACGGCGCCGGAGGTCAGCCATACGAGCCGGGTACCGGCGAAGCGCTCGTTCGCCAGCCACTCCTGAACGGTGGACAGCGCGTCGGTGACGGCCGCGTGGACGGAGGCCGCCGTGTCGTCCCCCTGCGTGGGGGCGCCGGGGGCTCCGGGGCTGTCGGTGTCGGTGTCGGTGGCCACCGAGGTCACGAACACGGCGTCCGGTACCGGTTCGCCCGCCGCCAGAGCCTCGCTCAGGGCGTCGGCGTCGGCGTACTCCGTCACGTGGGCGCCGCCCCAGGCCCCCAGGCCCAGTGCGTCGCGGCCCAGCACGGCCCAGCGAAGGCCGGTGGCGTCGCCGCGCGGCGAAGCGACGGGCGCCGAGGGCACCCACTCGACGCGGAACAGCGACTCCAGATGGCCGCCGTCGGCCGCGCGTACCTGATCGGCCGACGCGGTACGGAGCGTCAGCGACTCCACGGACGCGACCGGGCGTCCGGTCTCGTCGGCCACGAGCAGCGACAGGGTGTGCGGGTCGTCCGGGTGGTGCGGCGTGAGCCGCATGCGAAGTGCGGAGGCACCCGTCGCGTGCAGCGAGACGCCGGCCCAGGAGAAGGGCAGCAGGGCGCCGGCCCCGGCCTCGGTCGTGCCGTGGTCGGTCCCGCCGAGGCCGATGGCGTGCAGACCGGCGTCCAGCAGGGCGGGGTGCAGCCCGAACCGGGCCGCCTCGCGCCGGCTGTCGTCCGGGAGGGCGACCTCGGTGAAGAGTTCACCGTCGCGCCGCCAGGCCCCCTTGAGCCCCTGGAACAGCGGTCCGTACGCCACCCCGCCCTCGGCCAGCTCCTCGTACAGCCCCCGCACGTCCACCGGTACGGCACCGGCGGGCGGCCACGCGGCCAGGTCCGCGAACTCCCCGTCGGCGTCGGCAGCAGCCCGTACCGCACCGGTGGTCACCAGCACACCGGAGGCGTGCCGCGTCCACGGCTCCTCCGCGAGGGCGTCCTGGCGCCGGGAGTGCACGCTGAACGGCCGCTGTCCGAGGCCGCTCGGCGCCTCGACCACGAGCTGGAGCTGGACGCCGCCCCGCGCGGGGACGACCAGCGGCGCTTCGAGCGTCAGCTCCTCCACCGTGTCGCACCCGACCTGGTCGCCGGCCCGGATCGCCAGGTCGACGAAGGCGGTGCCGGGGAGCAGGACGCTGCCGAGGATCGCGTGGTCGGCCAGCCACGGGTGGGTGTCGAGAGAGAGCCGGCCGGCGAAGAGCATCCCTTCGGAGTCGGCGAGCGCCACCGTCGCGCCCAGCAGCGGGTGCCCGGCGTCGCCGAGCCCGATCGCCCCCGGGTCACCGGTGGTGAAGGCGGCCGCACCGGGCCAGTAGCGCTGCCGCTGGAAGGCGTACGTGGGCAGGTCGACCCGCCGGGCGCCCGTACCGGCGAAGTACGTGTTCCAGTCGACGGCCACACCCCGGACGTAGGCCTGGGCGAGCGCGGTGTTGACGGTCTCCGCCTCGGGCCGGCCACCGCGCAGGACGGGCGCAAAGGTCGCGTCCGCTTCACCGGTCAGGCAGTCCTGGGCCAGGGCCGACAGGATCCCGTCCGGGCCGAGTTCGAGGTACGTCGTGACCCCGGCCGCCTCCAGCGCCCGCACCCCGTCCAGGAAGCGGACGGCCTCGCGGACATGCCGCACCCAGAAGTCCGCCGAGCCCATCTCGTCGTCGGCAACGACCGCACCGGTCAGATTCGAGACGACGGCGATACGCGGGGTCTCGTACGAGATCGACTCCGCGACCGTACGGAAGTCCTCCAGCATGCCGTCCATGTGCGGCGAGTGGAACGCATGGCTGACAGTCAGGCGTTTGGTCTTACGACCCTGCTGCTGGAAGGACCCGGCGATGGCGACGGCCACGTCCTCGTCACCAGCGATGACGACCGACTGGGGGCCATTGATCGCCGCGATGCTCACCTGGTCGGTCAGCAGCGGCAGGACCTCGTCCTCCGAGGCCTGGACCGCGATCATCACGCCACCGGTCGGCAGCGCCTGCATCAACCGCCCACGCGCAGCCACCAACGTGCACGCGTCCTCCAGCGAGAAGACACCCGCCACATGAGCGGCCGCGATCTCACCGATCGAATGCCCGGCCACGCAGTCGGGCTTCACGCCCCAGCTCTCGACGAGCCGGAACAGCGCCACCTCGACCGCGAACAGCGCGGGTTGGGTGAACTCCGTCCGGTCAAGAGCAGCCGCGTCCGACCCGAAGAGCACATCCAGCAGGGGCAGGTCCATGTGGGCGCGGACCGCGTCCAGCGCGTCGGCGAACACGGGGTACGTGTCGTACAGCTCGCGCCCCATACCCAGCCGCTGGCTGCCCTGCCCCGTGAACAGGAACGCGGTGAGGCCTTCGCCGGCCGCTCCGGTGACGATCCGGGGTGACGACTCGCCGTCGGCCAGCCGCGTCAGCCCAGCGAGGAGTTCCTGCCGGTCGTCCGTGGCGAGTACGGCGCGGTGGCTGAGGTGCGCGCGAGCCGTGGCCAGCGAGAAGGCCAGGTCGACGGCAGTCGGGCTGTCGTTCCCGACGGCTTCCAGGTGCGCCCGCAGGGCGTCGGCCTGGCCGCGCAGCGCCTCGGAGCCCTTCGCGGAGAGGACGTACGGCAGCGGGAACGCCGCGGCCGGCACCACGGCCGGCGCCGTACCGGCCGACCCGGCCGACCCCGCCGACCCCGCCGGCTCGGCGGACTCGGCCGATACGGGCTCCGGGGCCTGCTCGATGATCGTGTGGGCGTTCGTTCCGCTGATCCCGAAGGACGAGACGCCCGCGCGGCGGGGGCGGCCGGTCTCCGGCCAGGCCGTCCGCTCGGTCAGCAGGGCGATGTCCCCGGCCGTCCAGTCGACGTGCGGGGTCGGCTCGTCCACGTGGAGGGTCTGTGGGAGCACTCCGTGCTGCATCGCCAGCACCATCTTCATCAAGCCCGCGACACCGGCGGCGGCCTGGGTGTGCCCGATGTTCGACTTCACGGAGCCCAGCAGCAGCGGCCGGCCCTCCGGCCGGTCCTGACCGTAGGTGGCCAGCAGCGCCTGCGCCTCGATCGGGTCACCGAGCTTGGTGCCGGTGCCGTGCGCCTCGACGGCGTCGACATCGGCGGCCGACAGGCCCGCGCTCGCCAGGGCGGCGCGAATCACGCGCTGCTGCGAGGGGCCGTTGGGGGCGGTGAGGCCATTGCTGGCACCATCCTGGTTGACCGCCGAGCCACGGACCACGGCCAGCACCGGGTGCCCGTTCTTGCGGGCGTCCGACAGCCGCTCCACGAGCAGCATGCCGACGCCCTCACCCCAGCCCGTACCGTCCGCGGCGGCCGCGAACGCCTTGATACGGCCATCCTCCGCCAGACCCCGCTGGCGGCTGAAGTCCACGAAGTTCTCGGGCGTCGACATCACCGTCACACCGCCCGCGAGGGCCATCGTGCACTCGCCGTTCCGCAGGGCCTGGATGGCCCAGTGCAGGGCGACCAGCGACGACGAGCAGGCGGTGTCGACGGTGACCGCCGGACCCTCCAGGCCCAGGGCGTAGGAGACGCGGCCGGACATGACGCTGCCCGCGTTGCCCGTACCCACGTGGCCTTCGACGCCGTCCGGTTCACGGCTGATGAGCGAGAGGTAGTCCTGCCCATTGGTGCCGACGAACACACCTGCCTGGCTGCCCCGCAGCGACGACGGATCGATACCCGCCCGTTCGAACGCCTCCCACGACGTCTCCAGCAGCAGCCGCTGCTGCGGGTCCATCGCCAGCGCCTCGCGCGGCGAGATCCCGAAGAACGCCGGGTCGAAGTCGGCCGCCCCGTCGAAGAAACCGCCTTCACGGGTGTACGAGGTGCCCGGCCGATCCGGGTCGGGGCTGTACAGCCGGTCCAAATCCCACCCGCGGTCGGCGGGGAAGGGGCCGACGGCGTCCGTACCGTTGGCGACCAGTCGCCACAAGTCCTCGGGGCTACGGACCCCGCCGGGGAAGCGGCAGCTCATCGCCACGATCGCGATCGGGTCGTCATCGGTCACGGCCACGGCCGGCAACACGGTGTCGGCGACCCGCACGCTGCCGACCAGTTCACCCCGCAGGTAGTCCGCGAGGGCGGCGGAGGTGGGGTAGTCGTAGACGAGCGTGGCCGGGAGCGTCAGCTCGGTGGCCGCGCCCAGGCGGTTGCGCAGCTCGACGGCGGTCAGCGAATCGAAGCCCAGCTCCTTGAACGCCCGTTCCGCGCCGACCGCCTCGGATCCGCCGTGGCCCAGCACGGCGGCGACGTGCGTACGGACGAGGTTCAGCAGCTCTCGTTCCTGCTCGGCCGGGGCGAGCGCGGCCAGCCTGCCGGAGAGGGAGTACGGGCGCTCGGCCTCGGGAGCCGCTTCCCGGCGGGCCCGGGCCGCGCGGACCTCGTGCACCTCGCTGAACAGCCGGCTGGGGCGGGCGGCGGCGAAGCCCGGGAGGAAGGTGTCCCACTCCACGTCGGCCACGGTGAGCACGGCGTCGTCGGCCAGGACCGACTGCCGGAGGGCCCGTATCGCCCGGTCCGCGTCCATCGGCGGTACGCCGTCCCGCCGCATCCGGGCGTCGAGCTCCGCGTCGGCGGCCATGCCGCCCTCGGCCCACGGACCCCACGCAAGAGACGTGGCAGCAAGACCGTCGGCACGACGCTGCTCGGCCAACGCATCCAGATAGGCGTTCGCAGCCGCGTAGTTGCCCTGCCCAGCGGCACCCACCGAACCACTCATCGACGAGAACAGCACGAACGCCGCGAGGTCGATACCCAGCTCGACCGTCAGCTCGTGCAGGTTCCGTGCGGACACCGCCTTCGCGCGCAGAACACCGTCCACACGCTCCGGCGTCAGAGCATCCAGCACACCGTCATCGAGCACACCCGCCGTGTGGATGACAGCGGTCAGCGACTCCGCCTCAGCAGCGAGCAGCGCCCGCAGCGCCTCACGGTCAGCAGCGTCACACGCCACCACCGAAACATCCACGCCCAGAGCCGACAACTCGTCCACCAGCTCAGCAGCACCCGGAGCATCCAGGCCCCGACGGCTGGACAACACCAACCGCTCAGCGCCCGCCCCAGCAAGCCACCGCGCGACCCGGCCACCCAGCGCACCCGTGCCACCGGTCACCAAAACGGTGCCGCTGGGCACCCAGTCCGTGCCCCCCGCACCGGCCGCACGCACCAACCGACGCCCGAAGACACCCGAAGACCGCACCGCCACCTGGTCCTCACCAGAACCAGCAGCCGCCAGAACACCCACGAAACGGGAAAGAGCCCGCTCGTCCAGCACCTCCGGCAGATCGACCAGCCCGCCCCAACGCTGCGGAACCTCCAGCGCGGCAACCCGCCCCAGACCCCACACCTGCGCCTGCGCCACCGACGCCAGCCGGTCCGAACGACCCACCGACACCGCACCACGCGTCACACACCACAACGGAGCATCGACACCGGCATCACCCAGCGCCTGCACCAGACCAACCGTCGCAACAAGCCCAACAGCCTCGTCCAACGCCAACAGCGACACCACACCAACCGGAGAACCCACCCCGGCCAGCAGCTCCGCCACCGCACCACGATCCGCACCAGCCTCAACGCTGACGCACCGGACCTCGGCGCCCCGCCCGGACAGACCACGCACCACGGCTTCCGCCACGGCGTCGTCCGCGTACCCGGCCGGCACCACGACGAGCCACGTACCGCTGACGGACGTTCCGGAGGACACCGCGGCCGTCACCGGCTTCCACGTCACCCGGTAACGCCAGCCGTCCACCAGCGCCTGCTCATGGCTCTGTCGGCGCCAGGCGGAGAGAGCGGGGACGACGCTGCCCCACGCGCTGGCGTCATCGAGGCCGAGCATGGCGGCGAGGGACTCGACGTCCCCACTCTCGACGGTCTCCCAGAACCGCGCGTCCACCGCGTCGGCGCTCCCGCCGACCGGCAGGCCACCGGTCAGCGAAGCCTCCGGCCAGTAGCGCCGGCGCTGGAAGGCATACGTGGGCAGGTCGACCCGCCGGACAACACCGGTGCCGGCGAAGTACGCCTCCCAGTCGACGGCCACGCCCCGGACGTAGGCCTGGGCCAGCGCGGTGTTGACGGCCTCCGCCTCGGGCCGCCCACCGCGCAGGACGGGCGCGAAGACCGCGTCCACCCCATCCGCCAGGCAATCCTGGGCGAGCGCGGACAGCACACCGTCCGGCCCGAGTTCGAGGTACGTCGTGACCCCGGCCGCCTCCAGCGCACGGACACCGTCCAGGAACCGCACCGCGTCCCGGACGTGCCGTACCCAGAAGTCCGCCGAGCCCATCTCACCGTCGGCAACGACCGCACCGGTCAGGTTCGACACGACCGGGATACGCGAAGTCTCGTACGAGATCCCCTCCGCAACGGCCCGGAAGTCGGCCAGCATGCCGTCCATGTGCGGCGAGTGGAACGCATGGCTCACGCTCAGCCGCTTGGTCTTACGACCCAGCTTCTCGAAGTGTCCGGCGATAGCGACGGCCGCGTCCTCATCACCAGCGACCACGACCGACTGCGGACCATTGATCGCCGCGATGCTCACCCGCTCGGTCAGCAGCGGAAGAACCTCGTCCTCCGACGCCTGGAACGCGATCATCACGCCACCGGTCGGCAGCGCCTGCATCAGACGACCACGAGCCGCCACCAGCGTGCAGGCATCCTCCAGGGACAGGACCCCGGCCACATGCGCGGCCGCGATCTCACCGATCGAATGCCCGGCCACGAAGTCGGGCTTCACGCCCCACGACTCCAACAGCCGGAACAGCGCCACCTCCACCGCGAACAACGCCGGCTGCGTGAACTCCGTACGGTCCAGGACGAGCTCGTCGGACCCGAACAGGACGTCCTTCAGTGGCAGGTCGAGGTCGAGCCGCGCGCAGACCGCGTCCAGCGCGTCCGCGAAGACCGGGTAGGTCTCGTACAGCTCACGCCCCATGCCCAGCCGCTGACTGCCCTGCCCCGTGAACAGGAACGCCAGACCGCCCTCGCCGACCGTGCCCCGCACGAGGCCGGGTACGTGCTCGCCCGCCGCGAGGCTCCGCAGGCCGGCGGTGAGGCCCTCGCGGTCCTCGACGCCGCCGACGAGTACGGCGCGCTCCTCCAGGGCGGCCCGCCCGGTCGTGAGCGAGTAGGCGACGTCGCCCAAGGGGACGGCAGGGTCAGCGGCTACGTAGGAGGCCAGTTGGTCGGCCTGGGCGCGCAGTCCCGTGGGGTTCTTGGCGGACAGGACGAGCGGGAGCACCGGCGGGACCGGCGCGAGGGGCCCCTCGACGGCTGCCGGGCCGTCGGCTGCCGACTCGTCGGCGGGGGTGGCCGGCGCCTCTTCGATGATCGTGTGGGCGTTGGTGCCGCTCAGGCCGAAGGAGGAGACGCCGGCCCGGCGGGGGCGGCCCGTCTCCGGCCACTCCGTCTGTTCGGTCAGCAGGGCGAGGTCGCCGGCCGTCCAGTCGACGTGCGGGGTCGGCTCGTCGACGTGCAGCGTCTTCGGCAGCACCCCGTGCCGCATGGCCAGCACCATCTTGATGACGCCCGCGACACCTGCGGCGGCCTGGGTGTGCCCGATGTTCGACTTCACGGAGCCGAGCCACAGCGGCCGGTCCTCCGGCCGGTCCTGGCCGTAGGTGGCCAGCAGCGCCTGCGCCTCGATGGGGTCGCCCAGCGTCGTGCCCGTACCGTGCGCTTCCACGGCGTCCACGTCCGCCGCCGACAGACCGGCGCTCGCGAGGGCGGCACGGATGACGCGCTGCTGGGAAGGCCCATTGGGGGCGGTCAGGCCGTTGCTCGCACCGTCCTGGTTGATCGACGAGCCCCGCACGACCGCGAGGACCGGGTGGCCCTTGGCGCGCGCGTCGGACAGCCGCTCGACGAGCAGCATGCCGACGCCCTCGCCCCACCCCGTACCGTCGGCGCCGGCGGCGAACGCCTTGATGCGGCCGTCCTCCGCCAGACCACGCTGGCGACTGAAGTCCACGAAGGCGTCCGGGGTCGACATCACCGTCACGCCACCGGCCAGCGCGATCGTGCACTCGCCCTGCCGCAGCGCCTGCACGGCGAGGTGGAGGGCGACCAGCGACGACGAGCAGGCCGTGTCGACCGTGATCGCCGGGCCTTCGAGGCCGAACACGTACGACAACCGGCCCGAGACCACGCTCGCCGCGTTGCCCGTGCCGACGTGCCCCTCCAGGCCTTCGGCCTCACGGGCGACGAGGGACAGGTAGTCCTGGCCGTTGGTGCCGACGAAGACACCGGCCTGGCTGCCCCGCAGCGACGACGGGTCGATACCCGCCCGCTCGAAGGCCTCCCAGGAGGTTTCCAGCAGCAGCCGCTGCTGCGGGTCCATCGCCAGCGCCTCGCGCGGCGAGATCCCGAAGAAGTCGGCGTCGAAATCGGCGACGTCGTAGAGGAAGCCGCCTTCAGGCGTGTACGACGTGCCCGGCCGTGCCGGGTCCGCGCTGTAGAGCCGGTCCAGGTCCCACCCACGGTCGGCCGGGAACTCGGCGATCGCGTCGGTGCCGTCGGTGAGGAGCCGCCACAGCTCTTCCGGGGTGCGTACGCCGCCGGGGAAGCGGCAGCTCATGGCCACGATCGCGATGGGGTCGTCGTCGGCGGCGACCACGGAGGGCAGGTGCGGGTCGGCGACGGGGGCGGTGCTGCCCGCCAGTTCGCCCCGCAGGTACTCCGCGAGGGCGGCGGAGGTGGGGTAGTCGTAGACCAGGGTCGCCGGCAGCGTCACGCCGGTCACGGCGCCGAGCCGGTTGCGCAGCTCGACGGCGGTCAGCGAATCGAAGCCCAGCTCCTTGAACGCCCGTTCCGCACGGACGGCGTCCGAACCATCGTGCCCGAGCACGGCGGCGACCTGCGTCCGGACCAGCGTGAGCAGCTCCCGCCCCTGCTCGGCCGGGGTCATGCCCGCCAGTCGCCCGAGCACCGTTCCCGCGACATCGGCGCCCGTGACCACGGCCCCGTGGCCGGTGACGGCGGCCGGGCCCTCCGCGACGGCGGTGAAGTCGCTGATCAGCGGGTTGGGGCGGACCGCCGCGAGGACGGAGGCGAAGCGCTCCCAGTCGACGTCGGCGACGGTGAGGGCCGCGTCCGCCGCACCCACGGCCTGTGCCAGTGCGGTGATCGCCGTATCGGGTGCCATGGGCGGCAGGCCCTCGCGGCGCATCCGCGCGTCCATCGCCTCGTCGGCGGCCATGCCGCCCTCGGCCCACGGACCCCACGCAAGAGACGTAGCGGCGAGGCCGTCGGCACGACGCTGCTCGGCGAGCGCGTCCAGATAGGCGTTCGCGGCGGCGTAGTTGGCCTGCCCAGCGGCACCTACAGAACCACTGATGGACGAGAACAGCACGAACGCCGCAAGGTCGATGCCCAGCTCGACCGTCAGCTCGTGCAGGTTCCGTGCGGACACCGCCTTCGCCCGCAGAACACCATCCACACGCTCCGGCGTCAGAGCATCCAGCACACCATCGTCCAGAACACCGGCGGTGTGGATGACAGCGGTCAGCGACTCCGCCTCAGCAGCGAGCAGCGCCCGCAGCGCCTCACGGTCAGCAGCGTCACACGCCACCACCGAAACATCCACGCCCAGAGCCGACAACTCGTCCACCAGCTCAGCAGCACCCGGAGCATCCAGGCCCCGACGGCTGGACAACACCAACCGCTCAGCGCCCGCCCCAGCCAGCCACCGCGCGACCCGGCCACCCAGCGCACCCGTGCCACCGGTCACCAGAACCGTGCCACTCGGCACCCAGTCCGTGCCCTCCGCACCGGCCGCACGCACCAACCGACGCCCGAAGACACCCGAAGACCGCACCGCCACCTGGTCCTCACCAGAACCAGCAGCCGCCAGAACACCCACGAAACGGGACAACGCCCGCTCGTCCAGAACCTCCGGCAGATCGACCAGCCCGCCCCAACGCTGCGGAACCTCCAGCGCGGCAACCCGCCCCAGACCCCACACCTGCGCCTGCGCCACCGACGCCAGCCGGTCCGAACGACCCACCGACACCGCACCACGCGTCACACACCACAACGGAGCATCGACACCGGCATCACCCAGCGCCTGCACCAGACCGACCGTCGCAACAAGCCCAGCAGCCTCGTCCAACGCCAACAGCGACACCACACCGGCACACGCAGCCGCGTCCACCAGCAACTCCGCCAGCCCGGCCCGGTCAACACCAGCCTCGACGCGCACGAGCTGAACATCGGCGCCCCGCTCGGCCAGACCACGCACCACAGCGTGGTCCTCGGCACCGGCAGGCAGCACGACCAGCCACGACCCGGACAACCGCGCACCCGACGACGACTCCGCCAACGGCTTCCACGACACCCGGTAACGCCAGCCGTCCACCTCCGACCGCACCCGCCGCTGCCGACGCCACGCCGACAGGGCCGGTACCACCTCGCTGAGCGGCTGCTCCCCGTCGAGGTCCAGGTCGAGGGCGGCGGCGAGGGTGGCCACGTCCTCGTGCTCGACGGCGTCCCAGAAGACGGTGTCGGCCGCGTCGGCGCGGCCCACCGCGCCGGACAGGGGCTCGGCGGCGGGCCGCGCGTCCATCCAGTACCGCTGCCGCTGGAAGGCGTACGTCGGCAGATCGACCCGCCGGGCGCCCGTGCCCGCGAAGAACGCGGACCAGTCGACCCGCGCGCCCCGCACATGGGCGCGGGCGACGGCGTGGAGCAGGGTGGCCGCCTCGGGCCGGCCGGAGCGGAGGGCGGGGGCGAAGGCGAGGTCCTGGGGGTCGACGCAGTCCTGCGCCATGGCGGTCAGGACGGCGTCGGGGCCCAGCTCCAGGAAGGTGCCGGCGCCGCGTTCCCGAAGGGTGCGTACGCCGTCGAGGAACCGTACGGCGTCGCGGACGTGACGCACCCAGTACTCGGGGGTGGCCAGTTCGGCGGCGGTGGCGGTGCCGCCGGTGAGGAGGGAGACGACCGGGATGCCGGGGGTCCCGTAGTCCAGGACCTGGGCGACGCGGAGGAACTCCTCCAGCATGCCGTCCATGTGGGGCGAGTGGAACGCGTGGCTGACGGTCAGCCGCTTGGTCTTACGCCCCTGCTCCTCGAAGTGCTCGGCAACCGCTACGGCATCGGCCTCGTCACCGGCGATGACGACCGACTGCGGCCCGTTGATCGCCGCGATGCTCACCCGCTCGGTCAGCAGCGGCAGGACCTCGTCCTCAGCCGCCTGCACCGCGATCATCACGCCACCAGCAGGCAGCGCCTGCATCAACCGGCCACGCGCGGCAACGAGCGTGCACGCGTCCTCCAGCGAGAACACACCCGCCACGTGCGCGGCCGCGATCTCACCGATCGAATGCCCGGCCACGAAGTCGGGCTTCACGCCCCACGACTCCACCAGCCGGAACAGCGCCACCTCGACCGCGAACAACGCCGGCTGGGTGTAGCCGGTCTGGTCGAGGAGCGCGGCCTCCGGCGTGCCCTCGTCCGCGAAGAGCACGTCGAGGAGCGGGAGTTCGAGCTGGTCGTCCAGGTACCAGCAGGCGTCGTCGAGGGCGTCGGCGAAGACGGGGTACGTGTCGTACAGCTCGCGTCCCATGCCCAGCCGCTGGCTGCCCTGGCCGGTGAAGAGGAACGCCAGCTTGCCCGGCGCGGGATCGCCCTGGACCACGGAGGACGCGTCGGCGCCCTCGGCGAGGGCGTGCAGTCCGCGGAGCAGCGTCTCGCGGTCGTCGCCCAGCACGACGGCGCGCTGCTCGAAGCGGCCGCGGGTGGTCGCCAGGGAGTGGCCCACGTCCAGGGGTGTGGCGTCCGGCCGGGACCGGAGGTGGTCGCTCAGCCTGCGCGCCTGCGCGCGGAGGGCCTCGGGGGTCTTGGCGGACAGGGTCCAGGGCAGGGGGCCACCGGCCGGGAGGGATCCCGGCGTCCCGGCCTCGTCACTCGCCGGCGACGCGACGCCCTCGCGCTCTCCCGACGACGCAATGCCCTGGGGATCCCCGGACGACACAACGCCCTCGTGCTCCGCCGTCGGCGCGCCGTCGCCCCGCTCCTCGGCGGTCGCCGCTGCCGGCGGTTCCTCGATGATGGCGTGCGCGTTGGTGCCGCTCATGCCGAAGGAGGAGACGCCGGCGCGGCGCGGGCGGTCGGACTTCGGCCACGGGACGGGGTCCGTGAGCAGGGAGACCGCTCCGGCCTCCCAGTCGACGTGCGGGGTCGGTTCGTCGACGTGGAGGGTGCGGGGCAGCACACCGTGCCGCATGGCCATGATCATCTTGATGATGCCCGCGACACCGGCGGCGGCCTGGGTGTGGCCGATGTTCGACTTGAGGGAGCCGAGCCACAGGGGCTGGTCGTCGGTGTGGTGCTGCCCGTAGGTGGCCAGGAGCGCCTGGGCCTCGATCGGGTCGCCCAGCTTGGTGCCGGTGCCGTGTGCCTCCACCGCGTCCACCTCGGCGGCGGACAGGCCGGCGTTGGCGAGGGCCTGCCGGATGACGCGCTGCTGGGAGGGGCCGCTGGGGGCGGTGAGGCCGTTGCTGGCGCCGTCCTGGTTGATGGCCGAGCCGCGTACGACGGCCAGCACCTGGTGGCCCTTGGCGCGCGCGTCGGACAGCCGCTCGACGAGCAGCATGCCGACGCCCTCGCCCCACGCCGTACCGTCGGCGGCGGCGGCGAAGGGCTTGCAGCGGCCGTCGGGGGCCAGGCCGCGCTGGCGGCTGAAGGAGACGAAGGATCCGGGGCTCGCCATGACGGCGGCGCCGCCCGCGAGCGCGAGGGAGCATTCGCCGGTGCGCAGTGCCTGGACGGCGAGGTGGAGGGCGGCGAGGGAGGAGGAGCAGGCGGTGTCGACGGTGACCGTCGGTCCTTCGAAGCCGAAGGTGTAGGCGATACGGCCCGAGGCGACGCTGGCCGCGTTGCCGGTGACGAGGTAGCCCTCGAAACCGTCGGTGGCGTCCTGGAGGCGGGGTCCGTATTCCTGGGTCTCCGCGCCGACGAATACGCCGACCTGGTCGCCGCGCAGCGTTTCGGGGTCGATGCCGCCGCGGTCGAAAGCTTCCCAGGACGTTTCGAGGAGCAGGCGCTGCTGCGGGTCCATGGCGAGGGCTTCGCGCGGGGAGATTCCGAAGAACGCGGCGTCGAATTGGTCGGCGTCGTGGAGGAATCCGCCTTCGCGGGCGTAGCTGGTGCCGGCCCGGTCGGGGTCCGGGTCGTACAGCGCGTCGAGGTCCCAGCCGCGTCCGGTCGGAAATGCGGAAATGGCGTCGGTGCCGGTCTCGACGAGGTCCCACAGCGCTTCGGGGGAATGGACGCCGCCGGGGAAGCGGCAGCCGATGCCGACGATGGCGATGGGTTCGTCGCTGCTGACGGCGGCGGTGACGGGCGTCCCGGTGTCCTCGGTGAGGCCGAGGAGGGCGGTGCGGAGGTGCCGGGCCAGGTGGGCGGGGGTGGGGTGGTCGAAGGCGAGGGTGACCGGCAGGCGGAGGCCGGTGCCGGCGACGAGCCTGGCGTGCAGGTCGACGGCGGCGAGCGAGTCGAAGCCCAGGTCGAGGAAGGGGCGGTGGGGGTCGAGGACGGCGGGGGCCGTGCCGCGCAGCGCGGCGGAGGTGAGGGTGGTGACCCAGTCCAGCAGGGCGGCGTGCTGCTCGGTCTCGGTGAGGTCGAGCAGGCGCTCCCGCCACGACGGGACCCCTTCGGCACGTCCGTCCTGCGTTTCACCGGTTTCGGGGGCGACATTGATTTCGGGCGTGAAATCCTCGGACTCGTTCAACATCGCGCGCTCCATTACCCCCGAATAAGGAATCCAAGACCAGGGGACACTCTGGCACGCGAGAGAAGGGCGAGAAACCC
The DNA here is from genome assembly GCF_043077235.1 of Streptomyces sp. NPDC016309. NCBI lineage: Bacteria > Bacillati > Actinomycetota > Actinomycetes > Kitasatosporales > Streptomycetaceae > Streptomyces > Streptomyces sp. NPDC016309. The sequence goes on along the minus strand of NZ_JBIBSG010000021.1, from coordinate 38,860 downwards.
CTAACAAGCCCCTACGGACCCCTAACCATGGGCTCCGGGAAGCGCCTTGACTCGGCACGCATCACTGCATCAGGATGCGCCGATAGGGCTGGTAATTGCAAGAGTAGCGATGTTATTCCATCACCGGAACTCTGCCATCGTCGAATCTCCGGCCCGGACTATTCAAAGCTACCCGGGAGGAGCGCGTTTCCATGCGCGTGCTGTTCGTCTCGTATCCGGCCATTGGCCATGTCTTCCCCACGATTCCGCTGGCCTGGGCGCTGCGCTCGGCCGGACACGAGGTCCTGGTCGCCAGCGCGGGTGACGCCCTGGAGGCCGCCAACGCCGGTCTGCACGTGGCGGACGTCTGCCCCGGCTTCGAGCTGGAGGGGTTCCTCCAGTCGACGGCCGGTGAGCTGATGGCGCGGCTGCGCGGGCCGGGCGGTGTCGATCCGATGGACGGGCTGCGGCTGTTCACCCACCTCAACAACCACCTGGCGGACGGCATCGTGCGGACCGCCGACGCGTTCCGGCCCGATCTGATCGTCTTCGAGCAGATCTTCGTGTCCGGTCTGATCGCCGCCGCGCGGCTCGGTGTTCCCGCCGTGCAGCACAACTTCGGCTTCGCGCGCGGTACGCAGCTCCGTGAGCTGACGGTGTCGATGCTGGGCGAGACGATGGCCCGGCACGGCGTCACCGGGGTGCCCGCCGACGTACCGGTGATCGACATCGCGCCGCCGAGCATGGCGGAGGCCGAGCGTGACGGCTGGTCGATGCGGCCGGTCCCGTACAACAGCGGTGCCGTGCTGCCGGACTGGCTGCTGGACGAGCCGGGGCGGCGCCGCATCGGTGTGACGCTGGGCACGGCTTCGGTGCACGTGAACGGCCTGGGCCCGGTCCAGCGGCTGGTGGCCGCGGCCTCGGCCGTGGACGCGGAGTTCGTGCTGGCGCTGGGCGACGTGGACACGGCGGCGCTCGGCGAACTCCCGGACAATGTCCGGGTGGTGGGCTGGGTGCCGCTGACGGCGCTGCTCCAGACCTGTGACGCGGCGGTGCACCACGGTGGCGCGGGCACGACGCTGGCCGCGCTGAACGCGGGCGTACCGCAGCTTGTCCTGCCGGACGGCGCGGACCGCCAGATCAACGCGGAGGCGGTACGGGACCGGGGGGCGGGTCTGCTCGGCACGGCGGACGACCTCGACGCGGCGGTCCTCGGCCGGCTGCTGTCGGACGAGAAGATGTCGGCGGTCGCGCGGGAGGTGCGGGAGGAGATCGGGACGATGCCCTCTCCCGCGTCGCTGGTGCCGAGGCTGGAGGAGCTGGCGGGCTGAGCCCCCCGGGGCCCGGCGGGACGAGCTCGGGGTCCGGCGGGACGAGCTCGGGGTCCGGCGGGACGAGCTCGGGGTCCGGCGGGACGGCGCCGGTTCGGACCCGGCGCCCGACCTCCGCACCCGGCGGGACGAGCGGCAGGGGCCGTATCCGGGAGTGATTTCCGGATACGGCCCCTGCGGCGTCAGGTGCATGCGGGACGCGCGGGACGTACGGCGCATGCGGGGAGGCGGCCCGGGGGGTGAGGTGGAGGGGCGGCACGGGGGTTGCCACCCCTCCACCTCCCGGGGGATCGCCAGTTGGTCAGGGGCCTCGAGTCCCGGGCAGCGGGGCTCGAGGGGTTCGAGCGGGTCGATCGGGGTGGAGCGGGGTGGAGCGGGGCGAGCGGTCCGGTGGTCTCAGGTGCGGGGCACGCGCTCGATGAAGGGGGCGAGCAGCTTGGGCACGGCTTCCTCGGCGAGGGCGAGGCCCGCGCCGACCGGGACGTCCCGGATCTTGTACACGCCGTCGCCGGCCGCCGTGGTGGCGCCGATGGTGAGCAGACCGTTGCGCCGCTGGAAGTAGGAGCGGGTGATGTTCCAGCCGATGACGCCGTCGCGCTGAAGGGCGGCGGTACGGCGGGCGAAGGTGCCGGCACGGACGACGAGGTAGCGGTCGCGGAGGCCGTGGCCGAGGGCGCGGTAGGCGTCGTTGGCGAGGGCGATGACGACCGGCAGGCCGATGAGCGCCGTGATCCACGCGGTGTGGACGAGTACGGGGGTGAGCCACAGGCCCAGGCCCAGCGGAACGGCGACGATGGCGCCGAGGACCAGCAGGCCGCGGTTGACGCGGCGGCGGCGGGCGACGCGCGGGTGGGCGACGAGGTCGGCGAGCTCCGTCGGGGACCGCTCCTCGGCGAGGACGTCGGCGGCGACCCGCAGGGCCTCCGCCCGGGGCACCGGTGGCGTCAGGGAGCGGCGGCTGCGGTTCTCCTCGCTGTTGCCGAGGCCGCTGGCGATGGCGTTCAGGCGGGCGCCGCCGGCCCAGCGCAGCAGCATCGGCTCGGTGACCTCGACGCCGCGCAGCCTGCGCTCCTCGATGGTGACGGAGCGGGAGATGACCAGCCCTCGGCGTACCCGGAAGACACCGTCCTGTTCGCGCTCCAGGCGGTACTTGGCCCAGGCGTCCACGAAGGTGGCGACGGAGACCGCGACACCCGCGACGGCGGTGATGACGACGGCGACGAGGATGCCGAACCACAGGGGCACGGAGCCGAAGCGCTCCTCGAGGTCCTTGACGATGCCCAGTTCGAGCGGGTCGACCTTCATCTCGTGCAGGATGCGGTACGCGGTGCCGACGCCGATGAAGACGCTGCCGACGCCCCAGACGGTGAGCGGCGCGTACCGCAGCCAGGCCCAGTCCATCTCGGCGATGGTGAGGTCCTCGTCGTGGCCGGTGGTGCGGGCGCTGCCGCGGCGGTCGAGGAGGAGCCGGCGCAGTTCGCGGGCGTGTTGCTTGGTGATGCCGTCGAGGGACAGCTTGCGGCTGGAGGAGGAGCTCTGCTCGCCGGTGCCGATCTGGAGCGAGGTGAGGCCGAAGAGGCGGTGCATCGGCTTGGCGTCGAGGTCGATGCTGCGGATCCGGTCGACGGGGACGGAGCGGCGGCTGCGGAAGAGCAGCCCGGAGCGCAGTTCGAGGCGGTCGCCGGCGACCCGGAAGCGGGTGGTGAGCAGGCGCATCGTGCTGATGCCGGTGATGACCAGGAAGGTGATCACCAGGGAGCCGAGCGAGATGAGCGCCTGGAGGTTGGCGCCGGTGAGGGCGACGGTCAGGGCGAACAGGGCGAGCGGACCGGCGAGCATGCTGAGGTTGACAAGGAGCAGCCGGGGGCTGAGCTTGGTCCACCCGGGGTCGGCGGCGGCCTGGACCGTACCGTCGGTGTGCGCCGTTCCGGTGGTGCTGTCGTGGCTCATGTCGCGTCTCCGGGGGTGGCCTGGGTCGAGGTGGTGAGGTGCTCGACCACTTCCTGCGCGGTCCGGTGGTCGATGCCCTTGATCTTCACGGCGCCGGAGGAGGAGGCGGTGGTGACGGTGATGCCGGAGAGGCCGAAGAGCTGCTGGAGGGGGCCGCGGAGGGTGTCGACGGTCTGGATGCGGGACAGGGGGACGACCCGCCAGCGCTGCCAGAGCCAGCCGGACGCCGCGTAGACGGCTTCGTCGGTGGTTTCCCAGCGGTGGACCCGGTAGCGCCAGATCGGCATGACGGCCATGTAGGCGAGGCCCGGTACGAGCGAGATCAGGAAGGCCCAGCCGAAGAACGGCCTGGCGGGCGGGATGAAGAGGTACAGCACGCCGAAGACGAGCGGGAGGGGCAGGGCGAACATCGACGACTGGAGCGTCCACCAGCCGATCGCCCTGCGTTCGACGCGATTGCGCGGGGGCCTGAGCCTTACATCATCCATGCGTTCCACTGCTTCACCCTAGCTCTGAGACGATCTTGTACCGAACCTGATCCGACATCCGTCATCTCAGTGCGTGCCCGCGGAACTGCCCTGTCGGGCACCGGTGTTGCCGGTCACGGGGAGCTGGCCGCCGCGCAGCCGGCGGCGCTTGTTCAGCAGGACGGCGGTCCGCGTCAGCACCATGGCGAGGGCCATGAAGACGAAGGCGTTGGAGTAGACGTCCTGCCCGCTGAGCTTGTACTCGATGCTGAAACGGATGATGCCCTCGCTGAACCAGTGCTCCGAACCGTAGGCGAAGAGCACGCGCGAGGCGGACAGCGCGGTCCACACCAGGGCGTACCCGACACCGCCCTTGGTGTAGATCTCGCCGGAGGCGTCCCGGTGGGCGGGGAGCAGGGCGGCGGCGACCAGTCCGCAGATGACGCCGGCGCCGATGCCGGCGAGCTGGAGGGAGGGGTCGTTGCCGTCGAGCGGCAGGGTGTGCACGAACAGCGCGAGGACGATGACGACCGCGAGGATCGAGCGCAGCATCCGCATGTTGGTGACCTTGCGGGTGCCGAGGTCGGTCGACAGGATGATGATCAGGATCGTCCCGCTGGCGATCAGTGCGGTCAAGAACGGGCTCATGCGGCGGGCCTCTTCCTCGGTCTCGGCGGTGCCGGTGTCGTGCACCGCCGTTTTCGTGCGGCAGTGCGGTGCTCCCTGCCTCTCACCTGCAACGCTAGGGGCGGGACGGGGCCCGTGTGGACAACCGTCCAGTGGGTTCGGTCGTCAACCGATCGGTGGACACGGTGGACACCGCCCCATCCCGGGGAGCACCGCTGCCACCCCCGCACGCGGCCCGTCGCCACCCCCGCAGCCGGCCGCGTGCCCGGCGTCCCTGCCGCCCCCCGCCCGACCCCGTCGCCACCCGCACCCGGCGCCCCTGCCACCCCGCCCCGGCCCCCTGCCCGGCGTCGTGCCGGGCCCGGCCGAGGTGATAGGACTGGTGACGTGAGCACTGAAACGCGGGTGGTGGAGGCGGCCGGCGGCCCGGATCATCCGCCCGAGGCGGGGACCCGTTGGTTCGGCCTCTGGGACGCGTTCTTCGCCGTCTCGTACGTCGTCACCACCATGCTGCTGTTCACCTCGGCGGGCGAGCAGGTCCACCGTGCCGTGGCGATGGCCGCGCTGACGCTGGCCGTCCCCTGGTACGCGGCCCTGGGGCGCAGCGCGATGATCCAGCCGGGCCAGGGGCACGGGCGGCGGAGCATCGTCTTCTCGGTGGGTCTGTTCCTGCTGTTCGCGGTGGCGGTGCTCTTCGACCTGGCGGCGTCGTTCGCGCTGTTCGCCGTGGTGCCGATGCTGATGATGAGTTTGGCGACCTCGCCGGCGATCGCCGTGGTGGTCCTGGCGAACCTGATGCCGATGACGGTGGTGTGGCTGCGTGGCGGCACCCTGAGCCGCGACATCATGGCCGTGCTGCCGACGTCGCTGCTCGGGATCGCGCTGTCGGTCATGCTCGGGCTGTGGATCACGCGGGTGACCCGGCAGAGCCGGGAACGGGCGGAACTGATCGAGGAGTTGCACCGCAACCGTGAGCGGGTGGCCGCGCTGTCGCGGGCGGCGGGGGTCTCGGCCGAGCGGGAGCGGCTCGCCCGGGAGATCCACGACACCCTCGCCCAGGGCCTCACCAGCATCATCGGCCTCGTGGAGGCCGCCGAGACGGAGCTGACGGCCGATCCCGAACTGGCCAGGGAGCATCTGGGGCTCGCCGGGCAGGTGGCGCGCGAAAGCCTGTCCGAGGCGCGGGAGTTCGTCACGGAGCTGACGCCGCCCGCGCTGCGTGAGTCGTCACTGGTGCAGGCCGCCCGGCGGCAGGCGGAGGGGCTGACGGCGCAGACCGGGATACGGGCGGACGTCTCGGTCGAGGGTGATGAGCGGGAACTGCCGATGGCCGTCAGCGTGGTGCTGCTGCGTTCCCTCCAGGAGGCCATCTCCAACATCCGCAAGCACGCGAGCGAGGCACGCTCGGCCGAGGTCCGGCTGGTGTACGGGCGGGAGACGGCGCGGCTGCTCGTACGGGACGACGGGCCGGGGTTCGCCGTGGGCGACGACGACCAGCAGGGGTTCGGGCTGCGCGGCATGCGGACCCGGGCGCAGGAGATCAACGGGGCGGTGACCGTGGTCAGCGCCCCGGGGCGGGGCACCACCGTCGAGGTGACGGTGCCCGTGCCCGCGAGTGGAGGGGCGGACGGTGGGAGCTGACGGGACGATCAGCGTGATGCTGGTCGACGACCACCCGGTCGTACGGGAGGGCCTCAGCTCGATGCTGCGGTCCGCCGACGGGGTGAGCGTCGTCGGGCAGGCCGGTTCGGGCGAGGAGGCGATCGCGATGGTCGCCGGGCTCGCTCCCGACATCGTCCTGCTCGACCTGCGGATGGGCGGGATGGACGGGGTGGAGACCACCGGTCATCTGCTGCGCGTCGCTCCGGCCACCAAGGTGGTGATCGTGACGACGTACGAGACGGACACCGACATCCTGCGGGCCGTGGAGGCGGGCGCGGCCGGCTATCTGCTGAAGGGCAGCTCGCGCGACGACCTGGTGCAGGCGGTGAAGGCGGCGGCCCGGGGCGAGACGGTCCTGACGCCCTCGCTGGCGCCGAAGCTGTTCCGGGCGAGGGTGGTGGAACCGCCGGCGCTGTCGGACCGGGAGCGGGAGGTGCTCCAGCTCGTCAGCCTGGGGCTGACGAACGCGGACATCGGGCGGCGGCTGTTCATCAGCGAGGCGACGGTGAAGACGCATCTGCTGCGGACGTTCAAGAAGCTGTCGGTCTCGGACCGTACGGCCGCGGTCATCACGGCGCTGGAACGCGGCCTGCTGTCCTGAAGGTTCCTGCGCCGGTACCGGAAGCGGTACCGGCGCCACCCCCTCCACTCCCCCGCACGCACCTCCCCTCCCCCTCCCCTTGTCACGCCCGCCTCCCGAGGGGTCAGGCGATGCCCGGGAGGCTCATGTCGGAGAGGCGGGCGGGCAGGTCGCGGCGGCGCTTGACCTTCAGCTTGCGGTAGATGCGCGTCAGGTGCTGCTCGACGGTCGACACGGTGACGTACAGCTTGGTCGCTATCTCCCGGTTGGTGTGGCCGCGCGCCGCGAGCAGGGCGACCCGCGCCTCGGCCTCCGACAGGACCTCGACCTCGCTGGGGGCCTCCGTCTCCCGGCCGCTCTGGGCGGCTCCGGTGTCGCCGTCGCCCTGGCCCGGCATGAACTGCTGGCACAGGGGTTCGGCACCGCAGGACTTGGCGACGTGCCAGGCCTTGCGGACCAGCATGCGGGCGCGGTTGAAGTCGCCCAGCGCGCGGTAGCCCCGGCCCAGTTCGCCGAGGGCCGTGGCCAGTTGAAGCCGGTCGCCGCCCTCCTCCAGGGTCTCGACGGCTTCGGTGAGGCGCTTGAGCCGGACGGTGAGGTCGGTGCCGGTGCGGGCGAGCGCGAGCAGCAGGAAGCCGCGGGTCCGGCTGCCCGCGGGGCCCGTCTCGCGCGCCTTCTGCTGCTCGGTGTACTCCTTGGCGCGGGCCGTGTTGCCGAGGGCGAGCCACGCCTCGGCGGCGTCCAGTCGCCAGGGGACCAGCTCGGCCGCGTCCATGCCCCAGGACTGCATCAGCTCGCCGCAGTTGAGGAAGTCGCGCAGGGCGGCGTGGTAGCGGCCGGTGGCCAGGTGGCAGCGGCCCCGGGCCCGGAGGTAGTGCAGGCCGGGGAGGGTGCTGAACATGGCTTCCGGTACGGGCTGTTCGAGCAGGCTCATCGCCTCGTCGTGGTTGCCCATGCCGAGTTCGGACTCGACGAGGATGGCCAGCGGCAGCGCGATGCCGACGCCCCAGCTCTGCACCGAGATGCGGGACATGGCGTGACGGGCCTGGGCGGCGGCGCCGGGCAGGTCGCCCCTGCGCAGGGAGATCTCGGCGCGGACCACCCCGAGGGCGGCCTGCCAGGTGGGGGTGTTGCGGCCGGAGCATTCGGCGAGGAGGCGTTCGCACCAGGCGAGTGCGAGGTCGAGGCGTCCGGCGTAGACGACGGCGAGGAGCGCGAAGACGAGGGGCTGGAGGGTGCGGTCGCTCAGGTGGTAGCGCTGGAGGACCCGGATCGCCTCGCCGACGGCGGCGTCGGCCTGGTTCCGGCCGCCCAGGGCGGTGCGGACGGCCTCGGCGGCCTGCACGTGGGCGTTGTCGGGGATGTCGTACGGGACGGTCTCGAGTCCCGCGAGGGGCAGAGCTCCAGGGGCGCCTGACAGCGTTGTCCGCGACGGGTGCGCGGCGCCGAGGACGTCCCGTACCGGAGGGCTGACCATGGTGAGCCAGCTCTGGGCGGCGGCGAGGGTGTTCGGGTCGTACGCGGGGGCGCGGCCTTCGGCGCGGGCCTTGCCGTCGGCTTCCTGGAGGCGCAGTACGGCCTCGCCCGCGGCGCGGGACTCGCCCATCCACAGGAGGCAGGACACGACGTGTACGAGGTCGCGGTCGGCGAGCCGGCCGGCGGTGAGCTCGCGGGAGAGCTGGCGGAGGTGTCCCTCGGCCGCGGCGGGGCTGCTGCGCCAGACGATGCTGACGAGGCGGGACTTGAGCGAGGCGTGCCGGGGGCCTTCGGCGCAGGAGGCGACGGCCAGTTCGCCGCAGCGCAGGGCGAGGTCGTGCTCGTCGTCGACGAGGGCGTACTCGGCGGCCTCCTGGAGGACGGGGATGGCCCAGTCCTCGACGTTCTTGCGAGCGGCGAGGAGGTGGCGGGCGACGTCGAGGGCCGCCGCGCCCTCCTGGTGGAGGAGCTTCGCGGCGCGGGAGTGCAGTGCGGACAGGACGCCGGCCGGCGCGGCTTCGAGGACGGCGGTGCGGGCCGCGGGGTCGCGGAAGGAGCCGTCGTGCAGGACGGCGCAGCGGGCGAGGTCCTGGAGGGCCTGTTCGGTGGCCTTGACGTGGAGGTCGACGATCCGGCTGAGGAGGACCGGGGAGCCGGCGTCGCCGAGGACGGCGACGCCGCGGGCGACGGTGAGCAGTTCGGGGTCGCCGCGGTGGAGGCAGTCGAGGACGGCGCGTTCGAAGGTTTCGGCGGGGGCGAGCCGCTGGAAGGGCTCGCTGTCGCCGAGCGCCGTGAGGCCGTCGCCGACGAGGGCTCTGACCAGCAGCGGGTTGCCGCCGGTGGTCTCCTGGCACTCGGCGGACAGTCGCTGTGCGGCCGAGGGGGAGAAGTGGTCGGCGAGGACGCGGGCGATGCCGCGCGTGCTGAGCAGCGGGAGCCGGAGGGTGGTGCAGTTGGGCTGGCGCTGGAGTTCGGCGTGGAAGGCGAGTTGTGCGGGCCGGAGGCGTACGGCTTCGGTGAGCACGATGAGGACCCCGGCCTGCCGTACGCGCCGGGCGAGGCACAGCAGGAAGGCGAGGGAGAGTTCGTCGCCGTGGTGGACGTCGTCGACGGCCATGACGACGGTCCGGTTGCGGGCGAGGCGCAGCAGTGCGGTGGAGACGTGCGGCAGGACGCGCATGCCGGCTTCGGCGGCGGCTTCGGCGTCGGTGGTCCCGTCGGTGACGCGGTCGAGCAGTTCGGTGGCGTAGGCGTGTACGTCGGGGGCCACGGGGGCCGCGCTGTCGAGGATCCTGCGCAGGATGCCGAAGGGCAGGTAGCGCTCCGCGCGGGAGCCGGCCGCCTCCAGTACCAGCGCGCCCTGCGCGAGGGCCTCTTCGGTGAAGCTCTCCAGCAGGCTGGTCTTACCTCCCGCGACCGCCCCGCTGATGACGGCGACGCGTCCTCTGCCGCGCGTCGCACTGCCGAGCAGTTCCTTGAGTGTCTCCAGTTGCTTTTCGCGCTCGACGAGCCTGGCCGCCACAGATTTTCCTTCCCCCGAACTGCATGACTTGCTCACGATCCACACCGGCCCGTGGCGTGCCCGGCTGGCGACGCCGACGCGGCTCCGTGTGGTGTGACGGGCGCGATGCGCCCTGCCGGGCCGCCACCGCGGCCTGCCCCCGCCGGTTCGCCTCCGGTCGGCCGTTGGTCATGCGGCCGTCCGGATGCACGGGGTTCCGCCGGGCCCCTGCCCGGCGTGGTGGTTCCCGCCGCGTTCCGCTCAGTGGCTCCGAGCCGCGGTGGTGAGTTCCTCCATCACGATCTTCATGATGTGTTCCTGATGGTTCGCCAAGAAGAAATGGCCGCCGGGGAAACGGTGAATGTCGAATCCGCCGGTGGTGTGGGCTTCCCAGGCGTCGGCCTCTTCGCTGCTGGTCTTCGGGTCCGCGTCACCGGTGAGGACGGTGATGGGGGCGCGCACGGCGTCTTCGCGGGCGGCCCGGTAGTTCTCGATGGCGGTGTAGTCGCTGCGGATGGCGGGGAGGACCATGCGGAGGATTTCCTCGTTCCCGAGAATCTTCGCATCGGTCCCACTGAGTTCCCGCATTTCCTTCACGATTCCGTCATCGTCCCGCAGGTGCACGGTCTCGTGACGGTAGCTGGAGGGCGAGCGGCGGCCGGAGGCGAAGATCCGCAAGGGGCTGGTGCCGTGGTCGCGCTCCAGCCTGCGGGTCACCTCGAAGGCGAGGACGGCGCCCATGCTGTGGCCGAAGAATGCAAGGGGCCGATCGAGCCACGGCTCGAGTTGTGCGGTCAGCGCGTCCGCGTAGGCACCGATGTCGGTGATCCCGGGCTCGTCCCTGCGGTCCTGCCGACCGGGGTACTGGATGGAGAGGACGTCCACCCCCGGGGCCAGCGACTGGGACATGGGGAAGTAGAAGGAGGCCGAGCCACCGGCGTGCGGCAGGCAGACCAGTTGGACCGGACTTTCGTCCGAAGCGTGGTAGCGGCGAACCCAGAGGCCGGTGTTTTGCTTTTCAATCAATGGACTGAAACTCCCTGTTCAAGTCCCAGATGCGTCGCGCGCGGCCGGCGGTTCGAACGCTTCCGCCAGTTCCGTACACGCGTTTCGGTGTAGCCAGTTCTAGCAGAGCGCCCAAAGCCGGGAGTACCCCTACTTCACACCCCTACTTTGGCTGGAACCAATCAGTCCAAAGCGCTGACCGACCCGGGCGAGAACCGCCACGACGAACCCACCCCGGCGGAGTCCCCCACCCCTCACCGAGGACCCCCTGGCCGAAAACCACCCCCACGCCGACGTCCAGTCCACGCCAGATCTTTACCTTCGCTTTGCGGCCCCCGCCACCCCACTCACCCACCCCCGCAGGCACACCTCCTCCCGTCTACCCCACCTCCCCGGCGGTACGCACCGAACGCCCCGGCACCTCACACCTCAGGGCCCCGCACCGTCGAACGGATGAGGCGGCCGGACAGCCGGCCGCGGTCCCGTACCGCGAAAGAGGAGGATGCGATGACCTCGCACGAGTCCGCCATCAGGACCCTGCTGGAACACCGCGTCGACGCGAGCCAGGCCAAGGACATCGACCGGCTCATGACCCTGTACTCCGACGACATCGTCTACTACGACGCCGTCCCCCCGCTCCGATTCACCGGGCACGAGGAGGTCCGCCGCAACTTCCTCCGCTGGTTCGACGCGTACGACGGCCCGATCACCCTGGAGACGCACGCCCTCACCGTCACCGCCGGCGACGCCGACCTCGCCTTCGCCCACATGCTCCACCTGGACTCCGGCACCCGCACGAACGGCATGAACATCGGGCTGTGGGTCCGTTCGAGCGTCTGCCTCCGCCGCTCCGGCGACCGCTGGCTGATCACTCACGAGCACATCTCGATGCCCATCGACCCGGAAACCCTCCGAGTCTGGTTCCCGCCGCAGCAGTGAGCCGGCCCCGCCAAACCGGCCGCCCGGCACCCGGCCCACTCACGTCCATGCGGGGTGACTCAGCGGGTCCCCACCATGTGGCCGAACCACGAGGGGTCGTCCACACCACCCTCGTCCTCGTGCCACTGCGGCGGGGCGGTCGGCGGGCGGGAAGCGTCACCGTGCCGCCGAGGCTGGCCGCAAGTTCCCTAGGTGGTCGCACAGGGTGGCTCGTACGGCAGTTGGTCAACGTATCGGCTCCATTGCTGCCGACTCAGGGCGCCGGAGCTCCCGGCACAGATACGGCTGATGGCGGACTCGACGTTCAGGTCCCAGAGCGTGGCCACGCCGTCGTCGGTGGTGGCGGCCAGGGTACGACTGTCCGGGCTGAAAGCCAGGACGGCGACGAATCCGGTCTCCACGGTCAGCGGCCCGCCGATGGCGGTGGGGTTGTCGGGATCGGAGACGTCCCACAGGTGGATGGTGCCGTTGTCGGTGTGGCCGGCCGCCGCGAGGGTGTGCCCGTCCGGGCTGAAGGCCACCGACCACAGGCTGCCGCCGGGTACGGTCAGGGGGCTGCCCCTGCGCGTGAGGCGGTGGGGGTCGGTGGCATCCCACAGGGTGACGGTGCCGCGGCTGTTCCCGGTGGCGAGGGTGCGGCCGTCCGGACTGAACGCCACCCAGGTGCTGGTGGCGGTCGGCTGGTCGATCGGCTGCCCGATGCGGACCTCAGGGTCCGTCGTACTCCACAGCCCGACGGTGCCGTTGCTGCCGTCGCCGCCGGCCGCCAGCATCGTGCCGTCGCGGCTGAACGCCAGGGACATGACGGACGACGTACGGGAATTGGAGATGCCGCCCCGGGAGACGGGGTGTGCGGGGTCGCTGACGTCCCAGAGGGCGATACTGCCGGAGCTGTGGTCGCCGGCCGCGGCCAGGGTGTCGCCGTCGGGGCTGAACGCCAGCGAGAAGATGAGCCCGCCGGCCCCGGTGAGGGTCTCACGGAGGCGAACGGGATTGCCGATATCGGTGGTGTCCCACAACGTGACCGTGCCGCCACTGTCACCAGCGGCCAGGGTGCGGCCGTCCGGGCTGAACGCCACGGCGTCGACCGGTTCGTCGGGGCCGGTGAGCGGATCACCCCGGGTGACGGGGTGGTTGGGGTCGGTGGTGTTCCACAGCGAGACGGTGTTGTTCTGGTTTCCGGCGGCCAGGGTCCGCCCGTCGGGGCTGAACGCCACGGATGCCACGTTCCCGCCGGCGCCGGTGATCCGGGTCGGCGGCAGATTCCACAGATCGACGTGGCCGTCGGTGTTCCCGGCGGCCAGGGTGCCGCTGTCCGGGCTGAACGCCACGTCGGTCACCGCGCTGCCGGGACCGGCCAGTGGCCGGCCCAGAGGGGCGATGGCCTTGGGATGGGTGACGTTGTACAGGTGGATGGTGTGGTCGGCGCTGCCGGCCGCCAGCGTGTGACCGTCGGGGCTGAACACCACCGACATGACGGACTGGGTGGGGCCCGTCAGCGGCTTGCCCAGGGGGGCGGGGCGGCCGGGATCGGCGACCTTCCACAGGTGGACCCTGCCGGGGTTGGACCCGGCGGCCAGGGTGCCGCCGTCGGGGCTGAACGCCACGGAGTTGACGCGGTGCCCGGCCTTGACGGAACGGCCGCGGCCCGGGTGGGCCGGGTCGGTGGTGTTCCACAAGCTGATGGTGCCGGCCTCGTCGTCGCACGCGGCGGCCAGGGTACGCCCGGTGGGGCTGAACGCGATGCGACGGGAGAAGACTCCGGGGCAGCCGAGGTTCAGGGGCGCTCCCGCGGGGTCGACGTCCTCGGGGCGGGAGACGTTCCACAGGCTGACGAGTCCGGCGTGCCATTCGGCGGCCAGCGTACGGCCGTCGGGACTGAACGCCAGCGAGTCGACGGCGGTCGCGGCGTCGAAGCCCTGAACGGCGGGAGCCGTCGGCCGGCCGAGCAGGAGGGGGTGACTGGGGCTGGTCAGGCTCCACAGGTCGACGAATCCGCCGGAACCGCCGTCGCCCTTGTTACTGATGTGGCCCCCTACGGCCAGCACCCGCCCGTCCGGGCTGAAGGCGAGCGACCGGATCGACGCCACGGAAGGGCTCACGGATACGGGCCGGCCCAGCGCCACCGGACGGCCGGGATCGGAGACGTCCCACAGCCGGACGACGTTCTGGCGGTGGTACCCGGCCGCCAGCATGTGCCCGTCCGGGCTGTAGGCCACGGTGTTCACCGCGCCGTGCGGGCCGGGCAGCCGGGTGGCCAGCGGTGTGTTCTCGGTGCTGATGAGCCGGGACGCCGCCTCCTCGGTCGGGTCCATGCGATAGGCGGTCAACGCGAGTTGGGCGGACAGCGAGGGATCGGTCGGCGCCAGTTGCACGGACGCGGAGGTGACGGCGGCGTTGATGGCCCGGTCGCGGGCGCGCAGGGCCCGGGACTCCTGCCGGAAGGCGAACACCGCGGTCAGCGAGGCGATCACGGCCAGGGCGGTGATGGTGGCGACCGCGGCGCGCCGGAGCCATTGCCCGCGCCGCTGGTGGTGGCGGGCGGCTGCCAGGAACGCCCGGGCGGCGGCGCTGAGTTCCGGCCCGTGCGTCCCGGCCCAGGCGAGTGCGGCCTCCAGGCGGTTGCCGCGGTACAGCGCGGCCGCCTCCCGGCCGGCCCGTTCCCAATGCGTGGCCGCCTCTTCAAGATCCTGCCGTACGAGGTTCCCGCTGCGGTCGTGCTCGATCCAGCCCCGCAGCCGGGGCCAGGCGCGGATGAGCACCTCATGTGTCATCACGACCGTGTCCCGGTCCCGGGTGAGCAGCCGGCCGCGGGTGAAGTCGTCCAGGACCCTGACGGCCGCTTCCCGGTCCGGCGCGTGACGCAGCAGCTCGTCGTACCGGACGCGCCGGCGGCTGTCGTCGGCGTCGCGCCCCACGATGACGAGCCGCAGGAACACCCACCGCGCGGCCTCCTGGCAGGGCGGCGGCAGGATGTCGTAGAGCCTGTTCGCCGTGGTGGCGATGGCGCCCTGGATGCCGCCGGTGACGCGGTAGCCGTCCACGGTGAGCGTGTGCCCGTGCCGCTGCTGCCAGGTGGCCCGCAGGGCGTGCGCGAGCAGCGGCAGCCGGCCCGTGGTGCTGGTACCGACCGGTCCGCCGACCGCGCCCAGGTCCGCCAGCAGCACCTCGACCAGGCCGTCCTCGACGTCGAGGCCCACGCTGCCGGCCGGGCGGCGGATCGCGTCCTTGAGTTCGTCCTCCGTCATCGGTTCCAGCAGGACCGGTCCGGCCCGCAGTGCCGCCCGGAGTTGCGGATGGGCCGTGCACGCGGCGTAGAAGTCCGCGCGTACCCCCAGCACCACGACCGCACCTCCCGTGGGCCGGGCCAGGCGGTCGAGCACGTCGATGAGCCACTGCCGGTCGGTCTCGTCGCCGCAGGCCGTGAAGATCTCCTCGAACTGGTCTACGACGACGACCAGTCCCGCGGGCGGGGAGTCCCGGGTGGGCGCCGGATCGCCGGCTCCGGTGATCTCGTGCAGTTCGGCAACGCACCGTGCGGGATCGGCCCGCCACGCCGCTGCCGTGCTCCGGGCGGTCCCGGCTTCGAGCCCGGCGGAGGTGGCCAGCGCCAGGGCCGGGGACGCCGTCGGGGTCAGCAGCAGCCGCGGCCACGTGCTCGAACCCGCCACCGGAAGCCGGCCGTCGTCCAGGGCCGGCAGTACCCCGGCCGCGAGCAGGGACGACTTCCCGGCCCCCGAGGGGCCGATCAGCACCAGCGGGCCACCCTCACGCATCCGGGCGTCCATCCGCTCGCACACGAGGTGAACCATGCGCTCACGGCCGTGGAACCACTGCTTGTGCTGCGCGCCGAACGGGGCCAAGCCCGGGTACGGGCACAGCACTCGGTCGGCTCCGGGGCCGGGCACGGTTCTTCGCCCCTCGGCGCCGTAGCGGACGTGGAGGTCTCGGCCGGCCTGGAAGACGCTGCCGCCGCCGGTCGCGCTCGCCTCCTGCCGTTTCGGCTGCCAGAGGGGCGGCCCGTCGGGGGACGGGGCGCCGGTGCCGCGTTCCGTCACGCCTGTCCGCCTCTGGTGACGGTCATGTCCCGGCCCGCCAGGTAGGCGTCGCCGCCGGAGACATGTGCCTCCATCGTCATCGAGCCCGTGATCAGCTGTTCCGGGGCTCCGGCGGAGCGCGGTTCCCCGCCGAGCAGCGCGCGCAGTTCCTCGACGGCGTCCGGCCGCGTGGCCATGAGCCGGAGGATGCGGGCCTGCCACTCGGCGACCAGCAGCCCTTGGAGCGCCTGTCCGTCGCCCGCCTGCCGCGCCTGGAGCAACTCGCCTCGCGTGTCGGTGAGTTCCTCTTCGACCCGCTCCGGGTGCGCGGACCGCCACAGCGACAGGACCGAGGACTTGACCGCGGCCCAGCCGTCCGTCGCCAGCAGATCGATCAGACGCGCTGCGGCCACCGACGCCAGGCCGGCGAGTTCCACACTCGTCTCCATGTCTTCTCCTTGTCCCTTACCGGCCGTGGGCCGCGATCGCGGTCATCGTCAGGTGGGACGCGATGAACACGCGGTCACCGCCCACCGCCCACAGGAACCCCACGTCCGGCTGCCCCGGGTCGCTGTATCTCCACCGCGCCCTGCCGGTGGCCGCGTCGATGGCCCACAACGTCTTGGCGCTGTCGGTGGCGAAGACGGTGTCGGCCGAACACTGCGCGCTCTTGCCGGAAATCCTCAAGGAGGCGTTGAACATGTTGGAACCGCCCGTCTCGCTGGCCCCGTCGAGCGTCGCGACCCACCGGAGCGTGCCGTCGGCCGTGGCCAGGGCGACCAGGTCGCTGCCGACGGGTACGTAGACGGTCGCGCCGTCCAGGCTGGAGAACGGGGCGCCGATCTGGACCCGGTCCCCGTTCTTCGCAGAGAAGCGCTGATGCCACTTCTCGCCGCCCGTGGCCGCGTCGACGGCGAACAGCGTGTCGCCGCTGCCACCGGCGAACAGGAACAGCCCGGCGGCGTAGCACGTCAGCGGCCAGCCGGTGGTGAAGTAGAACCCGCCGTACGGGACGGATGCCTTCCAGCCGCGGGCGCCTCTCCTGCCGGCGTCGATCATCTGGACACGGCCGGGTTTCCTGCCCGGTACGGCCGAGGTGGCCAGCAGGTGAGACCCGGTGGGTGGCACCAGCACGTTGTTGATGTCCGTGCCCTTGACCCGCCACAGTCCCTTGCCGGTCGCGGCGTTGAACGCACGGATGTAACCGGTGGTCGGGGACGTGGACGAGTACGACCCGTCCAACACGCTCATCGTCCCGCACACGTACACCGTGTTCCCCGCGACGGCCACATAGGTGCTCCGGTACATCGCGGTGGGCTTGCCCCCGCCGGATTCGACTTCGGCCATCCTGGTCGCCCACTTCGCCTTCCCATTGGCGGCGTCGAACGCCGCCAGCAGGCCCGACTGATCGGGGGTGTCGCAGAGCAGGTAGAACACTCCGTCCGCGTACGCCGTCGGGTACTTGGAGCTGGTCGTGCCGTATTCGTTGACCGTGTTCAGCTGGGGGAACACGGACTTTCCGGTCGCGGCGTCCAGGAAGGACGTGGCCGTGTCCGTGACCACCATGACCACCTTGCCGGAGGCTTCCAGGCAGGTGGGGGGGTGTTTTCCGGCGCCCGACCATGCCTTCGCGGCGTCGGGTCCGGTCAGGACGATCGGTTCCGGTCCGTCCGTCGAGGACGGCGACGCGGAGGAGGCCGACGGAGATCGGACGCCTGACGGAGAGGCCGGCCGTGCGGTGGGCCCGGGGCCGCCGGCCCGGCCGGCGGGTGTCGGCGACGAGTCGCCGGCAAAGGCGAGTGCCGCCGCGGCCCCACCGAATACGGCCGTGCCCCCCGCCAGGCCGATGAGCAGCTTCCGGCGGCTGACACCCGCGCCGGCGGCGTTCACCGGCGGCGGAGGAAACACCGCGCCCCGGCCGCCAACCCCGGCGGACGCCGATCCCACCGCCGCGGTCGCGGCGGCCATGTCGGCGGTCACCGCCGGCGACAGCCAACTGCCCGCAGGGGCCGGCAGGTCTTGACGCCTCAGGTATTCGACGAGCTGCTCCGCGGTGGGACGGTCCGGCGGTTCCGGGTACAGGCAGCCGCCGATCACCTCGCGCAGCGACACGGGGAGGGCGCCTGTGTCCGGCTCGCCTCCGGAAGCTGCGAACAGCACGGTCGACCCGAGGTCGAACATGTCGTCCGTCGGTAAGGGCGCCGGACCGCCGGTGGCTCCCACGAGCCCCACTGCGGTGAAGCGGGGCCCATCCATGGTCAGCAGCACCGAGTCCGGGCTCACCCCGCCGTGGACCCTCCCGGCCGCGTGGAGTGCGGCCAGCCCCCGCGCGAGGCCCTCGGCGAGCACCCGCAGAGCCGGTTCGGACAGCGGGCCGTGCCGGTCCACCGCCTGCCGGAGCGGCAGTCCGGCGATGAACTCGGTCGCCAGCCACGGAACCGGCGCGTCGGCGTCGGCATCCACCACCGGTACGAGGAAGGCACCGGACAGCGTCCGTGCCGCCTCGACGGCGGCTCGGAACCGGTCACGGAACCCCGGGTCGGCGCCCAGTTCGGGCCCCACGACGGTGACCGTGACGAGTAGCCCCTCGTCCGTGCGGGCCGCGAAGACTTCGCTCCCGCCGACCGTGCTCTGCCTTCCGAGCAGCACATACGGCCCGACCCGATGAGCACCGTCTGCTCCGGGATGATCCATCGTCCGCCCCTCACGCCAGCCTGATCGTCTGGTCACGGGCCGCCTGGTAGGCGCTGCCGCCGCCGGACACATGGGCCGTCATGGTCGCTGACGGCCCGGGCTCCGCGGCCGGCGCAGTACCTCGCCCGGGTTCGACAGGGGTATCTGTATCGGGCAGGAGAGCGGTCAGCGCGTCGCCCAAATGCTCCAGCCCGCCCGGCAGATGGGTCTCCGGCACGCGGAGGAACTGCAGGTGCGCCAGCTCCGCGATCTCGGTCGGCAGCGCAGAGGCGTCGGGCAGCATCGTCGCGTCTCCCAGGAGGACCGGGACGACGCGGTTTCCCGCCCGCAGAGCCGTCGCGATCTCCAGGCGGACCCAGTCGTGAGCCCGGTCCAGGAGCCGCACACCGTCCTCGCCCCGTGCGTCGAGCCACCCTGGCCCGATCAGTACGCACATGAGCTCGCACTCGGCGGCCTGCCGCCGCAGGATCTCGGCGAAATCGGCCCCGGGCGGAATCGACTGCCCCGACTTGAAGATCTCGTCGGCACCCAAGCGGTCGGACAGCGCGCGGTAGACGCGGTCCCGCATCCACCGGGAGTCCGGTTTGCGAAAGCTGAGGAAGATGCGCGGCACAATTGCCCCCTCTCCGGCAAGACTTGACGTCAGGGATCGTGCTCACCCTAGGGGTGGCGTACGCGCTCGGTGGCTATTCGCCGAGGATTGAATAGCGACCGCAAGGCTCCGTACGCTGGTTGGTATGGATGCGGTGGACAGCGCGGCAGGGACGGTCTCGGCAGGGAGATCGACCAGCACCCGTCTGCCGCCGGGCGACTTCGGCGTCGTCCTGGCCACACTCCGGGCGCGTCGGGGGTGGAGCGTGCGCGAGTTCGCCCGGCGTGCGAACGTGTCCGAAGGGCAGATCTGCAATCTGGAGAGCGGGGTGCGCAACCCGACCCCCGCTGTGGCGGCGGCATGCGACACGGCCTTCGGCACCGGCGGGGAACTCGTCGAGCTGGCCGGTGTCAGCCGCCGCGGCGCCCGGGCCGAGAGCGTCATCGAGGCCGGCCCCGTGGTCGCCGGATACGAGCGCATCCTGCGGGAGCTGAAGGACATCGGCAGATCCACCGGCCCGGGATTCGTCACCGCTTCGATGAAGTCGATCACGCGGATCCTGACGGACGCCGGTTCGCACGCCGTTGGCCGGCAGCGTGCCGAAATCTGGTTACTGGCCTCGAAGTTCGCCGAATACACGGGGTGGATGGCACAAGAGGCGGGAAATCCCGCGGAGGCGTTGCGCTGGACGAATCTCGCTGTCCGGTGGGGCGCACACGGCGGGGACGAAACGGTGGCCGCGTACGCCCTGGTCCGCAAGGCGTTCATCGCCCAGCACCGCGGTGACACCTGTGCGGTGATCGGGTTCGCCGACCAGGCGGCCGGGCACCCGGCGGCCAACCCGGTGATCCGCGCGCACGCCGCGCGACGCGCCGCCCAGGGGCACGCGCGCCGTGGCGATGCGGGGGCCTGCCAGGAGGCACTGGAGCGGTTCAGAAGCCACGCCGCCGAGGCCATCGGCGACCGGACCCCTCACTGGGGCCCGCGCATCGAGAACGGCAACCCTCGGCTCATTGAGGCGTCCTGCATGCTCAGCCTCCATCGCTTCGAGCTGGCCGCCGACCTTTTCGCCGCCGAGCACCGGCCGGCCGTCCCGGCGGACAGCAACTCCCGAGCGCGCTTCGCGGTTCGGCAGGCGACAGCCCTGGCCGGTTCCGGCCGCCTCGACGACGCCTGTCACATCGTCGAGGCCACGCTGCCCGTGATCAGGCGCATCGACTCGGCCACCGCCCGCGCGGAGCTGGGCCGGTTCGTGGAACAGGCCCGGACCCGGAAAGCCGGCCCGGGCCAACTCTCCCTCATCGACGCATCGGCCGCCCTCGCGAACCGCTGACAGTCGCGACTCGAGCCTCATCATCGTCCCTCCTTCCTCGGTGCCGAATCAGGCCCCACCGACCAACCAGCCATCCGGTCACTGACCGGCTACGACCACTGCCCTTGGATCAATCGTCCAGGCGCCCCCCGCCCGGGGCGATCAGGCCCGTCTCGTAGGCGAAGACGACGGCTTGGACGCGGTCGCGCAGGTCCAGCTTCGACAGGATGCGGCCGACGTGGCTCTTGACCGTGGTCGGGCTGAGGAACAGCCGGGAGGCGAGTTCGGCATTACTGAGGCCCGTCGCGAGTAGGCGGAGCACCTCGAGCTCGCGTGGGGTCAGGCCGGACGGATCGCGGTGCGGGGCGATGGTCTGCGGTTCGTCGCGATGGGCGAAGCGTTCGATCAGCCGACGAGTGATCGTGGGTGCGAGGAGGGCGTCGCCGGTCTGCACCAGGCGTAGGGCGGAGACCAGATGTTCGGGAGAGACGTCCTTGAGCAGGAAGCCGCTGGCGCCGGCCGTGAGCGCGGCGTAGACGTAGTGGTCGAGGTCGTATGTGGTGAGGATGACGACCCGCGTTCCCGCCGGGCCGGCGCCGCCGATGATGTGCCTGGTGGCCTCGATGCCGTCCATCTCCGGCATCCGGATGTCCATGAGGACGACGTCGGGCCGCGTACGGCGAACCGCTGCAACAGCCTCGGCTCCGTCGGCGGCCTCGGCCGTCACTTCGATGCCGTCCGCTGCCAAGATCATTCTGAAACCGGTGCGCACGAGGGCCTGATCATCGGCGATGACGGCACGCAGAGGTGGCTGGTCCGCGGTCATATCGCGCTCCGTGGGATGCGGGCCGTCACCCGGTAGCCGCCGGTCTGCATCGGTCCGGCCGTCAGCTCGCCCTTGTAGACGGCCAACCGCTCGCGCAGCCCCATGTGGCCACGGCCGTTGCTCCGCACCGGCGGGGAATCCTTGGCACCACCGGTGTCCGTGATCTCGATCTCCAGACAGGCGTCGGTGTAACCGATGGCGACGGACGCCTGCGCGCCGCGCGCATGTTTGATCGTGTTGGTCAGCGCCTCCTGTACGACGCGATACGCCGCGAGGTCCACCCCCGGTGGCAGAGGATCCGGGGGCAACGACACCCCGACGCTCACGGGCGTACCGGCGCCGCGTACTCGTGCGACGAGCGCGTCGAGCTGCGCGAGCCCCGGCTGGGGCTCCAGGCCGCCGGGCTTCTCGTGGTCCGGGGCGGCCAGCAGGCCCATCACGTGGCGGAGTTCGGACATGGCGGCCCGACCGCCCGCCTCGACGGCCAGCAGTGCCTCCTTGGACTGCTCGGGCGCCATGTCCATCACTTTGCGGGCCGCACCGGCCTGAATCACCATCACGCTCACATTGTGGGTCACAACGTCGTGCAGTTCGGCGGCAATGCGGGCACGCTCCTCCTCGACGGCGCGGCGCGTGGCCTCCTCCTGAGCGGCCTGCAGTTCTGTCACCCGGTCCCGGCTGGAGGCCAGCCGCAGTTGCAGAAAGCGGACGAGGCTGGCCAGCATCCCTGCCACCAGGAGCACGAATCCCGGGCTGGACCATCCGGGGAGCACGGGTTCCGCGTTACGGAAGGCGAAACCGGACAGCGTGGCGGCGATCACCAGGACGGCTATCGCCGCTAGCCGGTAACGGCTGTACACGACGGCGCTGTAGGCGGCGATGACACAGGCCAGGACGGTGATCCAGGTGGCGGAGCTGCCGATGGCCAGTGCCGCGCCCAGCACCACCACGAACGTGGACAGCGGATACCGGCGCCGGGCCACCAGCGGCAGCGTCGACAGGACGACCAGGGCCCAGGGCGTGGAAGGGGGTCCCTCCTCCTCGGGCAGCCGATCAGGGTCGGGCGGCGGGGGCGGGGCCGGGACCCCGGTCCCGTCGTCCACCGTGGGGGGGTTGATGTTCACCAGCCCATCACCGGGATAGCGGACCGCCACGAACAGGGCGATGACGGTCAGTACGACCGCCAGCACCACGTCGGCGCGCGCCGCTCGCGGGGACAGCGGGGAGGCCTGCGCCTCCGGGCGTAGCGCGTCGATGAGTTGCCGGTACCGACCGCGCCGGTCTTCCGTCTCCATCCCTGCATTCTGCTGCGCTCTCCGCTCGGCGGCGTCCGCCTGTCCGGCCAGGGCACTGCCCCAGAGGCCTACTTCTCAGGGATGACTCCGCGGCCGAATCCTCCGCAGGAAGGGCCTGATGTTGGTTCCGCGGCCGACGCGCCCCACACACGGCACCTCTAGGTTCGCAGGACCGGCAACGGCATGTGCCTCTCGCGACCGCAAGGACGGACAACTCATATGCATCAAGTGATCGAACTGGAGGGTGTGGCGAAGCGCTACGACAGCGCCGGCGCGCCGGCGCTCGGACCGCTCACGCTCAGCGTCGCCAAGGGTGAGGCCCTTGCCGTGACGGGCCCTTCAGGCAGCGGCAAGTCCACGCTGCTGAACCTCGTCGCAGGCCTGGACAAGCCGACCGATGGCACTGTGATCGTGGCCGGGCGACGGATCGACCAGTTGAGCGAGCACGCCCTCGCAACGTTCCGTCGCGAGCACATCGGCATGGCCTTCCAGTTCTTCAATCTTCTCGACGACCTCACCGTCACCGACAACATTCAGCTCCCGGCCCAGCTGACCGGGACCGGTCGGCGCAAGGCCGCGGCCCGCGCGGGTGAGCTCATGGAGATGCTGGGCATCCAGAAGCATGCCCGCGCCTACCCGGGCCGACTGTCCGGAGGCGAGCGCCAACGGGTCGCGGTCGCCCGGGCCTTGGTCAACCGGCCCGCGCTGCTGCTCGCCGACGAGCCCACCGGTGCGCTCGACACCGCCTCGGGCCACGACGTCCGCAATCTGCTGATGGATCTGCACCGCGCCGGACAGACCATCGTGCTGGTGACACATGACCTGACGCTGGCGGAGGCGTGCGCGAGCCGCACTATTCACCTGGTCGACGGTCACGTCGCCCTCGACACGTACGCGCGGGCCGTCCGATGAGCCTGTTCGGCACCGGCGCGATGGGCCGGGTCGTGCGCTCCGGCGTCGGCCGACGGCGGGTGCAGACAGTGGTGATCGCCGTGGCCACGATGATGGCCGTGGCGTCGGCGGTGGTCGCCGGGTCGCTGATGGTCGCCGCGGCCGCGCCCTTCGACCACGCCTTCGGGAAGCAGCAGGGTGCGCACATCACCGCCCACTTCGATCCGGCCAAGGCGAGTGCGGCGCAGTTGGCAAGGACCAGGAAGTTGCCCGGCGTCGCCGCGAGCGCGGGGCCCTACCCGTCCACGGCGTTCCGCCCGGTCGACCGGGCGGGCTTCCGATTGCCCATGCTGACCCTGGTCGGGCGGTCGGGTCCGGACGGCGACGTGGACCGGGTGGATCTGAAGTCCGGCCGGTGGGCGCAGAAGCGGGGCGAGATCGTGCTCGCCGCGTCGTTCGAGGGGCCCGGCGTCGGGATCGGCGCCGCCCTGAAGGCTTCGGACGCCGAGGGCGCCCCGGCCCTTTCGATCGTCGGCTTCGCTGTGTCGGCCGGCAGGACGGCCGACTCCTGGGCCACTCCCGCGCAGGTCGACGCGCTGGCCTCGGAGGGCAGCCCGGTCACGAGTCAGATGCTCTACCGCTTCGACTCCGCGAGCACGAAGCAGCAGATCATCGCCGACCAAAAGAAGCTCGCCGCCTCCGTGCGGTCCGGGGCGCTGCTGGGTACCCAGTCCTGGCTGGACACCAAACGCGCCGCTGATCAGGGTGCGGCGGCGACCGTCCCGTTCGTGATGGCTTTCGGCGTGCTCGGCATCGTGATGTCGGTGATCATCGTCAGCAGTGTGATCAGTGGTGCGGTCGGCACCAGCCTGCGCAGAATCGGCATTCTCAAGGCCATCGGCTTCACCCCACGCGAGGTCGTACGCGCCTACGTGGCCCAGGCGCTGATCCCGACCGTCGTCGGCATCGCCCTGGGTGTCGTCCTGGGCAACCTCCTTGCCGTGCCCCTGCTGTCCGACACCGAGTCGGTGTACGGCGGCGTCTCGCTCTCGGTGGCCTGGTGGGTGGACGTCGCCGTACCGGCCGCCACCTTGGTCGTCGTGGGGCTCGCGGCGCTGATTCCCGCGCTGCGGGCCGGAAGGCTGCGTACGATCGAGGCCATCGCGGTCGGCCGGTCACCGCGCACCGGGCGCGGCCAGTGGGCGCATCGGGCGACGGGGCTGCTGCCGCTGCCGCGGCCGGTGACCTACGGTCTCGCGACCCCCTTCACGCATCCGGTACGTACTCTCGCGATGCTGCTCGCGGTGGCGTTCGGTACGGTCGCGGCGACGTTCGCTGTGGGGCTGACCTCGTCCCTGAACGCGATCGGCACCTCGCAGGACCCGGAGAACCGTGCGGCGGTCACGGTCACGACGACCAAGGCGATCGAAGTCGCTCCCCCTCCGCCGCCTCCTGTGGGGGGCGACGCGGGAGATCCGCCTCCCCCCGGCGGCAGCGATGCAGGCCCGCCTCCCGTGGAGAACAGCGCGGCGGGGACGTCCAAGAAGCCCAAGGCCGCCGATCCGGCGAAGGTTCGGGCCGCCGTCACGTCGCAGCCGGGTACGGAGTCGTACTACGGCAAGGCCCGGACCGAGGTCGCCGTGGCCGGGATCTCAGGATCGATCCAGGCCAGCCTCTACGAGGGCGATTCGCGCTCTGGCAGCTACGAGATGATTTCCGGGCACTGGCTCACTGGTAAGGGACAGGTCGTGGTGCCCTCGCGCTTCCTGGAAAGGACAAGCACCAAGATCGGTGACATGGTGCGGGTGACCTACGAGAAGGACACCGCGAACCTGCGGATCGTGGGCGAGTCCTTCGACACGTCGGGCAGCCGGCTGGAGATCCACGCGGACATGGCCGACTTCGAGTCGGCCGAGCCCAGCACCTTCCTCGTCGAAACGAAGTCCGGCGTCTCCGCCGACGACTACGCCCGCAAGGTCGCCGCGGTCGTGCAGCCGCTGGGAGGCGACGCCACGACCGGCTCCGAGTCGGGGCAGGACGGCGTCATCCTCATCATGGCCGCGATGGCGGTGCTGCTCACCCTCATGCTGATCACCGTGGCCGGTCTCGGCGTACTCAACTCCGTGGTCCTGGACACCCGGGAACGCATCCACGACCTGGGCGTCTGCAAGGCGATCGGCATGTCACCGCGGCAGACCCTGAGCCTCGTGCTCGCCTCGGTGGCCTTGATCGGCGTGATCGGCGGGCTGCTCGGCGTGCCGGCGGGGTACGCGCTGCACCACGTCGTCATGCCGGTGATGGGGCATGCCGCAGGCACCAGCCTGCCGTCGCCGGTCCTCGATGTGTACGAGCCTGTTCAGCTACTCCTGCTGGGGCTCGGCGGAGTCGTGATCGCGATGCTGGGCGCACTGATCCCGGCCGGCTGGGCCGCCAGGGCGCGTACGGCCACGGCGCTGCGCACCGAGTAAGCAACCGCGCACCCGGACGCGCCTGAGCAGCCCGGCAAAACCCCAGGTCAGGCGTCCTTCTTCACCGGCTCCAGGATCGCCACGCACTCCACGTGGTGCGTCATCGGAAAGGTGTCGGCCTGCACGAGTGAGGGAAAAGACCAGGTCAGAGTCGCCTTCTCGGCTCATCGCGAGGTATGCGGACGGCCGGAGCGTCAATCAAGCGTCACGACGAGTGCCCGTCCTGCCCACTCGGGCAGACCGAGCTGCTGCAGGCAGCTCCCCAGCAGGCTCAGCCTCTCTCACGTCAGACACGGCTCGCTCATCATGCCCCTCGCCACTCCTCCGGCCGCCCTGATGGACTCATGCCCTCCAGCTCACAGCACCCCGCACCGAGGGACCTCCGGGCACAGACGCCGAGGACCTCGCGCTCTACCGGGAGAAGTTCCGGCGTCGGCTGCCGGAGTCACTGGATGAGTTGCCCGGCCCGGCCCGGGGGATCTTGGAGCCATCGGTCGCACCGTGCGCGCCGTACGGGAAGACGCCTTCCCCCAGCTCGCCTCCCCGCACCCGGGCAGCCGCGTGACGGACATGCCGGAGCTGCACACGCGGCTCCTGGCGGATGTGATCGCGCCAGGTTCCCCGTATCCACTGGTTCGTGCGTCAGCACGAAGGTCCGGGGCCGCCAGAGCCCGCAGCCTGATGTCCCGGGGCACGCCGCGGCACCGCTTGCCCGCCATGTGGCAGCCGCCAACATGGACGTACACCGCAGGACCGGCGCCGGTGCCGGCCTCCAGCAGCCAGCCCTCTCCGAGCGGCCGCGCCTCCCGACCGTGCTGCCGTTCCCACTCGCGCCTCCCGGCCCCCGCGATCGCCTGCCGCACATCGGCGAGACACGGTTCGAGCCACATCTCCAGCCTTCGGCGGCGCGGCAGGACGAGAAGGCAGGTCGGTTACGACTCCAGTTGCAAAACGAATCGAACAGGTGACCCCACGCATGAGGCCACGGTGAATTCCCCGGCCACAGGACGGCTCCGCCTGGCCTCGATGGTGCCACCGCAGCGTTTTCGCCAGGTTCTGCCTCGCTGATGACGATCGGAGACAGAAGAATCGGCGAAGTGAAGTCTGCTTGCAGTAGCGGTCGACTCTGGAAGTCCTTGGTGGGGTGGTCGGGGCCCGCGCGTGGCGGCCGCAGGCTCAGGTGGCGGGCGGGGCTGTCGCGTGGCGCGTCTGCTGGGTCAGGATGGTGGTGGCGCGTTCCAGAAGTTCGCAGAGTGCAGCGTGTTCGGCGGGCGTGAACGCGTCGGTGAGCGCACGCTCAAGGATGACCACCTCCTGGTAGGCGCGGTCCAGCAGTGCCTGGCCCGCGTCGGTGAGGGTGGCGATCTGCACTTTGGCGTGCACGGGGGACGTCTCGCGTCGGATCAGTTTCTTGGTCTCCATGTTGGTCAGCACGCTGCTCATGCTCTGCTGCGTGACGCCGCAGGACCGGGCCAGTTGGGCGCCGGACATGCCGCCTTCGCGCGAGAGGACCAGCAGCACGGTGTACTGCGTCATGGTCAGTCCGTAGGCACGCAGTACTGCCTCGTGGTGCGCCATCAACGCCTGCTCCGACCGCCTGATCCGGATGCAGAGGTCGTTCTCGATCGGGGCTTTCACCGCGTACTCACTTTCATTGACAGGTCCATGGGTTGACTCAGGATCCTTACACATCTACCGTGCTCGACTGTAAGGATACTGAGTCAACACAGGGGGCTGTAACCATGAAGGCTGTCATTTTCGACACCGATGACCACTACCGGGTCGCCGAACTCGATGAGCCCACCCCCGGCCCCGGGCAAGTGGCGATCCGCGTGGCATACGCCGGGATCCAGTGGGGCGACATCATGGTCCGGGACGGCCACTTCCCCGTACCGCGCCCCTTTGTCCCTGGGTTCGAGGCATCCGGGCACGTCGTCGCGGTCGGCGCCGGTATCGACGCACGCCGTGTAGGTGAGGCCGTCACCGCGCTGACCACCTCAGGCGCCTACGCCGAGGTGGTCCTGGCACCCGCCACGCTCACGTTCGGCATCGGCAGCATGCCGCTGAGGGCAGCCGCAGGTCTTGGGTGGGGCGCACCGACCGCCTACGACCTGATCAACACAGCCGCGCACGTGCGGCCCGGGGAAAGCGTGCTGATCCACGCCGCCGCCGGCTCAGTCGGCACGCTCGCTGCCCAGTTCGCCCGACTGGCGGGAGCAGGCCGGATCGTCGGCGTGGTCGGAACTGCCGACAGGGCCGAATATGCCGCGCAGTTCGGGTACGACCGGCTCCTGCTCCGCGAGGAGTTGCCGGCCAAGCTCGGCGACGAGAAGCCCGACGTCATCCTCGACCCGGTCGGCGGCTCGACCCGCACCGCCGGCCTTGAGCAGCTCGCAGCACACGGCCGACTGGTGGCATACGGCAACCTCGCCACGTACGAACCCGTCCTCGCCAACGCCAACGACCTTCTCATGCACGGCAAGTCACTCCTGACCTACAACAGCAACCTGCTCAGCCAGACCCACCCCGAGCGGCTCGCCGACAGTGCCCGCCGCGCACTCGGCCTCGTCGCCGACGGCAAGGTACGCACGGACATCACCACCGAGTACGCCCTCGGGGACCTGGCCATGGCCGTGCAGCGCCTCGCCGAAGGCACAACCCACGGCAAGAGCATCCTCCGCGTCGCCTGACAACACGCGGAAAGCGCCGACCACGAAGCGGCTCCCGCGATGAACCCCGCCGGGACGGAGGTGATCACCTCGGACGCGGGAGCAACTCGCATATGACCCTCATCAGCGCTGGGCAGCGGCCTTGGCCGATGCCCAGCCTGCCGTGCACCCACACAGCCACAACCATTCGCGTCAGCCCCGAAGGACTTTCGGGGTTGACCACCTAGTTCTTGCGTGCGGTTACCAGAGCAAAGGAGAGAAACTCTCCGCCATCCGCGGTGAGCATGTCGATGACCGGCTGGTTGACGCTCTGGCCGCCCGGCTGATGCTCGGCACATGCCTGGGCCCACAGCAGCCAGTCCTGCCAGGCATCTTGCTGTAGCCGCGCGGACGTGACCTCCACCAGTTCAGTGATCGCCCACTGGAAGCGCCACCACTCCGCCGTGTGCCAGGCGATCGCTTCCCAGCCCACCACGTCCTTGATGTGGGACGGGATGGCCCCGAGTTCACGGACGTCCCGTGTCATGGCGGGAGTCGCCATGGCCAGTTGTCCACCAGGGCGGAGAAACCGGACCAGGTAGGGCAGGTAGTTGTCTGCCGTACCGAAGTACTCGAACGCGTCGACGCTCACGATGACGTCAAAGCTCTCCTCCTTGAACGGCAAGGCGTGCGCCTCCGCCCGCACAGCCTCCACCTGATCGCCGACACCCGCGTCGGCGAAGACGGCTGCCGCATCCTCGGGGGCGATCCACAAGTCTGCCGCGACGACTTGGGCGCCATACTCGCGGGCTAGGAACACCGACGTGGCGCCCTTGCCGGAGCCGAGGTCGAGAATCCGCATCCCCGGGCGCAGATCAAGGTCCTGGGCGAGGTCCTCCAGCATCCACAACGGGTTCGGCCCCATGGCGAGGTTGAGCAACCAGCCAGGGTCATAGCAGGACGAGCGCGGATAGCGGTCCGGACGTACGAGATCATTCAAGGCAGTCACGAGCACGAACCCAAGCCGATCACCGCTCCAGGCACAACCCGGTTTCGCCTCGCTGCTTCGACTCCCCGCCCATGTGCAGGCGCGGCAACATTCGATTCCGGCCCGGCCCTTGGTACTGGTGAGCTCATGTTCAGGTGTCGCGCATTCTCGGCCGAGACCGAAGGGGCTCACGCTGAGTGATCTGACTCGATGGGCGGCGGCAAGTCTCGGGTGTTTCTACGGGAGCGACTATGGCGTTCAAGGCCGGAGTCGTCGAACGGGACGAGTGGTCCTGTTCGCCGGCTGTCGGCATCGGACCGCTCCGGTTCGGTATGACCGTCGACGAAGTGGCTGAGGCGGCTGAGATACTCGGCCAGACGAAGGTCAGCGAGTGTGCGCGGGACCATGCGATCTTCTCGCCGACGTGGAGGGTCGACGTTCACCGTCGCGGGGTGGCTCCTTCACTGCCCGCCGTCACGGCCTATGTGAGCCAATTTGCGGGGCTGTTCTGCATCGCTGCCGGCGCTGTGTACAGTCCCCACGTCGCCTACGACGGAATCCCGCTAGGGCCCGCCGTTTGGATCTTGCCGGGTCGCGGGGCCATTGACCAGATCCGGCCTGATCCAAACGACAGGCCATAGTTGGCGAAGCGCCCTTGGGGTCGATGATCTCCAGGTGGGTGCCGTCCGGGCCGTTGAAGTACGCGACCTTGGTGCCGAGCGCGGCGCCGGCGTGACCTCGCCCGCGATGAACGTGTAGTCGTCGCCGAGGAAGTCGTAACCGGCGTCCCTCGTACGCTCGTACACCGCGTCGAAGTCGTCGGCCTTGAAGCATAGATGCATGGAGCCGGGCCGGTTCGCCTTGCCGTCGGTGCGCTCGCCCACCGGGTCCGTGCACTGGATCAGGTCGATGCCGAGCCCGTCGATGTTGATCGTCGCGTACCGCAGCTTCGCGACCGGCAGCCCCTGTGAACGGCCGGACGGCCCGCTGCTCATGGTGCCCTCGGCGACGGGCTCCCGCCCGGTCAGGGCCGAGTAGAACGCGACCGAGGCGTCGAGGTCGGAGACCGAGATCCGACGTGGGCGCCTCGCGTGAGGTGCATCGGCGTGTCGGCGACAGGCATGAAGCGAGTCCTCTCGTGCGGTGAAACTCGAATGCCGTGAAAGAGGCATAGTCACGGCCATTCTCCTGAACCTCCCGGCTCGCGCATCCCGTCACATCGGACCCCGGCTCGCCGATACGCGTGCACCCGCGGGAACTTCCGCCCCGGGCCCCGCGTCGTACCGGGCATGATCGAATCCACGGACGGCGAGGGCGTCGCCGACCCATCCGAGACCACCCCCGACCTGCAGGCGCTGATCGGCGCCTGGCAGGACGTACAGGACGACGTCCGGGCGCACGGGAACCCGGAGTACGACGAGACCGTCCTCGACTGCGTACGGCGACTGGTCGCCGACCCCGGAGGGGACCGCGCCCCGCTGTGGGTGCTCGGCCTCGCGATGACGCTCCCGTACGCCGACCGCAGGCCGGAGCGGGTGTCCGGCGCCGTGCACGACGCACTCGACCGGGCGGACCGCGCGCTCAAGAACCGCCCGTGCACACACGCCGAGCACCCGTACGAGGACGGCCTCGACGACCCGCCGCACTATCTGGAGGACGTCGCTCGCCCCCTGGCGCACGGTGACACGGACTTCTCCGCGATCGGCTGGACCGGCGAGCAGTGGGCCTGCCCTCGCAATATCGCAGGGCTCGCACGCCTGGGCATGGACCGGCTGGAGCCCGGCTCCGCCGCCGACGTGCCGGCGCGCCTCTCCGAGGACGCCCAGGACACGCTCGACAGGCTCAACTCCGTCCTGGAGGGATACGGGTTCGACGCCTACAACGAGATCGCCGACGCCGGTTCGGAACTCCGCTTCGTGACAAGTGACGGGGACCGGGCGGGCGGCGTGCTGGTAGCGACGGCGGCGTCCTGGTACGCGCTGTCCGGGGTCGTGCGCGAGCGATGGGTCCTCGACGACCTGATCGAGACCTTGGAGAAGGTCCCCCTCGATGCCCTCGACCACCCCTGCGCGCACGGCGACGACGGGCACCCCGGGCTGCCCGGCTTCCTCGACGACGAACCGGACCGCCCCGCCATCGCCGACGACACCCTCACCCTCGGCGTGCACCTGGGCGACGACGGCGGCCGCGCCCTCTTGGAACAGGCCGGGATCGACCTCTCACTCTGGCTGTGCCCCCGGTTCACCGCCGCCACCGCCCGCAAAACCCTCAGCGAACTGCGTGAGGGCCGCGAGGAGTTGTTCGGGCACCGGGAGACCGGGCACCTCGACACGGAGTTCCTGCGAGCCGACGGGACCCTCGCCATCGAGCCTTTCACCGCGCTGTTCGACGGGCGCGACGAGCCGGCCCGCGAGCTCCAGGGCATCTGGGCCGCCCGGCGGCACGCGCACGCCGCGGACGACCGCGAGCGGACCGTACTCGTCCTGACCGCCGCCACGGCCCTTCGCATCACGCATCCCGGCCCGGCCATCGCCCTGGCCCGCGACATCCGGACGCTGCTGCGCACCCTCGCCGAGACCCCGCACGCCCACACCTGCGCCCACGACGACCACCCCGCCCTCGAACGGCTCGACGGCGCGGTCCTACGACACCTCCACGCCCCGAAGACCGTCCCGGCGCCGCGCCCCGACGCGGAGGCGTTCGGCTGCCCGGCCCACCTGGCCGCACTCGCCGCAGCGGGGGTACGCGACGTGGACGGATGGTGCGGCGAGGAGGACTAAGGGCTGTCCCAGCAACGGCATGATCCGCGCCTACCTGCGGCGACGCGGTATCCGGCACGTAATCCCGGAGAAGAGCGATACCAAGGCGGCCCGCCTGCACAGGTCAGCGGCCCGCAAGGGTCGTATCGGGGGCGCTGCTGGTGTGCGTTACGTTCAGATTGGGCGGTACGTGCGACGTGCTGACGCATCCGGCTATCTCGGCAGAGAGTCCCAGGCCAGGGGCCTGATCCGCATCGCTGGTCACACCCGCGAGTGGTCGTTGCTCCTGCTTGGGACCCACCAGGGAGCCAAATGCGAGACCCCGCTTCCGAGGGATCCCTCGCAGAGATCCACCTGGTAAATCCTCGGCGTGGGGCATGTTGGTAAGCATGAGCAGCAGGTAGGCGCAGCTTCGACCGTATGCCCTGCCGGACTCGCTCGGGGAGCTGGGGGCGCGGCGGACGGCCTTGTGGCCCTGCCCCGGCATCTGGACTGGGGCCCGCACTAGGAGTACGACCTGGCCGACGCCGATGGGCTGATGATGTACGAGCGGGTGATCCGTGAGGCGCAGTCGCCCGGGGACCGGCAGGCGCACCTCGACGTCGCTGTTCTGCGGACCCGTTGGCGGGAGCTGTCCCTGACCGGGGCGGTGATGGCTGCCTGGGAGGCTCGCTTTCCCGAGCTCGCCGACACGTCCGCTGCGACCGCGTAGAAGAGGATCTGCACCACCGGCTGATCCGTATCGGCCCGGACGCGCTCGCCGAGGATTTCGGCTACCGGCTGGCCGCGGGGTACGCCGTCCAGGCCCATCGCGTGGACGGCGTACCCAGTCAAGGCAGCCGTGCCCCCGGTACCGTAACGGGTCCTTCGAACCAAAGATCGTTCTCAAGGGCCGGCAGCACGCCGCAGCGGTCTCCAGACGTCTGCGGTCCACCTGCCTGTGCGGCAAACCGGTGGGAGGGTCGAACCTCATCTGCGCCGTTTCAGGGGATGTGCCATGCGAGGGAGCTTCGGAGCCTGCCGCTGCGTGGGCCGCGACCGCTTCTCCCCTGACGTCACAGGCACCGGGCATGCGCGCAGCCCGCATCGCCCCTGCGACGTCCGGGCGTCATGGAGCATCTTGGAGCGGAACACCAGGAAGCACCATGGGTCGCCGCCGGTGCCGGTGGGACATGAACTCTGGTGGCCGGTGGCTGCCAGGCTCGGGAAGACCCCACGGAGTGGCGCCGATGCCGGGCCGTTCGACGGCCGGTTGGCCGGCAGCTGCATCCGTTCAGGGGCCCTGTGGTGCAATGTGACATCTGCCCGGCACCGGGCTTGGCGCCGGCCCCTCGCGCAACCGGGACGGAGCCCTGAGAGTGAGCCAGCAGCGAGGAGTCACCGTGACCGTATCTGGGCCTGACGGGGACGGTGCAGCTACCCCTCGTACTCCTGAGGACGGGGGTGGCTGGGGCAGGGCGATGACCTTGGCAGGGGCGTTGGCGGCGGCGGAGACGGCGGCGCCCGTGGAGTCGCTTGACGTGGTCGCGCGCATGCTCAAGGAGCGCCTCGGGGCCGCGTCGGTATCGTTCTTGATCACCGACTTCACCGGCGGCTCGGTCGTACGGCTTGGGGCAGCAGGCAGCGTCGATACCGATGAGCCCGCCCGGCGCATCAGGCTGCGGGGCACCCTGTACGACGACGTGATCCGCACCCAGCGGCCGAGCGTGGAGGACGAGGGCGAGGGCGCGCTGGTGCGTATCGTCGCCCCGGTGACCAACCGCGGGGACGCCATCGGGCTCCTCGAACTGTTCCTGCCGTCGGTACCGGACGCGGGGGTGATGCGGGAGATCGGCGAGACCGCGCACGCCCTCGCGTACATCGTCATCGCCAACCGGTCCTTCACCGACGTGTACCAGTGGGGCCGCCGTACCAGCCCGCTGAGCCTGGCCGCGGAGATCCAGCACCGGTTGCTCCCGGCGTCGCTGGCGTGTGAGGCGGCGCAGTTCGCGGTGGCCGGGGCGCTGGAGCCGGCCGACCACGTCGGGGGGGACACCTTCGACTACGTGATCGACCGGGACACGGTCCAGCTCTCCGTGACCGATGCCATGGGGCACGATGTTGACGCCGCATTGCTGGCAACTCTCCTGGTGGGTGCCCTGCGCCGGGCACGGCGGGCCGGTGCCGACCTCGCCGAACAGGCCCGCCAGGCCGATCGGGCCATGCGCCAGCACGGCCGCCAGAGCTACGTCACCGGCCAGCTCCTGCGCATCAGCCTGATCAACGGCAAGACCGAGTTCATCAACGCCGGGCACCCCTGGCCGCTGCGGATGCGGGACGGACAGGTGCGGGAGGTCAGTCCGGAGATCGATATGCCGTTCGGCTTCCAAGTCCCCCACACCTACCGGGTCCAGTCGCTGGACCTGCAGCCGGGCGACCGGCTGGTGATGCTGACCGACGGCATGCTGGAGCGGAACGCCACCAGCCTCGATCTGCCCGACCTGATCGTCCGCACCCGCGCGCTGCATCCCCGCGAGGCCGCCCGCACCCTCATCGCGGCGGCCGTCGACGCCAACCAAGGCCACCTGCAGGACGACGCGACCGTCATGTGCCTGGACTGGCACGGCGTCGGCCACTCCCGGCGGGACGCCGACACCGGCGCCGACCTCGCCGACGCCTCCGCCCCGTCTCGGACGGGGCGGACCACTCCGGGGCAGTGACTCGATGACTGCTCCGACAACCCACTTGGGGTCGGCCACCTTGGGCGGGCGAAGCGGGGTGCTCTGCCCCGGAGTGACCGCGTCACCGGGGCGGGTTCCTGCGGCGGCGGCCCAGGCGCAGGCCGAGGAGGACGAAGTCGGCGACCAAAACCACCACACCGATGACCAACAGGTAGAACAGGCCCTTCGCCACCACTCCGATGATGCCGAGCACGATGGCCACGATGACCAGCAGGAAGAAGAGAGCCATCCGTGTCACCTCGCGGTGGGGGAAGTTGGTGGGGCATCAGCGGCGGGCGAGGCGACGTTCGCCGCCCGCACCCGTTCGGTAGGCGAACTCGTAGTGCGCGAAGACCGTCTTCTCATCCTCCGCGAGCAGTTCGCCGTCCGTGCCGATCGAAGGCGCCTCCTTGACCCGCTTCTTATCGTAGGCGACCTTCAGATACCCGGGACCGACCGTCGCGCCGCCCAGGGAAACGAACACAAGCCGGTGCCGGGTCGGCAGGCCGACCGTGACCGTCGCGAACGCGGGCTGGTCCGTGGCCGTGTCGACGTAGACCGCGTCCAGGGCGCCGATCTTGTGCCGCTCGTGGTCGACCACATTGTGGCCACGCCACTCCCTGACGTCTTCCGCCTCGAACACGGGGCCCCCTCTGTCACAGGTCAGCTGAAGACCGCTGTCTCGCCCTTCTCTCGCTCCTCCCTCCTTACCTGCCTACGGGACGTCACACCCCGGAGAGCGGCCAACTTGCAGGCCGGAAGGGCAAACAGCTTTCGCGCGTGGGCGATGCCTCGGCGGTCGCCCAGCCCGTCGCGGTCAGTAGACGGCCAGGGAGATGGCGATGTAGTGCGCGGTGAATGCTGCCACGGTCAGCGCGTGGAACACCTCGTGGAAGCCGAACCAGCGGGGCGAGGGGTCGGGGCGCTGGAGGGCGTAGACGACCGCGCCCGCGCTGTAGAGGAGACCGCCGGCCACGATCAGGGCGAGTACGGCCGCTCCGCCGGTGTGCAGGAAGTCGGGCAGGTAGCGCACCGGTGCCCACCCCAGGGCCAGGTAGCACGGGGTGTACAACCAGCGCGGAGCTGCGACCCACAGGACCCGGAACGCAATGCCCGCCAATGCACCCGTCCACACGATCCACAGCAGCATGGACCGTTGTTCCACCGGAAGGAGGAGCACGGCGAGGGGGGTGCAGGTGCCTGCGATGATGAGGAAGATGTTTGCGTGGTCGAGGCGTCGCAGAAGAGCCTCGCCGAGCGGGCCCCAGGTGCCGCGGTGGTAGATGGCGCTCGTTACGAACAGCAGCCAGGCGGTGACCGAGTACACGGCGCAGGCCAGGGCCGCCTGCGGGGTGCGGGCCAGGCAGATGAGCACAATGCCTGCGATCAGCGCGGCGGGGACCATTCCGGCATGAAGCCAGCCACGCAACCTGGGCTTGATCGGTTCGGCCAGGTCGGCCGCCCGCTCCAGCAGAGCGGCAACCGAGTGAGCGTTCTCCCCTGGATCGTCACCTCGTGATCCGCAGGGCAGCCCGTCTTCACGACATTCTTCACGCGCTGAGGCGACGTGAAGGCGTTCGGCCTCAGCGGCGTCGCGGGACACAGCTTCTCGTCCTCCCTGGGCCTCCTGGGCGCCACCGGTAATCATGCGATCATGCTAGGGGACCTCACACGGACAGCAGTCGGGGAGGCGGGTCTCGAAAACCAGGACTACGTCGCGGGCATGGGCCGGTTCGTCGCCGTGTGAACTCCGGCCCCATTGATCCCACCGCCGATTGAGTTCGCCGAAGCCGAGTAGAGCGGCTGGGCATGGGAACGGCCAGGGCTTCCGAACGGGCGTCTCCCCGCTCACCCGTAGCGTGGTGGCCCCCGGTTCAACGGCAACTCGTACGAGGAGGCGACCGAGCGTGCCAGGGACGACGCTTGAAGCGACCGAGCTCAGCCCCCTTGTCCGACTGAAAGCACGGCCCGCACGGACGACGGCAGTTACCGGACGCGGCGCGCGACCCCTCGGGCAGGGGCTGCGAGATCAGCGGGACTGTGCGTACGGTGCCCACCAATGCCGGCGGGCACGCTCATCTCACGCTGCGGGCGTCGGATTGGATGATTCGGCGGCGCGGCGGTATTCGGCGTTGATGTGCTGGGCTTCCTCGAGCTGGTCCTCGAGGATCACGATGCGGCAGGCGGCTTCGATGCCGGTGCCCTGGTCGACGAGTTCCCGGGCGCGGGCGGCGATGCGCAGTTGGTAGCGGGAGTAGCGGCGGTGTCCGCCTGCGGAGCGGAGCGGGGTGATGAGGCGGGCGTCTCCGATGGCGCGGAGGAAGGTGGGGGTGGTGCCGAGCATGTCGGCGGCCCGGCCCATGGTGTAGGCGGGGTAATTGTCGTCGTCGAGACGGCCGTACGAGTCGTCTGCGGTCATTGCACCTCTCTGTGAACCGCGTGGAGGGGCCCTGGTGCCTGTACCGGCACCAGGGCCCCGAAGGAACTGCTGCACCATCTACCGGCCCTGATACTGCGCCGGCCTTCTGGTTCCGCACACCCGACCGAAATGTTGCCGGGGGTGCGGGGATCGCGGATGCGTGACCGGAGACCACCTCACTATCGATGTCCTGCGGTACCCGGGCTCAAGACTTCCGCCCAGGCGATCCTGATGGCGCTCGGCTCCTCCGTTCTTCCCTCTGGATCAATCACTTACCAAGCGGGAACTGCGAACTGCTTGTATTGCTGGTGTTGCGTGCTGCTTGTGGCCTCTCACAGCGCCACTTCGGCAGCCAGCCCCGTTGCCCATCCTGCGTCTGCTCTGGCTTAGAACCCCGCTGCCGAACCTCCCGGTGCGCGCGCCCGCAGCCGACGCCTTCACCGAGGTACTGCTCACTGACTTCACTGCTGGGTGCTGCGAACTGCACTCACTTACGGGTACTACTCACGGCGACCCCTCATCACTGCGGGCCACCCGGTCCGGTCACCAGTCCCGTCGCCGTCCTGCAACAACCCTGGCTTCGAAACTCCGTCACCGCACCGTCCTGCGAACTGCAACTACGGGTAATGCCCGGCAGTTCGTCTCTGCCGAGCCCTGCGGTCTCTCTGGGCTACGAGAGAAACCATAACCACAACACCACCCAATGTCTACTCTGGCCGACATAGATTTCCGCATGCTCGACGGTTAGATAATCGACCTCGAACAGTGACATGGGCAGGCGCAAGGACAGCCATCGCCCGGCTACCCGCCACAGGCCGGGGCACGAGCCCGTGCATGCGGGGCAGGCATTGGTGAGTCCTAACCGCCCGCCCCTCGGGGTCCGTCGCCATCGCACGCGAGAGCGCACGGGAGTTCCTCGAAGGTCTTGTCCCGGCGCTAGCAGCCGAGGCCGCCGATACCGTGGTCCTGGTCGTCTCGGAGCTCGCCACCAACACCCTGCGTCACGGCGGTGGCACCTGCGCCCTGGGCCTGACCGCACACCCGGGCAGTATCGAGGTGGCCGTTCATGACCCCAGCCCGCAGGCGCCGCCGCGCATGCGCGCCCCCGACCTGAACGGCGGCACCAGGGGTTTCGGCTTGCCCACGGTCAACCGTCTCGCCAGAGCGACCGCGGTCACCCGCCGGGCCTCTGGCGGAAGACGGTGACCGCCCTTCTCGCTCGGCAGCGGGACCGGTTGAAGGGACGGAACCACCGGTGAAGAGGATCGGTGCTGATGTCGAAGCCTGACGAACTGCTGGTTGATGTCGCTGCCCTGGTGGTGGCCGGGCAGAGCAATCAGATGTCCCTGACCGTGGTCAGCGGTGGCGCTGTCATCACGGGTCGGCTGGCTCCCGAGGTCGTACGGAGGCAACGTGTCGGAGGTCCTGGCTGGCTCGTCCAACGTGGGCGAGTTCTCGCCGGGCTCCTGGAGACGGGTGGGATGTACCGCGTCTCGATCGACGACGTCAGCGCCTGGGCAATGGGCGACTTCAGCTATTCCGATCACTGAGCAATGAGAGCGACGGGAACCCATTACAAGCAGTGTGGGGGGGGGCCGGGGCCCGGGGGGGCCCCCCCCCCCCCGGGGGGGGGGGGGCGGGGGGGGGCCCCCCCCCGGCCCCCCCCCCCCGGGGTTGGGGCGGGGGCGGGGGGGGGGTTATAATTATTTTAGGTT
>NZ_JBIBSG010000020.1:0-60327 GCF_043077235.1 Streptomyces sp. NPDC016309 | reverse complement strand
TACCAGATCCGTTTTCCGTTCCGTTTCCGGTTCGGATTCTGTTTCCGGTGGCCGTTGGAGGGCCTTTGCCTTTCGGCTGCTCCGACTTTATCAGAGATTCTGAGTCGGAATTTCCGGCTCTTCCCGGGCACCCTTCGAGGCACACGAAGGTGCCGGGTTCCCGTTCAGGCGGAGCCGTAAACGTACTGGAGCGGGGCGCCCCGATGCAAATCGAGGGGCCCCGCTCCGCGACGAGCTGGTGGAACGTCAGACCTCGACGACCACGGGGAGGATCATCGGCCGGCGGCGGTAGGAGTCGGAGACCCACTTGCCGATGGTGCGGCGGATGAGCTGCTGGAGCTGGTGCGGCTCCGCGACCCCGTCCGCGGCCGACTTGGCGATGGCCTCGTGCACCTTCGGGATGACCGCGTCGAAGGCGCCGTCCTCGATGCCCGAGCCGCGCGCCTGGATGTGCGGGCCGCCGACGACCTTGCCTGTCGTGGAGTCGACGACCACGAACACCGAGATGATGCCCTCGTCGCCGAGGATGCGGCGGTCCTTCAGGTGCACCTCGGTGACGTCGCCGACCGAGAGGCCGTCGACGTACACGTAACCCGCCTGGACCTTGCCGACGATTTTGGCCTTGCCGTCGACGAGGTCGACCACGACGCCGTCCTCGGCGATGACGATCCGGTCCTTGGGGACACCCGTCAGGGCGCCGAGCTCGGCGTTGGCGCGGAGGTGGCGCCACTCGCCGTGGACCGGCATCAGGTTCTTCGGCCGGCAGATGTTGTAGAAGTACAGCAGTTCGCCGGCCGAGGCGTGGCCCGAGACGTGGACCTTGGCGTTGCCCTTGTGGACGACGTTGGCGCCCCAGCGGGTGAGGCCGTTGATCACGCGGTAGACCGCGTTCTCGTTGCCCGGGATCAGGGACGACGCCAGGATCACGGTGTCGCCCTGGACGATGCGGATCTGGTGGTCGCGGTTGGCCATGCGGGACAGGGCCGCCATCGGCTCGCCCTGGGAGCCCGTACAGACCAGCACGATCTCGTGGTCCGGGAGGTCGTCGAGGGTCTTGACGTCGACGACCAGGCCGGCCGGGACCCGGAGGTAGCCCAGGTCACGGGCGATGCCCATGTTCCGGACCATCGAACGCCCGACGAAGGCGACTCGTCTGCCGTATTCGTGGGCCGCGTCGAGGATCTGCTGGATGCGGTGCACATGGCTGGCGAAGCTGGCCACGATGATGCGCTTCTGCGCGCCGGCGAAGACCGAGCGCATGACGTTGGAGATGTCGCGCTCGGGCGGGACGAAGCCCGGGACCTCGGCGTTCGTGGAGTCCGACAGCAGGAGGTCGATGCCCTCCTCGCTGAGGCGCGCGAAGGCGTGCAGGTCGGTGAGACGGTTGTCCAGCGGGAGCTGGTCCATCTTGAAGTCGCCGGTGTGCACCACCATGCCCGCGGGGGTGCGGATGGCGACGGCCAGGGCGTCGGGGATGGAGTGGTTGACCGCCACGAACTCGCAGTCGAAGGGGCCGAGGCGCTCGCGGTCGCCCTCCGTGACCTCCAGGGTGTACGGACGGATCCGGTGCTCCTGGAGCTTGGCCTCGATGAGCGCGAGCGTCAGCTTCGAGCCGATGAGCGGGATGTCGGGCTTCAGCCGGAGCAGGAAGGGGACGCCACCGATGTGGTCCTCGTGGCCGTGCGTGAGCACGATGCCCTCGATGTCGTCGAGGCGGTCCTTGATGCTGGTGAAGTCCGGCAGGATCAGGTCGATGCCGGGCTGCTCCTCCTCGGGGAAGAGCACGCCGCAGTCGACGATCAGCAGGCGGCCGTCGAACTCGAAGACGGTCATGTTCCGGCCGATCTCGCCGAGACCGCCGAGCGGGGTGACGCGCAGGCCGCCCTTGGGCAGCTTCGGGGGCGCGCCCAGTTCAGGATGCGGATGACTCAAAAGACTCTCCTCACCACACGCGCCACGTACCAGTGAGGCACGTGGCGCGCATGACATTCGTGCACTTGCTGTTGTCTGATGTTGATTTCGTATTCAGTTATGAAGTCCGTTGCTACAGCTGTACCCCGCCGGCGGCGAGGTCGATCTTGAGCTGAGCGGTTTCCTCCGGGGAGAGCTCCACGAGCGGCAGACGCAGCGGCCCGGCGGGGAGGCCCTGGAGGGCGAGGGCGGCCTTGGTGGTGATCACGCCCTGGGTGCGGAACATTCCGGTGAAGACCGGCAGCAGCTTCTGGTGGATCTCGGTGGCCTTCTGGACGTCACCGGTGAGGTGGGCGTCGAGGAGGGCGCGGAGCTCCGGGGTGACGACGTGGCTCACGACGGAGACGAAGCCGCAGGCTCCTACGGAGAGCAGCGGCAGGTTGAGCATGTCGTCGCCCGAGTACCAGGCGAGGCCGCTGCGCGCGATGGCCCAGCTCGCGCGGCCGAGGTCGCCCTTGGCGTCCTTGTTGGCGACGATGCGCGGGTGGGCGGCGAGGCGGACGATCGTCTCGGTGTCGATCGGGACGCCGCTGCGGCCGGGGATGTCGTACAGCATCACGGGGAGGCCGGTGGCGTCCGCGATGGCCGTGAAGTGCCGGAAGAGGCCCTCTTGCGGGGGCTTGTTGTAGTACGGGGTGACGGCGAGCAGGCCGTGCGCCCCGGCGCGTTCGGCGGCGCGGGCGAGTTCCACCGAGTGGTGGGTGTCGTTGGTTCCGATGCCGGCGACGACGTGGGCGCGGTCGCCCACCGCCTCCAGGACCGCTCGTACGAGCTGGTCTTTCTCCGCGTCGCTGGTGGTCGGGGACTCGCCGGTGGTGCCGTTGATGACGAGACCGTCGTTGCCTGCGTCGACCAGGTGGGCGGCGAGCCGCTGGGCGCCGTCGAGGTCGAGTACGCCGTCCGCCGTGAAGGGCGTGACCATGGCGGTGAGGACCCGCCCGAAGGGGGTCTGCGGAGTGGAGATCGGAGCCATGGGTAACACGCTACTCGCTGCTCTGCCCGCCGGGTCCCCTCGGGGGACGTGAGGGAGGTGGAGCCCGGCACTGCCTGCTCGGGGGTTCAAGCAGTGCCGGGTCCGTTTGATCAGCCTAGATGAACTTCTCGAAACGCCGCAATACGGACACTTCGGGCGGATGATCCGTACATCTGTACCGGGCTTTGACCTGGGACGACTACGGAGCGACGCGGCCGTTCGCGTTGAAGGCGGCGTACGTCAGGGGCATCAGCCGGGCCCACTCCTGCTCCATCTTCTCCCCGACCATCTCGATCTCACGCTGGGGGAAGGACGGGACCTTGGCCAGCTCGTGCTGGGTGCGCAGCCCGAGGAAGTGCATCAGCGAGCGGGCGTTGCACGTGGCGTACATCGAGGAGAACAGGCCCACCGGGAGGACCGAACGGGCCACCTCGCGGGCGACGCCGGCGGCGAGCATCTCCTGGTACGCCTCGTACGCCTGGACGTAGGAGGTCTCCATCGTGCGCTCGACGAGCGCCTGCTGGTCCTCGGTGCCCTCCACGAAGACGTACTTGCCGGGGCGCCCCTGCTGGACGAGCTTGCGGGAGGCGTCGGGGACGTAGAAGACGGGCTGGAGCTCGCGGTAGCGGCCGGACTCCTCGTTGTACGACCAGCCCACGCGGTGCCGCATGAACTCGCGGAACACGAAGATCGGGGCGCTGATGAAGAACGTCATCGAGTTGTGCTCGAAGGGGCTGCCGTGCCGGTCCCGCATCAGGTAGTTGATCAGCCCCTTGGAGCGCTCGGGGTCCTTCTGGAGCTCCTCCAGGGACTGCTCGCCGGCCGTGGAGACGCGGGCCGCCCACAGGACGTCGGAGTCGGCGGCGCTGTGCTTGACCAGCTCGACGGTCACTTCGCTGCGGAAACTGGGCTTGAGGTCTTCGGCGGGGGTGTCGGTCACCGACGCGGTCCTTCCCTTTGCATCGTTGGGCGGCGCCCACTCTACGGCCCGGCACCGACAGCCGAGGACGAGGCGGGGACGGCTGACATCGTTCGATCGATGCGGGGAAATCGGGCACCAAACCGCTGCTTCGCGCGTCTGTCCCAGTAGCAGCGTCCATCACCCGCATTCCAAGGAGGGTTCTCACATGTTCCGCCGGCGTGAGGCAGTCCCGTTCGCGTTCGTCGCCGAGGCCGACCGCTTCCGCAGTAACGTCACTCCCCCGACTCGGCAGCGTCCCAGCATTTCCGAAGTGACCGGTCGTACGCTGATCGGGCTGACCGTCGTGGCCGGTCTGGTCGGGTCGCTGCTCTTCGGCCTCCCGGCGATGGAGTCGGGTCCCGGTACCACCGGGCACGGCCAGCAGTCCGAGGCTTCCCACGGGCGCTGAATCGGGCACTCCCCCGTACGGCCACCCTGGAGTGGCCGGTCGTCGGACCGCTGGGTAGCCTCACCCGGCACAGCCCCATCGAGCGTGCGTATGAGTGAGGACCAGCCGTGCCCCTGCCCTTCCTGACGGCCGACCGCGGTTTCGACACCGACGAGGACGTCGCGCTGCCGTTCGACGACCACGACCAGTGGCGCCGCCCGTACCGCCCGGGGCCCTGGCGGGTCGCGGCGGCGGCGCTGGCGCTGCTGCTCGCCTCGTTCATGCTGCTGGCCACCGTGATCATCGCCTTGGCGGGGGGGCTGTCCGGCGCCGCCGTGTGCTTCGGGCTGGCGGCGCTGGTGATCGTCTGCGCGTTGCGGATGCTGCGCGTCGGGACGTGGGTGAGCCGGCACGGTCTGCGGCGCGTCGCCTTCTTCCGTACGACGACGCTGCCGTGGTCGCGGGCCGGGGGCGTCCGTACGGTGCAGCAGCCCGTGCGGTGGCTGGGGCTGCCGAGGACCGTGCAGGGGCAGGCCCTGGTGGTCGCGCGCAAGGGTGGCGAGCAGCTCGCGCTGCTGACCGACCACAACGCGGACTTCCTGGCCCGGGTCGAGGCCTTCGAGCGGGCGGCCGACACGGTCGAGGCGTGGAGCGCGGAGTACGCGTCGTCCTAGGCCGACCCCGCGCCATTCGCCGTACCGCAGTCGTGTCCGGGCTCCGGTCCTCCTCGGGAGGGCCGGAGCCCGGTCGTTTCAGCGGGCGAACCAGGCCTTGCTCTCGGCCGAGGCGAACGTGGTGACGACGGCGACGGCCAGCAGGAGGCCGACGATCACCGTCGGGCCCCCACCGGAGAAGAGGGTGAACACGGCGCCGGCCATCAGGATCACCTCGATGACGATCACGGCGACCCGCACCCAGTCCAGGCGCCGCAGGGTGAGCACCG
Source organism: Streptomyces sp. NPDC016309 (assembly GCF_043077235.1). Lineage (NCBI taxonomy): Bacteria > Bacillati > Actinomycetota > Actinomycetes > Kitasatosporales > Streptomycetaceae > Streptomyces > Streptomyces sp. NPDC016309. Next base: position 55,091 of record NZ_JBIBSG010000020.1, on the reverse strand, counting down.
CCGCGGCGATCAGCGCGGCGGCCGCCAGCAGCGACACGTACGCCATGGCGCGCAGGACGCCGGCGTCCTCGTCCTGTCCGTGGTCCACCCGGTCGCTCACCAGGGAGAGGATGAGGACCGCGGCGAGCACGTTCATCAGACCCTGGAACCACACGGCCACCAAGGCGAACTTGAGCTTGCCGGGCATCGGCGCGGGTACTGCTCGCTGACTCATGACGGACTCCCCCCTCGTCGGTAGGGAGAGCATGGACGTGGCCGCGCGGGCTGTCCAGATGCCGCGGAAGCGTATTTCGTCCGGTTGCCGGAGCCCCGGTCAGGTCCCGACGGGCCGCCTGCCCTCGTGGAGGGCGATGGCCCGCTGCATCGCCTTGCGGGCGCGCGGGGTGTCGCGGGCGTCGTGGTAGGCGACCGCGAGACGGAACCAGCAGCGCCAGTCGTCGGGCGAGTCCTCGGTCTCCGCGCGCCGCCGGGCGAAGACGGCGTCGGCCGAGTCGCGGACGACGCGGCCGCTGGGGGTGCGCTCCAGCTCGTCGGCCGGCAGTCCGCCCTCGGCCTCCAGTACGGCGGCCAGGCGGTTGGCCTTGGTGACGAACCGCGTGTTCTGCCACAGGAACCAGACGCCGATGACCGGCAGGACGAGCACCGCGCAGCCGAAGGTGACGGTGAGCGCGGTGCCGTGCTGGATCAGCATCACACCACGGCTGCCGACCAGGACGAAGTAGACGACCAGGACGGCTGCCGTGACGAAGTAGGTGATCTTGGCGCGCATGAGGTGATCAGCCCAGGTCCAGGAAGTGTTCCAGCCCGAAGGTGAGACCGGGGGTGGTCACCACACGGCGGGCGCCGAGCAGGATGCCCGGCATGAAGCTGCTGTGGTGCAGCGAGTCGTGGCGGACCGTGAGGGTCTCGCCCTCGCCCCCGAGGAGCACCTCCTGGTGGGCCAGCAGGCCCCGGAGGCGTACGGCGTGGACGGGGACGCCGTCCACGTCCGCGCCGCGGGCGCCGTCCAGGGCCGTCGCCGTGGCGTCGGGCTGCGGGGCGCAGCCGGCCTCCGCGCGGGCGGCGGCGATGAGCTGGGCGGTGCGGGTGGCGGTGCCGGAGGGGGCGTCCACCTTGTTGGGGTGGTGGAGCTCGACGACCTCGACCGACTCGAAGTACGGCGCGGCGATCTGCGCGAACTTCATGGTGAGGACCGCGCCGATGGAGAAGTTCGGCGCGATCAGGACGCCCGTCTCCGGGGAGCCCTCCAGCCAGCCGTTCAACTGGGCGAGGCGGTCCTCGGTCCAGCCGGTGGTGCCGACCACGGCGTGGATGCCGTGGCGTACGCAGAAGTCGAGGTTGCCCATGACGGAGGCGGGGGTGGTGAGTTCCACCGCCACCTGGGCGCCCTTCTCGGCGAGCGTCTCCAGCTTGTCGCCGCGCCCGAGGGCGGCGACGAGTTCCATGTCCTCGGCGGCCTCGACGGCGCGTACGGCCTCGGAGCCGATGCGTCCCTTGGCGCCGATGACCGCGACCCGCAGCTTGCTGCTCATGCTCGTACTTCCTTCGGTTGCGTCGGTTCCGTCCGGGAGAGGCGTTACGCGACCGCGGTGTGGAGGCGGTCCGCCTGCTTGTCCTTCAAGGGGCCGATCACCGACAGCGACGGGCGCTGTCCGAGGATCTCGGCGGCCACCTCGCGTACATCATCGGGGGTGACGGCGGCCATCTCGGCGAGCATGTCGTCGACCGACATCTGGTCGCCCCAGCACAGCTCGCTCTTGCCGATGCGGTTCATCAGCGCACCGGTGTCCTCCAGGCCGAGGACGGTGGAGCCCTTGAGCTGGCCGATCGCCCGCTCGACCTCGTCGTCGGTCAGGCCTTCGCGCGCGACGCGGTCCAGTTCGTCGCGGCAGATCCGCAGCACGTCGTGGACCTGGTTCGGCCGGCAGCCCGCGTACACGCCGAAGAGACCGCAGTCGGCGAAGCCGGAGGTGTACGAGTAGACGCTGTACGCCAGCCCGCGCTTCTCCCGGACCTCCTGGAAGAGGCGGGAGGACATGCCGCCGCCGAGGGCCGTGTTGAGCACGCCCAGGGCCCAGCGCCGGTCGTCGGTGCGGGCGAGGCCCGGCATGCCGAGGACCACGTGGGCCTGCTCGGTCCGGCGGCCGAGGACCTCGACGCGGCCGGCCGTGCGGATGGTGCGCCGGCCGTCGCGCGGGGCGACCGGGACGGCGTCCGTACGGGTGAGGGCGCCGGCCTTCTCGAAGGCGCGGCGGACCTGGCGTACGACCGTGGCGTGGTCGATGTTGCCGGCGGCGGCGACGACCAGGTGGGTGGGGTCGTAGTGCTTCTTGTAGAAGCGGCGGATGCGGTCCGCGGACAGGGCCTCGACCGTGTCGACGGTGCCGAGGACCGGGCGGCCCAGCGGGGTGTCGCCGAACATCGTCTTCGCGAAGAGGTCGTGGACGACGTCACCGGGGTCGTCCTCGGTCATCGCGATCTCCTCGAGGATCACGCCGCGCTCGGCGTCGACGTCCTCCTGGAGGATCAGTGAGCCGGTGAGCATGTCGCACACCACGTCGATGGCGAGCGGCAGGTCGGTGTCCAGCACCCTGGCGTAGTAGCAGGTGTACTCCTTCGCCGTGAAGGCGTTCATCTCGCCGCCGACCGCGTCTATGGCGGAGGAGATGTCGAGGGCGCTGCGGTTGCGCGTGCCCTTGAAGAGGAGGTGCTCCAGGTAGTGCGTGGCGCCACCGAGGGCGGGCGTCTCGTCGCGGGAGCCGACGTGCGCCCAGATGCCGAAGGTGGCGGAGCGCACCGAGGGGAGGGTCTCGGTGACGATGCGGAGGCCGCCGGGCAGGGTGGTGCGGCGGACCGTGCCGATGCCGTCCCGGCCCTTGAGAAGCGTTTGGGTACGGGCGACGGCCCGCGCCTCCGAGGAGGTGCGGGCCGTCGCCTTCGAACTACGGGACGTCACTGGTCGGTGTCGTCCTTCGTCTCGCCCTCGGCGTCCTCGTCCGCGATCACGGGGATCAGGGAGAGCTTGCCGCGCTGGTCGATCTCGGCGATCTCGACCTGGACCTTGGAGCCGACCGCGAGCACGTCCTCGACGTTCTCCACGCGCTTGCCACCGGCGAGCTTGCGGATCTGCGAGATGTGCAGCAGGCCGTCCTTGCCCGGCATGAGGGACACGAACGCACCGAAGGTGGTGGTCTTGACGACCGTACCCAGGTAGCGCTCGCCGACCTCCGGCATGGTCGGGTTGGCGATGCCGTTGATCGTGGCGCGGGCGGCCTCGGCCTGCGAGCCGACCTGGGCACCGATGTAGATGGTGCCGTCGTCCTCGATCGTGATCTCGGCGCCGGTGTCCTCCTGGATCTGGTTGATCATCTTGCCCTTGGGGCCGATGACCTCACCGATCTTGTCCACGGGGATCTTGACGGTGATGATCCGCGGGGCGTTCGGGGACATCTCGTCCGGCGTGTCGATCGCTTCCATCATCACGTCGAGGATGTGGAGGCGGGCGTCGCGGGCCTGCTGGAGGGCCGCGGCCAGGACGGAGGCCGGGATGCCGTCCAGCTTGGTGTCGAGCTGGAGGGCGGTGACGAACTCCTTCGTACCGGCGACCTTGAAGTCCATGTCGCCGAAGGCGTCCTCGGCGCCGAGGATGTCGGTCAGCGCGACGTAGTGCGTCTTGCCGTCGACCTCCTCGGAGATGAGGCCCATGGCGATGCCGGCGACGGGGGCCTTGAGCGGCACACCGGCGTTCAGCAGCGACATGGTGGAGGCGCAGACCGAGCCCATGGACGTCGAGCCGTTGGAGCCGAGGGCCTCGGACACCTGGCGGATCGCGTACGGGAACTCCTCGCGCGTCGGCAGCACCGGCACGATGGCGCGCTCGGCGAGCGCGCCGTGGCCGATCTCGCGGCGCTTGGGCGAGCCCACGCGGCCGGTCTCACCGACGGAGTACGGCGGGAAGTTGTAGTTGTGCATGTAGCGCTTGCGGGTCACCGGGGAGAGGGTGTCCAGCTGCTGCTCCATGCGGAGCATGTTGAGGGTGGTGACGCCCAGGATCTGGGTCTCGCCACGCTCGAACAGCGCGGAGCCGTGCACGCGCGGGATGGCCTCGACCTCGGCGGCGAGCGTACGGATGTCCGTCAGGCCACGGCCGTCGATGCGGACCTTGTCCTTGATGACGCGCTCGCGGACCAGCTTCTTGGTGAGCGAGCGGTACGCGGCGGAGATCTCCTTCTCGCGGCCCTCGAACTGCGGGAGCAGCTTCTCGGCGGCGATCTCCTTGACGCGGTCCAGCTCGGCCTCGCGCTCCTGCTTGCCGGCGATGGTGAGCGCCTGGGAGAGCTCGGTCTTGACCGCGGCGGTCAGCGCCTCCAGGACGTCGTCCTGGTACTCGAGGAACACCGGGAACTCGCCGACCGGCTTGGCGGCCTTGGCGGCGAGGTCCGACTGGGCCTTGCAGAGGACCTTGATGAAGGGCTTCGCGGCCTCGAGACCGGCGGCGACGACCTCCTCGGTGGGGGCCTCGGCGCCGCCCTTGACGAGCTGGATGGTCTTCTCGGTGGCCTCGGCCTCGACCATCATGATCGCGACGTCGCCGTCCTCCAGGACGCGACCGGCGACGACCATGTCGAAGACGGCGTCCTCGAGCTCGGTGTGCGTCGGGAAGGCGACCCACTGGCCCTTGATCAGGGCGACACGGGTGCCGCCGATCGGGCCGGAGAAGGGCAGGCCGGCCAGCTGCGTGGAGCAGGAGGCGGCGTTGATCGCGACCACGTCGTACAGGTGGTCGGGGTTGAGCGCCATGATCGTCTCGACGATCTGGATCTCGTTGCGCAGGCCCTTCTTGAAGGAGGGGCGCAGCGGCCGGTCGATCAGGCGGCAGGTGAGGATCGCGTCCTCGGAGGGGCGGCCCTCCCGGCGGAAGAAGGAGCCGGGGATCTTGCCGGCCGCGTACATCCGCTCCTCGACGTCCACCGTGAGGGGGAAGAAGTCGAGCTGGTCCTTGGGCTTCTTGGAAGCGGTGGTGGCCGACAGCACCATGGTGTCGTCGTCCAGGTACGCCACGGCGGAGCCGGCGGCCTGCTTGGCCAGGCGGCCCGTCTCGAAGCGGATGGTGCGGGTGCCGAAGGTGCCGTTGTCGATGACGGCCTCGGCGTAGTGGGTCTCGTTCTCCACCAAAGCGAATTCTCCGTTGCTTGTCGTCTTTGCGTCCCGGGTCGCCCGTGTGGCGAGGGGACGGGGCGGAGAAGTGCGCCGTGTGTGCGGGGCCGGTCTTCGATCGAAGCGCCCGGGGTGATCTCTCCCGGGGGCCACTACCGAGGACCGGCGACGGCGCCGGGGCACCTCTCCAGTATGTGATTGTCGCTTTTCCGTTATGGCGTTGTGTAAGCCAGCCTACAAAGGGGAGGCAACACTCCGCATGTACAGCAAAGGGAGCGGCCCCCTAGAAGTGGGAACCGCTCCCTCCACGGCGTCTTACTTGGCGCCGCCGGCCGCACCGCGGCGGATGCCGAGGCGGTCGACCAGCGTACGGAAGCGCTGGATGTCCTTCTTGGCCAGGTACTGCAGCAGGCGGCGGCGCTGGCCGACCAGGATCAGCAGACCACGACGGGAGTGGTGGTCGTGCTTGTGGGTCTTGAGGTGCTCGGTCAGGTCCGAGATGCGGCGGGAGAGCATCGCGACCTGGACCTCGGGGGAGCCGGTGTCGCCCTCCTTGGTGCCGAACTCGGCCATGATCTGCTTCTTCGTAGCGGCGTCGAGAGACACTCGGTACTCCTCTTGGTGTTCGATGCGCCCACGAGTGCCCCTGGTCTTGGTCTCAGGGGAGCTTCCGTGACTCGGAGGCGAAGGACCGATGAGCGCAGCTCCCAGATGATCCGGAAGCGCGTACACGAACGGCCGTTACACAGCGTACCAGCCGCTCAGGACGTCATGGCACGGATCGCGTGGTAGACGTCGAAGACGGCGAGGCACAGCGGGATGAGGGTGAGGAGGACGAACGCCTCCGCGATCTCCAGGAAGCGCCCCCAGAAGGGGGTGACGCCCTTGCGCGGCACGATCAGGCCGATGGAGACGATCAGCGCGGCGGCGCCGGCGACCGCGGCGGCGAGCCACACCGTACGGATGTCCAGTGCCGTGGCGTCGCGCCCCAGGCCGGCGGGCGGGTTCAGGCACAGGCCGAGGCCCAGCAGGACGAGGGCGCCGAGGCCCGCGGCGAGGGCGCAGCCGACCTGGGCGGTGTAGCGGAAGAGGTGGGCGCGCATCAGCATGGCGACGCCGGTGGCGAGCGCCAGCAGCCGGCCGTAGGTGTTGTCGGAGAAGCCGAGCACGGCGGCCGAGCCGACCGCGACCAGCGCGCAGCCGCCGACGAGGCCGACGAGCAGCTCGTGGCCCCGCCGCACCTGGGCGGCGATCCGCCCGGCGTCCACCGGGCCCTGGGGCTCCGACTCCGCTCCGTAACCGCCGGCGGACGTGCGGGGCGGCTCGAAGCCGATCGGGAGGCGGGCGAAGCGGGTGGACAGGCCCGGCAGGAAGGCCAGCGCGCCGACGGCGAGCGGGGCGCACACGGCGGCGCTCTCGGCGGTGTCCATGCCGGTCATGATCGCGGCGAAGGTCACCAGGGCCCCGGTGCCGGCCGCGAGGACGAACGCGACGAAGGGGCCGTCCCCGCTCGGGGCGACGAGGGTCAGGACGACCGCGACGACCAGGACGGCGGCGCAGGCCAGCAGGAACTGGAGCTTGCCGTTGCCCTGCCCCGCGGGCGGCGGCAGCAGGCCGGCGCCGGCCACGGCGGCGTTGACCATGGCGCCGATGCCGAGGGCCACGGCGGAGCCGCGGTCGTCGTACACCCGGGCGCGTACGCAGGCGAGGGCGAGCAGCAGCACACCGGCGACCGCGGCCAGGACGCCCGGCAGCCCGTGCACGTCGTGCCGCGGGGCGGCGGTCCACAGCGCGAAGCCGAGCAGGACCAGCAGGACCGAGCCGCCGAAGAGCCCGGCGCCGCGCATCAGGTCGTCGGTCCACAGGGTCCGGTCACGGGCGACCGCCGAGGCGACGGCGTCGGAGACGTCGTCGAACACGGCGGGCGGCAGCGACTCGGCGAAGGGTCGCAGGGAGAGCAGTTCGCCGTCGAGGATGCGCTGCGCCGCGAGGGAGCGGGCGCCGTCGAGGACGCTGCCGTCGCGGCGGACGAGGTGGTACCCGACGGGGGCGCCGGGGGCGGGGCTCTGCCCGGACAGCCGGAGGACCTCCGGGTAGAGGTCGGCGACGGGGATGTCCTCGGGCAGTGCGACGTCGACACGGCCGTCCGGTGCGACGACAGTGACGCGGCAGAAACCCGTTCCGCCGCCGGACGGAGTCGCGGGAGCCGGGTGGCCGGCTCCGGAACCCGTACCGGTACCGGTGGCCGCGGCTGAGGCCGTCATACTCACCTGCTGCTTCCCCTCGTGGTGTTCGTGGGTCGTCGGCGTGGCGCGGTCGAGTGACCCGTAATTTGCGTTGGTTCATGCACGCGCCCACACGTCGCGCCACCCTACCGCCCACCCGCCTCCCCCTCCGCCAGTAGGATCCCCACCGCGGATGGAGCCCGTCGCCACGGGGGCGCCGATAGGAACATTTCCGTCCGGCAAGGGAATTGGTGAGCTGTGAGTCAGATCGTCGTCAAGCGCCCACCACGGGCCCTTCCCTCCGAAGTGCCGGTCGATCCGGTGCAGCTGCAACCGCCGCCCGAACTGCCGCGGGGCCAGCAGGAGGGCGTTCTGATGCAGTTGTTGCCGACGCTCGGCATGGCCGGATCGGTCGTCTTCTTCTTCATGACCCCGAACCCCGTGATGCGCATCATGGGCATGGTGATGATCGCGTCCACCGTCGCGATGGCCGTCGCCATGCTGGTGCGCTACCGGCGCGGTACCCAGGGCCAACTCGCCGACATGCGGCGGGACTACCTCAAGTACCTGACGCAGACGCGGCGTTCGGTGCTGCGGACCGCGCGGCTCCAGCGCGACGCGCAGTTCTACCTGCACCCGTCGCCGGAGCAGTTGTGGGCCCTGGTCGCCGAGGGCAGCCGGGTGTGGGAACGGCGCGTCGGCGACGACGACTTCGGCCAGGTACGCGTCGGCCTGGGCAGCCAGCAGCTCGCCACACCGCTCATCGTCCCCGAGACCGCTCCGGTGGACGAGCTGGAGCCGCTCACGGCCGGGGCCATGCAGAAGTTCCTCTCGGCCCACGGCACGCTGGACGGCCTGCCCATGGCCGTGTCCTTGCGCGCCTTCTACCACGTGACCGTGAGCGGGGACCCCGACTCCGTCCGCGCCTCGACGCGGGCCATGGTCGGTTCTCTCGCCGCGCTGCACTCCCCCGAGGACCTGGTCATCGCCGTGGCCGCGGATGCCGCCGCGGCACCGCACTGGGAGTGGGCCAAGTGGCTCCCGCACGTCCAGGCACCGGGTCCCGGTGACGGCGCGGGCAGCCGGCGCCTGATCACGACCGACTCGCGGCACCTCCAGGACATGCTGGCCGCGCGCCTGGAGGGCCGCCCCCGCTTCCACGGCGGCGGTCAACCGCTGCTGGACCAGCCGCACATCGTCGTCGTGCTCGACGGCCAGTCGGTCCCCCACGCGTCGGCGCTCGCCGCCCCGGAGGGCGTGCAGGGCGTGACGATCATCGAGGTGGTCCCGGGGGAGATGACGGCTGCCCGTGGCGCCCTGTCCGTGACCGTGCACCCCGACTCGCTCCAGCTCGAGTCCGGCCACGGCCTGGTGTACGACGGGGTCCCCGACCGGCTGGGCGTGGAGGCCGCCGAGGCCCTCGCCCGCCAGCTCGCCCCGCTGCGCATCGCCTCGGGATCGGACGACGACGAGCCGCTGCTGGCGAACCTGGACTTCACCGACCTGCTGAACCTCGGTGACGCGGCGTCGGTCGACGTGAGCCGCACCTGGCGGCCGCGGTCGCAGTCGGAGCGGCTCCGCGTGCCCATCGGTGTCGGCGAGGACGGCACCCCGGTCATGCTGGACCTGAAGGAGGCGGCCCAGGAGGGCATGGGCCCGCACGGACTGTGCGTGGGCGCCACCGGTTCCGGCAAGTCCGAGCTGCTGCGCACGCTGGTGCTGGGCCTCGCGGTCACGCACTCGTCCGAGACGCTCAACTTCGTCCTCGCGGACTTCAAGGGCGGCGCGACCTTCGCGGGCATGTCGCAGATGCCGCACGTCGCGGCCGTGATCACCAACCTCGCGGACGACCTGACGCTGGTGGACCGCATGGGCGACTCCATCCGCGGCGAGCTCAACCGGCGCCAGGAGATGCTGCGCGACGCGGGCAACTACGCCAACATCCACGACTACGAGAAGGCCCGGGCCGCCGGCGCGCCGTTGCAGCCGATCCCCTCGCTGGTCCTGGTCATCGACGAGTTCAGCGAACTGCTCACCGCGATGCCGGACTTCATCGAGATGTTCGTGCAGATCGGCCGGATCGGCCGGTCCCTCGGCGTCCACCTGCTGCTGGCGTCGCAGCGCCTGGAGGAGGGCCGGCTGCGCGGTCTGGAGACGTACCTGTCGTACCGGATCGGTCTGCGGACCTTCTCGGCCGCCGAGTCCCGTGCGGCGATCGGTGTCCCCGACGCCTACTCGCTGCCGAACGTCCCCGGTTCCGGGTACCTCAAGTACGGCACGGACGAGATGGTCCGCTTCAAGGCGGCGTACGTGTCCGGTGTGTACCGCTCGAACCAGCACGCCGCCGTCACCGGTGGGCCGCTCCCGGTGGACCGCCGCCCGGTGCCGTTCACCGCGGCGCCGGTGCCGGTGCGGTACGTCGAGCCCGCCGCGCGGGCGGGGGTGCCGGAGCCCCGGCGGGCGGAGGACGACGCGCTGGCCGACTCGGTGCTGGACGTGATCGTGCGGCGGCTGGAGGGCCGGGGCGCGGAGGCGCACCAGGTGTGGCTCCCGCCGCTGGACAACCCGCCGCCGCTGGACGAGATCCTGCCCGGCCTCGCGGGCGTGGAGAGCCGGGGCCTGACGCAGCCCGGCTACGAGGGCGCGGGCCGGCTCATCGTCCCCCTCGGTGTGGTCGACAAGCCCTTCGAGCAGCGCCGGGACGTGCTGTACCGGGACTTCTCCGGCGCGGCCGGCCACATGCAGATCATCGGCGGCCCGCAGTCCGGCAAGTCGACGTTGCTGCGCACCCTCGTCGCGGGCTTCGCGCTGACCCACACACCGCAGGAGGTCCAGTTCTACGGCCTCGACTTCGGTGGTGGCGGTCTGGCGGCGATCGCGGATCTGCCGCACGTGGGCGGGGTGGCGTCACGCCTCGACCCGGAGAAGGTGCGGCGCACGGTCGCCGAGGTGTACGGCATCCTCTCGCGGCGCGAGGAGTACTTCCGCAGCACGGGCATCGACTCCATCGCCACGTTCCGCAAGCTCCGTGCCCGCGGCGAGATCTCGGTGGCGGACCAGCCCTGGGGTGACGTCTTCCTCGTCATCGACGGCTGGGGCAACTTCCGCACGGACTACGAGGGCCTCGAACCGGCGGTCCTCGACATGGCGGCGCGCGGTCTCGGTTACGGCATCCATGTGATCCTGACGGCGTCGCGTTCGATGGAGGTGCGCTCCAACATCAAGGACCACCTGATGAACCGGCTGGAGCTGCGGCTGGGCGACACCATGGACTCGGAGGTGGACCGCAAGATCGCCGTCAACGTCCCCAGCGGTGTTCCGGGCCGCGGTCTGATTCCCGAGAAGCTGCACTTCATGGCCGCCGTACCGCGCATCGACGGCATCAGCTCCGACAGCGACCTGGCCGAGGCCACGGCCGCGATGGTGCGTGAGGTCGGCCGCCACTGGACGGGCCCGTCCGCTCCGAAGGTGCGTCTGCTGCCCCGCGAGCTGCCGGCGGAGAACCTGCCGGCGGGATACGTGGAGCCGAAGCGTGGTGTCGCCTTCGCGATCGACGAGAACAACCTGGAGCCGGTCTTCGTCAACTTCGACCGCGACCCGTTCTTCCTGGTCTTCGGCGAGAGCGAGTCGGGCAAGTCGAACCTGCTGCGGCTGCTCATCAAGCAGGTGTGCGAGCGGTACGACGGGAACTCCGCGAAGTTCTTCGTGATCGACAACCGGCGTGCGCTGCTGGACGTCACCCCGGCGTCGCACCTGGCGGAGTACGTCCCCATGTCCAACAACATGGACCACCATGTGGACGCGCTCGCCGACCTGATGCAACGCCGCACCCCCTCCGCCGACGTCACGGCCCAGCAACTGCGGGACCGCAGCTGGTGGAGCGGTCCGTCGGTGTACGTGGTCGTCGACGACTACGACCTGGTGTCGACGTCGAGCGGCAACCCGCTGGCCAAGCTCACGGAGCACCTGCCGTTCGCGCGTGACGTGGGCGTCCGCTTCATCATCGCCCGCAATGCGGCGGGCGCGAGCAGGGCCGCGTACGAGCCGTTCATGCAGCGGATGATGGAGCTCGGCGCGCAAGGCGTCCTGCTGTCCGGTGACCCGCAGGAGGGCGATGTCCTCGGCGGCGTACGGATGCGGCCGATGCCGGCGGGGCGGGGCGTCTTCGTCTCACGGCAGCGCGGCAACCCGCTGGTGCAGACGGGGTGGCTGGGGGAGCCGGAATAGGCGCACCGGGACAGCTCCTTCGTGGACGGGGGTGGCGGCACCGTACCGGCCGTCGCCCCCGGCCACGACGCCCCGCGGACGACGGCCATCGGGCCCGCCGTACGGGCCGGGGCGGGTCGTGCGGGCGCCCGGGGACGCCCGCCGGCGAGCGGCGTCTGTTCCTCGGTCCCACGCCCGGCGTGCCGTGGGCGTCTGGAGGCTCCGGGGCTGTCATTTTTCCGAGGGGGAATTCACAGATGGAACGAGGGCGCACGGAACGGCCCTCCGGCGACGGCCCTCGCCGCATCGGCCCGTACCAGTTGATCACTCGGCTCGACCCGAGCGGGCCCGGCCATCCGCCCGTGCCCGAGCGCCGGTTCGTCGCGCGCAGCGCGGACGGCGAACGTACGGTTCTGGTGAGCGCGCCGCTCGACGGTGTCGACCCCAGCCGCTTCCTCGTCGAGGCGCAGGCCGCACGCGTGCCGGCCGGGCCGTGGGTGTTGCCCGTGACCGAGGTGTCGCCGTCTCCGGCCGCGCCCTGGTACGCCACGCCCTACCTTCCCGTGCTCCCCCTGCCGGTCGCCCTGGCCGTGCACGGGGGCCCGTTGCCCGAGGACACCGTACGGGCCCTGGGCACCGCGCTCGCCGACACGCTCGCGGCCGCACACGCGGCGGGCATCACCCACGCGGGCCTCTCCCCAGCGGCGGTGTTGCTCGCCTGGGACGGGCCCCGACTCACCTGTTACGGCTCCGTGCGCGCGGCCGCGCCGGACGGCGAGCGGCGCAGCGGCCGTCCCGGACTGGATCCGGGCAGTCTGGCCCCCGAGGCGGCGGCCGGCGGGCGCCCGCGCCCCGCGGGCGACATCCACGGGCTCGGTGCGGTGCTCGCGTACGCCGCCACCGGCCACACGGTCCCGGACGGAGACGAACTTCCCGCCTCCCTGCGCAGCGTGGTCTCCCGCTGCCTGACCCGCGACGCGGCGGCCCGGCCGACGGCGTCCGAGCTGTCGCTCGCCCTTCGGTCGGGCCCGTCGACCCCGTCGGCGACGGTTCTGGACCCGTCGGCGCCGCTGCCGGCCCGCAGTTGGCTGCCGGGCCGTGTGGTCGCGGCACTCGCCCGCCAGTCGGCCCGGATCCTGGCCGCCGAAATCCGTCTCCCGCGAACCACCACCAGGACCTGACGACGATGCTCGCGCCCTTGACCCATGACGACCCGGTCGAGATCGGCGGCCACCGCCTGATCGCCCGCCTCGGGCACGGCGGCATGGGCACCGTCTACCTGGCCCGGTCGGCCGGCGGCCGGACCGCCGCCCTGAAGACCATGCACGCCCGCATCGCCGCCGACACCGCGGCACGCACCCGCTTCCGCCTGGAGACGGATGCCGCCCGCATCATCGGCGGCCACCACGGCGCCACCGTCGTCGACGCCGACCCCGGCGCCGAGACCCCCTGGCTCGCCACGGAGTACGTGCTCGGGCCGCCCCTCGACGACGCCGTCGCCCTCTGCGGCCCCCTGCCCGAGCCGTCCGTCCGGGCACTGGGCGCGGCCCTCGCGGGTGCCCTCGCACAGCTCCACGCCTCCGACGTGGTCCACCGCGACCTGAAGCCCTCCAACGTCATGGTCACGGCCCATGGCCCCAAGATCATCGATTTCGGCATCGCCCGGGCCGCCGGTGACGACCGCCTCACCCGTACCGGCACCGCCGCGGGCACCCCCGCCTTCATGTCCCCGGAGCAGGCCACGGGCCAGGAACACACGTCCGCGGGCGATGTGTTCGCGCTCGCGGGAGTCCTCGTCTTCGCCGCCACGGGGCACGGCCCCTTCGGCACCGGTCAAGCGGCCGATCTCCTCTACCGCGTCCGCTACGCCGACCCCGACCTGACGGGGGTCCCGGCCGGTCTGGCGCCGGTCCTGGCCCGGTGTCTGACCAAGGACCCCGGCCGACGCCCCACCACCCGGGAGCTCATGGCCGAACTCCACGACGGTCACGGCGAGTTCGCGGACCATCTGCCGGCCCCGCTGCTCGTCGACATCGCCCACCGCGCGTCGGCGGTCTGGCAGTACCACCCGCTCCGTTTGGCGGCCCCGGTGGAGGGCCCGTACACGGCTCCGGCCCCGGCCGGCCGGGGCATGTCACGGCGCAAGCTGCTCGCGGCGGCCGGCGGTTCGCTGGTGGGGGTGGGCGCTGCGGGGGCCGGAGCGTGGGTGTGGTCCGGCAGGAAGCCGTCGGACGAGGAAGACGCCCTGCCCTCCACCGACCGTGCGCCCCGCGCGCTGTGGCACGCCGACGCCGGAGCCACCGCGGACGCCCCGCTTCTGATGACCATGAGTGGTGCGGTAGCCACCTGGCAGGACGGACAGCTCGTCGGCCTGGACGCGAGAAGCGGCGAACAGCGATGGTCGACGCGCGCATTCCGGGACACGAGCGACATCACGACCGACGGGAAGGTGATCTACGGCCTTCTCCCCGGGCAGGCGGAGGGCGACGCGCTGTCCCTCCACGCTCTCACCCCCGGCAGCGGAGTCGCGCAGCGCCTCGTCGCCCGGGTGACCGGGTTCGCGGGCTACGGGCACGCCGAAGTGCTGCTCGCGGCAGCCGGCCTGATCTTCGTCGCGGCACGGAAGGTCGTTCCCGGCCACGACACGGACGTGGAACAGAAGAACGACTGGCACCTGCTGGCGGTGGACATCCGCACCGGCAGGAAGCGGTGGCAGATGACCATGTCGGAGTTCGATCCGGGCAACGCCTACACGGCCGTCAGCGTGAAGGTCGTCGGACAACACCTGATCTTCTGCCGGAAGATCAGCTTCGACAGGGACGACGAACCGGTCGACCCGCACTTCTTCGTCGCGGCCGCCGACATCCGCACGGGCAAGCGCGTCTGGGCATGGGAAATCCCCCGGCGGCCCAGGGACACATCGGACATCGTTCCAGGCAGGCTCGCCGTGGACGACAAGCACATCTACGTGGCCAGCGGCCACGTCTGGGCACTGCGGCTCGCCACCGGGGACGTCGCCTGGAAGTTCGGGGACGACCGCAACGACGGCGGCGTCGCCAAGGGAGCACGCCGCTACGGGACACCGGCCGTCAGGGACGGTGTGGTGTACGCGGCCGAGGGGAAGCGGGGCCTCGTGGCTCTGGACGCCTCGACGGGGCGTCTCCTCTGGGCGGAGAAAGAGGACCTGACGCAGGCGTGGGCGCCCGTTCTCGCCCCGCCACCGGTCATCGGCAGGAAGTACGTCTACGTCAGAAGGGACAACGGCATCAGCGCCGTCGACATGCGCACCCGCGCCTCCGCCTGGACCTGGGACACTCCCGCTTCGCTGTTCGCCGCCCACGAGGAAGCCGAACGACTCCTCTGCGTCGACCGCCACTCCATCAACGCCCTCCCTTTCGAGTGAAGAAAGCAATATCGCGATGAATCCCCTCGGCACGGGTGACCCCCTGCGCCTCGGCCCGTACCGGCTTCTCGGCGTGCTGGGAGAGGGCGGTATGGGCAAGGTCTATTTCGGCCGGGACAACGCGGGCCGCGCGGCAGCGGTCAAGGTCCTGCGTCCGGAGCTCTCCCACGACCCGCATCTGGCGCAGCGGTTCGTACGGGAGGCCGTCACCGCGCAGGCCGTGACCAGTTCTGGCGTGGCGAGGGTCCTGGGCGCGCAGTTGGAGGGCGGCCGGCCCTGGATCGCCGCGGAGTTCCTCGCGGGCCCGACGCTCGAAGAAGCCGTCGCCGCGTACGGGCCACTGGACGAGGCCGGACTGCGTGCGCTGGCGACAGCTCTCGCCCGCACGGTCCGGGACATCCACGCGGCAGGTCTCGTCCACCGCGACCTCAAGCCGTCCAATGTCGTCCTGACCTCGGCAGGGCCGCGTGTCATCGACTTCGGCATCGCCCGCCCCGAGCACGGTCTGACCCTCACCACGACCGGCCAGATCCCGGTCACCCCTGGCTACGGTGCGCCCGAGCAGGTCCTGGGGCAGCGCGTCGGACCGGCCGCCGACGTCTTCTCGCTGGGCGCTCTGCTGGCCTACGCGGCGAGTGGTGTGCGGGCCTATGACGGTCCGCATGTCGCCGGCGTGCAATACCAGGTGGTGCACGGTAAACCGGACCTGTGGCACGTCCCTGAGGGAATACGGACGCTGCTGCTGCCCTGCTTGGCCAAGGACCCGGCCCACCGCCCCCTTCCCGACCGTATCGCGAACGTTTTCGTGGCCCCGCGGGGTGCGGACCGGGCCTGGCGCAAGGGTCCCGTGGCCGAGGAGATCGCGTGGCGGGAGAAGGCTGCCGCGGCCATGGTCGCGGTCTTGCCTTCGGTCACAGGGGGCAGGCCCTCCCGCAGGCGTCTTCTCATGGGGCTCGCCGGCGGTGGCACCGTGCTCGGTCTCGGCGGGGCGGGGGCGGCCTGGTGGTTCCGGCGCGACCAGCGGCTCGAGGACGTTCCGGTGGTCATCCCAGCGGCCGCGGAACGGCCTGTGGCCGCGATGCTCGAGCCCGACGACGAGCTGGCACCGCTCTGGGGGCCAGTCGCGGGAGCCGACCCGACGGCGCTGCTCCCTCTGCCCGTCCGGGATGTCGTGGTGGTCGGCTCGGCCGACAGCGGGCTGACCGCCCGCCGGGTGACCGACGGCAAGCAGAAATGGACGGCCCCGAGGGTGAGGGCGTCCGCCGGTTTGCTCACGGCTGCCGATCGACTCGTCCTGGCAACGGACTTCGACGGCTCCCTGCACGCGTTCATCGCCTCGACGGGCGATCAGGTGTGGTCGGTCCCCATCGCCGCGAACAGGCTGCTGGCTTCGGACGGCCGCGGGGTCTACGTGATGACCGAGAAACGGCAGTTGCAGGCCGTCGGCGCCACGACCGGCAGGGTGCTCTGGTCGGTGCCGACGCCTGTGCGCACGTCGAGTTCGGAGCCTCCCGCGGCAGCCGTCAAGGACGGTCGTCTGGTTCTCTTCCCGTCCGACGGAAACGTCGTCGCCGTGGACACGGCCACCGGCAAGCGCGTGTGGGATCTCGCCGACCAGGGATCGTCAGCCGTCATGCCGGCCGTGACCGGCGACATGGTGCTCCTCGGCGGAAGGACGCTCACCTCCAGGTCTCTCGCCGATGGGAAGGAGCTGTGGAGCGTTCCTGCCGAGTTCGGGGCGTGGGGACCTCCGACTGTCCGCGGCCAGGAGGTGTATGCCGTCGACCAGGACTTCCGCCGCCTCCGCGCGGGCGACGGCAAAGAGGAGTGGAGTCTCTACGGGGGAAGCGGTTTCGGCACCGCGCTTCCGCCTGCCGTCCAAGGAGGCACCGTATGGGTCGCGGAGAGTGACAACGGATTCCTGATCGCCGTCGACACGCGCTCCGGCGAGCAGATCTTCACCTACACGGACGAGGGCCCCGGCGGGTTCGGGTATGCCGCCGACGGCAATCGCGTCTTCGTCGCGCACGCCGGCTCGGTCTCCGCCCTACCGGTCAGACCCTGATGTCCCGGGATGGGAATCGGTCGTGGACGGGGTGGGCACCCCTCGCGCGTGCCCACCCCTGGTGTCCTACGATGCCCGGCGCCTACAGGAAGTAGCCGGCGGCCTTCTTGTCGCCGCCCATGTAGTCGCCGCCCGCCTTCGCGACGACCTGGCCGATCTGCATGAGGGCCTGGTGGATGTCGGAGGCTTCCTTGTCCCACTTCATCTGTTCCTGGACGTAGGCCTCGTGTGCCTCGCCCTCCCAGCCGGCGGCGACGGTGGCCATGGCCGTCTTGATGGAACGCAGGTCCTCTTCAAGCTTCTTGGCCTGGTTGCCGAGCACGGTGGCGGTCGCGTCGAGAGCTCCGTACTTGACGACGAGCCCGTCGTAGTTGGTACCCATGTTTCCTCATCTCACCTTTGGTTGTGGATCGGCCTCGCGTGCCGAAAAGGGTGTGCCCAGGGCTGCTACAGACCGCTGAGGTTCGACTTCGCCTGGGTACCGACACCGAGGTCGACGTTGATGCTCTGCACGGCGGCGAGAACGTCGTCCTCAGTGCCGTCCTTGATCTTCCTGGAGGCGCTCAGTCCCTCGAGGAACTTCGCCAGGATGTTGCCGAGACCCACCATCGAGGTGTTGATCTCTTCCTGCTTCTTGTTGAAGGCGCCTGCGCCGATACCCTTCCACTGGCCCTCAAGGCTGTCGATCGTGCCCTGAATCGCCTGGAGCTGGCCCTTGATCGAGTTGAACTTCTCGAGGAGGTGCCTCTCGAGCTTGACTACTTCGGTATCCGAAAGCCGCTGACCCTGTGACACGGTTGCGTTTCCCTTCTGAACTACTGTGGTGACTTGCTGAGTTGCGCTTCACCAGATGGTGAAAGGTGAAGTCTGACGCACCTGGTCCGGTCAGGCGCTGCGCCGCCGACGTGCGATCGCGTAGGCGGCTCCCGCGAGGACGACCACGACGGCCGCTCCCCCGATGACGAGGCCCGACTTGCTCCCCCCGTCGGCCTCTTGGGCCTCTTGGGCCTCTTGGGCCTCCTTGCCGGAGCCTGCCACGATCGCGTCGGAGCCCGGCTTGCCCTTCGAGGCCTGTGACGGAACTGGTGCAGCGGGAGCGGGCGCTCCCTTGGCAGGGATGTCGCCCCCCGTCTTCTGACGGGTGAGCGGGCTGATGTCGGGCGCGCCGGGGTCACCCTTCTTGTCCAGGATGATCTGGCCGGGGCGGATCAGACCGTAACCGAGGTAGACGCTCCGGGTGCCCTCCTTCCAGTCCCTGGCGGCCGTGTCGATCATCGCGCGCAGGACCTGGTTCGCCGTCCAGTCGGGGTGCTGGGACCAGATGAGGGCGGCGGACGCCGATGTGATGGCGGTGGCCGAACTCGTGCCGCCGTCCCCGCCGCAGTACTTCGTGAACGTCTCGTCGCACCAGCCGGGGATGTCGTTTCCGGGGGCGGCAAGGTCGACGTTGTCACCGTGCTGCGAGTAGTCGGAGACTTTGCCCTTCTGGTCGGCGGACGCGACGCCGACCACGTACGGGTAGGCAGCCGGGTAGATGGGCTTGTTCCCACTGGCCGCGTTGTTGCCGGTAGCGGCGAAGAAGAGCTTCCCCTTGCGGTGTGCGTATTTCGTCGCTTCCCGCGTCTCCGTGTCGGAGAACTCGCCGCCGAAGGACATGCTGATGATCTGCGCATCGCTGTCCGCAGCAGCCCGGATGGCATCCGCGGCGTCTTGTCCGTTCACCTTGCGGTTCTGCTGGTACTCCGAGTCGGAAACCCGCATAGGAATGATCTTGACGCCGGGAGCGAGGCCACGCAGACCGCCACCCCGCCCCGTACCCGCGATCAGCTCGGCCATCGACGTGCCGTGGCCGCTGTAATCGTCCGTTTCGTCGCCGTCGGTCTCCGTGGCGTCGAACCCCTTCTCCACTTGCCCCTTCAGCGAAGGCGTGGACGGATTGACGCCCGAGTCGATGACAGCGACCTTGATGCCTTCGCCGGTGGTGACTTTCCACAGATCCTCGGCGGCCATCGCGTCGAGATACCACTGCTTCGCCCGCACGTCCTCGGCGGGCGCCGCCGGCGCCGTGCCCGCGAGGCCCGTGGACCAGACGCCGACCGCCACCGTGGCACAGACCATCCTTCGCCGGACGGTGCCGGACACACCGCGCTTCCGGTTCCGGCCCATAGCTGACGCCATCCTGACTTCCGAACCTTCCCTGTACCTACTGGATCACCGGAGGGACGGCACCTCGACGCCGACTCTCCCAGGTCTCTTCGTCTTCCGTCAGGTAGTCAGGACGGGACGACTCCGTGCGCTCCTGCTCCTCGTTCTCACCCTCGTTCCGGCCCCTCGCCGCACGAGTCAGACCTGTACCGCCCTGTGTGAAGCCGCCGGTCCCGGGACGCGAGCCCGTCGCGCCGGCACGCGGTGTGCCGCCCACGACTCCGTCGGGCCGGGCCACAGGCCGGGCCCCGGGGCGCACACCCGTGTCCGCGGGTGGCGTCCCCACCATGCCGCGCCGGCCGGTCTGGGCCCCAGCGGGGCGGCCCGTCGGCGTGCCCTCCCCGCCGACGACCCTTCCGCCCGGAAGACGAGAAGTGGACTGCGGGCCAGGAGTGTGCTGTGGCCTTCCCCCGACGATCCCGTCCGCCCGTCCGGTCCGCGAGGTCCCCGAGGGCTGGTGAGTGGCCCCTCGTCCCCCCGCGACGTTCGGCGGGCCGCCGGCGCGTCCCGTGACCGGATTCTGGTTCGGCGCCTGGACGGGGCCCTGGCCGCCGAACCGACCCAGCGGCGGCTGGCCTCCCCTGCCGTTCGCCTGACGTCCTGCCGCGGGGTTGGTCTCGGGCATGCCCGCTCGGCCCACAGGGCCCCTGCCCGGACCGGTGGTACGCGGCAGGCCGGTGGCTTCCCGGGGCCGGGGGCCGCCCTTCACCGCATTGGGGAAGGGAGCCACTGGCGGCATCGGCGCGGTCTGGGGCGGGTTCGGCGCTGTGGGAGGCACCACCGAGGTCTGGGGAGGTGCTGTGGTCAGTGGGGGCGGGGGCGCGACGCTGTCGATCTCCATCGCCGTGTCGGGCTGCCGGGGGGCAGGTGCGACGCGCGTGGGAGCTTCCGTGGGGGCTTCCGTGGGCGCCGGTGCGGCGGTGTCCCTCGGCGCGGCCATCTCCGACGTCGCCCCCCGCGGTGCCCTCACCGCCGACTCGTTACTGCCCGCAGTGCCGCCCTGCGGCGGCCTCCAGCCGCCGCTCGGCGGCGGCACATTCGTCTTCAGCGTCGCCTTGAACTCCGGGGGCTGCTTCGCCGCCAGCGTCTGCTCCGACACCGCGTAGTACGAGGCCAGCTTGTACATCTGGTTGATGGCCTCTTGGCGGTCCTTCTCGACCTGCACCGCCTTGTCGTACTCCGCCTTTTTGGCCGCGCGTTCCTCCGGCGGGATGCTCTCGGGCTTCCGCTTCACCGCCCGGTCGTCACGCGGAGGCATCTTCACGGAGGCGAGGCCGGTGCCGGCGACCGTGATCTGCGTACCGGCCACGTCCGCGAACGCGGCGAGTTCTCGCGCGTGGTCGGCCAGCTCCCGCCCGAAGGCCCTGAACGACTCGCCGGACTCGCCCTTCCAGTCGACCTTGTCCACATAGGTCTGCAGCTCGTGAGCGGCGTCCCGGAGCGCGTCCCTCGCGCTCCACAGCGCGGTGCCGGCGCTCTCGAGATCCGCGGGGTTGGTGTTGTCGACCAGGTCGATCAGGTCGTTGAGCTCCCGCTTCTCGAAGTTGCTTCTCGTGAACGGCCCGGGGCCGCTCGAGCCGCCTCCGAAGAAGCTGTCCATGAGCCCGGTGACCGTCCTGGCCATATCGGTCACACCGAGCTGGGAGTGGACGCGTGCGAGGTCCTGCTCGTGCTGTTCCTTCGGGCTTTGCGCCGGCTTGTTCTCGGTCATCGGTACGTTCCCCCGTCCGCGGTCTTGTCGTTGCTGGTCGGCGTCTGCGTCTTCTCGCCCGTCTCACGGGCCTCTGCCGCCGCACGCTCCCGGTCGAGACGCGCCTTGATCACCGCGAACTCGCGCCGCACGTCCTCTTCGACGTTGTCGAAACCGACGTCCGCGGCGTGCACACCGATGCTCAGGATCGTGATCTGGTCATTGAGCGACCGAGAAAGCCTGACAAGGGACTGATGGACCCGGTTGTACTGCGTGAAGAGCCCCTCCGCCTCGGGGAACTCCTCCGCGCTTCCACCGCTCACCGAAGCGCGGGAAATCGTCTGCGCGGACATCTTCGTCCCGCTCGCCGCGCTCTCCTCCAGCTCGGTCAGCAACGTGTTCACGCGCTCCCGAAAGCGCTTCAGCGCCCCTACACCACGCTCGAGATCGCTCGTGCCACTCGAGCCGCCCCCACCCTCTGCCGGAAGCACGATGCCCATTCCTCCCCGTTTGCTACAGCCGTCCTGCATTGCGATCGCGGCGCACCGCGATCCACGGATGTCACTCTAACCACCAGGTGTGACGGTCCCAAGTGCCATTGTCGCCGCCGGACTTCGCTCGCGGCGACATGACCCCCGCGGCAACGCGCTCGCGACGCCCGAAGGACGCCGCTGTGCGGCTGCAATCGCGGGCTTCTTGCCCCCGGCCCGGCTCGCCGTCATTCAGCCGGCCGCTTGCCGCGCCACCCGCCGCGCCCGCCGCCGCGCGTCCCGGAAGGCCACCGCGGTGCCGGTGATGACCGCGACCAGGACTCCGCCCCCGATCACCACGTATGTGGCGAGGCGGGCGTCGCGTTGCTCGGGGGTCTCGCCGAGGTGGAGCTCGGCCGGGGTCGGGGCCTCGGCGCGGGTGATGCCCTCGTGGGCGACCGGGGCCTCGATGGGTTTGTCGTCCTCCGTCAGGGCGCGGACCGGGTCGACGACGCCCCAGCCGACGAGGCGGTCGTGCCCGGCCACCGACCGTTCGGCGGTCTGCTGGATCTGGGCGACGATCTGCTTTCGCGTCCAGTCCTTGTGCTTGGCCTTGATGAGGGCGGCGAGGCCCGCGACGTACGGGGCGGAGAAGCTGGTGCCGTTGTCGGCGCAGTGGCCTCCGCCGGGGACGGTCGAGACCATGTCCACGCCCGGTGCCGCGATCCCGACGAACTCGCCCGACTGCGAGAAGAACGCCCGTTCGTTGTTGCGGTCGGAGGAGGCCACTGCCAGCACTCCCTCGAAGGAGGCCGGGTAGGTTCTCTTGACGTTGCCGCCCAGGCCGTCGTTGCCCGCCGAGGCCACCACCACGATCTGCCGGGCCAGCGCCTCGTCCACCGCCTGCTTCAGCGAGAGGGAGGGTTTCACGGCCTTGGCCGTGTCCTGGGAGATGTTGATGACGTCCGCTTCGGCGTCGATGGCGTGCTTGATGGCGGTCGCCAGGGTGTCGGTGGTGCCGTGTCCTTCGGCGTCGTTCTGCTGGATGGGGATGATCGTGGCGTCGGGGGCGAGGCCGACGAAGCCCGTGCCCTTGGCCGGGCGGGCGGCGATGATGCCGGCGACCTTGGTGCCGTGGCCCACGGTGTCCGTGGTGCCGTCCTCCTTGCCCCGCTCGATCTTGTTGCCGCTGTCGTCCTTGATGTCCTTGGGGAGCAGGTTGATGCCGCTCTTGGTGTCGACGGCCTTCGTCAGCTGCGGGTTCTTGACGTCGACACCGGTGTCGATGACAGCGACCCGCACGCCCTTGCCGGTGGACTGCTTCCACAACTCGTCCAGCAGGACGCGCTGAAGGGACCAGGGACGGCCTTCGTACATCTTGCCGGGGAAGGTGCACTGGGTGCCGTCGTCCGCGGCGGCCGGGGCCGTGGGCGCGAGGACCAGGGTGAGCGCGGTGACGGCCGAGGCCGCCAGCGGGCGCCGGTACGTGGATGTCATGTGCGACCCGCCCCTCAGGAGCCCTGCGGCTGACGCGCCGCGCCGGTGGACAGGCGGGGGCCGGTGGGGAGGAAGGCCGACCATGCGGCGGGGACCGGGACGGGGTCCACACCCTTGTAACCGAGGCGGTTCTGCGCCTGCTGCGCCTCCTGCTGACGCGCCTGCTTCTCCTCCTTGGAGCCGGAGGAGCCGATGCCGGAGTCGTCGGTGGCGGTGTCGCCGTTGGACTGCATCGCGTAGCGGAGTCCGGTGTCGGTGACCAGGAAGAGGAAGCCGGTGTGGGTGGTGGAGCCCTTGAACTGGCGGAAGAGCTGGCCGGAGCCAGGGGTGACGTAGGCGCTGCTGGAGCCGGTCGGGAGGGTGGCGGGGAAGTCGCTGCCGGCCCAGGTGCTGAGGGTGGTCCTGCCGTTGTCGCCGTCCACCTCGCGGAGGACGTTGCAGACGGTGTTGCGTTTGCCTTCGCCGATGCCGGCGTCGTTGACGGGCTTGGGCGCGGACTCGGGCCACTTCTTGTCCCGGCCGAACGCCTCGCCCGGCTGGAAGGCTCCGGCGCTGACCGACTTTGCCTGGCCGGCCTGTCCGAGGTCGATCAGTTCCCTGCTGTTGAGCAGGAGCTTGGCCATGAAGTCGGACACGGGGGCGACCCGGCCCCGGAGCACGACGTACTGCTGCTTCCTGGTCCCGTCGGTGGCGGTGAGGACCATGCCGACCTTGTTGTCCTCGGGGTCGAGCGGTCCGTCGATCCCGGCGGGCTCGCCGGGGGTGCCGGGGACGGTGGGGAAGGTGATGGTGTCGCCCTTGTGGAGGGTCTCCAGCCAGGCGGCCGACACCCGTTGGGCGGCGCGTCCCTGGCCGACGAGCTGGCGGAGGAGCAATTCGTCCTTCTTCACCGGGTACGCGGTGCCTCCGGCATCGACGACGTACCGCGTGGCGTCGGGGCCCTCGACGTAGAGCAGTTCCCCGCCGCGGAGGCGGTCGGCGCCCTCGGTCCGGCCCTCCTCGCGCTCGGCGAAGACGAACGCGGCCTTCTGGATGGCGCGGCCGCCCTCGCCCGGCCGTTCGCAGACGGCCCAGCGCTTGGCGGCGCCGGCCTCCTTGGGGTCGGGCAGCCGGTCGGGGGCGTAGGGGATGCCGAGGGTGGCGCCGTGGGGAATCCTGCCGTCGTCGAGCACCGACTCGTCGACGTTGATCACCGTGCCCTTGTCGGGGTTGAGCAGGAGCTTGGCGGAGGACATGTTCAAAACGGGGTGGAGCTGCGTCTTGTCGCCGGTCTTGAGCACCACGTAGCGGGTGGTGGACTTGCTGGCGATGATGACGTTCTCGCCCGGGGTGTCCCAACTCTTCGGCGCCACCGGCTTGAACATGCCCCAGGCGGCGAAGACGGCGAGGACCACGGCGCCGGCGATGGCTCCTGGCACCACCGCGCGCAGCGGGCGCGGAGCGCCCTCCTCGGAGCCGGTCGTATTGGGCTGCACGAACTGCGCAACAAGCCTCCGCTTTGCGAAGGTATAGGCGTTGAGTTCGTCCCGTCGTGATGCCATTTGTCCGCTGCCCCTCATCCCCTCTGGGCGACCAGGTTCCCACACGCATCGAAAACCCTCTGCCGTCGCGCCGCGCACTACTATGCCTGCTGGCGCTTGCGTCCCACCGCTCAGGTAGGGTGATCGCCCGGTCAACGCCCATAAGAATTTGGCAATTGCGGACACGAGGGGGCAACGCGGCGATGGGTACGGCGACGCGCGCGCGAAATGGGCGGACTTCTCGGCGGGCCCCCGACAGTTCCCGACGGCAACGGAGTAACGCCCGCTCCACGCCGCCCACTCAGGGCCCTCCCGCGACCACCACACTCCGTCCCCTCTCCCGCACCGGCCGTCTCGGCCCCTTGCAGCTCCGTCAGTTGGTCCTCGTCGAGGCGGCGCTCGCCCTGGCCGCGGTCGGGTTCGCCCTCGGCGGCCTCTGGGTCGTTCCCACGTGCGCCGTGGCGTGCCTGATGGTGCTGTTCGCCGTGATCCGCCGCAGGGGGAGGGCGCTTCAGGACTGGCTCTCCACGGCACTCTCGCTGCGCGCCCGCAGGCGCGGGGCCGCCGCCCCCGCGGCCGACACCGACCCGTCGCTGGCCGGTGTCACGGAGAGCGTGCCGGGCTTCCGCCCGTACCCCTACGTGGACCGCCGGCGCCGCACCGTCGGGATGCTCGGCGACGGCACCTTCCTGACCGGTGTCGTACGCATCGAGGCCAGCGGTTCCGCTTTGCGCCCCGCCTCCGGCGCGCGCGCCCTGCCGCTGTCGGTCCTGGGCGACGCCCTCCAGGTCGACGACATCGTCGTGGAATCGGTGCAGTTGGTGCAGCAGGTGCGGCCCGCACCGGCACCGCACCTGCCCCAGCAGGCGGTGGCGCGGCTCTCGTACGCCCCCCTGCACGAGCGCACCGGAGCGCCCGCGTCGCGGATGACCTGGGTCGCGGTGAAGCTCGACCCGGAGCTCTGCGCCGAGGCGGTCGAGGCGCGCGGCGGCGGTACGGAGGGGGCACAGCGCTGCCTGGTGCGCGTGGCGGACCACGTGGCGAGCCGTCTGACCGGGGCCGGTTTCCAGGCGGTGGTGCTGGACCAGGAGGAGCTCAACTCCACGGTGGCCACCGCCGCGTGCGCCAACCCCCGCGCGGCGGCGCGGGCGGCGCGTCCCGGCGCGGCGCCGCAGCGGCGTACGGCGGAGACCTCGCGGGTCTGGCGGTGCGACGACCGATGGCACACCACCTACGCGGTCGGCCGCTGGCCCGAGCTGGGCCGGGGTGCGTCGCCGCTGCCCCAGCTCGTCTCGCTGCTGACGTCCGTTCCGGCGTACGCCACCACCGTCAGCCTCACCTTGCGGCGCGGAACACGCCAGGGGGCGATGAACATCCTCGGCCACGTACGTATCACCGGCGGATCCGACACCGAACTCGTCGGGGTGCGGCGGGCGTTGGAGCAGGCCGCCCGGTCGGCGAAGGTGGGCCTGCTGCGCCTGGACCGCGAACAGCTTCCCGGTGTCCTCGCGACGCTGCCGCTGGGAGGTGCGCGCTGATGGCACGCACCGCTTCCGCACGCGGCCTCCGGGGGCTGTTCGGCCCCCGTCACGCGGGCCACAGCGTGGCCACCGACCACCTGGGCGCCCTGTCCCTGCCCGTCGGGGACGACGGCGTGGTGATCGGCGACGACGCGGAGGGCCGCCCGCAGCTGATCGGCTTCCACCGCTCCACGCCGTACGACGTCCTGCTGATCGGCGGCCTGTGGACCGCCCAGGTGCTGGCACTGCGGGCGGCGGGCACCGGGGCGCGCGTCGCGGTGGAGACGGGCCGGCCGCAGGAGTGGACCACCCTGGCGCAGTCCGCGGGGGCCGGGCTGGAGTGCGTCACCCTGCACGAGGTGGGCCGCGTACCGCCGCTGGGCGCGACCGTGGGCAGTCCCGTCGTCGTCGTACGGGACTGCGGCATGCGCCCGCCCCGGGGGCGTGTGGTGTCCTCGCCGTGGCAGTCCGTCCTGACACTGCTCCCCTATCTGAGCCCCGTGGCACCACGGCTGATGCGGATGGCCACGCTCGTGGGCGTCCAGCGCGTCTCGCCCCAGGAGGCGCAGCAGATCGGCCGGATACTGGGCCTGCACAGGACCGAGACGGAGGCGCTGCCGACCCTGGCGGACGGCGTGACCCTCTGGTGCTCCGGGCGGGAGCGGCACTGGGTGATGACCGCCGCCACCGACGCGGAGTCGGGCCTGCTGGGCATGCCCCGCCGGATCGACTGAGCCCCGCCGCGCCTCACTCCCCCGGGTGACGTACGGGCCCGGCTGCGGCCGACGCGGGCCCCGCCGGGCGGCGTACCGATCCGCGGAAGACGTCCGTCCCCGGCCTGCCGACTGGCCTACGATACCGATGGTGACGCTTCAGCAACATCCAACTACGCGCCGCCACCGGGTGTTTGCCCACGCCCGGCCGGCCGGCCGTGACCGAAGGGAACCGTGATGGGGAGCGCAGAGGAGAAGGAAGCGCTGTACGCGCTCGACATTTCCGGCGTCGAATGGCACGGCGCCCCGGGAACGAGCGCGGACGAGGAGCGGGTGGAGATCGCCTACCTCCCGGGCGGGGCCGTCGCCATGCGCTCCTCCCTGGACCCCGGCACCGTCCTGCGGTACACGGAGGCCGAGTGGCGGGCGTTCGTGCTCGGGGCGCGCGACGGCGAGTTCGACCTGCGCTGACGGCCCGGGGCCGGCACGCGGGACGGGACCGGGTACAGGACGGGGCCAGGACCCGGCCATGGCAGGGACCTTCGGGACCTCGCCGGCCGACCGGGCCCCGCTTCCGTTGGATCGCTCCCCTTTTGTACGGCTCTGCCCCTCACGCTCCGCCGTGTGCAGGTCACATGAGGGACACGGGTGGGGCGCGGAGGTGCGCCGACGCCGGGCGGGCCTGCCGGGCGGGTGGTGTTGGCGATTAGGGTGGGTGAGGGCGCGGCGCGGTCGTACGGGCATGGCCGCCACGCCCCGGGGGAGAGCCGGGCCGATCGGAACAACGGTGGCCCCCACCCACGACGGCACAAGGGTGCTCGACCACACCAGGAGGCAAAGTGAACGGCGATCGGGACGACATCCACGGGAGCTGGAACATTCCCGTCGAGGAGTCCGACGCGGATCCCGCCGAGATGACGGGTGAGTTCACCATCGACTACACCCCGCCCGCCTGGTACACGCAGAACGCGGGCGACACGTCGGGGGCCGGGACGCCCGCCGCTCCGTCGGCCACGCCCGTCCCGCCCCCGCCGCCGCACGGTGCCACACCGGTGGCGGTGCCCGAGCAGCCGGTGGCGGTGCCCGAGCAGCCCGCGCCGGCGGCCGCGGATGTGCCCGCGGAGGCGGCGGTGGCGGATGCGCCCGCGTCCGCTGAGGGGGTTGCGGCCGCGGCTGTCGACGGGGTTGTGGCACCGGATGCGGGGGCGGTGGTGGCTCCGGAGGCGGCTGAGGCTCCTGGGGCGCCGTCGAGCGGCGACTTCGAGTCGGGTTGGGCGCCGGGGGCGCCGGCGGCGGAGGCCCCCGCGGTGCCTGCCGTGCCCGCGGTGCCTGCCGTGCCCGCGGTGCCTGCCGTGCCCGCGGTGCCTGCCGTGCCTGGCCCGGAGGCGCCCGCTCCGGCGGCGCCTCCGGTCGCTCCCGTCGCCCAGGCGGCTGCCGAGCCCGCGCGGGAGCCGGAGACGGGGCCGGCTCCGGTGCAGGCCGAGCCGGTGCAGGCCGAGCCGGTGCAGGCCGAGCCGGTCGTGGCCGCGGACCAGCCGCAGCCGTTCGGTGGCGGCGACGTGGAGAGCGGGGCCACCATGCGCTTCTCCCCCGCCGCGCTGAAGCGCGAGATGGCGGAGATCGCGGCACGTGAGGCGGCGGGATCGGCCGAGCGGGCCGAGCCCTCGCAGGGCGGCTCCGAGGGCGACGGCGCTGCGGTGGACGCCGACGCGGACGCCCAGGCCGGGCCCGACGCCCCGGGGAACGGCGAGGGCCCTGTCGCCGGGACGCCCACCGGGGCGGAGGAGGCGCCGGAGGCCACCGGTGCGGTCGCCGACGCCGTGCCCACGGGCCCCGCACCCCAGGACACCGCGTCCCAGGGCCCCGCACCCCAGGACACCGCGTCCCAGGGCCCCGCACCCCAGGACACCGCGTCCCAGGGCCCCGCACCCCAGGACACCGCACCGCCCGCGCCCGCGCAGCCGTGGGCCCCGGTGCCGGGCCAGCAGGGAGCGGGGCTCCCGCCGCTGCCGCCCGCGTTCCAGCCGGCCGCGCCGACCGCCGCGCCCCAGTGGCCCGTACCGCCTGCCCAGGCGCAGGCGCAGCCCCCCGCACAGCCGGCTCCGGCCGCGCCCGCCCAGGACCAGACCCCGGCCCCGGCCCCGGCACCCGCCGCGCCGCTCCCGCCGCAGGCCCCCGCGCCCCCGGCCGGGTACGGGTTCCCCCACCCCGGCCAGCAGCAAGCACCGCAGGCGGGCTACGGCTTCCCGCACCCGGGCCAGCAGCCCATGGCGCAGCCCGCACCCCAGGGCGGCTACGGCTTCCCCCACCCGGCCCAGCCCCAGCACCAGCACCAGCACCAGCCCCAGCCGCACGCCCAGCCCGGCCAGCACCCACAGCCCGCGCAGCACCCGCAGCCCGCCCAGCACCCGCACGCAGCCCAGCACCCCACCCCGCACCCGCAGCAGCCGCCCGTCGATCCGCGGACCGGGGCCGCCTGGCCCAGCTCCGTCACGCACGACCAGCGCGAGCGGTCCGTGCCGGGGGCGCCGCTGGGTTACACGGCCGCGGTGGAGCTCTCCTCCGACCGCCTGCTGCGCAACAACAAGCAGAAGGCCAAGTCCAGCCGGAACCCCTCCGCCTCCGCCCGGTTCAAACTCGGCGGCAAGAAGGAGGAGGCGGAGCGCCAGCGCAAGCTGGAGCTGATCCGTACGCCGGTGCTGTCCTGCTACCGGATCGCGGTCATCTCCCTCAAGGGCGGCGTCGGCAAGACGACGACCACCACCGCCCTGGGCGCCACCCTCGCGACCGAGCGGCAGGACAAGATCCTCGCGATCGACGCCAACCCCGACGCCGGTACGCTCGGCCGGCGCGTGCGCCGCGAGACCGGGGCCACGATCCGGGACCTGGTCCAGGCGATCCCGTACCTCAACTCGTACATGGACATCCGCCGCTTCACCTCGCAGGCGCCCTCCGGCCTGGAGATCATCGCCAACGACGTGGACCCGGCCGTGTCGACGACGTTCAACGACGAGGACTACCGGCGCGCGATCGACGTCCTGGGCAGGCAGTACCCGATCATCCTGACCGACTCCGGCACGGGCCTGCTCTACAGCGCCATGCGTGGTGTCCTGGACCTCGCCGACCAGTTGATCATCATCTCGACCCCGTCCGTCGACGGTGCGTCCAGTGCGTCGACCACGCTCGACTGGCTGTCGGCGCACGGGTACGCGGATCTGGTGCAGCGCTCGATCACGGTGATCTCCGGGGTGCGCGAGACCGGCAAGATGATCAAGGTCGACGACATCGTGCAGCACTTCGAGACGCGTTGCCGCGGGGTCGTCGTGGTGCCGTTCGACGAGCACCTGGCGGCGGGCGCCGAGGTGGACCTGGACATGATGCGGCCGAAGACGCGCGAGGCGTACTTCAACCTCTCCGCGATGGTCGCCGAGGACTTCGTACGGGCGCAGCAGGCGCAGGGGCTGTGGACCGGTGACGGCCACGGGTCCGTGCCGCCCCAGTTGGCCCCGCCGGTGCCCGGCCAGCCGGTGCCGGGCCAGCCCTACCCGCCCCAGCAGCCGGTGCCCGGTCAGACGGCCCCCGGCCAGCCGTATCCCGCACAGGGCTGGGAGCCGTACCAGCAGCCGGTTCAGCCCGGCCAGGCCCCGCCCCCGGCGCCGCACCCGCAGTACCCGCAGCACCAGCCGCAGCAGCCGCAACACCCCCAGCAGTACCCGCAGCAGCCCCAGCCGCCGCAGCCGCAGCCCGGCTGGCCGCAGCAGCAGCATCCGCAACAACAGCCCCAGCAGCAGCCCCCGCAGGCTCCGCCAGCTCCTCAGCAGTAGGGCGTCAGAGGACTGGACCAATGAGGGCCCGCACCGTCGTCACGGTGCGGGCCCTCACCGCATTCTCGCAGCACAGAGCGGGTTTGACGGCTCGTCAACGGATGGTCAAAGGATCGCCGACGCGTCGTTGACGCGCCTCCGTCCCGCTGGTAGACCTTCGCTTCACCAGCCGGCGCCCCGAGATGGACGCGAGGTCAACCTCATGGTCACCATGGCTCCACACCGCTCCCTCCGCCTGCTTCTCGCCTCAGGCTTAGCCGCCACCTCACTCACCGCCGGCCAGCCCGCGCGGGCGGACGAGGGGGACGGCGGGGACGGCAGGACCGTCCTCAGCATCGCCGTCTCGCAGAGCGTGGACTCGCTGAGCCCGTTCCTCGCCCAGCGGCTGGTCTCCACCAGCATCCACCGGCTCGCCTACGAGTACCTCACCAACTACGACGCCAAGGACGCGCACCCCGTCCCCGGCCTCGCCACCGCCTGGAAGTCGTCGCCGGACAAGCTGACGTGGACCTACACGATCCGGGACGACTCCACGTGGTCGGACGGGAAGAAGGCCACCGCCGAGGACGCGGCCTGGACGTTCACCAAGATGATGACGGACGAGAACGCCGCCACCGCCAACGGCAGCTTCACCGCGAACTTCCGGCAGGTCACCGCGCCGGACCCGAGGACGCTGGTCATCAAGCTGAAGAAGCCGCAGGCCACCATGACGGCCCTCGACGTCCCGATCGTCCCCAAGCACGTCTGGGAGAAGGTCGGAGACTTCTCGAAGTTCAACAACGACAAGCGGTTCCCCATCGTCGGCAACGGCCCCTTCGTCATCACCGACTACAAGGTCGACCAGTACGTCAAGCTCACGCCCAACAAGACGTTCTGGCGCGGCGCGCCCAAGTTCGACGAGCTGGTGCTGCGCTACTACAAGGACGGTGACGCGGCCGTCGCCGCACTGCGCAAGGGCGAGGTGTCCTTCGTACCGAACCTCACCCCCGCCCAGGCCGCGGCCCTGAAGTCGGCGCCGGACATCAAGGTGAACGACGCCCCCGGCCGCCGGTTCTTCGCCCTCGCCACCAACCCCGGGGCGCGTGCCAGGGACGGCAGGAAGTTCGGCAGCGGCCACCCGGCACTGCTCGACCCGGCGGTCCGCAAGGCCCTGTTCCAGGCGGTCGACCGGAGGACCATCGTGGAGAAGGTCTTCCAGGGCCACGCCGTGGAGGGCGAGGGGTACATCCCGCCGCGCTTCGGCACGTACTTCTGGAAGCCCGGGGGCGCGCAGCGGATCGCCTACGACCCGGCACAGGCGGCGCGGACACTGGACCGGGCGGGCTACCGGAAGAACGCCGGCGGCAAGCGGGCCGGCAAGAACGGCAGGCCGCTGGACTTCCGGATCCTGTGCCACGCCACCGACCCCAACGACAAGGCGGTCGGCAAGTACCTCCAGGAGTGGTGGGGCGAGCTCGGCATCGGCCTGGAGGTCGACTGCCTCGACAACGTCTCCGACCCCTGGGCGAAGGGCGACTACGACCTGGCCTTCGACGGCTGGTCGGTCAACCCGGACCCCGACTTCGTCCTGTCCATCCACACCTGCGGCGCACTCCCCGCCACCCCCAAGGACACCGGCGCGACCGACAACTTCATCTGTGACGCGCGGTACGACGAGCTGTACGCCCAGCAGGCGGTGGAGTACGACACGGCCCGACGGGCCGACCTGGTCAAGCGGTTGCAGTCGCGGCTGTACGACACGGGGTACATGAACGTCATCGCGTACCCCAACGCGGTCGAGGCCTACCGCACCGACCAGATCGCGTCGATCACCACGATGCCCTCGGACGGCGGCAACATCTGGGGCCAGGACGGCTACTGGAGCTGGTGGTCCGCGGAGCCGGCCGCGAAGGGCCCGGACGACGGCTCCGGCTCCTCGGCGACGGTGTGGCTGGTGATCGGCCCCGCCGCACTGGTCCTGGTCGCGGTGGGCGTCTGGGCCGCAATGCGCCGCCGCTCCACCGCCGACGACCGCGAGTAGCCGGTGGTGACCACCGTCGGCCCGCCCGCCGAGGCGGCGCGGCGCCCGGGCAGGACGACGAGCGGCTATCCGCGCTACCTGGCGGGCAAGCTGGGCGGCGCGGCCGTCTCCCTCTTCGCCGTGCTCGTCACCAGCTTCTTCCTGTTCCGTGTCCTGCCCGGCGACCCGGTCAAGGTCATGACGCACGGCATGCCGACGTCGGCCGAGCAGATGGCGACCCTGCGGCGGCAGTTCGGGCTCGACCTGCCGCTGTGGCAGCAGTTCACCGACTACTGCGCCAAGGCGCTGACCGGCGACCTCGGCACGTCCTACCAGTTCCGGACGCCGGTCGGGGAGCTGATCGCGCAGAAGGTGCCGGCCACGCTGCTGCTCACCGGGGTGGCCGTCGTGCTCTACTCGGCGATCGGGCTGTGGCTCGGCACCCGTTCCGCCTGGCGCCACGGCGGCCCCGGGGACAGGCTGAACACGGCCGTCGCACTGACGCTGTGGTCCGTCCCGTCGTTCTGGCTCGGGCTGCTGGCCATCATCGTCTTCTCGGTGGGTGTCGGGCCGGTGCCCGGCCTCTTCCCCACCGGCGGCATGGAGTCGGGTGACGCGACGGGGTTCGGGTACGTCCTGGACGTCGCCCACCACATGGTGCTCCCCGTGCTCACCCTGGTGGCCGTGGGGTACGCGCAGACGCTGCTGGTGATGCGCGCCTCGCTGCTCGACGAGATGGGGGGCGACTACCTGACGACCGCGCGGGCCAAGGGGCTGCGGGACGACTTGGTGCGCCGCCGGCACGCCGTGCCCAACGCGCTGCTGCCCACCGTCACGATGGTGTTCATCAACCTGGGGCACGTGGCCGCCGGGTCGATTCTCGTGGAGACGGTGTTCTCCTGGCCGGGGCTCGGGGGACTGTTCTACCAGGCGCTGTCCGTACCGGACCTGCCGCTCGTGCAGGGTCTGTTCGTCGTCTTCGCCGGGGCGATGATCGTGATGAACCTGCTCGCCGACCTGCTGTACCCGTTCCTCGACCCCCGGGTGGGCCGATGACCACTTCCCCGGAGTCCTCAGCGAACTCCTCCCCGGACCCCTCCTCGATGTCCTCCGCGAACTCCTCCCCGGACCCTTCCTCGACGTCCTCCGCGAACTCCTCCCCGGAGTCCTCCGCGAAGTCCTCGTTGACGTGGGCGCGCCGCCGGGAGTCGGCGGCGCGGTTCTGGCACCGGTACCGCCGGCAGCGGGCCGGGCTGTACGGGCTCGCCGCCCTCGCCCTCATCGCGCTGGTCGCGCTCGCCGCCCCGCTGCTCGTGGGAGCCGGTGACGAGGTGCGGAGTGTGACCGGTGCGTCCGGTACGCCGCTGGAGGCGCCGAGCGCCGCGTTCCCGCTCGGGACGGACCAGTTCGGCCGGTCGCTGCTGGACCTGCTGGTGTGGGGCGCCCGGGTATCGCTGGCCGTCGGACTGCTCGCGGCGGCGCTGTCCGTCGCCATCGGCACCCTGGTGGGGATCCTGGCGGGCCACTTCGGCGGCTGGCTCTCGACCGTGGCCATGCGCGTCACCGACTGGTTCCTGGTGATGCCGGCGCTGGTGCTGGCGATCGTGCTGGCCACGGTGATGTCCCGGAGCATGTGGACGGTGGTCCTCGCCATCGGGATCACGAGCTGGCCCACCACGGCCCGGCTGGTGCGGGCGCAGACCATCGCGGTGGAGTCCCGCCCGTACATCGAGCGCGCCAGGGCGCTCGGCGGCGGCCACGGCCACGTCATGAGCTGCCATGTGCTGCCCAACGTCATGCCGCTGGTGCTGTCGCAGACCACGCTGGGCATCTCGGCCGCGATCCTCACCGAGGCGACGCTGGCCTTCCTGGGCCTGGGCGATCCGTCGGTCGTCTCCTGGGGCGGGATGCTCCAGGACGCGCGCGAGGCGGGCGCGGTGTCGTCCGGGCACTGGTGGTACCTGGCCCCGCCCGGGATCGCCATCGCCGTCGTCGCCCTCTCCTTCACCCTGTGCGGGCGGGCGGTCGAGTCCGTGCTGAACCCGAGGCTGGGGGTGGGGCGTTGAGCCTGCTCGACATCCAGGACCTGCACGTCACGTACGGGACGGGCGACGCCGCCGTACCCGCCGTGCGCGGGGTCGGCCTGACCCTGGAGGCGGGGCGGAAGCTTGGCGTCGCCGGTGAGTCGGGGTGCGGCAAGTCGACCCTGGCGCTGGCCCTGCTGCGGCTGCTGCCCGCCTCCGCCCGGCTGACCGGGCGGATCCTGCTGGACGGCGAGGACGTCCTGACCATGACGTGGGGACGGTTGCGGGCCGTACGGTGGGCGGGCGCGTCGATCGTGTTCCAGGGCGCCATGCACTCGCTCAACGCCGTCCACCGGATCGGCGACCAGATCGCCGAGCCCCTCCTCGTCCACCGGAGGGCGACCGCCGGGGCGGCCCGCACCCGGGTGGGCGCGCTGCTGGAGCAGGTCGGGCTGCCGGCCGCGCGGGCCGGTGCGTACCCGCACGAACTGTCCGGCGGGCAGCGGCAGCGCGTGATGATCGCCATGGCGCTGGCCTGCGAGCCCCGGCTGATCGTGGCGGACGAGCCGACGACCGCGCTCGACGTGATGATCCAGGCGCAGGTCCTGCGGCTGCTGGAGACGCTGGTCGGCGAACGGGACATCGGCCTCGTCATGATCAGTCACGACCTGGCCGTCCTGGCCGACACCTGTGACCGGCTGGCGGTGATGTACGCGGGCCGGATCGTCGAGGAGGGACCGGCCCGGGACGTCTACGACGCCGCCCGGCACCCCTACGGGCGCGCCCTGTCGGCCGCCTTCCCCCGCATCGGCGACCCGGCCTCCCGGCTCGCCCCGCGCGGTCTGCCCGGCGACCCTCCCGACCCGGCCGCGCTGCCCTCCGGCTGTACGTTCCACCCGCGCTGCCCGGTCGCGCTGGAGACGTGCGCGTCCCAGGACCCGCCGCTGGTCCGGGCGGCGCCCGGTCACCTGGCGGCCTGCCTCCTGACGGACGGGAGCCCCGCATGAACCCCCTGCTCGCCGCCTCCGGGCTGCACGTCACCTTCCCCGGCCGGCGCGGTGGCCCGGCCGCCCGTGCCGTGGACGGGGTGGACCTGGAGATCGGCGCCGGCGAGATCGTCGCGCTCGTGGGCGAGTCGGGGTGCGGCAAGACGACCCTGGCACGCTCACTGCTGGGCCTGGTCCGGCCCACGTCCGGCTCGGTCACCTTCGACGGGGCGCCCCTGTCGTACGCCTCCCGGGACCTCAAGAGCCACCGGCGGCGGGTACAGCTCGTGCTCCAGGACCCGAGCGGCTCGCTCAATCCCCGCCACACCGTGTACGACGCGGTCGCGGAGGGGCTGCGGATCCACGGGTACGGCGGGGACGAGCGGGCCGCCGTCGCCTCGGCGCTCGCCCGGGCGGGACTACGGCCCCCGGAGCGGTTCTTCCTCCGTTACCCGCACGAGCTGTCGGGCGGCCAGCGGCAGCGGGTCGTCATCGCCGGGGCGCTGGTCCTCGAACCCGAGCTCATCGTCGCCGACGAGCCGGTCGCCTCCCTGGACGCCTCGGTGCGCGGCGAGATCCTCGCGCTGCTCCTGCGCCTGCGCGACGAGCTGGGCCTGGCCGCGCTGGTCGTCACGCACGACCTGGGCCTGGCGTGGAACATCGCCGACCGGGTGGCGGTGATGTACCTGGGGCGGGTCGTCGAGACCGGCACGGTGGAGGAGGTCCTGTCGGCGCCGCGCCACCCGTACACCCGGGCGCTGCTGTCGGTGCTCCCCGAGTCCGACACGGAGCCGGTGCTCCTGACGGGTGAGCCCCCGGACCCGTCCCGCGTCCCGGCGGGGTGCCGGTTCCACGCCCGCTGCCCGGTCCTGGCGTCCGGGGAGGCTGACCGGGCGGGCGTGGCGGCCGCGTGCCGCACCGGGGACCTGCCGGTCCTGGACGGCCGCGGCCGGGGGGCGGCGTGCCACTGGGCGGCGCGGCAGGGCTGACGGGGCGCCGCAGACACGACCTAGCGGTCGGCGGTGAGTTCGCGGCAGCGCTTGACGTCCGCCGCGATCGCCTCCAGGAGCGCCTCGATCGACGCGAACTTCTCCTGGCCCCGTACGTACGCCAGGAAGTCGACCGCCACGTGCAGCCCGTACAGGTCCAGGCCGACGCGGTCGATGGCGTACGCCTCGACGGTCCGCTCCGTGCCGTCGAACTGCGGGTTGGTGCCGACCGAGATGGCGGCGGGCATCCGCTCCCCGGCCGCCGTGAGCCAGCCGGCGTACACGCCGTCCGCGGGGATCGCGGTGTGCGGCAGGGTCTCGACGTTCGCCGTGGGGTACCCCAGCTCGCGGCCGCGCTGGGCGCCGCGCACGACGACGCCCTCGACGCGGTGCGGGCGGCCCAGGATCTCGGCGGCGCCCTCGACGTCGCCCTCGGCGACCAGGCGCCGGGTCAGGGTGGAGGAGAACGGCTCGCCGCCGCCCGCCTCGCCGCGGACGTACAGGTCGACGACCTCGACCTCGTAGTCGTACGTCGCGCCCAGCTCCCGGAGGAAGTCGACGTTCCCGGCCGCCCGGTGGCCGAAGCGGAAGTTGGGGCCCTCGATGACGGCACGCGCGTGCAGTTTGTCGACGAGCACCTTCACGATGAAGTCGGCCGGCGAGAGCTGCGAGAACCCGGCCGTGAACGGCAGCACCAGCACCGCGTCGACACCGAGCCCGGCCATCAGCTCGGCCCGCCGGTGGTGCGGGGCCAGCAGCGGCGGGTGGCTGCCGGGGCGGACCACCTCGGAGGGGTGCGGGTCGAAGGTCACGACGACGGACGGGACGCCGAGTTCACGCGCCCGCTCCACCGCCCGGCCGATGATCAGCTGGTGTCCGCGGTGCACCCCGTCGTAGGAGCCGATGGTGACGACGCTGCGCCCCCAGTCCTGGGGGATGTCCTCCAAGCCACGCCAGCGCTGCACTGTGACCGCTCCTCGCCCGAACCCGTGTACGTCATGGACCTCTTACGCAGGTCTAAGACTGCCATGCCCACGGCTCGCGGCCCGCATCGGCACCGGATGGGCCGGACCGCCCAGGCCCTCGACGGTCCGCCGGGCGCTGGGGCCGACCACGAACGCCCAGTCCCCCGGCGCCTCCCGCAGCCAGCCGGTGACGAGGGACGCGAAGCCCGGCACCTCCCGGGCGAGCTCGACCAGCCGCCGGTCGAAGCAGGTCGCGCCCTCGGGCGTGCGGACCAGGAGCAGCCCCGTCCGGTGGACCAGCTCCCGGGTGCGGGCCTCCGGCCGCCGCGTACACCCGAGCGCGGCGGCCCGCAGCAGCGCGTCGAGCACGGCGAGGTCCCGGCCGTCGTGGCTCTCGTACCGCTCGTACTCCAGGAGTACGTCGAGGAGCTCGTCGCGCAGCGGGCGGGACGCGGGCGTGCCGGGCGCGGCGAGGACGGGGGCCAGCGCGCCGCGCACCTCCACGGGAGAGCCCCGCAGCAGCCCGCTGACCAGTGGGAAGAGCACGGCACGGGCGGCAGGGCCCTGCTCCAGGCGCCGGTCGACGTACGCGGCGGCGTGGGCGGCGCCCGCCGGGTGGTGATGGACGTACGCGCGGACCAGTTCGGCGGCGCGGCGGGCCAGCGCCGGGGTGCGCACCTCGGCGAGGACGGCGAGCACCTCGGCGGGGGCCGCCCCGGGGCCGCCGTCCAGCAGCCGGGCGCGGAAGGCGGCCAGGACGGGCTCGGGGTGGGTGGCCAGGGCGGCGGTGAAGGCGCTCGCCGGCAGCGCGGGGTCGTCGGCGAGGAAGGCGGCCAGGGCAGGGCCGAGGTACCGGCTGCGGCCGTGCGGGTCGCGGACGAGGAGGCCGAGCGCCGGTCCGTGCAGGTCCCGGTCGCCGGGGCGGGCCAGGAGCGCGACGGCCGCGTACCGGAGCAGCTCGCGTTCCGCGTCGGTGGTGACCCGGGCGGCGAGGAGCCGCCCGTACGTGGCGGCGGCCACCCGGCGTCCTGGCCGGGTGTCGTCGTGGGCCCAGCGGTCGACGGCCCGGCACAGCGCGGCCGGCTCGTCCTCGACGAGGGCGGCGAGCAGTTCGTCGGCGCGCGGGTGGGCGGTGGAGACGAGCGCCTCGCACAGGTCGTCGACGGCCAGATCGCGGTGGGCGTACAGCAGCGCCTGCGCCGCCCCGGCGACGGTGGGCCGCACCGTGGCGCCGGGCGGGGCGGGCAGCGGCCGCTCGTCGCCGAACCAGCGGCACAGCAGGGGCTGTACGCCACGGGGGTCGACGGCCAGCCGTACGGCGACGGCGTCCAGGTAGCGCGGTACGTCCCGCGCGCCGGGTGCCCCGTCGGCGGGCACGAGGCGCCGCAGCAGGTCGAGGCGGTCGTCCTCGCCGAGCCGGAGCCGTTCCCAGAACCAGGGCCCGAACTCGTGCAGCGGGTCCTGGTCCGCTACGGGCGCGCCGCCCCGCCGGACGGAACGGTCGGTGACGCACTCGGCGAGCCGCCGCAGCACGCCCGTGTAGGGCCGCACGTCCGGGACCCGGAGCAGGGTCTCCCCCAGCAGCCGGGCACACCACCAGGCGGCGTCCCCGTCCCGCCCCTCGGCCCCCGGTACGCCGGCGTCCACCGGTGCGCCGGCCCCGGCGCCCGCGTCGCGGGAGGTCCCGTCGCCCCGGCCCTCCGTACCGGCGTCGGTCCCGTGGGGCCCGGCCCCCGCACCGGGCGCGGGCGCGAGCCGGTCCAGGGCGTCGACCAGGCCCTCCAGCCGGGTTGCCAGGGCGGTCGGCCGCCGGGCGCGGTCCAGCAGCAGGAGCGCCTGGAGGACCGGGCCGATCCGGTGGCGGGGTACCGGGAGGTCCCCATGCGTGCCCTCGTGCACCAGCGCCCGCAGCGCCGCGTCCAGGTCCAGGTGGGCGCCCTGGATCCAGTCGCCGACCTCCTCGTGGGCGAACCGGTAGCCGGTACCCGCCGGGACCAGCACGCCCTCCGTCAGCACGGCGGCCGCCCAGCCGGTGGCCCAGGGGAACAGTTCCTCGAACGCCTCCCGGGACAGTTCGCCCTGCCCGGGTCCCAGGCACCGCCTGGCCGCCTCGTGGACGCGCCCGGCGACCCGGGCGGCGAGCCGCCGCAGCGCGGTGCCCCGCAGCGGGGGCCGGGCCGCGGTGGCGATCCGGCCGGCGACGCGCAGGCACAGCAGGTCCAGGTGCGCGGCGAACACCTCCGCCCGGCCGGGCCGTCCCGGTACGTCACCGGGCAGCGCCTCCCGCACCTCGGCGAGGAGCCGGAGGGCGAGCGGGTGCCGGGCGTCGGCCACCGCGAGGGCGTCGCCGGGCAAACCGTACCGCTCGCGCACCCGCCGGGCCTCCCGCCCGGCCAGGTCGCCGATCCGCAGGGCGTCCGGCAGCCGCCAGGCGGGCCGGCCGGGCCGGTACAGCGCCCCGGCGGGGTACAGCGCGCCCGCCTGTTCCCAGTGCTCGGGCCGGCAGGCGACGACGAGCCGGACGCGGTGCGCCCGGAGCCAGCCGGCCGTTGCCGCGGTCCACTCGGCGAGCCGGTGCGCCAGGACGGGGGGCATCTCCTCCGCGCCGTCGAGAACGACGAGGAGGGGGCGGCCCCGGTCGAGGGCGAGCCGCGCCACCCGCGCCGGGGTGGCGGCCGACATGTCGCCCGGCGCGCCCGAGCAGGCGACGACACGGCCGGCCTGCCGCAGCGCCCGGGCGACCGCGTCGTCCAGGGAGGCGTCGTCGGCACGGAGGTCGGCGCCGCGCAGCCAGAGGGTGGGGGCGGGTGCGTCGCCGCCCGCGCGGCGGGCGGCGAGGGCGCGCAGTGCGGTGGTGCGTCCGCAGCCGGGGTCGCCGACGAGGGCGAAGGCCACGGCGTCCGAGTCCGTGAAGGCCTCCAGCTCCCTCGCGACGGAGCGGCGTTCCACCGGGTCGGGCGGGGTGCCGGGCGCACCGGTGGTCGCGGTGGTGGTGGCGGTGAGGGCGAGCGCGCCGGCGAGGTTCAGGTCGGCGCCGTACGCCGGGACGGTGGCGGCGTTGCGCCGCAGCAGGGCGGCCAGCGGGCCGTCGGGCGCCGCCGCGGCGGCCCTGGCGAGCGGTACGGCGAGCCCGGCCGCCCGGTGCCCGGCGTGCAGGGCGGTGCCCAGCACGCCGAGGACGGTGCCGGTCGTGGCGTCCAGGACGGGCCCGCCCGCGGCCTCGCCGCCCAGCCGGAGCGCCTCCCGGCCCTCCGTCCCGATGGCGAGCTCCAGCACCTCGCCGAGCAGGTGGAACCGGTCGGCCGCCGTGTAGGTGACCCGCGCGGTGCCCAGGACCCGTGCCTCGCGCCAGCCGTCCGCGGCGATCCGTACATATGTTCCCGCCGCCACGCTCCCCCGGTCCGCGATCGGCAGGGGGGCCACGCCGAGCCCCTCGGTGCGCACGAGCGCCAGGTCGGCCCCGGGCAGCGGGACGATCGCGTCGCCCTCGGCGACGGAGGCGCCGCCGTCCGGACCGGGTGCGCGCACGACCACCCGGACCAGCCCGTCCACGGCCTCGTGGCTGGTGACGACCGTGCCCTCGTCGTCGGCGACGAAGCCGACCCCGCGGGTCCGGCCCGCCGGATCGGAGATCCGCACCAGCCTCGCCCGTTCCCCGCGTTCCATGGGTCGACGGTAGGACGGAGTTGATCACCGGGTGAAGGTCGCGGAACGAAAGCGCCCCCGAGTGCTCCCGCCCTTCACTCCGAGCGCCTGGCCAACCGGGTGAATCCGGCATGCCGGGCGGATAGACCCTCTGCGAGGGGGATCGTGGAGCGGGCCGGGAGGCCTCCCGGCGCCTCGCGGCGCGGCGGGAGGGCCGTGGCCCGCTCCACGGTGGGCGCGTCTCCCCGTGCGGGGGGGGCGCCGGGCGGTCAGCCGAACACGGCCAGGCTCTTGGCCTTGCCGTTCTTCTCCTCGACCAGCGCCAGGAACCGGCCCTCGGGACCGAAGACCGCCACGGGGGCCGTCCCGTACGCGGGCATGTCCAGGCGGACGCCGTTCAGCAGCAGCTTCGCCCGGCGCTCGTCGACGTCCCAGCGGGCGAACGCGGCCGCGGCGGCGTCGGCGATCGGCATGACGGTCAGCTCCTCCTGGAGCTGGTCCAGGGTCCTCGCGCCGTCCAGCTTGTACGGGCCGACGCGGGTGCGCCGCAGGGCCGTGAGGTGGCCGCCGACGCCGAGTCCGGCGCCGAGGTCGCGGGCGAGGGCGCGGATGTACGTACCGGAGGAGCAGACGACCGACACCACCAGGTCGACGACGGGCGTGCCGTCCTCGGCGACGGCATCGCGCATGTCGTACACCCGGAACGACGACACGGTCACCGGGCGGGCGGGGATGTCGAACTCCTCGCCGCCCCGTACCCGGGCGTACGACCGCTTGCCGTCGATCTTGATGGCGCTGACCTTGGACGGCACCTGCATGATGTCGCCGGTCAGCTTGGCCACCTCGCCGTCGACGGCCTCGCGGGTGACCCGGGAGGCGTCGGCGGACGAGGTGATCTCGCCCTCCGCGTCGTCGGTGACGGTGTTCTGCCCGAGGCGGATGGTGCCCAGGTACTCCTTCTCGGTCAGCGCGAGGTGACCGAGGAGTTTGGTGGCCTTCTCGACGCCGAGGACCAGCACACCGGTGGCCATGGGGTCGAGCGTCCCCGCGTGTCCGACGCGGCGGGTCCTGGCGATCCCGCGCATCTTGGCGACGACGTCGTGCGAAGTGAAGCCCGACGGCTTGTCGACGATGACAAGCCCGTCGGGCGTCCTGTTGTGCTGTGTCATTCCGAGGCTTCGCCCTCGTCCTCGTCGTCCTCGGGCTTGCGGTACGGGTCGGCGTCGCCGGCGTACGTCTTGCCGGTCGACACCTCGCGCACCTCCTCGTCCTTGGCCCGTGCCTTGTGGAGGAGGTCCTCGATGGTGCGGGCGTTGTCCGGCAGGGCGTCCGGGACGAAGGTCAGGCTGGGCGTGAAGCGGACGCCGGTCTGCCGGCCCACCTCGGAGCGCAGGATGCCCTTGGCGGACTCCAGCGCCGCCGCGGACGCCGCCCGCTCCTCCTCGTCGCCGTAGACCGTATAGAAGACCGTGGCCTCCCGCAGGTCACCGGTGACCCGGGCGTCCGTGATGGTCACGAAGCCCAGTCGCGGATCCT
Organism: Streptomyces sp. NPDC016309; assembly: GCF_043077235.1. Lineage (NCBI taxonomy): Bacteria > Bacillati > Actinomycetota > Actinomycetes > Kitasatosporales > Streptomycetaceae > Streptomyces > Streptomyces sp. NPDC016309. Next base: position 12,452 of record NZ_JBIBSG010000020.1, on the reverse strand, counting down.
TGATACGCCGGTCCAGGGTCTCCGCGACCACGACCTGGATGCGATCGGCCAGCTTGCGGGCCCGCGCGTTGTCGGCCACCGGTCCTTCTCCTCTTTCGTCCTACGTTCGTCGTACCGCCGTGCGGCACGTTCAGTCTTCATCGGTGTGCATGCGCCGTCGTACCGACAGCAGCTCCACCTCGGGCCGGCCCGCGACCATGCGCTCGCACCGGTCCAGTACCTCCGTCAGGTGCCCCACGTCCCCGGACACCATCGCGAGGCCGATCCGGGCTCTGCGGTGGAGGTCTTGGGAGCCGGTCTCCGCCACGCTCACCGCGAACTTCCGCTGGAGCTCGGCGACGATCGGACGGACGACGGAGCGCTTCTCCTTCAGCGACCGTACGTCGCCGAGGAGCAGGTCGAAGGACAGGGTCCCCACGTACATGTGTGCCCGGATGTCCCGCCGGTTCGGGTTCAGTGCCCCGCCAACCGCTTGGCAGGGACACCAAGAACCGTACACGGAACGGCCGGGGCCGATCGACGGAAATACATCCGCCGACCGGCCCCGGCTGCCGTGACTGGGATCAGCCGCGCGGCTTCTCCCGCATCTCGTACGTCGCGATGACGTCGTCGACCTTGATGTCGTTGAAGTTTCCGAGGTTGATACCACCCTCGAAGCCTTCGCGGATCTCGGTGACGTCGTCCTTGAAGCGACGCAGACCCTCGATGTTGAGGTTCTCCGCGATGACCTTGCCGTCGCGGATGAGGCGCGCCTTGGTGTTGCGCTTGACCTCGCCGGAGCGGATGAGGACACCCGCGATGTTGCCCAGCTTGGACGAGCGGAAGACCTCGCGGATCTCCGCCGTACCGAGCTCGACCTCTTCGTACTCCGGCTTGAGCATGCCCTTGAGGGCCGCCTCGATCTCCTCGATGGCCTGGTAGATCACCGAGTAGTACCGGACGTCGACGCCCTCGCGCTCCGCCATCTGCGCGGCACGGCCGGCCGCGCGGACGTTGAAGCCGATGACGATGGCGTCGGAGCCCATCGCCAGGTCGATGTCCGACTCCGTGACCGCACCGACACCGCGGTGCAGGACCCGGATGTCGACCTCTTCGCCGACGTCGAGCTGGAGCAGCGACGACTCGAGCGCCTCGACGGAACCGGAAGCGTCACCCTTGATGATGAGGTTGAGCTGCTGGATCTCGCCGGCCTTGAGCACCTTGTCCAGGTCCTCGAGGGAGACGCGGCGCACGCGCTTGGCGAACGCGGCGTTGCGCTCACGGGCGGCACGCTTCTCGGCGATCTGACGGGCCGTACGGTCCTCGTCGACCACCAGGAAGTTGTCGCCGGCGCCCGGGACGTTGGTGAGACCGAGGACGAGGACCGGGGTCGACGGACCCGCCTCTTCCACGTTCTCGCCCTTGTCGTCGAGCATGGCGCGGACACGGCCGTAGGCGTCGCCCGCGACCATCGTGTCGCCGACCCGCAGCGTGCCTCGCTGGACCAGGACGGTCGCGACGGCGCCGCGGCCCTTGTCCAGGTGGGCCTCGATGGCGATGCCCTGCGCGTCCTGCTCCGGGTTGGCCCGGAGGTCGAGCGAGGCGTCCGCCGTCAGGATCACGGCCTCCAGCAGGGAGTCGATGTGCAGACCCTGCTTGGCGGAGATGTCGACGAACATGGTGTCGCCGCCGTACTCCTCGGCCACCAGGCCGTACTCGGTCAGCTGACCGCGCACCTTGACCGGGTCGGCACCCTCGACGTCGATCTTGTTGACCGCGACCACGATCGGCACGTCGGCCGCCTTGGCGTGGTTCAGCGCCTCGATCGTCTGGGGCATCACACCGTCATTGGCCGCGACCACGAGGATCGCGATGTCGGTGGACTTCGCACCACGGGCACGCATGGCGGTGAACGCCTCGTGACCCGGGGTGTCGATGAAGGTGATCTTGCGGTCCTCGCCGTTGACCTCGGTGGCGACCTGGTACGCACCGATGTGCTGCGTGATGCCGCCGGCCTCGCCCGCGACGACGTTCGTCTTGCGGATCGCGTCCAGCAGTCGGGTCTTACCGTGGTCGACGTGACCCATGACGGTCACGACCGGCGGACGGGACACGAGGTACTCCTCGCCGCCCTCGTCCTCGCCCCACTCAAGGTCGAAGGACTCGAGCAGCTCGCGGTCCTCCTCCTCCGGGCTGACGATCTGAACCTGGTAGTTCATCTCGTCGCCGAGGAGCTGCAGCGTCTCGTCGGAGACGGACTGCGTGGCGGTGACCATCTCGCCGAGGTTCATCATGACCGCGACGAGGGACGCCGGGTTGGCGTTGATCTTCTCCGCGAAGTCGGTGAGGGACGCACCGCGCGACAGGCGAACGGTCTCGCCGTTGCCGCGAGGCAGCATCACGCCGCCGACCGACGGGGCCTGCATGGCCTCGTACTCCTGGCGCCTCTGCCGCTTCGACTTACGGCCACGACGCGCGGGACCGCCGGGACGACCGAAGGCGCCCTGCGTGCCACCACGGCCACCGGGGCCGCCGGGACGGCCACCGAAGCCGGGACGACCGCCGAAGCCGCCGCCACCGCCACCGGGACCACCGGGACGACCGCCGCCACCGCCGCCGGGACGGCCGGCGAAACCGCCGCCACCGCCACCGGGACCGGCCGGACGGCCGGCGAAACCGCCGCCGGGACGACCGGCGCCACCGGGACGGCCGGCGCCGCCACCGGGACCACGGCCACCGCCGCCGGGGCCACCGCCGGGGCGGGGACCGGCAGCCGGACGCTGCGGCATCATGCCCGGGTTCGGGCGGTTACCGGCGGGACCGCCACCCGGGCGCGGGGCCTGGGGACGCGGCATGCCGCCGGGGGTAGGCCGCCCGGAGGGACCGGGGTGTCCACCGGGGCCGGCCTGCGGACGGGGACCGCCCTGACCGGCGCCCTGCGGGCGCGGACCGCCCGGGGCACCGGGGCCGCCGGGACGCGGGGCACCGCCCGGACGGGGCGCCTGCGGGCGCGCCATGCCGGTGGAGCCACCAGAGGTGAACGGGTTGTTGCCCGGACGCGGGCCCGCGGGACGCGGGGCACCCGGACGGGGGGCCTGGCGCTCGCCACCGGGACGCGGGGCGCCACCGGGGCGGCCGCCGCGCTCGCCGCCCTGACCGCGCTCGCCCTGCGGGCGGCCGGCGGGACGGGGACCGGGCGCGGCACCGGGCCGGGGACCGGCGGCCGGGGCCGACGGGGGCGCGGTGAACTCCGGGTTCGCCGGAGCCGGCGAGGCGGGCGCCGGCTTGGGCGCCGCCGCGGGCTTCGGACCCGGGGTGGGACGCGGGCCGGGGGCCGGCGCCGCGGGCTTCTCGGCCGCCGCGGGCTTCGGCGCGGGAGCGCCGGGCTTCGGGGCGGCGGGACGTGCCGCCTGCGCCGGGGAGGGCGCGGGGGCGGCGGGCTTGGCCGGCGCGGCCTTGCGGGGCGCGCCGGGCTTGGCTGCGGACTTGCCGGCGTTGCCGCCGGGCCCCTGCAGCGCGTCAGTCAGTTTGCGTACAACCGGCGCTTCGATGGTGGAAGACGCCGAACGGACGAATTCACCGAGTTCCTGGAGCTTGGCCATGACGACCTTGCTCTCCACACCGAACTCCTTGGCGAGTTCGTATACCCGGACCTTAGCCACTTCGCTCCTTTTAGGTCCGGGTTACCGCCGGACCGTCGCTACTTCATGGGCGTACTCATCGCGTACTCATCGAGTGCTCATCGCAATCTCGACCTACTTCCAACTCGCGAGGTACCTGACCGCACGGTGTTCCGTGCCGTACTTCTTCTTACGGTGCCGGCCGCTCGACGTACCGGCGGACGTCCGCGACGTCGAGCGGTCCCTGGACCCTGAGGGCCCTCGGGATCGCCCGGCGGCGGACCGCCTGGTCGAGACAGACCGAGGCGGGATGCACATAAGCACCCCGGCCGGGCAGCGTACCGCGTGGATCGGGGGCGCACTCGCCCTTGATCAACACGATGCGCAGCAGATCGCGCTTGGCCGCTCGCTCCCGGCATCCCACACAGGTTCGCTCAGGGCAGGCGCGGGCGTGCGTCCGGCCAGACACGGTTAAGTCTACCTCCCCGCACCGACCTCACCCCTTTGGGGCAAAAATCGAACGGTTGTTGTCGTGATCTCGCCATAGCACAACGTCACCATGGCGGGTTCCATTCCCCGGAGCCCCGGGAATCCGAGGGCCTGGCCCCCGGGCCCCCAGGGCCCGGACGCGGGTCAGTCCCGGTCCTCCGCGGGCTGCTGCTCGGTGTCCGGGCGGATGTCGATCCGCCAGCCGGTGAGACGCGCGGCCAGACGGGCGTTCTGGCCCTCCTTGCCGATCGCCAGCGAGAGCTGGTAGTCCGGCACGGTCACCCGGGCGGACCGGGCGGCGAGGTCGACGACCTCCACCTTGGAGACCCGGGCCGGGGACAGGGCGTTGGCCACCATCTCGGCCGGGTCGTCCGACCAGTCGACGATGTCGATCTTCTCGCCGTGCAGCTCGGCCATGACGTTGCGCACCCGGCTGCCCATGGGGCCGATGCAGGCGCCCTTGGGGTTGAGGCCCGAACGGGTGGAGCGGACCGCGATCTTGGTGCGGTGGCCGGCCTCGCGGGCGATCGCCGCGATCTCGACCGAGCCGTCCGCGATCTCCGGGACCTCCAGCGCGAAGAGCTTCTTCACCAGATTGGGGTGGGTGCGCGAAAGGGTGACGGACGGACCGCGCACGCCCTTGGCGACCCGGACGACGTACGTCCGCAGCCGCAGGCCGTGGGTGTACTCCTCGCCCGGCACCTGCTCCTGCACCGGAAGGATCGCTTCCAGCTTGTCGTCCAGCTTCACCAGGACGTTCTTGGGGTCCTTGCCCTGCTGCACCATGCCGGCGACGATGTCGCCCTCGCGACGGGCGTACTCGCCGAACGTCACGTCGTTCTCGGCGTCCCGCAGTCGCTGCTGGATGACCTGGCGGGCGGTGCTCGCCGCGATGCGGCCGAAGTCCGACGGTGTGTCGTCGAACTCCTTGGGCTCCTGCCCCTCCTCCAGGTCGGCCGGGTCCTCCTTCGCCCACACCGTCACATGACCGGTCTGCCGGTCCAGCACGACACGGGCGTGGCGGCGGGCTCCCTCGGTGCGGTGGTAGGCGATGAGGAGGGCCGACTCGATCGCCTCGACCAGCAGGTCGAAGGGAATCTCCTTCTCCTGTGCCAAGCCCCTCAGGAGCTTCACGTCGATGTCCACGGCTACGCCTCCTCTTCCTTCTTGTCCTTGCGGTTGAACTCGATCTCCACGCGCGCCTTCGCGATGTCCGGGAACGCGACACGGCGGGCGGTGGGCTTGCGCCCCTTCACGCCCGGCACCTCGAGATCGAGGCCCTCGTCGTCCACGGAGAGGATGCGGGCCACCAGCTCGCCGCCCTCCGCCCCCTGGGCGGTGAGCTGGAACTTCACCAGGCGGCCGGTGGCGCGTACGTAGTGGCGGTGCTCGGTCAGCGGGCGGTCCGCGCCCGGCGAGCTGACTTCGAGGACGTACTCCTCGTCGCCCATCGCGTCCGTCTCGTCGAGCTTGTCGGAGATGGCGCGGCTCAGCTCGGCACAGGCGTCGAGTTCCACGCCCTCGTCCGAGTCGACGATGATCCTCAGCATCCGCCGCCGGCCCGCCCGGGACACCTCGATCTCCTCGAGGTCCAGGTCCTTGGCGCTGACCAGCGGTTCCAGCAGCCCGCGCAGCCTTTCGCTCTGGGTGGTGCTCATCCGGGTGACTCCTCGGCCGCGTGTGCTGTTGTGGGATCGTCGCGTGTCAGACCAAAGGGTATCCGGTCGCGGGGGGTGTTGCCGTCCACCTCGCGCCGAGCCGCAGGTACGCTCGCCAGCGGTGATCTTGGGGTCTGGCTGGTACGGCTGAGGGAGTGACGCGTGGAGCGCACGGGGACGACACGCAGACGCGCGCTCGTCGTGACGGGCGCGGCGGCCGCGGCCGGGCTGCTCGGGGCGTGCACGTCGGACGAGCCGGGCGGTGCGCCGTCGGCGTCGGCGGCCGCGCGGGCGGCCCGCGCCGAGGCGGCCCTGCGGCGCCGGTCGGCCGCCACGAGCGCGGAGCTCCTGGCGCGGTACGACGCGGTGCTGGCCGCCCATCCGCCGCTGGCCGCCCGGCTGGCCCCGCTGCGGGCGGCGGCCGCGGCCCATGTGACGGCCCTGGCCCCGGCGGGCTCGCCGCCGCCCACCGCCGCGCCCACGCCCGGGGCGCCCACGGGAGCGCCGCCCACGCCCGCCGCGCCCACGCCCGCCGTACCGGACGTCACGCCCGCCGCGCCGGAGGCACCGGCCCGCGCCGGCGTCCCGGCGGCGGGGCCGGGGGCCCCGGGGGCGCCCGGCGACGCGGCCGACGGCACACCCGTGCCCGCCGACCCGGGCGTCGCGCTCGCCGAGCTGGCGGCAATGGCGCGCCGGACCGCGGACGCGCACGCCGCCGCGCTGCTCACCGCCCCGCCCGAGCTCGCCCGGCTGCTGGCGTCCGTCGCGGCCGCGGGAGCCGCCCACGCGTACCTGCTGAGCAGCGGAGGGACCCCGTCATGAGCGACGCAGCCCTGGAGGCCGCCCAGGCGGCCCTCGCCGCCGAGCACGCGGCGGTGTACGGGTACGGGGTCGTCGGCGGCCGGGTCGGCGACGCGCGGGAGGCGGAGGCGACCGCCGCGTACGCCGCGCACCGGGCCCGGCGGGACGCGCTGGGCCGTGCGGTGCGCGACCTGGGCGGGAAGCCCACCGCCTCCGCCGCCGCCTACGCGCTGCCGTTCCCGGTGCCGGACGCGGCCGCGGCGGTGCGGCTGGCCGCCGAGCTGGAGGACCGGGTGGCGGGCGTCTACTCCGACCTCGTACGGGCCGCGCGGGGGCCGTTGCGGCGGGAGGCGGCGAGCGCGCTGCGCGAGGCCGCGGTGCGGGCGGTGCGGTGGCGGGGCACCGGCGTAGCCTTTCCTGGGCTCGCCGAGCGACCGGGCGGCCGAGCCGAGCCGTAGCGCGGCCGCACGGACCGTGGGCCCCGGCCATCGAGAGGGAACGACGCACGCATGGGTTTCGAACCGCCGCAGCGACTGGTGCGGGCTCTCGGCGCGAGGTACGGGGACGCGGCCGCGGACGACTGGCTCGCCCGTCTTCCGGAGCTCGCCCGGGAGGCGGTGGACCGGCGGCGCCTGGACGTGGAACGGGTGGTCGCGCCGGGCGGCCGCAGCAGCCTGGTGGTCCTGGTGCGGCTGCCGGACGGCGCCCCGGCCGCGCTGAAGGTGGCTCCGCCGTTCGCCGGGCCGGACCTGGAGCGGGCGGCGCTGGCGCACTGGAACGGCTGGGGCGCGGTGCTGCCGCTGGACCCGGCCGGGCCGGACCTGCTGCTGGAGCGGCTGCACACGGAGGTGGGCCTGCGGTCGCTGCCGGAGGCCAAGGCGCTGCTGGAGGCGGCCGGCACGGTCCGGCGACTGTGGGTGGACCCGCCGGAGGGCCACGGGTTCGAGTCGGTGGCCGCGCGGACCGCCCGGCAGGCGGAGGCGATGCGGGCGGCGGGGGCGACGGACCCGGAGACGGCCGGGCTGGTGGCGGCGGCGCTCGCCGCCCGGGAGGAGCTGGTGGCGGACGTCCCCGAGGAGCTGCTGCTGCACGGCGATTTCCGGCAGGGCAAGGTGCTGGCCGGCGACCGGGCGCCCTGGCTGGCGGTCGGCCCCGACCCGGTCGTCGGGGAACGGGCGTACGACCTGGCCCGGCTGGTGCGGGACCGGGTCGAGGACCTGGTGGCGGCGGCCTCCGGCCCCACGGCGGGGCGGCGGCGGGTGAACAAGCTGGCGGACTCGCTGGACCTGGACCGCGAGCGGCTGCGCGGATGGACGCTGTTCCGGGCCGTGGAGTCGGGCACCAGGGCCCTGGCGGCGGGGCGGCGGCAGGACGGGGAGCTGCTCCTGGAGTTCGCCGGCTGGCTGTAGAACTCCCCATACGGCCCCAATGGTGCGATATTGGGCATAACGCACCACCCCTACCACCCGGTATGGACGGGAGGGCTGTCATGGTCGAAGAACTGCTGGCAGCGGCGGCGGCCGTGGGCTCGGCCGCCGTGATCTACGTGGCGGCCGCCGCCAGGGTCGTCAAGCAGTACGAGAAGGGCGTCGTCCTGCGCTTCGGCCGGCTCCGCAGCGGCGTGCGCGGGCCCGGGTTCACCATGGTGGTCCCGTTCGCCGACCGGCTGCACAAGGTCAGCATGCAGATCGTGACCATGCCGGTGCCCGCGCAGGACGGCATCACCCGCGACAACGTCACCGTGCGGGTCGACGCGGTCATCTACTTCAAGGTGGTCGACGCCGCGGCGGCCATCATCCGCGTCGAGGACTACCGCTTCGCGGTGTCCCAGATCGCCCAGACCTCACTGCGGTCGATCATCGGCAAGAGCGACCTGGACGACCTGCTGTCCAACCGGGAGAAGCTCAACCAGGGGCTGGAGCTGATGATCGACAACCCGGCCGTCGAATGGGGCGTGACCATCGACCGGGTCGAGATCAAGGACGTCTCGCTGCCGGAGACGATGAAGCGGTCGATGGCCCGCCAGGCCGAGGCCGACCGGGAGCGGCGGGCGCGGGTGATCAACGCGGACGCGGAGCTCCAGGCCTCGAAGAAGCTGGCGGAGGCGGCCGGGGTCATGTCGGAGACGCCTTCCGCGCTCCAGCTCCGGCTGCTCCAGACGATCGTGGCCGTCGCGGCGGAGAAGAACTCGACCCTGGTGCTGCCCTTCCCGGTGGAGCTGCTGCGCTTCCTGGAGCGGGCAGCCCCGGACCGGCCCCGGGACCAGGACGGCGAGCGGCCGGCCCCGCACCCGTCGGCCCTCCACGTGCACGACCCGCACCTGCACGAGCCGCTCGACGGGCACCCGGAGGCCCCGGTACGCGAACCGGCGCCGGCCCCCCAGGTGCGGGAGGACGACGCCGGTACGGCGGGCTGCATCTGACGCCCGTGCCGCCCCGGGGCGCCGTGGCCGGGCTCCGGGGCGGTGGGAGGCGTTACGCGCCGAGGCGGGCGATCGCCTCGTCGACCGTCAGCTCTTCGCGCTCACCGGTGCGGCGGTCCTTGAGCTCGACGACGCCCTCGCCGGAGCGGCGGCCGGCGACCAGGATCTTCGGTACGCCGATGAGCTCGGCGTCCGTGAACTTCACGCCCGGCGACACCCCGGCCCGGTCGTCGACCAGGACCCGCAGGCCGGCGGCCTTCAGCTTCTCGGACACCTCCAGCGCCAGCTCGGTCTGGAGCGCCTTGCCGGCCGCCACGACGTGCACGTCGGCCGGCGCGATCTCACGGGGCCAGCACAGGCCCTGCTCGTCGGCGTGCTGCTCGGCCAGGGCCGCGACCGCGCGGGAGACGCCGATGCCGTACGAGCCCATGGTGACCCGGACGGGCTTGCCGTTCTGGCCGAGGACGTCGAGCTGGAAGGCGTCGGCGTACTTGCGGCCGAGCTGGAAGATGTGACCGATCTCGATGGCGCGGTCGATCGTGAGGTCGGAGCCGCAGTTCGGGCAGGGGTCGCCCTCCTCCACCACGACGACGTCCAGGTACTGGTCGACCTCGAAGTCGCGGCCGGCGACGACGTTCTTCGCGTGCCTGCCGGGCTTGTTGGCGCCGGTGATCCAGGCCGTGCCGGGCGAGACGCGCGGGTCGGCGAGGTACCGCACCTTGTCGAGGCCCTGCGGGCCGACGTAGCCGCGTACGAGGTCGTCGCGGCCCTCGAAGTCCTCGGCGGTGACGAGCTCGACGGTCGCCGGGGCCAGGTGGTCCTCCAGCTTGCCGAGGTCGACCTCGCGGTCACCGGGCACGCCGACGGCGACGATCTCGCCGTCCACCTTGACCAGCAAGTTCTTCAGCGTGTGGGAGGCCGGGACGTCCAGGTGCGCGGCGAGCGTCTCGATGGTCGGCGTGTCGGGGGTGTCCAGCTCCTCGACGGGGCCGTGCGCGGTGGGGTCCTCCGGCTGCTGCTTGAACGTGACGGCCTCCGTGTTGGCCGCGTAGTCGCAGTTCGGGCAGTGGACGAAGGTGTCCTCACCGGCGGCGGCCGGGGCCAGGAACTCCTCGGAGGCCGAGCCGCCCATGGCGCCCGACACCGCGGAGACGATCTTGTGGCGGAGCCCGAGCCGGTCGAAGATCTTGATGTACGCCTGGCGGTGCAGCGCGTACGACTCGGCCAGGCCCTCGTCGGTGGTGTCGAAGGAGTACGAGTCCTTCATCTGGAACTCACGGCCGCGCAGGATGCCCGAACGGGGACGCGCCTCGTCGCGGTACTTCGTCTGGATCTGGTAGAGGATCACCGGCAGGTCCTTGTAGGACGTGCACTGGTCCTTGACGAGCTGCGTGAAGATCTCCTCGTGCGTGGGGCCGAGCAGGTAGTCGGCGCCCTTGCGGTCCTTCAGGCGGAACAGCTCGGCGCCGTACTCCTCCCAGCGGCCCGTCGCCTCGTAGGGCTCCTTGGGCAGCAGCGCGGGGAGCAGGACCTCCTGGGCGCCGATGGCGTCCATCTCCTCGCGCACCACGCGGGAGACGTTCTCCAGGACCTTCATGCCCAGCGGCAGCCAGGACCAGATGCCCGCGGCGTTGCGGCGTACGTAGCCGGCGCGGACGAGCAGCTTGTGGCTGAGCGTCTCGGCGTCCGCCGGGTCGTCGCGCAGTGTCTTGACCATCAACCGGGACATGCGCTGGACCTGGGCCATGGGGAACTCTCCTGCGGTGAAAAGTGTGATGGCTAGGAGGTTAGCTCCGGGGCGGCTGCTGGGAGAAATCAGTTCCGTCCCGGGGACCCGCCCGGGTCGCCCCCCGCGGACGGTCCGCGGCGTCGCAGCGGCAGCGGCGCGCCCATGACCGCGTACGGCTTGGCGGCGCTGGGGAAGTGGACCCGGCGGGCCAGGTCGCGGTAGCCGAGGGAGCGGTAGAGGAAGCGGGCCGGGTTCTCCACGTCGATGGCGGAGAGGATGGAGCGCGGCTGCTCGGCGGCGTCGGTGATGCTGGTGATCAGTTCACGGCCGATGCCCCGGGCCTGGAAGTCGGGGTGGACGTGCAGCTCGGTGATGACGAAGGAGTCGTCGAGCCAGGCGCCGTTGCCCTCGCGCACCAGGTAGGGCTGGACGACCGTCGACCACCAGTGGGTGCGGTCGTTGGGCATCCCGTACACGAAGCCGACTAGCCGTCCGCCGGGTGTGGTGGCTCCGTAGGCGCACGCGCCGGGGCTGCGGAGGTGGCGCAGCACGATGTGGCGACGCACCGCGATCTCGTCCTCGGTCAGTCCGAAGGCGAGGGCCTGTACGGAGAGGGCGTCGTCCACGCGCGCGGCGAGGTCGACCGGTCGGACCACGACGTCATCCATGCGACCGAACCTTACAAGCGCCTCAGAAGAGCACGCTCATGAAGGCGCCGACCTCTTCGAAGCCGACGCGCCGGTAGGCGGCCCTGGCGGGCAGGTTGTAGTCGTTGACGTACAGCGAGACGACGGGGGCGACGTCGGCGAGGGCGTGGCGCAGTACGGCGGCCATCCCGGTCTCGGACAGGCCCCGGCCGCGGTGCTCGGGGGCGACCCACACGCCCTGGATCTGGCAGGCCTGGGAGGTGGCGGCGCCGACCTCGGCCTTGAAGACGACCTTGCCGTCCTCGATGCGGGCGTAGGAGCGGCCGGCGCCGACGAGTTCGGCGACGCGGGCCTGGTAGAGCAGGCCCCCGTCGCCGGCCATCGGGGAGATGCCGACCTCCTCGGTGAACATGGCCACGCACGCCGGCATGATCACGTCCATCTCGTCCTTGCGGACGCGGCGGACGTACGGGTCGGGCTCGACGTCCGGGGAGGGCCGGTCGGTGACCATCAGCGGCTGGTGGGCGCGGACGTCACGGGCGGGGCCCCAGCTCGGTTCGAGGAGCCGCCACAACTGGGCGGTGGGCTCGGCGGGGCCGACGATGGACGAGCAGCGGCGGCCGGCCCGGCGGGCGCGGTCGGCGAAGGCGCGGACGGCTTCGGGGGTGGCGCAGATGGGGACGAGGTTGGCGCCGGAGTAGCAGAGCGAGCGGAGCCGCCCGTCCGCGTACCAGCCCCACATCTCGCCGCCGAGGCGCCAGGGGTCGAGCCCCGCGACCTGTACGCGGGAGGTGACGAACGCGTTGGCGACGGGCTCGCTCTCGAGGACGGCGAGCGCGGCGCCGAGGTCGCTGGGCTCGAGGACCCGGGTGGTGGTCTGCGTCAACACGAGGGGGCCTCACCATGCGTTCCATACGGGTCCTGGCACTGTACCTGCCGGTGCGGGTGGAGGGGCAGGACAGCGCGGAGCCCCGCCGCGGGGTGCGGCGGGGCTCCGGTGCTCGGTGGGGGGGGTCAGCTCACGGTGACGGCGGGTTCGCCGGACATCACGCCGTCCTTCTCCATCTGCTCGGCGATCTTCATCGCCTCCTCGATCAGCGTCTCCAC
>NZ_JBIBSG010000019.1:0-73028 GCF_043077235.1 Streptomyces sp. NPDC016309 | reverse complement strand
GACCTCGGCGCCGGGGGGCGGGGCGATGGTGGGGCCGCGTTACGCACTGATCCCCGTCCACGGCTACGGCATCGCAGTTGCGACCGTTGCACGCATGCTCGACGCGGACGGCGGCGGCACCCGCGCCCGGGTTCTGGCGGCCGGTGAGCCCCTCCCGTACGGATCACAGCCGGTGCTGCTGGCGGAGACGACGGTGTACGGCGCGACGTGCGTGGAGGAGCTGCTGCGCCGCTGGGGCCCGCTGCCCAAGCCCTGGCTGGTGCTCATCTCCGACGCCCCCACCCGGCCGGTGGCCGATGCCCGCTACCTCGTGCGCGCCCTGGAGGCGCGCCTGGCGGGGGTCGCGAGGGTCCCCTACCTGCCGGTCCTGCGGGCCGTTAAGGGCCCGGACGAGGCGCTGGAGCACAAGGACGTTCAGACCGCGGCCGAGAAGCTGCGGCGCACGATGGAAAGGAACTGACGATGAGCATGTCCACCCAGCTCTACACGCTCGCCGGATACCTGGCGGCGCCGGGGGACCCCGCCCAGGAAGGCGGCGGTGGCGGCGGTCTGATCCCGCCCGCAACCCCGACCAAGATCCCCGGGATGGACGGCCCCGTCGCCGAGATCTTCGGCTACGGCCTGTGGCTGCTGATCCTCGCGGGCGTCGGCGGCACCGCGTTCGGCGTGTACAAGCTGGCGGTCAGCGACAAGTCCAGGAACGGCGGCGGCAGCGAGCCGTTCAAGTGGATGGGCGGCGGCATCGCGGCCATCCTGCTGTCCGGGTCCCTGATCGCCATCCTCAACGGCATCGCTGGTTAGGCGGCTGACGATGGCCCGTACGCGAGGAACCCTGAACACCTGGACGACGTGGCTGGCCGGTGCCGCGCTCGTCGCGGTGCTGGCCCTGACCGGCTACGTGATGCTCAGCGGGGAGGAGTCCGCCTCGGACACTCCCGCCAAGGGCGGCCCCAGCGCGGGTTCGTCTGCTGCTTCGAGCCCGGCTTCGACCTACGCCCCTCCGGATGAGTGGACCGAGCCCGAGCGCTGGGTCGCGCTCCCGCGCGGGCAGCGCACCGACGAGCACGGCAGCGAGGTCGGGTTCCCGCACACCACCGAGGGCGCCGTGGCGATGATCGCGGCGTCCAACGAGACCGCCATGGAGGGCGACAAGTCGGCGGTCGACGAGCAGCTACGCATCTACCACTCGTACCTGAGCAAGAAGGATCAGTCTCCGCAGACTGCCCAGCAGGTCGAGCTGAAGGCCATGCAGACCGACAAGGACCTGGCCCGGCAGACGGGCGTGAAGCCGGGCCAGCCGCTGCCGCCCGGCGCGTACGTGCGCAGCAACGTGGTCGGCTACCAGGTCATCCAGCAGTCCGCCGACGAGGTCAGCGTCTGGGTCCTCACCGACGTCGCGCAGAAGACGGGGGAGACGGCGAAGGAGTCCGGCGGCTATGCCCGCCTTCTGGCCGGCGCGCGCTGGGAGGGCGGCGACTGGAAGCTGTCGGGTGCTGCGACCCAGCGGGCCCGGCAGGCGACCCGCGGGGAGTCCAAGCCGGGGATGGTGGCTCCGGGTGACGGTGGGTTCAACCGGGAGGGATGGACCGCCATCCGTGAAGCGTCGTGATACGACGGGCCGCAACCCTGCTCGTTGCGCTCATGGCGGTGCTGGGTCTTTCCGTCCTCGCGCCGTCGCCGGCAGGCGCGGCCGACGGGGTGATCGGTGGCGGTTCTCAGGTGATGTGCGAGGCCACCAGCGGAACGATCCTGGACGTGGTGTCGGGGGGCAAGGGCGATGTCCTGTGTGACGAGATCGGCAAGGGCGTCGCCAAGGCGGCCAACAAGGCGTGGGACGCGGTCTGGGACAGCATCCTGGGCGACGTCATCCGCGCCGGCATGGACGTCGTGAAGTGGATGATCAAGAAGCTTCTGACCGTCGCGCTGCAAGGGCCTTCGGTGGACCTCTCAGCCACGGGTCTGTTCGGCAGGGACGCCACCTTGGCGGGCATGCTGACCTGGCTCGGGCTGGTGATCGCTGCGGCCGGGATGATGTGGCAGGCGGGCAAGATGGCCGTCACCGGCCAGGCCAAGCACCTTGGCCGGGCGATGGTGGGATGGGTGGAGAACCTGGTCCTGTCCACCGTGGGCGTGGCGATGTTCGCGCTGCTGCTGGCCGCCGGGGACGCGATGACCACCGGCCTGGTGGACGCCGCCTTCGAGGACGACGGCGCCGCCTACGAAACGATCACCGGCACCCTGCTGCCGGGCGGAATCTCCAACCCGATCATCGTGCTGGGCGTGGTGGTCGTGTTGCTGCTGGTGGGCTTCATCCAGCTCATCATGATCTTCCTTCGGCAGAGCGCCATCCCGATCATCTGCCTGCTCCTGCCGGTGGCGGGCGGCGGCCGGGCGGGCGGCGACGTCACCCGGCAGTGGGCGCCCAAGCTGATTACCACCGGGCTCGTCATCGTGACCTACAAGCCCATCCTCGCCATCATCATCTGCACCGGTTTCGCCGAATTCGGGAAGGCGCAGACGCTGGCGGAGTGGCTGCGCGGGATCGCCACCCTGGTCCTGGGGATCTTCGTACCCGCGCCCCTCACCAAAATTTTCGCGCCGTTCGGCGCCGCGGCCGGAGGTGGGCTGGCGGCCGGCGGGCTCAGCACCGCGCTGAACGCGGCCGCCTCCTACCTGGGCGCCAAGAAGAAGGGCACGGACGACGGTGGCGAGGGTGCACCGCCGGCGACCCCGGTGGCGCACGCCCAATACGTGCAGCAGCAGATGGGCAGTCAGGGCGGCGGCCCGGACGCGGGCGGCACGGAGGGCACCTCAAGCGGCGGTGACATCGAGGCGGGCAGCGACGCGGTGGCGCACGCTTCGCGCACCCAGGCCGGTGCCAGGGTGCCGGGCCAGGCGACCGGCGAGAGCGACGCCGCCGGTGGCGCTTCCACGGACGGGGCGGATGCCACGGACACTGGCACCAGCGGCGAGAGCACGAGCGGAGGCACGACCGCCGGAGCCACCGGCGCCGCAGCGACAGCGGCCTCGGCCACGACGGCCGGGGCCGGTGCTGCCGCCATTGAAGTCCTGGACGGTGTCAACGACGTAGTCCCGGACGCTGCTGCCGGAGGGGCGGCGGCTGCCGGAGGGGCGGCCGCCGCAGCGGCCACCGGCTCGTCGACGGCAGCCCGGAGCGGCACCGCCGACATCGAAGTGCTGGACGGCGTCAACGACATGCTCCAGGACGCTGCTGGGGGAGGAGACGGAGCGCGGTGAGTACACACGATGTACCGCGGAATTTGATGGTCGAGCCGTTCCGGGCCCGCAACAGCGGGTTCGGTGGGCTGTCGAAGGGCGCGATCATCATCGCGGCGATGGTCCTGACGGCGGACGGCCTGATCGCCACCCAGGCGCCCCTCACCCTGCTGGTCACCCTGCCGGCGACCGGCGCGGTCATCGCGCTGGCCGCCGCCCGGCGCCACGGGATGTCCGCCCTGGCGTACTACTGGGCCCGGCTCGCCTGGCGCCGGGCCTCCCGGGCCGAGGCGACCTCCTACCGGAGGCTGCTGCTGCCGCACCCCTACGCCCTGGACCTGCCGGGCGTGGGCGCCTCCACCACCCTGATCAAGGCCCACGACCCCACCAGCGGCAAGCCGGTCGGGGTGGTCCACGACCGGGCGACGGGATACATGACGGTCACCACGCTCCTCGCCCCCGGCGGCAGCCTGATGGCGCCCACCGGCGCGGTGCAGAGCAGCCTGCGGACCTGGTCGTCCGTGCTGGACTCGATGAGCACCGACGACCAGATCAAGGCGGCATCGGTGACCATCCAGATCACCCCCGGCGCCGGCGAGGCACTGGGCGACGACGTGAAAGCCCGTCAGGACCCGCATGCGCCGCAACTGGCGAAGAAGGTCCTGCGCGAGCTGGTCCGCACCACCCCGCACGCCACCGCCAGCGTGGCGCCGTGGATGTCCGTCACGGTCGACCCCAGCGCCTCCGCCAACCCGCCCACGGACCTGGCCGAACAGGTCGCCGAGGCACTGAAGGTGGCCGACTCGCTGGACCTGTCGGGGACCGGCACCGACATCGAACGCCGGGCGACCGACATCGACCTGCGCCGACTGGTGCGATCCGCCTACGACCCGGCCGTCTTCAACGCCCGCGACAAAGACTTCGCCGACCTGAGCTGGGGAGAGTGCGGGCCGCAGGCCGCCGACGACGGGTGGGAGGAGTACGCGCACGACGGCGGCGTGTCCGTCTCCTGGGTGCTGCGGGAGATGCCGCGCCGCACCATCGCCTACAGCGTGCTGTTGCCTCTGCTCGCCCCGGGCCGCTTCCAGCGGCGCATCACCCTCGCCTACCGGGTCCTGGATCCGATCGAGGGTGAGGCGGTGCTGGAGCGGGAGATCAGCGCCGCCCGCGACCGGGCCCGTGCGACCGCCGAGGTCAAGGGCCGCGCGAAGTGGTCGCAGAAGGCCGACGCCCAGCGGGCGGAGAGGGCTGCCGCCCAGATGGCCGGCGGCGCCCAGGTCGTGGACTGGACGCTGATGGTGACCGTCACCGCCCGCAGCACCGCCGAGCTTCCCGCAGCCCGCCAGGAGCTGGAGCGGGCGGTGAAGGCGACGCGAGGTATCCGCATGCGGCCCGCGTTCGGTGCCCAGGCCGCCATCTTCGCGGCCGGGCTGCCGCTGGGCTACAGCCCCCTGATGAAGGACTGACGAGGTATGGCACGCACGCCCAAGCCGCCGGCGGTGACCACGCCCAAACGCGTGACCCGGGTGGCGGAGCAGGCCCCCACACGCGAGGAACGCCGCGAGCAGAAGAGGCTGAGGAACCGGTTCGCCCCCCGCCTGGGGTGGGGCGGCCGTTTCGGCGGCCGCGTCCCGGTCGAGGACTCCGGCACCGTCTACACCGGCCCCACCTCCCAGGCCGGAGGGATCTACCCCTTCCTGCTCGGCTCCGGCCTGCCGCCGCGCGGCGTGCCGGTCGGCCGGGACGTCCTGACCGGCGAGCTGGTGTGCATCGACCCCTCCGGCTGGACGGGCAAGCTCACCACCAACCCCGGTGTGTGGGTGATGAGTCAGCCCGGCGCGGGCAAGAGCGCGCTGGTCAAGCGGGTGTGCCTGGTGTACTCCGCGTACGGGCACATGTGCGTGGTGCCCGGCGATGTCAAGGGCGAGTACAGCGAGCTGATCCGCGAACTCGGCGGATCCGTGGTCCGCATCGGCGACGGCATCGGCCGCATCAACCCGCTTGATTCCGGCCCGCTCAAGGGCCGCGTCCAGTCCCTGCCCGTCGAGCGCCGCGACGCCCTGCTCGACGTCCTCAACGGCCGCCGGCTGGAGACGCTGGTGGCGCTGCTGTCCACCAAGCACGGGCTCGGGCGCGCGCCGGACGAAGTCGGCCGCAGCGCACTGGACACGGCCGTGCAGGTCGCCTCCGCCGCCCAGCCCAGCGGCAGCGACCCCATCATCCGGGACGTCGTCAACGTCCTGCGCGCCGCGCCGGAGGAACTGCGGGTCAAGCTCGCCGCCGACGGCGCCCGCTACCAGGACCTGACCCGCTCCGTCATCGCCGGGCTCGACAACCTGGCCGGCGGGCCGCTGAAGGGCCTGTTCGACGGCCCCACCACCACCCCGCTGGACATCCACGCTCCCGCCGTCTCCGTGGACATCTCCGCGTTGCGCGCCCGCGGCAACGACGTCGTGAGCGCGGGCATGATCGCCACCTGGGCCTACACCTACAGCTCCATCGACTCCGCCCGGTCCATCGGGCTGATGGACCGCAAGCTGGTGCTGCCCATGGACGAGATGTGGCGCGCGCTGCGCTCCGGCCCCGGGCTGGTCGACGCGATGGACGCGATCTCCCGCCTCAACCGCACCACCGACGACGTCACCATCTACGTCACGCACAGCCTGCTGGACGTCGAAGCGCTCCCGACGGAGATGGACCGGGCCAAGGCGAGAGGCCTGATGGACCGCTGCGACACCTGGGTCCTCGGCGCGAGCACGGAGGAAGAACTCGGGCGCGTGACCGGCAAGCGGGTGCTGACCGAGCAGGAGGTCATGATGGTCAGCTCCTGGGCCTCGGCGACCTCCACCGGACTCGACATCGCCCCCAGCTACGACGGCGAGGCCACGGTCGAGGAGGAGACCGCCCGGCACCCCGGCCGCGGCAAGTACCTGATCAAGCTGGGCACCCGGCCGGGCATCGCGGCCGCGCTCGAACTGACGCCGACCGAGCAGCGGCTGTACGCCACCGACAACAACCGGCGCCGCACTTCGACCACAGGGGGTGGACGCTGATGATGACCGACAACGACCGCGCATGGGCCTTCGGGGGCATCGTGCTGGGCGGGGCGGTGACGCTGTCCGCCTCCAGTTGGGCCGGAGCGGCCGCCGGCGCGGTCCTGACCGGCGAACCTGCCGCGCCCGCCTCCCCGGTGACCATCTACCGCATGGCCAGCGACTGGTCGGCGGTCTGGAGCGGCTCCCCGACCGCCTCCGCCATCGGCGCCGCACTGCTCGACGTGGCCGTCGTCGCCCTGGTCGTGTGGGGGCTGCGGGTGTCGCTGCGGTGGTTCCACAACCCCCGCCACCTGGCCACCTTGCACCAGGTCCGTGACCTCACCCCGAAGCACGCGGCCCGCACCGCGACCCGCCTGCGCGCCTCGCTGAAGGACACCGAGCCGAAGCAGATCCCGGCCCGGGACCGGGGTGTCCTGCTCGGCGACCACCTGCCCTCCGGTGTGGAGCTGCGCGGCTCCGACGAGGACACCTACATCGCCATCATGGCGCCCCGCGCGGGCAAGTCGACCTCCCTGGCCATCCCGGTCGCCGACGAGGCGCCAGGCGCGCTGCTGATGACGTCCAACAAGGCCGACGTCTACGCCGCGACCCTCGCCTCCCGGGCCCGCATCGGCCACACCTGGATCCTGGACACCCAGGGCGTGGCCCAGGCCGAGCGGGACATGTGGTGGGACATGATCGCCCAGGCCGAGACACTTGAGGGCGCCGAGCGTCTCGCCTCCCACTTCGTCACCCAGATCACCAGCGAGCAGGCGGACCCGTTCTGGTCCCAGGCCGCCGGCGACCTGCTGGTCGGGCTGTTCCGCGCCGCCTGGTGGGAGGGCGGCAGCGTCCGCGACGTGATGAAGTGGCTCGCCGACCCCAAGGAGAAAGCGCCCATGCGGGTGCTCTACCAGCACGAGCCGGTCCTCGCCGAGCAGGTCGACTCCTCGGTCAACATCGCCGAGGAGACCCAGTCCGGGATCTTCCAGAACGCGCGCACGGCTGTGTCCGCGCTGCGCGACGAGAAGACCCTCGCCTGGGTCACCCCGGACAAGCACCGGCCCCGCTTCGACCCCGAGCACTTCGCCACCAGCCGCGACACCCTGTACCTACTGAGCAAGAAGGGCGGCCCGATGTCCGCCGTCGTCGCCGCGTGCGCCGACGCGGTGTTCACCGCCGGCGCGGAGGCGGGCGAGCGCCACGGCGGCCGCCTGCCCGAGCCGATGCGCGCCGTACTCGACGAGGCCGCCAACATCTGCAAAATCGCCGACCTGCCCGACCTGTACTCCCACCTCGGCTCCCGGGGCATCACCCCCTACGTGATCCTCCAGAGCTACCGCCAGGGCGTGAAGGCGTGGGGCGAGGTCGGCATGGACGCCATGTGGGGCGCGGCCACCAAGAAGCTCATCGGCGTCGGCCTGGATGACGCCAAGTTCGCCCAGGACGTCTCCACCCTGGTCGGCGCCCACTACGTCGGCCGCGGCTCGTACTCCAAGAGCAAGGAGGGCTACTCCCGCAGCGTTTCCGAGCAGCGCGAGCAGATCCTCGACCCGGCCGACATCCGCGCCATGCGGAAGGGCACCGCCCTGCTGATGTCCACCGGCATGCCCATCGCCCAGATCGCGCTCCGCCCCTGGTACGCGGAGAAGGCCATGGCCCACATCGGCCCCCAGATGGCCGCCGAGGAGATGGCGATCACCAAGAGGGCCGTCGCGGCGTACGAGGAGCGGAAGGCGGCCCGCGATGGCCGATGACCCCGACGTCCCCGACTTCGAGGTACCCGTCGGCATGTTCGAGGACCTGGAGGACCTCAAGGCCCACGTCGCCGCCCTCACCGCCCAGGTCAAAGCCCTGACCGAGACGGCCGGCGCGGACCCGGGCGAGGCCTTCGCCGACGACGACCCGGCCAGCGAGGAGAACCACGACGGCGGCACGGAGGAAGACGACTGGCAGTACCCGCCGTTCATCCTGCTGCTCGACCCGCCGCAGTACGACGACGAGCTGCGGGCGCTGATCGAGTGGGTCGAAGGCGTCCTGGTCCCCGGCTACCTCGGCGAGCCGACCTCCGACAGCCGGTGGTGCCACCTGTGGTTCGAGCACCCCGTCGCCATCGCCCGCCTCCACGCCCTGTGGCTCGCCTGGCAGGAACTCACCGACCCCGCCACCTGCGGCTACACCGGCCCCTCCGTATGGCACCGCGACCACCTCGACCCCTGCATGCGCGAGCTCCGCCCCTCCAACGGCCCGTTCGCCGGGTGCACCAAGGGCGAGCACCAAATCGACCACCGCATGCCCGGCACTGTCCCCAGCGCATGGCGCAATGACCTCGGTGAGTAGCTGACGAAGAAGTCAGCGGACCCGGAGTTCGACGTATGGATCCGTAGCCAAACCGCAAGATGTTGTGGTCAGAATGTGCGTCGACACAACATGTAGTGTTCGCGGGTTAGTTGGGGGGCGTGGAGGTCCGCTAGAGTGAATCCCACCTCGTGGCAGAGATGCCGGAGAGGTCCCACAGCCGCGCCCTAGGAAAGTGAGGCCGTGGGGACGCTCTCCGACGCGACGTCATCGAGGTGACCGCGATTCACGACAGCGAAAGCAGGTGCACCCGACAATGTCCTTCCACGACAGTACCCGAACGCGGATCCTTCCCGGAATCTTCCCCGGCCGACCGCCCTACGGCCCATACAAGCCCGGCCCGTTCCCCGCGATCACCCCCGAGCAGATGCCCACGGTCGTCATCGTCGTGCTTTTCACGATGGCTGTCGCCGCCGGCCAGCACGAGCTGGCAACCGCCCTCGGGACCCTCCTCGCCGCGCCGCAGCTCGTCCGGCGGCAGGTCTAGCACCCGGGTTCCTCCTCGGTGGCCCCGCGTACGCGTGGGCGGGGCCACCGCACTGTTCGGCCCGCAGAGGAGTGAATGATGCGGACCCGTCGGTACGTCGCACCCGCGACCGCTGTGTGCTCCGGTAGGGCTGCCTGCATGGATCTGAGCGACGTCATCGAGCGAGCCGAACTGCATCAGGAACTCGCGGCGCGCGTGGGCACCGTTCCGCCCACGGGGCGCAAGCCCCGCTTGGAGGGGCAGTGGCAGGCTGCCTGGAGGATGTTCGAGACGGCCTGCCAGTTCTATGGTTCGGCCCGCCCGGAGGCCTTGGTGAGCGCAATGCGACGGGCACACGACGCATTCACCGCGAACCGTATTTCGAGTCCGGGGTTCCTCTGGTACGCGTTCCGGGAACTGGCCCCAGAAGTCGACGTGTGCGAACTTCCCATGAGGACGGAGTGGGCCGCTCGGGCGATGGAGGCGGTGCGAGCCGGGCTGAGGGACGAGGCATTCGCAACCTGGCTGGTAGCGCTGGATGAGGCCTTGGAGGCGCTCGCTTCCGAGACGGAACTTGTCAACGCCTCTTAAGCCGAAGCCAGCAGCAGTCATGGGCGCGACAGGCTTTCCGCAGGTCACAAAGGTGGACCGATGCCAGGCGGGTCCGCTCGTACGCTACGCCGTCCGGAGCGTCGATCGCCGCCGAGATCGAGCGGTTGCTGCGCGGCGCCATCTTGAGCGTCCGCCGGTCCGCACGGCCTGACGTGGCGTCAACTCGGCCAATTCTCACCTCTTAAGAGGTGAGAATTGGCTAGGGTGGTGCCATGACCACTGAAGCCGTCGCCGTCATCCCCGAGCCCGCTCCCGCCCCGTCCCTGGAAGCCGTTCCCGACCTGCCCACGGTGACCGTCGCCGAGATCGCCGCCGGAGTCACCACCGCCCTGGTGGAGGCCTGGAACGCGATCCGCACCCGGCATCAGGATGTTCCCGAGGCCGTCATCAGCATGGCCACCGGCGGCCGCGCGAGCGCGATCGAGCTGGCCCACTTCTCACCCCGCCGGTGGCGGCTGCGCGAAGGCGACGACGTCCACCACGAGGTGTTCGTCACCGCCGAATCGCTCGCCGACGGCGCGAACAAGGTCTTCGGCTACCTCCTGCACGAGGCCACCCATGCCGCGAACGAGAACCGTGGCGTCAAGGACTGCTCCGCGAGCCAGTACCACAACAAGGAGTTCCGGAAGACGGCCGAGGCCCTGGGGCTCGTCCAGCGCCCCGACGTCAGCGACAAGTGGAAGAAGAAGTACGGGTTCGCCGGTACGGAGCTGGGGGAGGAAGCCGCGCAGGCGTACGCCAAGGAGATCGCCGCACTCGACAAGGCGATGCACGCCACCCGCACCCCCGACATCCTCGCCACCCGCAGCCGCGGGGGCGGCACCAAGGGCGGCGGGACCACCGGCGACGTGGAGACCGCCGACGCCGGCGGGGACGGCGAGGCGCCGACCGAGAAGAAGGAGAAGGAGGACCGCAACTACGTCAAGGCGGTCTGCAAGTGCGCCCCGCCGACGGTCATCCGGGTCTCCCCGAAGACGCTGGAGCGCCGCAACATCATGTGCGGCGACTGCATGGAGAACTTCGCGCCGGAGTCCGCCTGACAGAGTTGGTCTATTTGGCCAGATAACCCGCGGGCCCCGGTGGTCCCCTTCGAGGGGGAGCCGGGGCCCGCGTCGTTGCACATCCGCGCCGCCGTGGTGCACCAGGTGCAGCACTTACTAGCCCGGCTGCGGGACCAGGTGCTCAACTCCCTCAAGCTCGCGGTCGCCGGGCGCAACGAGGAGTCGAGCCGCAGGCCCCCCGCGTACGGCCATGGCGCGGCGGTGCGCCGCCAGGGCGGAGGCGTACGCGGTGGCGGCCGCCAACTCGCGCCCGGTCCAGGCGCGGTGTGTCGGTCACCGGACTCACCTGGAGACCGGCCGCGGGTAGATCGGGATGTGGATCTCCCCGCCGCCGCAGTCGAAGTCGGCCCACTCGTGTTCGGGGGCGAGCATCCAACCGTGGTCCGTCGCGGCGCGCACCGTCTCCCGGACCGCCTCGGTCCTGCTGGCGTAGTCCCCGAGGTTCACGGACGCGAGCGGCATCCCGAGGTCGGAGGTGTAGGTGTCCACCGAGGCCCCCCACGTGTCGGACTGGATGTGCATGATCAGGAGGTGCGTGGCCTCCAGACCGGCGCGGGCGGCGAGTTCGAGGTAGCGGACGTGATCGGTCTGCATCACCAGCCCCTCGTACTCCGGGAAGTAGTCGCCGAGGTCTCGGTGTGCCTCCTGATCGCCCTGCTGCGCCTTGCGCAGTACGGCGACGGCATCCGCGATCCGCTCGGGGGCAAGGACGTCGTTGGACATGGTGGCTCCTGTCGGGATGGGTTCGATGTGGTGCACGGCCGTGAAGCCTTCCCGAAGCAGGGCGTCCGGGGTGGCCTCTCGCGTGAGGTCGTGCTGCCAGCGCAGCGTGTCCTCGGGGACGCGCAGGTTGGCCGGCCGCAGCGCGTTGCGGGTCAGGCAGATGTCGAGGTGGGGCAGGAAGAGCAGGGCGACGATGGGGCGCCCGCGCCGGCGGGCCCGCTCCACCAGTCCGGCCCGCACCTTCGGCTCCACGTTCGTGCTGTCGAGGAAGACCGTCCTCCCGGCGCCCAGATGCTGCTCCAGGAGGGTGTTCTGCCGCTCCACGGCGGCCGGGGTGACGGACTGGTCGCCCGCGTCGCCGCTGATCTCGCGCCGCAGGGAGTCGAGGCAGACCACAGCGTCGACCGCCGCGGTCTGGGCGTACGTCGACTTGCCCGAGGCCCCCGGGCCGACCGCGACCAGCAGCGTGCCGGGGACGGGGTCGAGGGGCGGGAGGGTCAGGAAGCCGGTGGTCGTCGTCATCTCTGGACCTTTCCGGTGTCGGTGTTCTCGGGCGCGACCGGCTGGCCGCCGTCCGAGTCCTCGCTGGCCAGCCGCTGGAGCACGGCGGCCACGGTGGCGGTCTGGTCGAGCGCGATGGCGTCGAGGAGCGGCTGGTGCAGCGCCTTGTAGCCGGTCTCGAAGCCCGTGTGGAACCGGCAGGGGTCCGAGGACTCGGAGCAGGCCCCGCAGTCCTCCCAGTAGGTCTCGTACGGCTCGATCTCCACCCGCGCGCGGAGCTCGTCTGAGGGGGTCAGGTCGAACGCGGCCTCGGGGCGGAAGACGCCGAGCTCGCGCTGCGGCCAGTCCTGCGGCAGCTCTCGTACGAGCAGGCCGAGGGCGGCGGCGACGGCGGGCTGGTGCTCGACCAGCCGACGCCACAGGTGCTCCGCGGCCAGCACGGGGTCGTCGAGGCTCACAGTTTCGCCCCGTTCTGCCTCGCCGGGGCCTGCTGGTGGGCCGCGTACTCCTGGCGGATGTAGGCGCGCAGATGGGGGAGGGTGCTGCTCGTGGTGAGCGAGTCCGGCCTGATGGGGCCGGCGGCGGTGCAGTGTTCGCGGTCGTGGTCGGCCAGGTTGAACGCGGCGCTGATGATCATCTGGACGGCCTTGCCGTCCTCGGCCGAGGCGTCGAGCGTGCTGCGGTCGGTGAGCGCGGCACGGCGCAGCAGCCGCTCACGCAGGGGGAGGTGGCGCCTGTTGCGCACTAAGTCCTCCTGCTCCTCGTACAGGTCGGGGGCTCCGTCGTACTTGGGGATGGACATGCAGGGCTCCTTCATGGGTCAGGTGTGGTCGCGGAGGCGAACACGGCGTCGTGCGGGGGGCGGGTACTCACGGCTGCTGGTCCTCGTCGGCCGTGATGGGGCCGCCATCCAGGTCGATGGGGGTGTAACCCAGCGGGGTGACGTACGGGCTGCCGCTGGAGGAGGTCTTTCCGGTGCCGCCGGGTGTGATCCCCATGGCCTCGGCGGCCTTCTTGGCCGCGGTGATGCGGGCGAGCGCCTCGCGGAAGACGGGGACGAGCTCCTTGTCCATCCGGTAGGCGATGTTCTGGTGCCAGGACGGGTTGGCGGGGTCGGAGACGGGGGTGATGGGCGCCGGGGTGCCCTCCGGCCACCAGCCCTTGCGGACTCCGCGCGGGACGGCCCGGGTCAGGCCGTTGGACGGGCCGTTGAGCTTGCCGAGCACGCTGCGGACGCGGTCGGCCTCGATGTAGCCGTCGCCGTCGACGATGACCATCTCGGCCATCCGGCGGGAGCCGGCGGTCAGGTCGCGGAGGTAGCGCTCGGCGCGGTCGACGGTCCAGCCCGGGCGGACGGTGCTGATGGACAGCTCCGCGTGGTGCTGGGCGGCGAGCGCGACGAGCTTCTCGGCGAACTCCTCGGTCGCGCCCCTGATGATGATCTCCATGTGAGCCTTCCGGCAGATTCAGACCCGGTTCTCCCGGGTCTCCATGGAGGATGCCCGCCACCGAGCCCCTCCGTCTAGACCGGGAAGAACACTGGCGGAATTCTGCACTCGTTCGAGTGACGCAACGGACCGGCGCGTCTCGCCTCGGATAACGTGCCATATCCGAGGCGACAAACCGGACAGGGGTCAGGTGGCTGGAGGGTGGCGACCCGTCAGGGTAACCCTGACGAGTGAAAGAAGTCAGGGAAGCCCTGACGTGATGCCGTGTCAGGTGTACCTTGACGCCCATGACCGACACCACCGACATGCCGGAGACCCCGCGCGTCCTGTCGCCGCGCGACGAGGCCCGCGTGCGCTTCGCCATGGACGCCGAGCGGGTCGCCAGGCAGACGCTCGACCTGCTGCCCATCGACCCCGACGCGCCCCCCGGCGAGCGGCTGCGCCGCACCCTGGCCCTGAAGGAGCTGATGGACCAGCTCGTCGAGCACGCCGTCATCGCGGAGCGGGAGGAGGGCACCACCTGGGCCCAACTGGCCACCGCCGCCGGCATCAGCAAGCAGGCCGCCCACGAGCGCTGGGCCGGAGCAGTCACCGCCTGGGCCTCCGGCGGCCGCACCCTGTTCCCGCCGGACAGCGAGTACTCCACCTTGAAGACCGCCCGCCGCCTCGACCAGGTGCACGCCGACCGGCACCCCGACCACCCGAAAGACGCGGTCAGCTCTGGCCTGGACGCCGTCCGCTTCCCCGGCGCGGTCGCCGCCGAGGCCGCCCGCCGGGAGCGCGCGCAGGGCCTGCACCACCGGCTCGCACTGCTTCGCGACCGGCTGACCGTCCTGCACGATGAACAGCGGCTGCTGACCGAGGGCGACGCCCGCCCGGAGGCCCGGGCCGCGGTGCTGACCCGGCTCGCCGACGCGGAACAGGAGGTGGCCGACCTCTACGACGAGCTGACCGGCGCCGAGCCCGAACTCGCCGATGACCACCGAGCCCGCGCCGAGCGCTCCCGCGCCAACACCGTCTCCTGCCGGGAGTACGCCGAGCTGCTCACGGCCAACGCCACGACGGAGGCCGCCCGATGAGCAGTTCCGACGCCATCGCCGCTCACCTGGAGTGGCACCCGTTCACCCACCGGCCGGACTGCGTCAAACCCGCTTGGGAGGCCGACCAACAGACCGTCTCCGACAAGCTCCGCTCCCGCCGGGGAGGCCCGGAGCACGCGTGCCCCAACGAGGAGTGCGGCCACCGCGACCACTACGACCGGATCACCGTGCGGCTGCTGTGCCGTTCCTGCGACACGGTGCACCTGATCAGCGGCGAGGAGCACACCACCCAGACGACCACCACGGTGAGGACCGGCTACGGGCAGCCCCCCAAGCGGGTGGCCGGACTGTGGCTCTACCCCGGCCCGCCGCTGCTCGACCTGCGGGACTACACCTCGCCCGGCGCCTACCTCTGCTCCCGGCAGAAGGTCGACCGGCTGTCCGAGGAGGACATCGTCGGCGCCGTCACCGAGGGCCGGGGCAAGCGCGGTGGCACGGTCTGGCACGCGGCCATCGGGCCCGACTTCCACCCGCCCGCCCGTGGCCTGTCGGGCTACGCGTTGTGGGCGAAGACCAGCGGCAGCAAGCCGTTCACCAGCGTCACCGCGGCGGCGAAGTGGGTGGCGGCGGAGCTGGACGCGGCCGCGGCCGAGGAGGAGGTCGCCGAGTGACGACCGCCGAGGAGTACGGGACCGCGCTGGAGCCGGTGGAGGTGGTCGACGCCGAGCTGGTGGACGACGCCCCCGCCAGCGAAGTCGCCGTGCCCGATCCGGTGGTTGCCGTCCTGGCGGCCCTGGACACGGACGCCAAGGCCCACCTGAACCGCATCCGGCCGAAGAAGACCAGGACCGGCTACGCCCGGGACTGGGAGGTGTGGCAGGAGTTCCACGGCTGGCTCGCCGCGCGTACCGGTACGCCCCTGCCGCTCAGCTCCATCACGGTCGGCACCTTCGTCTCCTTCGTGACCTACCTGGACCAGGTGGTCCAGGCGCCGCCGAACACGATCGAGCGCCGCATCACCGGGGTCACGGCCGAGGCCCGCAGCCGCGGCTACACCGTCCCCAAGGAGGCCACCGAAGCGGCCCGCCGGGCGCTGAAACCACTCCGGCTGGACAAGAAGCGCCAACAGCGCGGCCGCGGCAAGGCGGGCGCCATCACCCCGTCCGACCTGCGGAAAATGGCCAACGCGCCGCGCGAGCGCGCCCCGCAGCCGGACGCCCGGCGACGGCACACCATCGTGGTCTCGGAGCTGACCCGGCTCCGAGACAAGGCGCTCAACTCCCTGAAGTTCGCGGTCGCGGGGCGCAACGAGGAGATGTCCGCGCTGGACGACCCGGACATCAAGGCCGTGACCGAGGGCCTGATGGTGCACGTGCCCTCGGTGAAAGGGCGCCCGGACCGGGAGGTGCCCGTCACCTATGGAGAGGACCCCGCCACCTGCCCGGTGCGCTGCTGGCGTGCGTACCAGGAAGCCAAGCTGGCGGCCGGCGCCGTCCCCGGCGGCCCGGCGTTCCTGCCCGTCGACCAGTGGGGCAATCAGGGCACCAAACGCCTGTCCCCGGACGGTGTCGGCCGGGCGCTCGCGCGCTGCGCGAAGTACGCGGGCCTGGCCGGACGCCGGATCACCGGGCACTCCGCCCGGCGCGGTCTGGTCACCACCGGCCGCAAGAAGGGCAAGCGCGTCGAGAAGCTGCGCCGCCAGGGCGGCTGGTCGGCCAACTCGCCCGTGTTCTGGGAGTACGTGGACGAGGGCGAGGCGTTCGAGGACGCCGCGACCGAGGGGATCGGCCTGTGACGAGGAAACTCGGCGACACGCTGTACGAGGGGACACCCCCGGTGGTGGCCGTACCGACCGGCCTGCCGCTGACCGACGGCAGCGTGCTCGCCGCGCTGGTCCTGGTCGTGGAGCCGGGCGTGGAAGAGGCGGAGGTGAAGGACTTCGTCACCCGCTACCGCATGGTCCCCCGGGGCGAGGTCGCCCGGGCCGCCGACTCGCAGGCTCGCTGGACGCTGGAGGACGACGGGCGGGTGATGATCCAGCTCCTGTGCGAGGAGAGCGCCGCGCGCATCGTCATCCCCGCAGACCCGCGCATCCAGCAGTGGACGGCCCTGGCCCGGCATGGCGGCGGCAGCATCTCCCTCATTGTCTCCCCCGGTCTGCCCGACACCGACCTGATGACCCTCGGTCGTCACCTGGGACCGTACGGCGGCCCGTACTGGCACATCAGCGTCGGCTGCATCCCGCTCTGACGCCCGATCACGCCCGCCGGACGGCACAGCCGCGGTGCCGTCCGGCGCGCACCCAGCTCAGCCCCTCACTTCCTGCCCGCGCCGGTCGGTGCCGCGGGGAGCGGGGGTCTGGGGGCCGGCGAAGGCCCCCAGCGGCCACCGGCTTCGCCTCATGCCAATCCGTTCTTTGTCGCGGATGCGGCCGATGATGTCGCCGGGGGCGATGGCGTCGCCGCACAGGGCGCACGCGGTGGCCCCGGCGGCGTACCGCGCCCGGGTGGGGTACGGCATCTGCCCGGGCCCGTCAGGCCGGGGCAGGCGACCGACCGTTGCGGGTCGGGCTCGGTAGAGCTTCGGCGTCGACAGCCAGGTCCTCATCTCGCGCAACGCCTCGCGCTGGTCCGGCTCGTCCCACCTCCGCCGCAGACCCAGACGCTGCACGAGCTTGAGGGAGACGGTTTCCACGGGCTCGCTGACGGCGGCGGCGACCGTGGCCATGGCCCGCGTGAACTCCTGCCGCAGTTCATCGCCGTGCATCTGGTCGATCTCGTCGTCCGCGGGCATCAGCAGCATGGGGTCCCTCATCTCGCCAGTCGGTGGTGCGGCCACCATGGCGCGGCCAAAGCGGCGCCAACGGCCGCCTTCACACGCTTGGCGCAAAGGACTCGCCCTGACGGGTCACCCCAGCACCGGTCGACAGCACCGGGCAGAACCGACGCCGCGAGACCACGTGCCGGGAAGGGGCCGCCAACGTCGTTATCTGGGGGTCTGGCCCGTTCTCGCTGGTCAGAGCCTTGAAGAGGTGTAAGGCACGTAAGGCACAGCGCTTGGCCGGTCCGCGACGTGTTGACTGGAGTCGTGACTTACGGCGCTAGCCCCATAAAACGTCCGCGGCGGACGAAGGCAGAGATGGAGACCCTGCGGGCCGAGCTGTACGCGATCGTCCGCGACGCGCAACCCTGCACCGTCCGGCACGTCTACTACCTCGGGCTGGGCCGGCTATGGGAGAAGGACACCGGACAGTCGCGCCGAAACTACTCGGTGCCGGTCCGCGAACTCGGGTATCTGCGCGAGCACGGCGTGCTGCCGTGGGAGTGGATCACCGACGGCACCCGGCTGGTGCGGCAGGAGATGCAGTACGACTCGATGCTGGAGGCGCTGGAGCGCACCGCCGAGACCTACCGGCGCAACCTCTGGGCCTCCCAGCCGCGCCGTGTCGAGGTCTGGTGCGAGTCGGACTCGATCTCCGGCGTGCTGCACCCGGTGACCACGAAGTGGGGCGTGGGCCTCTACTCGTGCCGAGGGCAGTCGAGCAAGACGTTCGTCTACGAGGCCGTCCGGCAGAACCAGGCGCACGGCAAGCCGCTGACCGTCCTGTACGCCGGCGACTGGGACCCGAGCGGACGGTCCATCCCCCGCTCCGTCGTGGAGCGGATCGCGCGGTACGGCAACAACGGCATCGCCCTGGACTTCCAGCAGATCGCCGTCACGGCCGACGACGTCCGCAGCGGGCGCCTGGTCTCGCACGAGGCAAACACCGCGGACAGCAACTTCAAGCGGTTCCGGGAGGAGTGCCTGCGCGAAGGGCTCGACCCGCACGAGGCGGTCGAAGTCGAGGCCCTGAGCCCCGGCGCCCTGCGCGACCGCCTGGACGCCGCGATCGAGCGCCAGGTCCGCGACGTGCACCAGTGGAACGTGCTGGCCCGTGCCGAGCAGCACGACCGGAGCATGCTCCTCGGCGTCCAGGAAGCCCTCGAAGCGCACCTCCAGCGGAAGAACCCCGGCAGCAGCGCCTGAGACCCACGTGCCGAACGTGCCTGACGACCCACCAGATACCCGTCAGGCACGTACCGCTCGGCGGCCGTTGCCTTACATGCCTTACACCTCCTGAGAACCCCAGATAAACGAGCCGTCCTGCCGGAGCAGCCCGCCACGAGCGCGGCCACCGAACGGCAGACTGCTCCGGCTGCGGCTGATGCGGCTCGACCTGCACCGTCTTAGGCTGGTCGTCCACCCCAGGGGGGCAGCCTGAGAGGTGTCCTGAATGCCGCGCCCTGTCTGGTCTGGTGCGATTTCGTTCGGTTTGGTGACCATTCCGATCAAGGTCCTGCCTGCGACCGAGTCGCACAACATCTCCTTCCACCAGGTGCACGAGACCGACGGCGGCCGGATCCGTTACCAGAAGGTCTGCACCCTGGACGACAAGGTGCTGAGCCAGGACGAGATCGGCCGCGGGTACGAGATCGCGAAGGACAAGGTCATCCCGATCACGGACGCCGAGCTGGACGCGATGCCGCTCCCGACGGCGAAGGCCATCGAGATCGTCGCGTTCGTCCCGGCCTCCTCCATCGACCCGATCCGCATCGGCGACTCCTACTACCTCGCCGCCGACGGGGTCGCCGCCAAGCCCTACAAGCTGCTCCGCTCCGCCCTGGAGCGTTCCGACCGGGTGGCCATCGCGAAGTTCGCCTGGCACAACCGGGAGCGGCTGGGGCTGCTCCAGGTGCTGGAGGGCGACGTGATCGCGCTGCATGCGATGCGCTGGCCGGACGAGATCCGCGACGCCTCTGCGGTCGCCCCGCCGGCCACGGACGTCGATGACTCCGAGGTCGAGGGTGCCGTCGCGCTGATCGACGCCATGACCACCGAGGACCTGACGCAGTTCCGCGACGAGTACCGCACCGCGCTGGAGGAGCTTCTCCACGCGAAGGCCGAGCACCGCGAACCGCAGCCGGTCGGTGCGGCCCCGGAGGAGGCCGGCGGGGAAGTCGTGGACCTGATGGCCGCGCTCAACGCCTCCGTCGAGCAGGCCAGGGCCTCGCGCGCTGATGGCGGCGAGGACGCCACCGTCCACGAGATGCCCCAGCCGAAGAAGAAGACCGCGGCGAAGAAGACGGCCGCCAAGAAGACCACCGCGACGAAGGCCCCGGCGCGCAAGTCCCGCAAGGCCGGTTGACCTCGCCCGCGCGGATTGGCCGTGGGGAGGGTGCTGGTGCCCGCCCCGCGAGGGGCATCGGGGAGCGGGCACCAGGTGAGGGTGCGGCCGCCGAGGATCCCGTCCTGTCATCCCGAACCACCAGGGCCGCACCCCCTGGCTACGCCCCGGGGCCGCGGCCGCGCGAGCGGGAGGGGGCGTCCGGCCGTCGTGAATCGCTCATCCGGGTGGCGCGGCCGGTGGGCGGCGAACCGATTCCCCCGCCGGGTCTGTCGGTGCGGGTATGGACATCGACGAGGAGCACATCGCCGAGCCGGGGCTGGTGGTCCTGGACGTCACCGCTGCGGACGAGGAGACCGTCGAGGCGGTGATGGAGGGCCTCCAGCGGCTGTGGGCGACCTCCGGCGTCACACCAGTGTGGCGCGTCCCGGGCGAGCCGGGAGTGCGGGCCCGGGTGTACGCCGACGTACGCCGCCACCCCGACCACGACGCCTGACACGACCCGACGCGCACCGCCCGGCGCCCGCCGCCCGCCCGGCCGGCCGGGGCGACTCGGCCCGAGCGGGGCGGGGCGTCCTCTAGCCGTCGATCAGTCCGAGCTCGGTGTCGGGCCGGCACACCGTACACGCTTCGACGCCCTCCACTAGGGCGCGCCGGGCGGTCAGGTCGTCCACGCCGGGTCCCTTCTTCGCCAGGGCGCAGTTGCCGAGGTGTACCCGGACGACGGTGCGGGCGGCGTCCAGGCCGCGCTGGAGCCGGTAGGGGGGCGGGGGTGGTGGGGCGGTGCGCTGTTGGGTCTCGCGGCGCCGGGCTTCGGCCGCGCGCGCTTGGCGGACGTACATCAGCTGCACGGTCAGGTACGTCTCGATGTCGGCCAGCCGCTCGTCGTCCGGCGGATACGGGGGCGGCAGCGGGTCGGACACAGTCTCGGTCCTGTCGGGATCGTCGTACGAAGGGGCAGTGGTCAGGCGGCTTCGGCGACGTCCAAGGCCGCCGCCGCGGCGGCGGCTCGCGTGGCCTGCTTCAGCTCCGAGCGGGCCATGGCGACCTTCTCCGTGTCGACCTCCTGCCAGAAGGGGTGACCGCTGACCTCCACGGACAGCTCCAGACACCGCGCGCGGAGCCGGTCGACGGCCTCCTTCTCCTCCTCGGTCCAGCCCGGGCTCGCCTCGCGGCCGCCGGTCACCTCACCGGTGTGCGGGTGCTCCGTACCCGGCCAGCCAGGCAGCGGCTCCACACTCCACGGCAGCCGCTCACACAGCGCGGCCAGCTCGGCGGTGGCCTGGTGCAAGCGGGTCTGCGCGGCACGCAGATCATCGGGGAACGCGGTCTCAGCCATGGCCAGAATAATACGCCTGTTCGATTCCCTGGGAACGGGGACACGCCCCGGGCCTCCGCCGGTCACCCGGCGGGGTGCTGATCCGGCGCCCTGTCCCCCGCCGGCCGCCTGCCCTCGTTGATCAGCACCCACCGCCGATCACCAGGGAGGCCGCATGAACACCAGGGCGGGACGTACGACCAAGAGAATGCTGCTCGCCGTGACGATCACGGTGGCGGCCGCCACGACGGCACCGGCATCGGCCGCTTCCTTCGTCGACAAGCGCACGAACGCCTGCACACCCGGGTGCGGCTACGGCATCGTCGTGAAGTACTGGCACAAGAAGGGCTCCGCCCAGCGCGGGGTCGGCTGGGTGTACGCCTCCAAAGGCTCCACGATCAAGGGACGCAGCTACTACGCCCGGTGGCTCTACCAGAAGCCCGGCAAGCCGATGAAGGCCGCCACGGGCTGGACCAAGGGGCGGGCCGTCGGCGACTTCACCGAAGTCTCCTGGGGCAAGGACGGGCACACCGGCCCGCAGTTCCCCAAGAACACCAGGATCTGCATCCAGTACAAGGGCGCCGCCGCCCAGCCGTGCCGGACCCTGACGTAACCCGGACCGGCCCGGCCAGGCCCGGGATCACCGAGCAGTGCTCCCCCACCGCCACGTCCAACCGCTGGGGGGGGGGGGGGGGGGGGAGCCCGGCTGCTGCGAATCAGACCCACTCACCTCTTAAGAGGTGAGTGGGCGGAGCGGTGGGCCGCGCGGGTTATCTGGCCAGTTTGACCATTCGGCGACCCATGATCGGGTGCGTGAGAATGCGCGGGTGACCGCATCCTCCCGGGAGCGCGCCGCCGGCCTGGGCCGGGGTGTCTCCACCTTGATCCCGTCTTCTCCGACCGAGGCGACTGCGCTCGATCGCGCTGCGGCCGCCCTCGCCCCCCTCCGTCCGGTGCCAGTGCCAGCCGGCGTGCTGGAGGCGGCGGCGCTTCTGCTCACCGAGCTGGCCGACTCCGGCGACGATGCCGTTCGCCTCACGGCCGCGACGACGCGGGATCACCTGCTCGCCGCCCTCGCCACGGCCAGCCCCACAGCGAACGCCGTCAAGACGCCCTGACGCACCGCGCGTCAAGCCACCCTGACGACTCCACCCCTTGTCAGGGAAGCTTGACAGGGGCAGCGTCAGGTATTCCTGACGGGCCATCTAAGGTGTCAAGACGCCTTGACCACCTGCCCGTAAGGACTCCTTGACCATGCCGTGGAACAGCGCAAATACCGCCGCACACACGGGGGCGGCCAAGCCCCAGTTCCGCCCCGGTGCGCCGCTCGCATGGCACGATCCCCGCCCTTGGACGTACTTCGACGGCGAACAGGCGCCAGCCGCGCCCGCCTTGCGCGCCATATGTAGCTGCGGATGGGTGGGCCCGACGGTGCACGTCATCGACCGGACGCGCACCGTCGAGCAGAACGAGAAGGCGCTCCGCGACGAGTGGTCCCGTCATGCGAGCGAGGCAGCCCTGGAACCCGCCAACGGGGTTCTGACGGAGTTGATCGCGATGCTGAACAGGCTCACCGTTGACGATCCGCGTGCAGCCCTGACGATGGCAGGCGTGCTGGAACGTGCCAGCCGGGATCTCCAGGCTGCGGCCGCCGAGTCGGCTCGTGCCGCCGGGGACTCCTGGATCGTCGTGGGGGCGGCGCTAGGCGTGAGCAAGCAGGCCGCGCACGAGAGGTTCGGCAAACCGGGCGGTAAGGCCCGGATGCGGCCGGGCCCTACGCCAGAGGCGTGAGCGACGCAGCCGCGTCGCACCGCGCACAGGCGACGGTGCCCGGGCGGCGGATCGCGGCCAGGGCCTGGTCCAGGTCGAGCTCCGGGCCCTCACCAGCGAGGTCGCAGTCGATGGTGTGGACGACCGTGCCCTGTGCCGTCCCCGGCTGGGCCGGGCGGGTCTGGACCGTCCAGGCCCACCGAGATCCCGGGGGCGGCTCCGCCAGCACCGGCAGAGTCCGCGGCAGCCGGTGGGTGGGGACGGCCTCGTAGGAGACGCCGTCGATCGGGCGGACGTGTTCGCTATCGACCCAGGAGCGGAACTCCGCCGCCTCTGGCGTCCCGTACTCGTTCGTGTTCCAGACCAGCAGCCCCACCAAGTGCAGCCAGGTTCCCGGTACCTGCCGACGCTCGTGGAGAACGCCCTGGACCTCCTGTCCGTCCGGCAGCACGACCGCGATCGGCGGCGGGGGAGGTTCGGGCGTGGCCATTCCTTCACCCTAAAACGCCTGGTTGCCACCCCCGCGCGGCGGCGCCACCTCGGTCGAGGGCAGCGCCGCCGGGTGGGGCTGTCTCTAGCGCTGCGGCTTTCGGGTGTGCTGCTGTTCGGAACCGCCGCGACGAAGATGCCCAGCTTGTTCGGTGCCGTTGGCGGGCTTGCCCGGTGCCCGCTTGGCGGTGGTGGACCGGCCCCGGGCCGCTGCTGCGGAGACGCCCTTGGTGGCGCCGGGCATCGGCCGGTTGAGGGCCTCGCCCATTTTGCGCATCGCCGGGATGTCGAGCGCGCCGCCCGGCGCCGCGTTCGCGGGCGGAGGCGGGGTGGCGCGGCGCCCGGTGTATTCGAGGGCGGCATCTCCCAGGCGCCGCAGCGCATCGGCGCTCGGCAGGTCCTGGCGCTGGGGGCCGCCTTGCCGGAGCCGATCCGCAGCGCTCTGCGCCCAACCGGCGATCTTCTCGCACGTCCGGATGGAGATCCGGCGTACGAAGTCGGCGACGCGGTTGTCGCTCATGAGGCTGGCGAAGTGCTCGCCCGCCCGGTCTTTCATGACGCGCATCAGGTTGCCGAATGCACCCCGGATGGTCTGGACACGCTGCCATTCCGGCAGGTCTTGAAGTGCCGTGGCGTGAGCGTCTGCCTGCCGCAGCGCTGTGTTGACCGCCCTCGCCGTCTGCTGCACGTTGACGTTCTTCAGCGGCGTCTCGGGCCCGCTGGAGGAGGGCTCCGTCCCTGGGGCGCCGGCGGCGGGGCGGTTGTTGGTGACGGCGTCGGCGAGCATCTGCTGGAGCTGAAGGATTTCCGCCTGCACTTCGGCGAACAGGTCCTCGCCCGTCCCGTGGCCGGCCGGGACGGTGGCGTCCCAGGCTTGCTGGACGGCCGCGAAGTCGGTGACGAGGTCGACCGGCTGGTTGTCCGGCTGGCTGGGAGGGCCGTCTGGGCCGGTCCACAGCGGGAGGTCCTCGGACGGGATCGGGGCGGTCGGCTCGGCGGCCTCGGCGATGTGCGCGTCGCCCTGCTGGAGGGAGGTTTCCCCCTCGGTGGCGGCGGGTGTCTGGGGCGCCTGGGCACTGCGGGCAGGCGGGAGGTGATCGGCGTGGTCGGCCTCCGGGGCGGCAGCGGGCAGGTCCGGGGCGCCCCGGGTGTCGTCCTCGGCGGCCTCGGGCGGGCGGGAGCCCGTGTCGTGCACTGCCGGAGTCGGCCCGGCCGGAGGCTGCTTGTCGGCGGCGACTGCATCAGCCTCCATGGGCGCCGCAGCGGCCGGGGCGGGAGCCGACTGCCGAGAGGCGGCGGCACGCTCGGCTTGCACGGCCGCGCTGGTGGCCTGGAGCCGGGTGTTCAGCCGCTCGACGTCGTAGAGGAGATGCGCGAGCGGGTATGCCATGAGCTGACGTTCAGCGGCGGCGGGGTCTGAGGGCAGCCGGTCGCGCCAGGACTGAGCCGCCTCACGCACCGAGGCCAGCCGGTTGGTCATCTGCCGGGCGCTGAGGGAGTCCGCCGATGCGTCAGACATCCGCGCGAGTTGTGCGGCCAGGGCTGCGTGCTGCGGCTGGAGCTGATAGTCCGGCCAGACCTGCACGGCCGCCCGCGCTACCCATTCGAGGTGCTGCCGCGCGGTGTCCCGCAGCTCGGCCCGCAGCACTGCCGCCCGTTCCTCCGGTACACCGTTGGCGACCGCGGTCGGCTGCTGTCCGTAGGAGGCGCCCGAGCGCGAAGCGAACAGGATCGCGCCCTCATGGGCGGCGGACTGCGGCGCGTCGCGCAGCGGGGTCACATCGGCCGGCAGGGCGTCGATCGCAAGGCGCGCGGACCAGCCTCCGGTCGAGCGGTGCAGGGTCGCGACAACGGCACCGTCGTAGAGGACCTGCCCGGCGTCGGGGCTCTGGCCGTCCATGCCGGACAGGGCAAGCTGGTAGGCCGGGTCGGTGGGGAAGACGGTGGTCTCGGTGTATCGCTGGGGCTCCGGCGGGTCTTCGACGTCCATGTCGTCGCCCGGCTCCGCCGGCATGGCCTCTGCGGGCCCCTCCGGAGCGGTGCGGTCCGCAGCCTCGGGCGTGGCGGGACGAGCAGGTGTAGCCATGTCGGGTTCCTCCGGGGCAGCGTCGGAGCTATGGGTCGAGGTGGTCGGGGCGTCGTTCTGCGGGCCACGGATGCTGGTCTCCTCCGCGGCGGGCCGCGTGGCCGACTGCTCTGCCGCGGCGGGCGGCACGGCCGGCGCCGGTTCCGGCGCGGCCTTCTCGTCGGCCGAGGCGGGGGCGGTGCCATCGGCCCCGAGGAGCAGGAGTTGCCCGTCCTCGGCGGCCGCGCCATCCGCCGGCGGCTGCGGTGCAACGGTCTGCGGGGCTTGGGTCCAGGCGCCGTCGCGGAAGAGGTGCCCGGTCTGCTGCCGGGAGGCGTGAGCCCTCACCCACGGCATGATCTCCTCCGCCTCCTCGAACCGGCGCAGCCGCTTCGGGGACATGACATCCGGCTCGTCGTTCGACGCGACAGCGAACTTCGTGCGCCGGTACTCGACGGAGGGCATGAACAGCAGGTAGCTGGTGCCGGGGAGGGTGATCTCGTAGCGGCCGTCCCAGTCGCCTCGGTACGTCAGGCTCTCGCCGTCGACCAGGCCCAGGCCGCCCCCGCGCGGCGGCTCGGTGCCAGGTACTGCGGCCTCCTTTGGCGTGGCCGGCGGGGCGGGCGCCTGCGGGGTAGCGGCTGCCTCCGGGGAGGCGGCCGCGAACAGGTCCAGTTGCTCCTCGCCCGGGTCGGCGGGTGCGCTCTGCGTCTGCGCGGGTACCGGCAGGCCGGGCTCCGGCGCCGTCTGCGGGGGCATGCCCAGATGGGCCCGCCGCTCCTGGGCCGTTGCCCTCGGCTCACCGGGAGCCCGGAAGGGCTGTCCTTGCCAGGTCAGATCCGCGTGCGGCCCGAGGTCGGTGGGCTGCACCACGGTCTTCGACTCTCCGGTCATGCCGGACTGGACATGGATGCCGTCAGGCCCGATCGCCGTGACCTTCATCCAGAAGCCTTCGGACTCGGGCACGTACTGGTGCCGGGCGCGGACGTAGTCGCCCACCGCCGGCCGCCATCCCGCGCCGCCCGGGTAGAGGATCTCGTCCGCCGCGTCGTGGAAGCGGCGCACGGCGGCCATGAGCGGCTGGAAGTCGGCGTGGTTGCTCTCCCGGAACCGGGCCAGGATCGCGTCGCTGCGCGCCGTGGCGAGGTGACCGTCGCCCTCGGCGAGCCGGTCGGCCTCGTACCAGTACCGGGCCCGGTCCCAGGCCTCGCGCACGTGGACCAAGGCGCGGGTGGCGCTGCGGTCCTGGAGGCCGTTGCGGATGTCCTCCGCCGCGGTGAGCGCTTCCTCGGCCTCGGCCAGCGGCGCGGCGAGCGGCGCGGCCGCCCGATCCGGTTCCGGGGCGCGGACACGCTCGCGCGCCCACTCCAGCACCCCGTCCCACTGCACGTAGCGGGCGCTGGTGCCGTCCGGGGCGGTGATCTCCAGCCGGTGGCCGTCCTCCCCGGGCGGGCCCTGCTGGTAGACCATCTCCACCTGGAAGTCGGTGCCGCTGACGGTGATGTTCCAGCGCGGTCCGTGCTCGAACGGGGCACCGCTGCTGCGCGGACCGCTGGGGTGGCTGGTGTTGATGCTCTCGCCCTCGTGGAGCGCGAGCTTGCCGACATCGGAGCGGTAGCCGAAGAACACCCAGTCGTCGCTGCTGTTCGGGTGGGTCTCGGCCGTGCGGCCCAGGGCCGCCCGCTCGGCCAGTTCGTAGCCGGAACTGGTGGAGACGCCCGTGCCCTGGGAGATGCCGTACAGGTCCCGCAGGACGAACCCCCGGTATCCGCTCGGGGTCTCCTCCGCGAGGCGGTAGCGCTTGCCGGTGGGCCGGTGGACGTAAGTCCACTCGTTCTCCGCCGTGCGGCTGCCGGTGACGTCGCCCTTGGCGTACGGAGTCGGCACGATGCGACGACCGCCGCGCCGGGCCTCGGCGACGTCGGCCAGGCGCCGGTACTCCTGGTGGGACAGGCCGGTGGTCAGCTCGACACAGCTCCCGCACTCGGCGGCCATGGCGCCGCCGTCCTCCGTGCCGCTGTGCCAGGCCCACACCATCGTGTAGCGGTCGGTGTCGGCAGTGCCGCACCGGTCGCACTCGCCGTGTCCGGCGTGCCCGTACACGCCCAGCCGCCCGTCCTCCGGGCCGCCCTCGGCGCGCGGGTGGATGGCGGGCTCCCCCCGGCTGGTACCCCGCCGGCCGCCGGGTCGCCGCGCCGGCGCCGGGGCCTCGGGGGTCTCGCTGGGGAAGAGGTCGAGCTGGGCGTCCTCGTCCTCGGCTCCGGTGTCCTCGGCGTCCGCGTCGGTCGGCCCGGGGGCGGCGGCCGCCGTGAGCGCGGGGTCCGGCGCCGGTGTGCCCACGACCGGAGTTTCCGGCGCGCTCCCCGCGCGGCCGTCGTCCTGTGGGTCGGCGGGGGCGGTCTCCGGAGCTCCGGCCGGTGCCGGCGTTTCGGTGTCCGCCGGGGCCGCGGGCTGCATCTCGCCCGCGACAGAGGCCTGCGTCTCGGTCTCCTCGGGCTGCGGAGCCGGGGCGGGCACGTCCGCCGTCTCCTGCTGGGCGTCGGGCAGCTCCGGCTGGGGGCGGGGCTGGTAGGGCCCGGCGTACGGGTCGGTCTCGCCGGGCGGCGGGATGGTGGCCCGCCACCGGGCGGTGTCGTACACCTCGTACTCGAAGCGCTCGGCCGCGTTGCGCAGCACGCGGGCGGTGCGCCGCTCCTCAGCCGTGACGCCGGGGAAGGCGTCGGCGGCGGCCCGTGCCGCGTCGCCGAGGGCCTGCATCTGCGCGGTGTTCAGGACGTACTTGCGGTGCGAGGCCACCCACTCCGGCGGCTCGATCGGGGTGCCGTCCGAGTAGGTGGCATCGAGCACCAGGCGGCGCAGCTCCCGAACCTGAGCCGTGGTCAGCCGTACCTCGCGGGCGGCGTACTCGGCAGGCCTGGGGCTGCGGTGAGCCGGTTCGCCGAAGGCGTGCAGCTCGGAGCGGATGCTGCTGGCGGCCCGGATCGCCGGGACGCCCGCCGAGGGCGGCAGCGACTCATGGAAGGGCATGTCGTCGGGGGCGCCACCCCGTGCGTCCTGTGCCCACCAGTAGCGGCGGCCGTCGTCGCCGATCCGGGCGCGGACCCAGCCGATGACCGCACCGTCGGCGTCGACCACCGTGCCGTGCCCGGCCTCCGTGTCCAGGTCGACCAGCCGGTTGCCGTTGGTGTAGCGCAGCTCGATGCCCTCGGAGGTCGCGGCCTGTGCGGCGTCCGCAGCGCTCTGGCGCTCCTTGGCGACCCGGTCGGCGTTCTCCGGCCGGGCAACATCGTCGGGCCACTGGATCTCGCTGCTTTCCCAGACCCGGGTACCCGACTGAGTGGTGACCAGCACCAGGTCGCCGTCGTCGGTGCCGATGACCGTGCCGGGCCCATCCGGGGTCTGCACGGTCACCATGTCCTCGGCTTCGGGGCCGGATTCGGTGTCGTCGGCGTCCGCGTCCTCCGGCTCGCCCTGCGGCAGCCCTGTGTCGGCGGGCGGGTTCTCCGGCTCGGCGGCGGCCGGCGGGGCGGGCTGCGCGTCGTCGCCTGCCGGGCTCTCCGGTTCACCGGCGGACGCCTCGGCGGCAGGCTCCGCCTGGTTCTGCGGGCCGCCGATGTGCGCCACCGACACACGGTCTCCGAGGACGCCGTTCACGTCCGGGAGCGGCGCCGTCTCCCCGGGTGCCGCGTCCGCTGGCGCGGGGGCCGGGGTCTCCTGTGAGACGGGCGGGGGTTCGACGGCCAGGTCCTGCACCGAGGGCACGGCATCGCCGGACAGCTCGTGCGTCACCGGCTCGGGGGACGGCTCCGCCTCCGGCTCGGGCGCATCGGGCTCGGCGGTCGAGCCGGATGGTTCGGGGCCCGGCTGGTCTTTCGGTTCGGCTGGCGGGGTGTCGTCCTGCTGTTCCGTGGCGGCCGCGGGAGGCTCTGCCGATCCGCTCCCGTCCGGCACAGTGCTGGTGGCGGCCTCGGGTTCGTCGGGCGTCTCGCCTTCGGCCGTCTGCGCGCCGGGGTCGGCATCGGTCTCGTTCTGCGTGAGGCCCCGGGCACGGGCCTGGACCGCGTGCTCGTCGGAGACGATCTGGCGCAGCTTGGCGATGTGCTCGCGCAGCGCTTGGAGTTCCTCGTCGACCTCCTCGGCGGAGTCCTGCTTGATGCTCGCGGCACGTTCGACCCGCTCGGCGAGGGCGGCCTCCTTCTCGTTGGCGACGACGAGCTTGCCCAGGGCCTTCTCCTCGCGCTCCTTGGAGCGGGCCTGGATGCGGTAGGGGTTCTCGTCCTTCGGCCGGAGGTTGGCGGCGATCTCCTCGCGGCGGTCGCGCAGAGCCTCGGCCGACTGCTCCAGCTTGGTGAGGTTGTCGTCCAGGTGGTTGAGGAAGTGCTCCAGCGACTGGATGGCGCCGCGCCCGTTGGACTGGGTGACGGATGAGGCCTGCCATTGGGCACGGTCCTCGCGCTGGCCCGGGGGGACAACGTGTCCCCAGGCGAAGCGCAGGCGCAGTTGGCGGCGGCCGCTGGCCCCGTAGGCGATCTCCGCGTGGAAGTCCTGGCCGCCGAAGGTGCCGATGGGGATGCGGTCGCCGGGCCGGATCGACTGGTCACCGGCGATGGCGGCCATCTGGGCCCCGAGCGCGTTCGCGGCCGCGTCGCGGCTGCGGTAGGTGGCGTCGCCCACGGTCATGCCGAAGTGGTCGCCGGTGGTCGGGCGCCGGTTGGGGGCCGCTGCCCGCATGCCCTCCAAGGCGACGTCCGCGCGGGCGAGGAAGTCGTCAATGTCCGCGAGCTCCTGGCTGCGGGTGTCCTGCTGGCGGTCCCAGCTCCGGGCCAGGCCCTGGAGCCGGGCGCGCTCCGCCGTGGCCTCGGCCAGTTGCAGGATCGCCGGGTCACCGGAGGCGAGGGCGGAGAGCATGCCGAGGTTGATGGCGTCGGCGCCGATGTCCTCGATCTCGCGGGCGGAGAAATCCTTGCGCTGGATCTGGCCGATGAACCTCGCCTTGCGGGCGAGGGTAGTCAGCCGGAACTCGTCGAACGTCCGCTCGGTGATGTAGTAGATGATCCGGACGTCATTGGGGGTGTTCTCGATCCACGGGGCGTTGAGGTTGCCGCGCCGCTCGATCCGCCCGTCACGCTGGGCCATGTCCGCCGGCCGCCACGGGTAGGACAGGTGGTGCAACGCGACGGCCCGGTCCTGGATGTTGGTCCCGGTCCCCATTTTCTGCGTGGACCCGATCAAAACGCTGACGCGTCCGGACCGGCAGTCGGCGAACAGCTTCTCCTTCTTCTTGTCGGTGCTGGCCTCGTGGATGAAGCGGATGGACTCGCGCGGCATCCCCTTGGCGACCAGTTCGTCGCGCAGGTCCGCGTACAGGTCGGCGGCGTGCTTGGCGGTGCTGCCGGGGGTGCCTTCGTCCAGGAAGACGAGCTGGAGGCCGCCGGGCAGTTCCTGTGGGGTCGGGTCGTCCACGGAGACCGGGTAGACGATGTCCTTCGTCTCCTGCCAGATCTCCGCGATCTTCTCCGCCGCGTACGGGATCTTGCTGCCCATCTCCTTGCTGCCGCCGACGCTGCGCATGTCGACGGCGGCGGCGTCGGCGAGGTCGGCGACTTTGGCCATGTCCAGCACGCGCCCGTCCCCGGCCGGGTCGTCGCTCATGACCTGGTCGGCGGTGACGTTCAGGCCGAGGTTGCGCAGGGCCTCGGTGGCGTCGACCAGGTCCAGGTCGACGGAGGCGCGCAGGCCCTCGCCGAGGGCCTTGAGGACACCGCCGGGCTTGCGCACCCAGGGCTTGTGCGGCAGCTCCTTGATGAACTGGCGTTGCGCCGACGTGGGTGGGATGAGGACGGTCTCACCGCGCTGCCCGTCCTCATTCTCCCGTACGGGTGGGGTGGGCAGGTCGAGGTCTTCCGCCATCTGCACGTCGGCGAAGACCCTGTAGGCGCTCATCAGCTCGGGAACGTTGAAGAAGCGGCTGAAGCGCGCCTTGTACTTGTAGCCGTCGCCCTTGGGGTCGGGCTCCAGTTGGGAGACGACCTCGCCGAAGGTGGCGGCCCAGTTGTCGAAGGCGTCGAGCCCCATGTCCTCAAGGAGCTGCGGGGCGAGGTAGCGCTTGAGGACGTAGGCCTCGGTCACCGAGTTGGCGATCGGGGTGCCGGTGGCCAAGGTCGCCACGCGCTCGGTCTCGTTGGTCGCGCGCAGGTAGTCGAGCACCATGTGGAGCTTGGTGGCCTTCGCCGAGCCCTGGATCGCGGCGCCGGGGATCGCCGAGACGGTACGCAGGTTCTTGTACTCGTGCGCCTCGTCCAGGAAGACGTAGTCGACTCCGGTGTCCTCCAGGAAGACGCCGTTGTCGTCGCCCATGGATTCGATCTGCTGCTGGAGCTTCGCTTCCGCGTTGGCCAGGCTCTCCTCGATCTGCTTGACCGTGTTGCGGTGCATCCCGGCTGCGGCGGCGGTGTCGAGCTGGTCGCGCAGCGACCTCATCTCGCGGTCGAGATAGTTGCGCTGGGTCTCCGCCCGGAGCGGCACCCGGTTGAACGCCTCGTGCGTGAGGATCACGGCGTCCCAGTCGCCGCCCGCGATCCGCCCCATGAACTTCGCGCGGCGCTTCTTGTTCAGGTCGCTCGCGGTGATGGCGAGGATCTTGGCGTTGGGGTAGAGCTGCCGGAACTCGCGTGACCACTGTTTGAGCATGTGGTTGGGGACGATCAGGCACGGCTTGGTGGCCAGGCCGGTCCGGCGCAGCTCCATCGCGCCGGCGGCCATGGTTGCCGTCTTGCCCGCGCCGACGACGTGGGCGAGCAGCGCCGTCGGCTCGTTGACGATCCGGCGGATCGC
Source organism: Streptomyces sp. NPDC016309 (assembly GCF_043077235.1). Classification (NCBI taxonomy): domain Bacteria; kingdom Bacillati; phylum Actinomycetota; class Actinomycetes; order Kitasatosporales; family Streptomycetaceae; genus Streptomyces; species Streptomyces sp. NPDC016309. The sequence continues at coordinate 40,907 of NZ_JBIBSG010000019.1, read as the reverse complement.
GGCGTTCTGGTGCGGCCGCATCTCCCAGTCGCTGATCAGGCCGGGAAGGGTCAGCGCGGAGCCCGAGTATTCGGGCAGCACCAGGTTGTTGAACTGCTCGTTGTAGATCTTCGCGAGATTCGCCGCGCGGGTCTCATCCGCCCATACCCAGTCCTCGAAGGCCTCCGCGATCAGCCGGGCCTTCTCCTGGGCCTCGTCCGTGGCGGCCTTGTCGACGTAGGTGTGGCCCTTGTCGTCGCGGTAGGTGACCTGGATGGTCGAGTCGGCCTGGCGCAGCAGCGCCGTGAACAGGTCCTGGGTGGGGCGGGAGCTGGTGCCCCACTCGGTGCGGGCCAGGTCGCCGTTCTTGGCGCCGCGGACCTCCCACACGGTGCCGCCCGCGTGCAGGACGCTGGCGTCCTCGAAGCCGAGGTGGGCGAGGAAGTCGTTGTAGACGTCGACCGGGAGCCAGGGGGCGCCGATCTTCGCCTTGATCTCGGACGGCGTCAGGTCGGCGGGCTGGACCCGTTCCAGGGCCGAGACGTTGCCGAGGAACGTCGGGTCCTCGGCGGCCCGCTCCCGGGCGGCGGTGAGCTTGGCCCGGACGTTGCCGGACAGGTAGCGGTGCCGGGGCTCCCAGGCGTCGTCCTGGAGCGGGTCACGGTAGGCGAGTCCGGCGTCCGCGCACTGCGCGGCCGCGCTCTCCTCGTCCAGCCCCAGGAGGTCGGCGACCCGGTTCATGTCCAGGCGGCCGCCGTCGTACTCCATCGCCAGGGCGATGGCGTCCTCGTGGCTGTTGGCCCGGGCTGGCAGGGTACGAGGCTCCAGGACGCGGGTCAGCAGCACCTTCTGCTCGGTGCCCTTGCCCGTCCGCTCGTCCCACTCCTCCAGGCCGAACAGCAGGCTCGCGTCGGGGTCGTCGTCGATCCAGGCGAACGCCGTGCGCTGCTTCCACGCGGCCGGCACGTCCTTCAGGCCTTGCGCCGTGGCCTGCTCGCGGGCCTCGGGCGGGGTGAAGATGTAGTGCTGGCGCGGCTTGGTCAGCGGCGGGTGGTTCTTGCGGTAGTCCCGCCAGGCCACCCGCAGCTCCGCGCGGAGCGCCGCGAGCTGCGGAGTCTCGCCCGGCTCGGGGGTGTCCGCCTCCGCCTCGTACAGGGCCAGGGTCAGGTGCTTGAGGCGGATGAGCCGGACGAGCTGTTCACGCTGGCTGGGGTGGATCTCCAGCGGGACCGGGCGGCCGCCGTCGATGATCGTGGGGTTGCCCTCGGCGTCGAGCCCGAGCGCGCCCTCGGTGCCGCCGGTGACGAGCGTCTGCACCGGTTCGGTGCGCTGGTCGGCGGCCGCGGTCAGGCCGGCGGCCCGGGCCTCCACCGCGATGGCGGCGGCCGCGGCCGCCAGGGATTCGGCCGGCGCCTGGTCGGTACGGCCGACGACGGTGACCTCCGGCCCCCACTCCCGGGAGCCCGCGCGCAGCTCACCGAGTACGTACTCGGGGTGCGCGTCGAAGTAGGCGTTCACCGCCAGTTCGTCTTCATGGCCGGGCAGCACCCGCTTGCGGGACGTCAGCCACGTCTTGTCCCCCGGTTCCTCGCCGGGCATCCGGCGCCGCAGGAACAGCACGTCGGTGACGACGTCCGTCCCGGCCGCCGCCGCGTGCGCCCGGGCGGGCAGGCGGACCGCGCCGACCAGGTCGCCGAGCTGGTACATGCGCATCCGCGCGTCCGGCTTCTCCGCGTCCAGGGTGTAGCGCGAGGTGATGAGCGCGACGATGCCGCCCGGGCGGGTGGCGTACAGCGCTTTCAGCACGAAGTGGTCGTGGATCGAGAGCGACAGGTCGGCGTTGTGGACCTTGTCGTAGCGCTTGTACCGGCCGAAGGGCACGTTGCCGACGACACCGTCGAAGCCGCCGTCCGCGAGCGGGATCTCTTCCAGGCCGCTGGTGATGATCTCGGCGTCCGGGTACAGGCGGCGGGCAATCGCCGCGGTGGTCGGCTCGACCTCCACACCGGTCATCTGCACCGGGGTGGAGGTCAGGATCGGCGCGAAGCCGATGAAGTTGCCGCTGCCGCTGCCGGGCTCGAGTACGCGGCCGCCGGTGAAGCCGAGCCCGCGAACCGCGCCCCAGATCGAGCGGACCAGGTCCGCGTCGGTGTAGTGGGCGTTGATGGTGTTGCGGCGGGCCGCCGCCCACTCGTCCTCGGAAAGGAGTTCCCGGATCTGCTCGCGCAGGTCGCTGACCGCGTCCCAGCGCGCTACGGCCCGCTCGAACGGCTCATCCGCGTCGAACGCCGCACGCGCCGGCCGCGGGTTGAAGATCACAGGCAGCGCGCCCCAGCCGGACCAGCGCGCGAGGGTCCGCTGTTCCTCCTCGGTGGCCGGTCGCTGCTCGCGCTCCAGAACGCGCAGCGTCTCCAGGGCCGCGAGGTTGGCACGTGCCCGCTCGCCCTGCCCGGCAGGGGCGAGGTCTAGCTGACTCTCCGGCCGGAAGCGAGGCGGAACTACATCTCCCGGTGCTCCGTCCCCGGCTCCTTCTCCAGCCAGATCTCCTCCGCGTACACCAGCTCCTGCGCCCGCGACCGAGTCGCCCGCCGGGCCGCCGCCCGCTGCTCCACCGGCAGCTCCTGGAGCAGCTCGCTCGCCAGCTCCCCGATCCGCTCCGTCACCCGCAGATCCAGCTCCTGAAAGTACGCCGCCTGCCGCTCCGGGCTCCCCAGCGCCTCCAAGGCCCGCGGCCGGTACGTCTCCCAGTACTCCCGAGCCGTCTGCCCATGCCTGCTGAGCTGCGTCACTTCGGATCTCCTCATCCTCGCGGAGCGGCGGCTCCACTCCCCCGATGCTCATACGCGTACTCCCCCGTGGTGCTGGTAGGGCACAGACCATGGACCCAGCCCGGCACGCCGTCACCACAGACGGGACCAGGGACTCCCCCCGGCCTCGCCCGGATGCTCAAGAGCGGCCGGACGTGATCCATCCTCTGTGACCCTACGACTCACCAACAGCGGATTTCCCCTGCCGCACCGGCGGTTGCCTCACGGCACCCCGCGCCACGGCCATATCAGTACGCTCTCATTATCTGGCTACATTTTCTCCATGGCGAAGGTGAGCATGAAGTTCCACGTGGCCGTGACCGAGGAGGCCCTGAAGGCGCTCAACGCGCACCGCAAAGCCGAACGGGATCGCGAGGAGAGGTGGGTCGCCGCCCGCCGGCAGGAGCTGATCGTCCCCGGCATGTCGCGGCGCGAGGTCACCGCAGTCCGGCGCGACATCCGGGCCCGGGTTGCCCGGATGCGGCGCTCCGGCGAGTTCGGCGGCACCCGGGACGACATCGTGACCCGGGCGGTCCGTCAGGAGTTGCGCACCCGCGGACTGGACCGCAAATGGCCGAAGCCACCGGAGGGCGCGGTCGACGCGCCCGGTCGCCCATGGGGTACGCCCCCGAGCACCCCGATGGGAGAGGGCGGCTACACCAAACGCGTGTCGGTGAGCCTGCCGTACGACCTCGGCGACACCGTCCGCCGCGCCGCGTACTGGACCAGCAAGGCCGCCGTCGAAGCACTCCAGGAGTGGGCAGACCGGTGGGGCGACGGAGTCGACGTGGCACCACGGGAAGCCGAACGCGATCACATCCCCGCCGAACTGGCCCTCAAGACCGCAGCCGGGAGACCCTCCGCGCCGCAGTCCGCACTGGAGATCCGCGACCACCTCCGAGCACAGATCCTCACCACCGGCGACCTCCTCCGCGCCGCGATCGACCGGGCGACCAGCAATGGCCAACAGGAGGTCACCTGAGAAACCGTTCCAATTGGAACGCTTCCGTTCGATTTTAAATAGAACGAATAGCGGGGCATTCCCAGGCGCAGCCAGACCTTGCCGACCGATGCATGGCCGACGGCCGCACCTCTGGCAATATGACCGCGTCCGAGTACCCACCCGGGGAAGCCCACGGAGGTCACATGCCCCCCGCCCAAAATCCCGAGCCAGAGCACCGCGCCAAGGTCATCACCACCTTCCAACAGAAGGGCGGCGCCGGGAAGTCCACCATCGGCGTCAACGTCGCGGCCGTCCTCGGCGAGAACAACCCCCCCGCCGACCCGGACGATCCCGACTCCCCGTGCCCGATCGTCGCCGCCGGAATCGACCTCCAGGGCTCCCTGGACGAGTGGGCGCGGAAGGTACCCGCCGAGCGCCTTCCGTTCGACTACCTCATCACGCGCGGCAAGCTCGGCGAGCTTCCCGCCCTCGTGAAGGACCCGGCAGTCCGCAGAATCGTGGTCGACACCCCCGGCTTCGCCGACATCGACCCCACGAAGCCTCTGGATGCGGAGGACCCGCTGGGCGACGGGCCGGCGGCAGAGGCGATGCGGGAGATCCTTGATCTCACCGACCTCGCCTTGGTCCCGATCGTTCCAGTGGAGACCCTGACACACAGCCCAGCGGAGTTCACGATCGAGCGCCTGCTGCGCCCGCGCGGGATCAAGTTCCGCGTGGTGATCAACAACTGGGACTCCGGGGCGGACCGCACACGGGCCGACCTCAAGGAGATGCAGGAGTGGTGTGAGGTGCGGGGCTACCCGTACATGCCTCAAGCCATCCGCCGCTACAAGATCCACGCGAAGGCTCCCGAAAAGGGACTGACGGTGATCCAGTACCCGGAGAGCGGCACGGCACTGCGAGCGCGGGAGGACTTCTACAAGTTGGCCCTGGGCGTGGAAGGACTGATCTGATGGGACGCCAGCGCGGCGGATCCGCGATCGAGCGCTTCGAGTTCAAGAGCGCCATCGACATGGCGCAAGCCCTACCGAACCTGTTCCGCCCCATCTCCGGGCAGCCCAAGACCCTCACGTCGGACGAGCGCCAGTCACTCGCACAGTGCGAGGCGGCCGTCGACACACTGAAGTGGGCCTTCTGGCTGGCCGGCAAAGCGTTGCAGATCATCCGGGACAGTCGGCTGTACCGGGCGGAGTACGACACCTTCGAGGACTACTGCTGGACTCGTTGGGGGATGAAGGACAACTACGCCAGGAAGCTGATCCGGACGTGGCAGGTAGCGGAGGCGCTGTTCGATTTGGCATCGAACGATTCCGTTCCAATTGGAACGCCTCGCCTGTCCCTAGAGCAGGCCAAGAAGGCCAACCAGGCCCAGGTCTGGGAGCTGGTCTCCGTTCGCGAGACGTGGGACGTGAAGGAGGCGGTCTTCGTGTACGCGACGGTGGCCGCCTCCGGCGTCCCGGTCACAGCCGAAGTACTGCGCGGGGCAGTCGACGCCCTCCCGAAGGGCGAGGAGTTCGACAGGGAGGCCGCCAAGGAGGCCATCCAGTCCTTCCTTGACAGTTGGAGCGACGAGAAGGACGAGGGGGAAGTCGACGTCACCGCCCGGGCAGAGAAGGCGGTGTCCTCGTCATGGGTGCGACGCCTGGCGCGAAAGGACAGAGCTACCGCCGAGCGTTATCTCGATGCGCTCGAAGCGGAGATTCTGAAGTGCCGGGAGCAGCTCAACGAGACCCCGAAGCCGAAGCGGGGATCGGAGAAGGCAGCCGAAGCTCAGGAGTCCCCTGCCGCAGATGAGCAGCCGGCGGGCGCCGACGGCGGGGGAACTGACCACCCCGAGCCTGTGGCCGCGTAACTACCCCGGAACGCAAAGAAGCGGGCCCCGTCCGAGGACGGGGCCCGCTTCTTGTTTCAGCTCAGGTGCCGTGTGCAGGCCGCAGTGAACAGCTTGGTGAACGGGTCGTCGCCGGGACCGGTGCGGCGCCCGTTCCGCGGCGGGGACAGGTGGCGGTGAGCCAGCGGGGCAGGCCGCCGTGTGGGAAGCAGGCTCGCAGCGCGGCGTACAGGTCGGTGGGGACCGAGCGCCCGGTCACCGGTCAGGCCGCTCGGGGGCGCTGGAGCCGCGCCGTGGGCTGGACGAGGCGACTGAGGAGGGGTACTCGGCGAGCCTACGCGCGTCAGCAGGGCGGGTGGACGTGGCGCCAGGCGCTGCGGAACACGCCATCTTCACTGGGGAAGCGAGGCTACGAGGGCGGCGAGCAATGCGGCACCGAGTGCGACTAGCGATACGCCGGTGATGATCCCGGCGAGGCGCAGGCCCGCGTACTTGCGGCGGGCGATCTGCGAGAGGTGAATGACGTGGGCCACGCGGTCGTCGGGGGTCTGGAGGTCCTTCACCAGATCCTGGGGCGTGCACAGCGACCAGTAGAGGAAACTGCCGCGCGCGGCGCCCGACAGGCGCGGGTGAACGACGACGAGCACCACGAGCATGGCGATGATGAGGCCGACGGCGCCGGCACCGACGAGGATACCGACGACGAGCGGTAAGTCGCGGCCCGGAACCACCGCGACGAGCGCGGCGAGGGGCAGAGAGAAGCTCGTGAGCAGGACGCCGGACTTGGAGTCCGTCCGGGAGATCTCGGCGAGGACGGTGGCGTTGGCCGCGTCCAGACGGGCGTCGAGACTGTCCGAGGTAGACATCGAGTTCCTTCCGTGGTTGCTGAGCTGGGGGGAGATGCGGGGCGGCCGCGCACCCCCTGGTCGGGCGCGCGGCCGATCCCGTATCGGCGGTCAGGTGCTACGCCGCGGTGTTGGCGTCGACGTCGAACAGGCCGATCTGCATCTCCGCGAGTTGCTGGGAGCGCTGTTCGTTGACGCGGGCCCGCTCGACGGCGAGGGCGTCCCGCCAGCAGGGCCAGCACCAGGGGCGCAGCTCCTCCAGCGGCGCGGCCGCGTTCTGCACGTCGCTGGCATGCGGGATCTGCGGAGCGGCCAGCAGGGGCTTGTTCCTGCCGCTGTTCGCCGCGTTGCACCGGTCGTCGTCGCCCGTGTGGGTCTTGCCGCAGGCGCCGCGGCAGGCACAGCGCCCGCCGCGCGCTTCGAGGACGAGGACCAGGACGTTGTCAGGTCGCTGCACGATCGTTCCCCTCATCGGTCGAACCGGTTGTTGGTGCGGGCGATGACGCCGCGGTTGTGCGTGGTGATCTCGGTGTTGTCCTGGACGACCGTGCCCCCGTAGTGGTGGTGGATGACGGGCGGGGCGGCCTGCACGGCCTCCTTGGCCCGGCGGACGAGACGGCAGAAGGCAAGGAGCACGACGGTGGGGGCGCCGAGGACGATGCCGCAGACGACGGGGTCGGCGTACTGGGACAGGTACATCAGGACGCCGGTGGACACGCTGATCATGGACAGCGATCCGGCGCCGGCGAGCATGACGACGCTGGTGTCGGTGGCGCGCTGGCTCATGGCGGCCCGGCCGGGCTGCTGGACGGGCGGGGCGCTACCGATGGTCGGCACGGGCGACACGTCCTTGTAGAAGGTGGCGACGGGCGCGTTGTCGCTGTAGACCTCGTCGATGAGGCGCTCTGCTTCGGCCTTCTGGGCTTCGCTGAGCGCGCGGCCGGCGGGGCGGTCGGGGTGGTTCACTGGGGTGGCTCCTTCGACGCGTTGGGGGAGTGGGCAGGGGACCGACCGGTCTTGACGGAGTAGCCGGTCCCCTGCCGTTTCTGGGGTCAGGGCAGGCGGTAGACGCCCCTGCCGAGCGCGACGAGCGCACCCTCGTTGGCGAGCGCGCTGACCTCGTTGTTCACGCTGCGAGTGGCGGGGCCGCCTTCGGTGCCGCAGCCGACGGCGGCGCGGATCCCCTTGAGCGACAGCCCTTCGGCGCAGCCTTGGAGCGCGGCGACAATCCGCTCGCGGATCGTCGGCGCCTTCGCTTTGGCCGCCGCCATGGGCGACGGCGCTTCGGGGAGGTCCCCGCCCTTGTGCTGCTTGGCGTTCTCGTCGGCCTCCAGGAGGCCCGTGACGCGCTCCAGTTCGCTGTTGAGGGCGTTCATGTCAGCCCGGCCCCGAGAGGGCGCTGACGGGCCGCCTGCGGCCTTTCCTGAGCCCTTGGCGGCCTCCGTGCCCCGGTGGGCGTACGCGGCGCCGGCGGCGCGGGCTTCGCCCTCGGTGAGGGTGGGCATCGGGTGGCCGTCCATCAGCTCCTGGAGCTGGGGGTAGAGGCCGTTGACCTTCTTCAGGACGAAGGTGCGGAAGAGGATCGCCTTGCCCTCGGTGATCAGCCAGCCCATGCCGGGGGTCGGCACGCCTTCGGTGTTGGCGGTGCCCTCGAACAGTTCCTTCGCTCCGGCGCCCTCGTAGATCCGCTCCGGGATGGGGGAGATGTGGGCGCCGACCGGGGCGATGCCGTCCAGGCCCATGCCCTGGGTGGAGGAGGAGGCCGTACGTAGCAGGAAGACGTGGCCTTCCTTGCCCTTCTCGCGGATCTCGTGGTTGTCGCCGAGTTCCTTGAGGTGGAGGGACTGCACTGCGAGGTCGATGCCGATGCCGACCTTCTGGCCGGTCTTCTGGAGGTCGCCGATCATCCAGGCGGCTTCCTTGCGGACGTCCTGGTCCAGGGAGGACAGCAGGCGGTTGATCTCGTCGCCGGTCCACTGGATCAGGCGCCACGGGCCGTGGAAGTCGAAGTCTCCGCGACCGTTGCTGTGTTCCTCGCGGTACCTCTTGACCGCGTGCAGCGCGCGGAGCTGCTGCATCGTCTCTTCGGGGCCCTTGGCGAACCAGTCGATGCGGCCTTCCATCTCCGGCATCGACATGCCGCCCTGGACGTCGGCCATCCAGGAGATGACGCCCGAGATGCGCTGTGCCGCGCCGAAGAGGCGCATCAGGCCGGACTTGCCCGCGCCGGTGGTCCCGGCGGTGATGCCGTGCTGGGCGCGGCCCGTGTCGAAGTTGAACACCTGGATGCGGGCCATCGAACCGTCGTGTGCGACGCCGATGGAGATGCGGCCGCGGTCGTCCATCGTCAGGTCCTCCACCGTGGGGGCCCGGACGTGGAGGAGGGGGTTCTCCCGGTAGATGTAGACGACCGCTTCGCGCGGGCCCGCGCCTTCCATGACGAGGCGGGAGATGTCGTCAATCCCGAGCGCGGAGCACAGGGCCTCATGGTTGACCCGGAGGGTCTTGCCGCGCGGGGCGGCGATCCGCAGGCGGATCTGCTCTTCGCCGATGCTGTACGCGACCAGGTCGACGCCGGGGGCGGCCCCGCCGGTGCTGTTGACGTGTTCGGCCCAGATGCGTTCCAGGGCGGCCCCGGGGTCTGCGGCCTCCACCTCCAAGGCCTCCCGTGCACGCCGGGCCTCGGCGAGGCGGGGCGCGACCTGGATGGCCAGGCGGCCGGGACCGTACCCGTCGACCGGCGCCGTTGCGACCGCGTCGACCGGGACGTCGAAGACTCCGGCGATGGCCCGCTCGTCCAGCGTGCGCGGCACGGTCTGGCCGGCGGGGGCCAGGACGACCGCCACGAAGTCCGGCTCGCTGGGGTCGTACTGCTGGATGCCCTCCAGGGCGGTGTCCCCGGTGGCATCTGACCGGTTCCACAGGGCCCGCATGTGGTCGGCGAAGGTGACCGGCTCCGCGTCCACGACCTCCGGCTCACCGGCGAGGACCGGGAGGTTGTCCACGGCCCGGGCCAGCCCCTTGGAGCGAGTCCAGGGGGCCATGGGGATCATCACTGCTGTCCAGGCGGCCGCGCCCAGCATCGGCCACCCGTTGGGGTAGCCGAAGACGGGGGTGAGCAGGCCGCTTGTGTAGGCGGCCGTCCAGCCGAGCACGGGCAGGGCCCGCAGGGACGAGGTCAGCCGTCGCGTCCAGTCGTCGGTGTCGCTGCGCTTCCACAGCACGACGCCGGTGAGGGCGCCGGTAGCCAGGGCCGCGCCGTGCGCCCACCACGGAAGGTCCATCTGCGGGCCGATGGCGGCCCAGGTGCCGGCGGCGCCGTACACCGTGCGCTCTGCCCAGGCCAGACGGCGGGCGGTTTCGCGGGTCAGCCCCCGCTCACCGGCGGCGGCATCGGCCTTTACAACGTCGGTCGTCGTCATATCCCCTCCGGGAGGAAAGAAAGGGGAGGGGCCTCGGCGAATTCGCCGAGGCCCCTCCCGTGAGGGCTTTCCGCCCCGGCGCTCTCACGGCCGGGCGGGTATTCGGTTACTTGACTTCGTTGAACCCGGGCTTGGGCTGGCGGACACCCATGGACTGCACGGCCTCGTAGATCCCGCCGTATTCGCCCTCGTGGGCGGCCTTGAAGCCCTGCGCGTCCGTCTGCATCTGGTCGGCGGCATTCACCAGCTCACCGGATGCTTCGGCGACCTCCCGCAGCGACGTGGCGCCCTCCATGATGAGAGCGGTGAATTGCGGCTCGACTTCCGCCGCGTCACACATCTCCGACATGTTGCTCGCCTTAGTGGCGTTGCGGCGAAAGAGCGCCTGGAGCGCCCAGATCTTCTCCTTGAGCAGCAGGGCCCGCCCCGCGAGCAGGGTGACGGCGGCGCCGAGGCTGAGGAAGCCCAGGTTGCTGTCGGGGACCGCGGGGAGGCTGTCCCCGCGCGGAACGATCTCTCCGGCCACTGGATGACCTCCTAGTTCTCGTTGTGGACGCGGGCGGACGGCGTGCGCAGACCCGCATCCGCGGTCGCCTGGGTGAGCGGCCGGTAGGCGTCGTCCAGCTCGGTCTTCGCCGTCTCGCAGGTCTCGGCCGCGTGCAGCGACTTGACCGACATCTCCTCGGCCTTACGGGAGAGGACTTCCATCGACTCGGCGAGCTTGCGCATCGCCCAGGCGGTGAGAGTGCCGATGATGTTGTGCTTGGCGGCCAGCCGCGCGGCGAGGGTGTCCAGCGCGTGCATCAGCTCCTTGGCCTGCCCGGCGAGAACGAGGCATTCGTCGTGCGCGGCGAAGGCCTCCGAGACCACCTCGTCCAGAAACTCGGTGACGTCATCGAGCGTCACCTCCGTCGCATGCTCGGGGTTCGTCCCGTCGTCCATCGCGGTCGTGACCGTCGCGGCCCTCACTGCGGGCGAGTTGCCCACGGGCACCTCCTTCGTCTTCGTGGTGGGGCTTCCGGCGCCGGCGGGTAGACCCCGGGCCCCGGTGGTCAGGGCCTCGCGCGAGGAGGCCTGGTACCCGGGTGGGAAGACCTGCTCCGCCGTCCACACCTTCTGTTGCTGCGGGTCGGTGTCCCGCATGGAGTCGTAGGCGCTGCGCCGTTCCCCGCGCGGCGGCCCGGTGTAGAACTCCCAGCCGCTGCCGGGGGAGTCGCTGGTGTCCTCCGCCCTGGCCCGGGCCCGCTCGCTCGCGCGGCGGGCCCGCTCCTTGCGGCTGGCCTTGCGCCGATCGGCCGGGCCGGTACCCGGAGCGGAGCCGCGCGTCTTCTTCTTCGACTTCGGCTTCACCCGGACCTTCTTCTTCCTGCCGGGCCCGGAGGCCTTCGTGCCGCCGCCGGGCTTGGGCTTCTTGGTCAGGTCGACCTTCGGCCCGCCGCCCGGGGCGGAACCGCCGGCGGGCTTCGACTTCTTCGTGAGGTCGACCTTCGGCGCGGCCCCCGGCTTGGGCTTCTTGGTCAGGTCGACCTTCGGCCCGGCCGATGTGGAGCCGCCGCTCTTGCCCCCCTTCTTCTTCGACTTCTTGCGCTTGACCGTGGTCAGCACGGGCGGGGGGAGGTTCTTGCTGCGCTTCTTCCATCGGCGCCGCGCCGCCTTCGCGACGGCCTGCCCGAGCGTCGTACGGTCCGCGTCGGCGGCGGCCGCCGTCTCCTTCTTCTTCCGGCGGGCCTTGGCCCGGGCCTTGCGCGCCTTCTGCTTGGCCTCGAACTTCTCCTGCCGGACCTGCTCCCGACGGGCCTGCCTCGCGTCGGCCCGGGCGTTACGGACCCGGTCCTTGGTGTCCTGCCGGGCGTCCGCCGCGCGGGTCTTGCGGTCGCGGGCCGCGTCCCGGTCCTTGGCCCGGTTCTCCGTTCGGGCCGCCTGCCGGTCCGCACGCCGCTGCATCTTGGCGCCCTGCCGTGCGGCGGCCCGTTCCTGGCGGCCGCGGGCCCGCTCCAGCGCCGGGCTGGACGTCTTCGAGCTGGGGGACTTGGCACCGTTGAGCGACTTGACCCCTGTCCCCGAACCGCCGCCGTTCTTCCCGGAGCCCGGCAACTTCGAGCCGCCGCCCTTGCCCTTGGCGCCGAGCGAGCCGAGCCCGTTGGACGTCTTCGGCGAGGTCTTCTTGCCGCCCGGCGTCAGCCCGCTGCCGGAGCCGCCCTTGCCGCTGCGGCCGGGCCCGGTCCCGCCGGCGCCCTTGCCGCCGCCTCCCTTGAGGGAGCCGCGGCCGCCGCCGAGGGCCTTACGGCCGTAGTCCTGGCTGGAGGGGATGGTCTTGCCGCGCTTCTGCGCCGCCTTGTCGCCGATGCTCTGCATGGCGAGGGCATGCTTGGCGGCGGCCTCCTCGCCCGCGAGCCGGTGCTTGAGGCGGGCCTCGCGCAGCGGGGCCAGCTCCTCGGCTCGCTCCTGGCGCCGCTGGCGCCAGTCCGCCAGCGCGGTCGCGGTGCCCCGCAGCGCGGCGAGCGCGATGGCCAGGGTCGCCGCGAGGCCGAGGGCCGCGACGCCGGGACCGTCCGCCTCGCCATCGCCGTCGTCCCGGTGGGCGGGCACCGTCCCCTCCGAGCGGAGGGCGACGGTGCCCGACCCGGTCGACCCAGGGGTCGGCGGGAGCGCCGGGGTGAGGTCGGCCAGGGAGTCGGCCACCGACCGGCGCCGCCGGGAGGGGACCACCATCCCGTCGCCGACACCCGCCTCCGGCCCGGAAGCCGGGGGAGACGGTTCGACGGACGGGGCCGGGGGCGCCGGGGGAGGGGCGCCCGGGATCGGGGGGAGCCCCGGCGGGGCCCCTCCCCGAGATCGGAAGGAGACGACGTTGCCGTTCCGGTTGTCGTCCCGAGGGTCATCAGCCACGTGCTCTCCAGGGTTGACAGAGGGTGACCGGATAGGAGATCCTCGCGCGCCCGCGCGCCCGTGCGCCCGCGCGCCCGCCTTGGCCCCCCAAAACCGGTCCGCCCCCGGGTGATGATGATCGTGATGACGCTTACGCGTCGTGACTGCCGTCGTGACGGCCGGTCCAGTTCTCCAGCGTCCGCGCGAGGTCGTTCCACAATTCCGGATTGGCCTTGCAGATCGCGCGGGCCCGGTCCCACCAGGCGTCGGCCAGACCCGCGTCGCCTCGCGCTTGAACCTGCCGGGCCTGCCGCGCCGCCCAGTGGGCGGCGCGGCGTTCCCGGCGGACCTCGGAGATCGAGGGCACCTGCTGCACTGCTCAGGCTCCCTTGCGGTCGAACAGGTCGTTGACGCCCCGGACCGTACGACCTCCGGACGCCTTAGCGGCGCTCTGACCTGCGGTTTCGCCGCTCTCCTCGGTGTCGCTGTCAGGCCGGGCGGTCATCGCGCCGAGCGTCTTGTTCAGCGACTTCGTGGCGAAGGTGTTCACCTGTTGGCGCCGGTCGGCCTTCGCCTTGGCTTTGGCCGCCCGCTGAGCGGGCAGGGCGGCGACGGTGCGGACGTGGTCGGCGTACGCGGTGCGCAGCCCCTCCGCGGCCTGCGCCTGGAGCCGCGACCCCTTGACCAGGCGGTTCAGGTGCTTTCCGACCTTCCGGGCCCGCCTCCGGGCCGACCACTTGCCGTCCCCCTCCACGTGCTGGGAGAGCAGGACCGTCTGGAACAGTGCCCGGACCGCCTCGTAGTCGCTGTGGTCCGCGCTGTGCTCGCGCTGCCGGTCCAGCGTCCAGGTGGTCAGGTGCTCCAAGTTGAGCAGGGGCCGGAACTCCGCCGGCACCCGGCTCAGGACCTCATCGGTGTTCGTGTGCTCGATCTCGGGCACGGGGTGATCTCCTTTCGGGGAAGGGGCCCGCCGACTCTCGGGGGCAGCGGCGGGCCCAGCCCGCGACGTACGGCGCCGCGCGGGTCAGCGAGCGGCGAGGTGCTTGGTGCGGTCCGCAGGGCTCAGGAGCCCCGCTTCGTCCAGCAGCCGTAGGGCCCGGTCGCGGTTGCAGCCGACGGCCGTACGGGCGGCGTTGACGGTGACGTAGCCACCGTCCGTGGGAAGGTCGCGCAGGATCTGAATCGCTTCTTCGTCCGTACGGACAGCCGCCGTACGGCCGCCCGTACGGGGGGCGGGCGTACGGGCCGTACGGGGCTTTGCCGTACGGGCCGCCGTACGGGCCGTACGGTCTGCGCCCGTACGGTCTGCCGTACGGTCCGTACGGGGCGCGTCCGTACGGTCTGCCGTACGGGCCGCACGGGCGGGTTCCGTACGGACCGGGTTCGGGTCGTCCGTACGGTCCGGCTCGCCCCGTCCGGCGGACGGGTCGGCCGCGTCCGTCGCGGGCTCCGCGGGCGCCGTCACCTTCTCCTCGTGGTCGTCCTCCAGGAGGCGGTGAACGCGCCAGACGATGGCGACGACGACGAGGACCGCGACGACGATGAGCCCGATGCTCGGGTGCTGCTTGCCGTCGACCACCGTCACGCCCGTGCCCGTCATGTCGGCCACGTGGTAGGTGATGTTGGTGGCGGCCATCAGGCCGAGCGCATACGGCACGTCCTTCCGCATGCGGAACGCCGTGACCGCGTATACGTCCAGGCCCACCGGCATTGCCCACCCCAGGTCTCCGAACGGGGTGTCACCCAGCCCGACCATCCTGGCGAAGGCCCACTCACCGGAGGCGGTCAGGGCGATCACGGCCGCAAGGGCGATCCAGATGCTGCCCTGCTTGATGACCTCCCCCCGCTCCCGGGACCTCTTGAGACTGGCCGCTCGCTTCTCGGCGAGCCGGCGGGCCTCTCGGGCGGCCACCAGCTCGCGGTTGGCTTCCGCGAGCTTGGCGTCCGCCTCCTTGCGTACCGCGCCGGCGGCGGTCCGGGCTTCCTCCTCCGCCTCCCGGCGCAGCCCCTCGAACTCGGCCGCGAGCCGTGCCCGCTGCGTCTGCCGGTCCTGCTCGTGCTGCTCGCCGAGCTGACGGAACTCGGCTTCGATCTCCGCCCGGGCGGCATCGACCTCAGCCCGGTACGCGGCGAGTTCGGCGTCGATCTCCGCGCGGCGCGCGCTCAGCTCCTCGTCCAGGTCAAGCCGGGCCGACCGGCGGGTCAGCTCCAGCTCCGAGTCGAGGGCCGCACGCGCCGTCCTGATCTCCAACGCCTGATCCTGCGCCTCACCGACGATGCGGGCGGCGTCGTCCAAGGCCTTGCGGTAGGCGGCCTCCGCCGAGGTCCGGCGCAGATCCACCAGGGCGTTCGCCCGGTCCTCCGCCTCGGCGAGCACGACGCTCACCTGCTCCTCGGCTCCAGCGAGCAGGCTCCTGGCCTGTTCCTCGGCGTCCGCCATGATCTCGTCGGTGGCGGCGGCCGCGTCGGTTCGGGCCTGTTCGAGGATCTTTGCCGCGTCGCCGCGGGCTCCGGCGCGGACGGTGTCCGCGTCATCCTCGGCTCGGCGCAGCCGCTCCCCGGCTTCGTCGGCGGCCTCCACCAGGACGCGCTCGGCGTCGGCGGCCGCCGCCCGGCGGATCTGGTGGACCTCGTGCTTGGCGGCCTGGATCAGCGCCGCCGCTTCCTGAGCCCCGGTCCACCGTGCGCTGTCGATCACGTCGGCGGCGCGGTCACGGAGATCCGCGGCCAGGGCCTCGCCGTCTTCCCGCGCCTCCGGCTTCGGCGGCGGGGTGGCCGCCTTGGTTGAGCGGCGCGGCGTCGTCGTTTTCCGGGTGTTGCGGGCAGGTGGCTTACGGGCCCCCACACCGACCTCCTCTCGTGCAGGTGGCCGCCTTCCGGCGGCCACCTCGGTGTTCGGTCCGTCAGCCCCGTACGAGGCGAGCGGTCATGCGGCCGACGGCATTCGCCGCGTGAGAGACCGCGTCGAAGACCCGGCCGACGTACTCGACCAGCGCGTGGTCACCGGCCCGCTTGCACGCGGACTCGATGTTCGAGCAGCGGTCGTCCAGCCGGTCCATGACCGCGTTCAGTCGCGGCGAGACCCGCTCCCATCCCGACCACAGCAGCTCGCTGAGTGCGTAGAAGGGAATCGCCGCCCCGGCCCAGCTCAGCAGCGTCAGCCGCAGACGGAGCCTGGCCAGCGGACCGGGGGTGTTCACGATGACGAGCAGGTCGAGCAGGTGCTCGTAGTCGTCGCCGGACCAGTCGGTCATCGGCCCGTGCTGGTCGTGGAAGTGCTGTACGGCCTCGGCCTTCCTGTTCGGCCGGGTGGGCAGGTTGATCGTCACCGTCGTCCTCCGATCCCGGACACGGCCTGTCCGTGGCGCTGCAACTTGGCGTGTGCAAGCTGTCGGGCTTCCTCCGCCTTGCGGGCCGCTTCAGCGGCCTGGGCGGCAGACTCGGCGCTCACAGCAGGTCGGAGGGGTCGGCGTCGGCGGTGCCGGTCAGCACGGCCAGTTCCTCGGGGGTCACCCACTCCTGCGGGATCAGCACCCGCAAGGTGACCGTCCCCTGGCACATCGAGCCGGTGACGACGAGCTGCCCGTCGGGCAGGCGGCCCGGGCGGGTGTCGTCGATCTCCTCCAGCAGCGCCGGCAGGACCTTCACCGCGTCGGCGGTGACCGTGATCGTGGCGACGATGCGCGAGGGCGCCACCTCGAAGGCGACGCTCACGCCGAGGCGGGCCAGGTTCTGGACCGACTCGAAGAGGGGGAAGGCGTCGGCGACCGCGTCCTGAACGTCCGCGGTGATCCCGGTGGACGACAGGGGCATGTCGGAGGGCATGATGGTCATGCGGATCAGTTCCTTCGCTGGTAGATCCGTGGACCCCCGACACATCAGGCGCTGCAATCGCCGTGTCGGGGGTCGCGCCGTACGGGGGACGGCGCGGTAGGCGAGCGGGGACTCGAACCCCTGTCTCCGGAGAGCCCGAACCAGTCGAGCACGCCCTTCATGACCTGTGCCTTTGGAGTGCCACCGGGCGCCCTTCACATGGAGAGCGCCCGGTGGCCATCCGGCCCAATTACTCATCTTTGGCACGCTGTTGAGTTCTCAAGGAACGGACGCTCCCGCACCGGCCTGCCGTCACTGGACGGTGGTTCCGAACCGCTATGCGGCGTAGCAGTGCGCATCGTTCACGCAACACAGATGATCCAGCCGGATTGCATTGACCAGACAATGCGTTGCGAGGACGACTCTGACACTCGCCGCGCGCCACGTCAAGCACATCAACCAGTTCGCATACATTGACTGGACAATGCGCGGGAGAGGGCTGTAGACATGACGGCATGAAGCCCACGCCCGTCTACCAACAGATCGCCGACGATCTACGCCGTCAGATTTCCGACGGCACGTTCCCGCCTGGCTCCCAGATCCCCACTGAGGCTGAACTTCTGGAGAAGTACGGCGAGCTGCACGGCGTTCGCTCTCGCCAGACCATTCGCCAGGGTCTGGGCGTGCTCGTGCATGAAGGCCTGATCGAGGCTCGCCGCCCGAAGGGCTACTTCGTCATCCAGCGCAAGCGGCTCGTCTATCGGCCTCAGGCGGAGCTGAGGCAGAAGCCGCCCGAGATCGACATCTTCACCAACCTGGTCCAGGAAGAGGACGGCCGGACGCCGTCCCAGGACATCGAGGTCTCGATCGTGGACCCCTCACCCGCAATCCGGGAGCGACTGGGTCTGGAACCGGGTGAGCTGGCCGCCGCCCGCCGGCGAGTGCGCAAGCTCGATGACGTGCCGTACAACCTCAACGACTCGTACGTGCGCCTCTCGCTCGTACAGGGCACCGACTTCATGCATCCGGGTGATGTTGCGCGCGGTACGAACGCGGTCCTGGGCGAGCTGGGGCACGAGTTGGTCTACGGCTTCCACGAGTTCTACCTGCGGATGCCCATGCCGGACGAGGTGCAGCGACTCCAGCTCGGCGCAGGCGTCCCGGTCGCCGAACACCTGTCGACCACCTTCGACAGCGAAGGCAACGCCGTCCAGGTCACGGTGAACCTCATCCCTGGCGACCGGCACGTGATCGTGTTCGAGACCCACCGTGAGGCTGAGGCGGACTCCCCCCGAATCCCCTGGGGGAAGCCGTGATCATCTCCCGTGCCGAGGAGGCCGACCTTCCCCGGCTGATCAGGTTCCGTACCGATGCCTCCGCATGGCTGAGCGCTCTCGGCACTGATCAGTGGGCCAAGCCCTTCCCGGCCGACCACATCCTTGACTCGATCCGCCGCGGTGAGGTGTTCATGATCCGCGAGGAACCCCATGCGGACGCCGCAGCCACCATCACCCTGGACCGTGACGCCGACGTTCGCCTGTGGACGCCCGAGGAGATCGCCGAACCTGCGCTGTACGTGCACAAGCTCGCCGTCGATCGCGCCTACGCTGGCACCGGCCTCGGCAGCGCGCTCCTGGACTGGGCGGGCGAGCAGGCCGTCCAGCAGGGGGCCAAGTGGCTTCGGCTGGACGCCTGGAGCACCAACTCGCGGCTTCAGGCCTACTACCTCAAGCACGGCTTCACTCACGTGCGGACTGCCGACGACCCGGAGGTGGTTTCCGGCTGGGCAGCGCAGCGTCCTGCCGAGTTCCGGTCCTACCTCGGGGCGACACACCGGCTGATGTCCCCTGCGGCGTAAACGTCGAGCGGGAGAGGGCATGATGGCACCGCATCCGAGTAACCGCGTGCGCGCGGTGAAGCCCACGGAATCGAGGCTCCGCATGACGAACATCCAGCACACGGCCGCACTGCCTGACGACCTCCGGACGTCGACGGCGACGGTCCGTCCGCTGCCGCCCCGCCCCGGATCGCTGAAAACGCGTTCACGGGAGGCCGGGGTGCGAGGCAAGATCGTTGGATGCCACGTACACATTTACCGCTGCCCCGCTGGTTCACACAGCGCGGCGGCCCGCCCCTCCGGACCTGCTCCCTGATACGCCGATGGCCGCCCCTGCCAGGGCGGCCATCTCATCCAGCGATCGACTCACTGCCCGAGTCGTAGGTCGGCGATGACGCCGGGGCCCGAGCCCTGCCAGGCCCGAGGTCACCAACCCACAGGATAGAGCCCGTGACGGGTACTACGCAGCAGCGCGACCCAGTCAGCACGTCTCTTTTCCGTCACTTGCCGGTCTGCGGCTCCCCAAACCACCCAGGGGAGACCCCGCACCATGATCTACACCTCGCTGGCGACACGTAGCGTCGCGGCCCTGATTCTCTCCGTCGCCCCCACGGAACTGTCCGCGACTCCGCCGGCGGTGACCCTGTGAGCCCTCGGCACCTTCCGCGCCGCCCGGCGCCCGAGGAGGGCGAGTTCCTGTTCGAGGGCGACATCACCGACTACTGGTCGCCCGCAGTGGTCCGGCACTGGGTGCTGCACCTCCCGGGCATGAAGCCCACCGACTTCAAGCTCTACACGCTGCTGCGCGCCATGCTGACGTCGAGTCCGCGAGGCCTGCGCCGGATGTCGGTCGATCAGCTTTGCTGGCTGCTGACCGAAGAGGGGGAGAAGCCGGTCGGTGAGTCGACCGTGCGGGCCGCGCTCAAGCGGCTGGAGAAGGCGAATCTCGTCACCAACCCGGACGGCGAGCGCATCGTGACCTCCACGGGCAAGGGCGGCATCCAGACCATCTCCCGCCGCTACAAGGTCCACGACCTCCCCCCGGACGTGCATGTCGGTTGGGCGAACACGTGGCAGAAGCTGGACGCGTACCGGCCGGACTGGCGCGAGAACCCGATCGTCCCGCCGACCCACACGAAGACCCCCGAGGGCATCGTCCGCTCAAAAATGAGCGGACGTACTGACCTGGACGAACAGCCCCCCGTCGAGGCTCCCCAGGACGAAACCGCAGGTCGTTTCGACCGCTCGATTTCTAGCAGCGCTCAGCAGAAATCGAGCAGTCGAGCGCAGAAATCGAGCGGCCGCAAGCCGCTGACCAGCGAAAACGAGGGTGGTATTCAGGCTCCTATTAGGTCTTCTCTCTCTCCTGTCACGGGCGCCTCAGCGGTCCCCGGTGACGTGGCTGAGGAGACGGTCGAGGAGAGAGAGAACCCGGCTGCGCCGACGAACAGCACCACGGCGCCGGGCGCCGGAGTCGGCGAGGAGCCCGTCGCGGCCGCTGCTGTTGCTGAGCAGTTCGCGCTCCTGTGGAAGGCCGAGCGCGGCACCCGGCCCAGCCGCCGCCAGTTGGACGGCATCGCGCTGGACGCGGCCGAGGCCATCGCGGCTGAGGATTCCGTGGAGTGGCTGATCCAGTCGGTGGTGCCGTTCATGGTCAGCCGCAACTACTTGGATCTCGCCCGGGCCAAGACCCACCCGCAGTGCCCGGCGCCGCGCGGCACGAAGGTGCCCGGCCAGCGGCCTGCCGTCCCGGAGTGGTGCGGCGAGTGCAACGACGGCACCCCGCCCGACCTCGTCGCCGAGCGGTTCCGCAGGCACGGCGGCCGCCTGATCAAGTGCCCGGAGTGCCACCCCGGCGGCGTGCGGCAACCCGCCGCAGTCTGACCCGCCCCAACAAACGTCACGGCGGCCGTGCTCCCGCGAAGAAACCGGCCGCCGTGCGATCCCAACCCGTCAAGAGAAGAGATCCGATGACTAGCATGACACCACAGCCCCCCGCCGGCGAAGGCAGCCTGTTCGACGGCGACCCCGTGATGCTGCCTGCTCAGGACCGAGGGGACCTCCCCGGCACGTTCCGGGCCGCGACCGACGGCTTCGACCGCCTCCCGCCGCAGAACCGCGACGCCGAGCAGTGCGTGCTCGGCGGGATGCAGTTGTCCAGGGAGGCCATCACCGAGGTGGTGGAGATCCTCAAGGGCCACGAGTTCTACAAGCCCGCCCACGAGACGATCTACCGCGCCATCGTCGCCATGTACGGCAGGGGCGAGCCGGTCGACCCGATCACGCTGGGGGACGAGCTGACCCGGCGCGGCGAGATCGCGAAGGTCGGCGGCGCGGCCTACCTGCACACCCTGGTGCAGTCCGTGCCGACGGCGGCGAACGCGTCGTACTACGCGGAGATCGTCCGCGACAAGTGGAAGCTGCGGCAGGCGATCGAGGCCGGTACGCAGGTGACCGCGATGGGCTACGCCCAGGACGCGGACCCGGCCGAGGTGATCGAGGCCTCCGCCGCCCGGCTGCTGGCGCTCCAGGCCACGTTCGACACGGGCAAGGACCCCGCTGGGTGGGACGCGTCCATGGAGGAGCTGGTCGAGGGCTGGGAGGACGATCAGGCGGCAGGGGAGAACCCGGGTCTGCCCATGCCGTGGGAGGACCTCCAGTCGATGCTGTGCACCGTTCCTGGCCACCTGGTGATCCTCGCGGGCCGCCCCGGCATGGGTAAGTCGGTAGCGCTGCTCGACCTCATGCGTCACCTCGCTGTCGTCCACGGCCGACCGGCCGCGTTCGTCTCGCTGGAGATGGCCCGTCGCCAGATCATGAACCGGCTGATCGCCGCCGAGGCCGAGATCCCGCAGCACGACATCCGGAAGCGCGCCCTGGCCCCAGATCAGTGGGCGAAGTACGACAAGGTCCGCGGCCGTGTCGTCGCCTCCCCGCTGAGGCTCGTCGTGCCGCCCGGCGGCATCACCGTGCCGCAGATCCGTTCGGCCCTGCGACGCTGGCAGATCGAGGACCGCCTGCCGCACGCGCTCGCGATCGACTACCTCCAGATCGTCAAGCCCGACGCCCAGGCGCGCGGAGGCAACCGCACCAACGAGGTCGACGCCATCGCCCGCGGACTCAAGGAACTCGCGCTTGAGTTCGACCTCCCCGTCTTCGCGGCCGCCCAGCTCTCCCGTCAGACCACCGGCCGCGAGAGCAAGGTCCCCCAGCTCTCCGACCTGCGTGAGTCCGGTGAGATCGAGCAGGCCGCCGACGCGGTCATCCTTCTTCACCGCGAGGACTACTACGAGCCGGAGAGCGAGCGCGCCGGCGAAATCGACATGATCGTCGCGAAGAACCGCGAGGGCAGCACCGGCATCGTGACTGCCGGGTTCCGCGGCCGGTTCAGCAAAATCGAGGCCATGGGCCAGAACTTCTGAGACGACGTGTGGGGTCTCAAATCCCGTGGCACAGTCTCATTCGATCTTGGCACATGACGGCACATCAGTGAGACGCGCAGGTCAGGAGCCTGCACCGCGCGAAGCTGTCGAGGAAGTGCCACGTTTCGTGAGACTGAACCGTGTGCCATCGTCGTGAGACAGATCGAAAGCCGCTGGTCAGGGGTCCGGCCTGTGCCACGGGCGGCGAGACCCTACACGACGAAGGACGGAGACCGACATGCTCAGCACCGACAGCATCACGACCCGCTTCATCGAGCAGAACCAGGCCCAGCGTATCGCCGATCGCTGGAACGCGGCCTACCCCGCGATGCGGAGCATCCTGGATGACGTGATCAAGGCCCAGCGTGCCGCCGAGCGGCCGACGGTCGACGTGGCCCGCCTGGAGCGGGTCCGCCGCGAAATGGGGCAGCAGGACCGGGGCACCTTCAAGGCCTGCACCCGCAGCCCGGGCGCCTTCAGCGTCTCCCACGCGTTCAGCCAGGTGCGTCGGGTGTGGTGACCGTGACGTCGATCGGCCACCCGGACGCCGGCGCGATCCTCCGGCTGTGCGCCGAGCTGGCCGACGCGGTCGCCGAGGCTGGGGTCGCCCGCCGGGCCGAGTGGGAGGCGGAGCGGGCCGCAGTTCCCGCACAGCCGGTCGACGGCGGGAGTGGCGAGCGGGCAGACTCGGAGCGGACCGAAAGGGGCAGGCGATGACCGCACAGCCGATCCACCCGCACGAGCCGGAGCGGGTACCGCGCAACGCCGAGGGCATCGCGGCCGCCCTCGATGGCGAGCGGCGGATGGAGTTCTACCGCACGCTGCTGGCCGCAGCCCCCGAGGAGGCGGAGGGCGTACTGCGCCGCTGGTGGTGCGAGGCCATGCTCGACACCGACCCGGCCGGGGACCGACTGACCGCGGCCGCGCTGGACGGCACGCTGCCCACGGCCGGCGTCGCCGACCTCGTCGCGCGCCGCCAGGACGCGGGTCTGCCCGTTGAGTGAGCCGTACGACCAGGAGCCGGAGGGCCTGCCCTGCGTGCTGTCGGAGGAGGTCACCGAACTCCTCATGGACAAGGCCCTGCCCGGCCCGGTGTTCGCCGCGATCGTGGCCGCCACCGTCGTGATCAACGAGACGCGCGGCGACGTGCCGGGCAGCACCGCGTCGGCGAGGTGGCCACAGCAGCGGCGCATGCCGCTCGGCGCGGATGGCTCGCTCGGCATCGCCGAGTACGTCATCGTCGCCGACGCCGACCCGCCGCACATCGTCCTGACCCGCATCCAGCTCTACTGACCCGACCAGCCCGACCAGCCCGACCGGGGCCCGGCGAGACACCCGTCCGCCGGGCCCTTCGGTGTTCGCGGCGGCGGCGGCGCCGGCGGGATGCTCCTGCTCGAGGAACGACGCTCCGCGCCCTGCCTCGTGCATCCGGCAGTCGCCCGGCCGCCTCACCTCTTAAGAGGTGAACTTGCGGCGGGGGTGACGGGGTGGGTGCGGGTTCAGGCACGCGGGGGCTCCGCCCCCACACCCCCGGCCCTCCACAGAGGGGAGGGGGCCCGGTTTTTGATCTTGCGGCCGGTGGGTGGTGCTGGGTGGGGTGGGGTCGGGGGGTTCCCTCCGCGACGGGGCCCCCGGAGGGGACCACAGCCCGTGCCGGGCCGCCAGGCCAAGCCGCTTCGCGGTCGCGCGAGCGCGAGCCTGGCACCCCGACACGGCCCGCGGTCGGCTGCGCCTGCCCCGCCGCGGAGGGATCCCCCGACCGGCCCGTCGTACGGCGTTCCGCCGGGGGTAAGGCCGGGGGTCCGCCGAGGGCATCGGAATTCGCCTCAGGATCTCTTCAAAGAGGCCTCTGACCTGCTGTTTTTGACGTGTCAGAACTTGACGCGGCGCCCAAAACTTGAGAGTATTGTCTACGTCGGAAAGGGGCGGGAATCCCCACCCGGCGCCGGGCCCTGGGGCCCACACCGAAAACCTCAACGAAAGGCAAACGTCATGCACTCCACCGGCGACCTCACCACCCCGGACCACGCCGCACGGGCGAGGGTGTTCTGGGAGGCCTACCGCGAGCTGTGCGGCGAGGAGATCAGCAACCTGATCACCGACCTGATGCACCTTGCCGACGTGGACGAGCACTTCGGGGGAGGTGCGCACGCCGTCCGCCAGGCCGTGGCCGATTACGTGGCCGAACAGCCGGTGTGGCCCCGGCAGATGAAGACCCCGAGGTACCTGGGGCAGTTCCGTCCGGCGGGCAGCGGGTGGCTGACCATCGCCACGGGCGACGAGACGGCCGAGCCCATGGATGTGGCGGGCTGCCTCTGGGACCGGATGCAGAAGGCCGGATTCCGGACCGGCGAGATCCAGGCCCACATGCAGGACCTGGTGGCCGGTGAGGTCCTGGTTGCCGACGACGGCACCGCCTTCCGCGTGATCGACAACCCGGAGTACTGGGCCTGACACCCCTTCCGCTGGGACGGGCGGGGCGGGAATCCCGCCCGTCCCGGCGGCTCACCGAACACCTCAACGACCTGAAAGGCCACACCCATGACCGTCACTGGCCGTATCCCCGTACCGCGCGTGGATCTCAGCAAAAGGGCCGCCACCTACCTCGTGATCGCCGAGGATGGCGACGCCCTCGTCGACGGTGGTCCCGGACTTCCCCGGCGGCGCGTGGTGTACGTCGAGCGCCAGTCCGGCCACCCGATGGAGCGGCGAGCTCAGCGCGAGGAGCTGGAAGGCGCCTGCCTGGACGCCAACTCGCCCGGGCTGCACCTGCGGACCTACACCGCCGTCAGCCACGCGCACGCCGCCTCGCTCGCCCGTCGTGAGTACGCCCTGGTGCGTGCGGCCGCCCGCATGGCCGAAGTGATCGGCCGCCACCTGGAGAGCGGCGCCCGCGGCTGGATCGCCGTCCGCGTCTCGGACGGCAGCAGCGACGGCTTCCTGTACGCCGACCGCGCAGCCGCCCAGGCAGTCCAGCGGCACCCCGAGCGGTTCACCTACTTCCCGATCTCCCCGATGTTCCCGTGGACGCGCCAGATGTGCCAGGAGCACCTGGAGTTCGAGACCCACAGGCTGCACGGGTGCATGGTCGGCCTTGCTCCGACCTGCCGCTGATCCTCGGCCGCCGTCAGTGGCGCGGGCGGGGGCGGGAATCCCCGCCCGCGCCACCGGCCCGGCCCCCACACCGAACACCCTCAACAAGGAGCACGTCCATGAGCGCCACCACTTTGCAGATCCGCACCGGAGAGCCGGACATCGAGTGCCGATACCCCGTGATCATCGGCGAGGACCGGGTCATCGGGCAGGCCTACCGCTGGCACCGTGACTGGCTGGTCGTCACCAGCGAGGGCGAGCACAACCTGCGCCGACCGCCCACCGGCACCAAGGGCATCGACATGGCCGCCGCGTACCTCGCCGAGCAGTACGCCGCCGGTCGCATCACGGCCGTCGCCCTGGACCAGGTCCTCGCCCAGGCGCCCAAGCCGCTGCACGGGCCGGTGCCCCTGCTGCATCCCCGGATGCCCGCCAGCCCGCGCAACATCGCGGGCGCCCACACCGCCTTCGCCGGTCTGACCGAACACCGCTGGAGGGCCGTACTCCACGGCTTCCCCGGATCGGACAACCCCTGGTACCTCCGGTGCGAGCTGTGCGGATGGTCCGGTGTCCGCTACTGGAGCCACCACCGCGGGCGCAACGGCAACCCGCCGTCCGCCTACCGCCACGAGGGCGGATGTATCGGCGAGGACAAGGTTCGCGCGCTGATCCCCGCCTACCAGAAGTAGCCCGCTCGCCCGTGTACGACCGCCGGGCCCGGACCAGCGTCCGGGCCCGGCCCCCAGCTCGCGCGCCACCGGCCGGACGCCCGGCGGGGAGCGGGGCGGGAATCCCGTTCCCCCGCCGGGCCCGGCCCGAGCACACCGAAGACCTCAACTCGGGAGACGACCGTGACGAAGAAGCCTTTCACGCCGCCGTGCGGCACCGGGTGCGCCGCCGCTCAGATGGAACTGTTCGCTGCGCCAGCCGCTGCGCCGGCCGCTGCGCCGGCCGCGCCCCCTGTGGAGTTCGACTTCGACGCGCACGACGCCGTCATCGTCGGCGACAGCGGCGGCAAGGACTCCGGTGCACTGGTGCATGAGGTGTGCACCCAGGCCGACAAGGCGGGCCAGCTCCACAAGGTCCGCGTGCTGCACTGCGACCTCGGCCGCACCGAGCAGGGGCACCTGGTCGAGTGGCCCGGTGCGATGGAGGTAGCCCGAGCGCACGCCGAGCAGTACGGCGTTCCCTTCGCCGTCCGCCGCAGCAAGCGGTGGAAGTCGCTGTGGGAGCGGATTCTCTCCCACGGCAACTGGCCCGGGCACTTCGCGCGCTTCTGCACGAGCGACACGAAGACCGCGGTCGGCCGGGACTACGTGGACGAGGTCGGTGACGAGCTGAGGCTGCGGCGTCCGATCCGGGCCGGGTACGCGATGGGCATGCGCGCCGAGGAGTCCCGGGCCCGCGCCAAGAAGCCCGAGGTCGAGCTGAACCGTATGACCGGCAAGGGCACGTTGCGGGTCGTGACGACGTGGCTCCCGGTTCACCGGCTCACCACCGAGCAGGTGTGGGAGATCCACCGCCAGAACGGCATCGAGTACCACCAGGCCTACGACCAGGGCATGCGGCGTTTGAGCTGCCGCGCTTGCCCGCTCGCCCACACCGACGACCTGGTCCGTTCCGCCCAGCTCAACCCGGAGCTGTTCGCCGAGTACGCCAGGGCCGAGGAGGCGATGGGCCACCAGTTCAAGAAGTCGATCAGTTTGCGGACGATCATCGAGCGCGCCCGGAACTGACCGGCCGTGGCCGGCGGGGGAGTGGGGCGGGAATCCCGCTCCCCCGCCGGGGCCGAGCACCACACCGAATCCCTCAACCACCGAAGGACCGCAGCATGAACCACGTCATCCGCCGCCCGCAGCGCACACTTACGACGGAGGAGTGCGAGACCGTACGGGGCACCGCCCTCCTGAACTTCCAGGGCGGCTTGATCATGGGCATCATCGACCCGGTGCCTAATCCCTCGCCGATGAGCGAGGACGAGGGGGCGTGGGTCCGTGAGCAGGTGTGGCCCGGGTTCATGACGGAGCTCGACCGCAAGTACCCGTTCGGCTTCTGGCGCTGGTCGATGTGCGAGCGCGGCACCTGCTGGAACTGCCTGGCGAAGCGCTGCGACCTGTGCGTCCACCGACAGGAGGGCGGCCCGCACGTGGACGACAACACCGACTGGGTGCACGACGCGCGCGGGCGGGGCGTTGCCAAACTCATCCTGCGGCCCGACGACGCGCCGTGCGTGTGGTGGTGCCGGTGCCCGTGCGCCAAGGACGGCCCGGCCCCCGACGGACCCGCGCGGCGCCGGCGGCGGGCGAAGGAGTCGGTCGCGGCGAAGCCCGAGGCGGCACCGGCGGAGACGGACAGCGCCGCGCGGCCGGACCACAGTGCCGCCGCGCGCCAGGGCCGCCGTGCCCCCGAGCCCGTGGACGAGGCGCAGTACACCCTGTTCTGACGGCGGCCGCACGCCGGGGGCGCCCGGCGCCGGACGTCGAGCGGCCCGGCGGGGCGCAAAAGCGTGGGAATCCCGCCGGGCCGTGCGGTCCGGCCACCGAGGGCCCTCAACAGACCCATAACCGAACCAGTCACCATCGTATCCACGACCGAGACCACCAGGAGCACACCCGTGAAGACCGTCGATGGCCGCCAGTGGGCGAACCGCGAGGACCTGATCGAGCACAGCGGCTACGGCGGCACCACGCTGAAGAGGCTGTGGCGCGACCGCCGGGCCAACGGGCACCCCGAGCCCCGCGAGATCGACGGCGTCATGCACTGGGACCTGGAGGAGTGGGCCCGCTGGTTCGCCCAGCACCGCCAGCGGCCCCGGGACCTGTCCGGCGTCGACCGCAGCGGCGAGCCGGACGAGCAGCTCCCGCCGGCGGGGCAGGCCCGCCTGCTCGGCGTCGACCCGGCCCGGATCACCCAGTACGCCAAGAACCCGCCGCCGGAGTGGCCCGACCCGGTCCGCGTCGAGGAGCTGCGCACCCGCACCCGTGAGTACCGCACCCGGGCCCAGCTCTGGGCGTGGGCCGACAACCCGGTCAGCGGGTTCGGCACTAAGGGTGGTCGCCCGCCCGGCCCCGACCGCAAGGCCCGCGCGGCGCAGACGCCCGACCCGCGAGTCAGGCTGGCCGCCGAGGCGCTGGCCGCGATGCCCGGCCGGAAGGCCGGCGAGGTGGCCGCCGCCCTGGCCGAGCGCCACGGGCAGTCCGTGCACCTCTGGAAGCGGATCATCACCCAGGCCCGCCAGGAGGCCCAGCAGTAGAAGACCGGCAAGAAGACGGCGCGTGCGGCCCGGACCGCACCCGGCTGCGCTAGCCTGCTGGCAACGGCCCGCGGAGGGCTGTACCGATGCGCGGGTACGTCCCGTGCCGACAGAGGGTGTGGTGCGCCCACTCCGCACATGCACACGACCCGCCGCCTCAATCGAGGCGGCGGGTCGCTGCGTTCCAGCCTCCGTGAGGTGGGTCTTACCTCTTAAGAGGTGAGTTCGTGGTGCGGCGGTCGGCGCCTGCCGGTCCGGGCAGCGGGGGCTCCGCCCCCACACCCCCGGCCCTCCTCGGAGGGGGCGGGGGGAGTGCGGTGTACTGCGGCCCGGTGGTGTGTGAACGGTGGGTGGGGTCGGGGGCTCCCTCCCCGGACGGGCCCCCGGAGGGGATCACAGCCCGCGCCGGGCCGCCAGGCCGAGCCGCTTCGCGGTCGCCTTCGGCGAGCCTGGCACCCCAACACGGCCCGCGATCGGCTGCGCCTGCCCGACCGAGGAGGGAGCCCCCGACCAGCCCGTCGTGCGGCGGCGCCGGAGGGGCGTGGGGGCATCTGAGGCGCCCTCAAAAACGTCTCTGACCAGGGGTTTTGTGGCGTGCCAGGGGTTGACCCGCCCCTTAAAACTTGAGAGTATTGTCTACGTCGGAAGGGGGCGGGAATCCCCAACCGGCCACCGGGCCCCGGGCCCACACCGACAAACCTCAACGATCAAGGACGGTCATGGTGAGCACCCCCGTGCGCGACGCTGCCCCTGAACCGGCGACGGACGAGGATGGCCGCCCGTACGCGAACGGCTTCCGGCCGGCGGTGCTGGAGTGGGACGGCTGGACGTGCGCCGACTGCATCGTCTGCGGTACCGGCACCCAGTGCGCCGACTGCCAGGACTGTACCGACTTCGCCTTCCCCTACCCGCCGCACTGGGCCCGGCCGTGGGCCGAGGGCGAGCCGGAGCGCGGCATCGAGCTGTTCGGCGGCCCGGGCGGCATGTCCGCCGGGCGCTCCCTGGTGGACGACGGCGGCGACTGGGTGCTGATCGAGTCCAACCGCGACGCCGCGGCGACCGCCCGGGCCGCCGGGCACTGGGTGGTCGAGGCGGACGTGCGCACGCTCGACCCCCGCCACCCGGCCCTGCGGGGCGTGCGCCGCGTCCACGGCTCCCCGCCGTGCCAGACCCTCTCCGGCGCGGGCAAGCGGTCCGGCTGGAACGAGGAGGAGATCGCCGAGCTCCAGTCGGTCATGTGGCAGGCGAGCGAGGCCTTCGGCTTCCTGGAGGTGGATGACCTGTGCAGCCTCTACGGCGGTCCACACGGCTACTTCGGCGACGTCCTGGACGGCATGGAGGACCACCCCGACGCCGACGGCAGGGGCGAGCTGTGCGGCGGCGGCCACCTGCCCCCCTGCATGACCCCCGCAGAATTCCGGGAGTGGGCGGCGAGCGTCGTCTCCGACGACCGCACAGCGCTCATGGCCGAGATGCTGATCTGGCCGATGTGCCTGGTCCAGATCGGCGCCCCGCTGATCTCCATCACCATGGAGCAGAGCGCGAACTTGCTCAAGCAGAGCCCGGCTCTGGCCGAGGCCATTCAGTCCGAGATCACCAGCGTCGAGGGATTCGGCTGGGTCTGGTGCTCGTGGCAGGTGGCGGACGCCGCCGACTTCGGTGCGGCCACCCACCGCGAGCGCGCGTGGATGGTCGCCACCCGCTACGAGTGGCCCCGCTACGCGGACCACGTGAACGTCGACAAGGCGGCCCGCGAGATGTGGGCGCACGTCCTCAAGCGCACCGGCCGACTGCCCAACTGGACGCCGGAACTCGACCGCCGGATCGAGCCCTACCAGGGCCGCCCCGCCCTGCCGAAGGTGGCCGTCGCCACCGCCCTCAGCCTCCCGGCCGACTGGTGGGCCGACACCCGCGGCAAGCGCGGCATCAACCCCCGGACCGGCAAGCCCATGGGGGGCGGATCGTTCCCGCTCAACGACGTCGGCCAGTGCGTCACCGCCCCCTGGTACGGCATCAAGTTCCGCCCCGCCCACGTCCCCCAGGGCGAAGGCACCAGCACCATCACCGCCCCCGAACTCGGCGCCCTGGTCGGCTTCCGCCGGGACTACCCGTGGACCTACATCCCGGCCCGCAAGGGTGCCCGCGGCGTGCGGAACATCGCGCAGATGATCGCCGACGCGGTGAGCCCGTTCATGGGCGCCGCCGTCTCCTCCGCCGTCCAGGGCGAGGACTGGTACGAACCGGTGTCCACCTACCAGGCCACGCTCTACCGGCTGGACGACCAGGCCGCCGACACCGACCACCCGGCACTGCCCGCCCCGCGCACCGAGGACCGGGCGATCGAGCAACTCGAGCTATTCCCCGCAGCCTGACCCACCCACACGCACAAGGCCCCGGCGGACACGCCGCCCGCCGGGGCCTTCCGCATGCGACGGCGCTCACCCCGTGCCGCTGTGGGGTGAGCGCCGTCTCCGTTCGGGTGTTCCAGTCCCGGCAGATGCCGGGGCTCCGCTACCGTGCCGTCATGAGCGAGCCGTTCGCCCAGGGCGAGGACCATCCGGCATGTGGCATCTGCCCGTCGAAGCGTCTGCCGCGCGAAGCGTTCGTCGTGTACTCGCGCCCCTCGTGGGAGTGCCCCTTCGACCCGGCCGACGGCTACCGCTACACCCTGGACGACCGGACACCGGCGTGCGTGCACCCGCACAAGGTAGGGCTGGAGCCGGACCGTACCGCCCCGCCGCCCAGGACGGTGCCGGAGGCCGAGCCGAAGGTTACGCCGACGCGGCGTAGTCGATGGCGCTTGTCATTCCGCGGTCGGTGATGCCGATGGTGGCGTACCGGGCGTCGAGGAACCGACGGCGCCGCTCCACCTCGGCGGCCGGGATCCAGTACCGCTCGTTCACCGGCCCGAACGCCGCCTTGTACGCCTGGTGCGTGTAGTCGCCGGTGTCCCACGGCGTCGCGATGGCGTGCTCGTTCACCGTGGAGTGCACGAACAGGTGCCCAGTGCGCTGCTGGATCCGGCTCAGCGCGGTGAACTGCGCGCACAGCGCGTGGCAGGTGACGTCGACCGGAACGGGCACGGGCAACTCGGCCAGGAGCTCGTCGCCACTCAGCTCATACACGGCCGTCTTGAGCGCCATCACCCGCAGCGCGTCGACCAGAAGGTGCTCCGCGTCGCGGGCGACGCTGTAGGAGCTGACGAGCGGCCCGCCGTAGAAGTCGTCCCAGTCGCTGCTGTACTTCGCGCAGCCGTCGACGACGGTCTGCATCTCGGCGTCAGCCTGCCAGGCCGCGTGGACCGCACGGGCCCGCTCAGCGACGTCGGCGAGGTCGGGAAGTGCTGTTGTTGCGGTCATCGTGCTTCCCTTCGTCGGTGGTGCTCGGTCAGGTGGAACTGACCGGCTGGGCCGGGGGGTATGACGTCCCGCCCCCGACCCAGCCGGGATCTACAGGGGCCGCAGGGCCACGAAGGCCAGGGCCGCGAGCGCGCAGCCGAGCAGCCAGGTCTGCCACCACGCCCACCACGGCCGCGCACGCCGGCGAGTACGACGGCGGCCGGTCACGACGCGGGGTGGGTGTCCGGCGTGACCGGCGCGGGGTCGGCGAGAAAGCCGGGATCGGTGGTCCACTCCGTGCCTCCGCCCGGAGGCAGAAGCCACGCCACCACGCGCGCGCCGTCACTATCGTCGGGAGCAATCGCGCGCAGCCTGCCGCGGCGACCGGTGGCAACGTCCGTCACGTCCCGACCGAGCCATGGATGATCGCGATGAAGCAGGCCACGGTTCACCGCGTCTCACCGCCCCGCGCGGCCAGCGGCGCCCAGGTGTAGCGCACGAGCGCCCCGTGCTCCTGAAGCCACCTGGTCTCGCGGTGCCGGTACTCATGCGCACCTTCCGGAGCGATGCTGGCGGGCCAGCGGACGAGCACCACGGCGACCGCGCCGGTCGCTGCCAGCATCCGCACCCGCTGCCACCCTTCACGACGGCAGGGGTCCGGCTCGCCGTACTCATCGGTGACCACCTCGGTGATCGCCAGATGGCGCTCGCGAGCAAAGGTGCGACCCTCTTCCTCCGCTCGCTCGACAGCAAGGCCGGGCATCACCATGCCGCGGTCGGCACACACGTACAGCACGGCGGCAGAGGGATCCGGCACGGCCGGCGCGACGGCCGCTTCGTGGGAAATTCCTGCACTGGTCATCGTTGCCTCAGCAGGTGAATCGGGAATGGGAGCCCCGCCGTGCCTCACGGGGGAACGAGAGCGCGGCGGGGCCGTACATGACACCTAACCGCCTGCCGCCGCCCGGTGTTCATGACGAAGTCGGCCGGGCCCTCCCACACCCCACTGACGACTTGACGATTCCGTTACCTTCCGTCCGCCAGGCACACGCCCTACCGTGCTGTCCGTGGCGGAGAACAAGAACGAGTCCTTAGCCGTCTGGATGTCGGAACACCAGATGTCAGCCGCCGAGCTTGCCCAGGCGGTCAACGCGGCCATCGGCAAGTTCTCCGGCAGACCCGGCACGACATCGGAGCGCACCGTGTTCCGCTGGCTCTCCAGACAGAACCGATGGCCCCAACACCGCCAACGTCTGGCCCTGGAGATCGTCACCGGTCTCACCGCCAAAGATCTTGGGTTCCTGCCTCGGGGGAAGTCCACGACCCTTCCAGTACACCCGGAGGACCCCGACGTGCGCCGTCGCCAGTTCTTCGGCGCGGCCGCCAGCACCGCGGCCGCCGCCATACCCCTCAGCCCTCCCTCGGCCCGGCCATCGCGCGTAGGCACCTCCGACGTCATCCGGCTACGCGACGACGTCGCCAGACTCGTCGCCCTGGACGCCCAGCGCGGCGGACACGGCCTGGAGCAAGCCGCCCTCGACGGAGCCACCGAAGCCCTCCGCCTCCAGAGAAACTCCACCACGCAACGCGTGCGGCAACGCCTGTTCGCGCTCGCCGCCGACTTCACCGCCACGGCAGCGTGGTCCCTGATCGACGCTGGACGGCTCGACGGCGCCGGCCGCCATCTCGACCGGGCCCTGACACTCGCGGGACTCGCCCAGGACTCCGAGATGGCCATGCAGGTCTGGAACCTCCGGGCCATGCTCGCCCGACAGCGCCGCGACTACGCCGAAGCAGTCGCCGCCTCACAAGCCGCCCAAGCAACAGCCATCGCCCGACGCAGCCCCCTGCACACCTCTCTCGCCCACGCCCGCACCGCAGTGGGATTCGCCCACAGCGGCGACGCCCGCGCAGCCCTCGGCTACCTCAGCCGAGCCGAGGACGCCCTGTCCAAGGCCGACTTAACCCAGCCCAAGGCAGCATGGATTGCGTTCTACGGACCAGCCGAACTGCACGCCCTCACCGCCATCGTGCGAGACGTCGTGGGCCAGCCGGCGCAGGCGGAAGCCGCCGCCCACCGGGCACTCGCCGCACTGCCCAAGACCTACCGCCGCAACCGCGCCCACACCACGGCCCGACTCGCCCTCACTCAGCTCCATCAGGGTGACATCGAGCAGGCGTGCGCCACCAGCGGCGAGGTCTTCACCATCATGGCCGGCGCACCGCTGCCCGGGCGGATCCGGATGCTCCTTGGCGACTTCCAGCGCGACCTGATCGCACGAGCCCCCTCTGCGCACATCGCGAATGAGTGGACTGACCGGTACCGGACCGAATGGAGCAGCTCATGACCACCGCAACCGTCGGACTCCGTCGCTTCGGCCACGAGGACCTGCCGCACATCAGGCAGACCCTCCTGGATGTGCACGCGGACGCATACGCCGACGAGATGCACGACGAGTTCAACCAGCGTTTCCCCTGGTTCGTGGACCACTGGGGCGGCCACCCCGGCTTCTCCTGCGTCATCGGATACGAGGGCGACGAGCCGGTCGGCTTCGCGTACGGCGCCCCGGCCACCCCCGGCCGGGAGTGGTGGCGCGAGCACCTGAACGAACCGCCGGCGGACGACTCGACCTTCTCCGTGTCCGAGCTCATGGTGCGCCCACGGTGGCGGAAGACCGGTGTCGCCGAGCGGCTGCATGGTGCGCTGATCGACAACCGGACCGAAGCCTTGGCCGTGCTCCTGGTCGACCCCGACCACCCGAAGGTGGTGGAGCTGTACGAGACATGGGGGTACCGGCGGATCGGCACCCGGCAGCCGTTCCCGGACTCGCCGAATTTCACGGTCATGCTCCGCGGCCTCCGCCAGTCGGCATCGGCCTGAGCCGCGCCCGGAGCCTCCTCGTGAACGCTCCGGGCCACCGTTGCCTGTGCCACAACGCGAAGGGCCCCGCGCAGCGGGGCCCCTTTTCTGTGCGTCCGTCGTGGTCAGCCGGAGGCGCTTCCAGCGGCCGCCGGTGCAGTCTCCCCGGCGCCTTCCTGTGCGGGGATCGCAGCAGCCGGCGAAGGCACCGATGGTTCCGGCGCGGAGGTCTCCGGCGCCTTCTTCAGCGTGTCCTTCTTCGCCGTCGACCGGCGGCCGCGCGGGCGTCCCTTCGGACGCTTCGCCGGTTCCTCTGCCCCGATCGCCAGCAGCTCCTCGGTGGTCCAGCCCGCAACCTCCGCAGCAGCGAAGGCTTCCGCGTACGGCGCGTCCAGTTCCGCCAACTGGCGCTGGAGTTCATCGCGCTTACCCAGGATCTCCGCCAGTGGCTCGAAAGCCCTCTCGCGTGCCGCCTGGGCTTCCCTCATCTTCTGCATGAAGTCGTGTGCACTCGCCATGCTGTGATCGTACTGGTAAGGCTCGGACGGCGGCTGCGTAAGCGTCCCCAACGCCGCAGGCCGCAGGGGTTTTTGACGCAACGCCATGTGTACAGTGCACATCTCCGAATGGCCTCAGCCACCGGAAGCGAGTTAGTGCAAACTGGGCCCAGTTTGCGTGATCACCGGCTCTCGGCCCACTACTGTGGGCAGCCGGTGATCTTTGGTCCGAGCACGGACCGGGGTGGTTGGAAGGGGGCTTCGCGTGGCCGAGCCACAGGGACCGGACGGCCGGCGCCGCTCCTCCGATCGCAGCGCGCGTTACCGCGAGCGCGAGGCCGATGGGCGTCGCGATAAGCGCATCAAGGTCTCCTACACCGACACCGAGCTGACGATCGTCCGTGAGGCCGCCGCCCGCGACAACCAGGCCCTTGCCGCATGGGTCGGTGACGCCGCCCTCAAGGTGGCCAAGGAGAAGGTCGTGCCCGTTTCGGTCGACGCCCGCGATGTCCTCGCCGAACTCATTCAGTCCCGCAATCAGGCCTCCCGTATCGGTAACAACGTGAACCAGATCGCGAAGGCTCTCAACGGTGACAGCGGCGTGACTGATGCTCAGCTTGCGGCCACGCTGGACGCGATCCTGAAGACGATCCAGCGCATGGACGAAGCGACTCGCCAGGTGATGCGCGAGCGGCGGCCGCGGTCGTGATGCCGAAGAAGGCCCGGGACGGCACGGACACTAAGGGGTTGCTGGACTACCTGTACGGGCCGGGCAAGCGGGACGAGCACACCAACCCGCACATGGTCGCTTCCTGGGACGACCCCTATGTCGAGGATCCGGCGCGCTCGCCGGACATGACGATCGCCGACTTGGCGCTCATCTTGGACGCCCCGGTGTACGCCCTGCTCGGCAAGCGACCGGCCAAGCACGTGTACCACGTCGCGGTGCGCAACGCGCCCGAGGACCGGCTCTTGATGGACGCGGAATGGGCGCGGGTCGCCCGCGAGATGATGCACGCCTCTGGTATCGCCCCGCACGGTGATGACCAGGCCTGCCGGTGGGTCGCGATCCGCCACGCCGACGACCACATTCACATCGTCGCGA
This sequence comes from Streptomyces sp. NPDC016309, assembly GCF_043077235.1. NCBI lineage: Bacteria > Bacillati > Actinomycetota > Actinomycetes > Kitasatosporales > Streptomycetaceae > Streptomyces > Streptomyces sp. NPDC016309. The sequence goes on along the minus strand of NZ_JBIBSG010000019.1, from coordinate 4,973 downwards.
CGAAGGCCCGCCAGGACGGTCGGCAACCGCGGCTGCGGCAGGACATCCCGCAGATGCACGCGGCCGCGAGGAACTTCGAGGTCGAGTTCGGGCTGCGTCGGCTGAAGCACGGAGACAAGACCGCGCGGAAGTGGCCGAAGACGGGAGAGCAGGAGAAGGCGGTGCGTCGCGGGCTATCTGAGCCGGTTCGGGAGACGCTTCAACGGACGGTCCGCCAGGCCGCGGCCGCCGCCGCGAACGAGGACGACTTCTTCACCCGGCTCACCGCAGCCGGGGTCCGGGTGAACAAGCGGGTGGCGCCGGACGGGAACATCACCGGGTACTCCGTAGCGATGCCCGGCGACCGCGACGGCGGGCAGCACGCGGTCTGGTTTCCCGGTGCCCGGCTCGCCGCCGACTTGTCCCTGCCGCGCGTACGGGAACGCTGGTCGACATCGGTGTCCGTGCCGACAAGCGCGCCGGCGGAGATGTGGCAGGAGGCGGAGCGGCGGGTTCGTGCGGCCGCGGACCAGCTCGGTGCGGGCGGACTGCACCAGGGGGCCGGGGACGTCGCCGCGCTCGGCGACCTCATCGTCATCGCTGCGATGATCTCGCCGCGCATGGTGCGTGACCGGCTGAAGGACGCGGCGTATGAGTTCGAGCGGGCGTCGCGCGCCCCGGGCGACCGTGCGCTGGAGGGTCAGGCGCGCCGACTGTACCGGGAGTCGAATCGGTTGCTGTCGCAGTCGGCGGCGGTCGCCGGACGTAGTGACACGGTCGCCGCGCTCGGGTTCCTCCTCGCCCTGGTGACCGCGGTCGAGGCCTCCCGTCGATGGCATCAGGCGCAGGACCACCGGGCTCAGGCGGAGGCCTCGGGGCGGGCCGGTCGGCTGCTGCGGGAAGCGGTCGAGGTGACCGCCGGCGCGAGCGCGGCGCGCGAGTTCCGTCCGCGCCCGAAGCGCACGGCGTCCCGCTCCTCGGGGGGCCGCCGGGCACCGGCGGTTTCGGGGGAGCGGCCGATGGCGGGTGTACTTCAGGAGGCGGTGCCCGGGCACGCGCGTGCGATTCTCACGGACCCGGCGTGGCCTGCGCTGCGCACGCGGCTGGCTGCGGTCGAGAAGGCGGGGGAGGACCCGGTCGACGTCCTGGCCGCGGTTGCTGCCCGGCGGGAGTTGACCTCAGCGGACTCGGTCGCAGAGGTGCTTACATGGCGGCTGGAGGGGTGGCAGCGCCAGCGCGGTGCGGCGGCGGACGCCACCGCCAAGAAGCCGTCGTCGACGTCCGGCGGTACTGGAGGCAGCGGCGCGGCCCGCGCGACGGGGGTGCCCGGGCCGAGGCGTCGGCCGCCGGGCGACGAGCAGCAGAGGGGTCCGAGGCGGGCCCGATAACGAGGGGAGCGAACATGGCGACACCGACGCCAGAGGAGCAGGCAGCCGGGGCGTTCGTGGAGGCGGCGGCCGAGGCGGTGCAGACGGCTGTGATGGCGTACCGCCTGGTGACGGCCATTGCGGATGCCGTGCGGCGTCACCAGCAGCGCAAGGCGGGGGAGGAGGAACTGCCGGACGCCGAGGAGGCGGTGACCGAGGCCTCCGGCGAGGTGAGGAAGCTGTTGCCGCCGGATATCGGTGCGGCGTTGATGGAGGGTGCGGACTGGCCGCAGCTTGCGCAGCAGTTGGTGGCGCTGCGCCGGGCGGGGGTGGATCTGGAGGAGATGCTCCCGCGCGTCGGCGAGATCGTGGTGACGGTGCGGGACGCCGTCGCGGCGAACGCCGAGCGCGTTGCGGCCGAGCGCACCGGGACGTGGACGGAGGCTGTGCGCGAGACGATGCCGGCGGGACCGGTGCGCGAGGCGATCCTGTCCTCTGCGGCCTGGCCCGAGATGGCGGCGACGATGGCGCGGCTGGACGAGCGAGGGGTCGACGTGCGAGCGATCCTGGCCTCCGCGTACCAGGAGGGGATGGGCGTGGGTCGGGCGGTCTCGGCCGCCGAGGCGCCGACCACGAGCCGGGACGCGTTGCTGTCGTACGGGCCGCTGACCGCCGGTCTGGACGTCCCGAAGAATCTGGATCTGGACAACCGGGAAGTCGCTCTGCACCAGCAGCTCGCGATCGGGCGGTCGGAGAACGAACGGTTCGTGCGGATGGTGCGTGAGGCGCTGCCCGGGCGGGAGCGCGAGGCGGACCTGCTCGTTGCCGAGAAGCGGTGGCCGCTGATCGCTGCGCGCATGGCGCGCATGGAGCAGGACGGCAAGCCGGTGGCGGAGCATCTGGCCCGGCTGACGAAGGACACGTCGTGGGCGGAGGGACGGGGGGAGCTGGGGCGGCGGCTGCTTATGGCGACGTGCGACGCTCTGACCAAGCCGATCGGCGGACCGGCGGCAGAGTCGGGGGCGGTGGTGAACACCACGGCGGCCCGGGCGCACTCGCCGAGCATGGGTCCTACTAAGGCGTCCGCCTCCACGGGCGCGGCGCCTGCTGAGGCGCCGGTGGGCCCGCACCGGCAGGCCGGGCCTGCTCCCAGGAGTGGCCGGACCCGATAGTCCACCTCCTCGAACGCACGTGTGCCGCAGACCGGGATTGTCTGCGGCACACGCCGTTTGTCGGATTCTTCAGCCGGGCGGACTTGACTGGGCCAGATCAGGTGCGGTTCGCCTGGCATGCCAGGGCTGGCGCGTAATGGCGGATGAGGCGGGCGGCAGCGTCGGCCGTGCCCAATGCGAGATTGCCCTCGTATTCGACGGGTGTGTTTGGTACGGGTGAGAGGTAGATGTCGATGGGCTGGTCTGGGTCGTCCTTGACCAGGGCGACGGTGATCGGGGACCACGGAGGGCCGTCCAAGCGCTCCGGCATGATCCCGTAGTTGTGTAGCACCTCACCGTTCAAGCCCAACAAGGTGATGGCCGTGGCGCAGATCTCCGGGATGCGACGAAGCTGGACGCCAGTTCCCAGACCTCCTGTGAGCAGGGCGGCCAGCTCGGCTGTGTGTGGCGCAAGCGAAACCCCCTTCTCCGGCGACTGCGAGCGTGACGAGAGCTTGCCGGCTTCCAGGGCGAGCACCTTGCGACGACCGCGCATTCGGATGGTCAGACCCATGTGAGCGCTCCTCCGTTGCCGAGGCTGGTCGGTACGAGTCTTCCAGGACTGCTGTAACCACGGCACCGTACCGAGAGGAGACTCGGCCGGGCGGGCCGGGCGACAGTCTCCATTCGGAACCTACATCTCGTCAGGGGCGGGTGGCGCCGAGGTAGTCCCGCTGGGGCATGGCGGAGGTGATTGGTTCGACGCGGACGTCCTTGCCGGTGCGTGGTGCGTGCAGGACTTTGCCGTCGCCGGCGTAGAGGGCGACGTGGTAGATGGCGCCGGAGCCGCCGTGGGACCAGAACAGCAGGTCGCCCGGTCGGAGGTCGGCGTGGGCGACGGGGTGGTCGCTGGTGGCACCGTACTGGGCGGCGGCGACGCGGGGGAGTTGTCTGTTGTCCCAGTAGGCGTACTGGACGAGGCTGGAGCAGTCGAAGCCGACGGTGGTGGAGGCGGAGCACCGGCCGTTGAGGTAGCCGTTGGTGCCGTCGCAGAAGCCGGTCGAGGGGCCGTTGGGGCCGCCGCCGCCCCAGGCGTAGGGGGTGCCGATCCGGGCGGCGGCCTTGCGCAGCGCGTCGGCGCCGGCGCCGGAGCCGGAGACTTCCAGGCGGCCGGGGCCCTCGAAGCGGGGCATGGTGGACAGGATGATCCGGACGTAGTTGTAGGTCTCGCCGCCGGCGAAGCTCTGCGGGGGGACGCCGCGGTACTGCTCGACCCGCCCCCAGCCCGCGTTGTACCCGGCCAGGGCCAGTGCCCGGACGTCGCCGCCGTACCCGGACTCTTTGGCCTGTCGGAGCAGGGAGCACATCATGCGGCCCTGTGCCATGACGGCGTCTGCGATGTCCAGGGGGGAGGTGATGCCGTTCGCGTCGGCGTCCCGCCCCCAGGTGGCCCAGGTGTCGGGCATGAACTGGGCCGGGCCCTGGGCGCCGACGGGGGAGGTCGCGCGCGTCTGGAACCGGGACTCCTGGTAGAGCTGGGCGGCCAGCAGCGAGGGGGTCATGGCGGGCTCTTTGCACTCGCTGTCGGCCCGGAGGATCCAGACCCGGAACTCTGTGGGTACGCCTTGCAGTCCGCCGCCGCCGTCGGATATCTCGGTGGCCTCGGCGTCGGCGTCCACCAGCACGAGCGCCAGCAGCCCGAGGAGCAGCGCCGTCACCCCGGCCAGCAGGGCGATGGCAGCTCGAATGAGCACCTTCACGTGTGTCCCCCCGTAACGGCTTCTTTCTGTGCGGCCGACCTGTGCGTCGACTTTGTGCCGTATCAGATCACGAGATGTTACGCGCATGCCCGGACATTGAAGGCACCCGAAGTACCGCGGAGCGCATGGGTTGCCGTTGCTGAGGGCGTGAGTTGAGTAGGAGAGCGGATATGAATGCGCGTTCTCGCCCCTAGGGTCACCCGTGTGCAGAAAGCCGTCGTAACCGCAGTGCGGGGTGCTCGCCGGTGCCCGTTGTCGCAGGCGGAGGCGCCTGGGTCGCCCCGAGGCCGCCGCCCGTCCGAATCAAAAAACCGGTCCGGAGGAATGTTTTTCTGTATCGCGGAACGTTCAGGGTGAACAGGCTGGCCCACTTGTCGTCAGGTATGGCTTGCCTTACCGGGATTGGTCTCCGGATTCGATGGCGGCGGCTCCAGAAATCAGGCAGATGTGCGTGATGGGTGCCATAGGGGGCGCTGCGGGCCTCGGTTCTCCGGCGAACGGAGGAAATGCGGCTCGGGGTTGTCGGTGGTGCGCGCTACTCTTCGTGATCTCACGAGCCACGCGCTTGTAGTTGAATGTAGGACTTACTGGGGGGAGTTGCGGCGTGTTCACCCATTCGGTGACCTCGGCGCCGGGGGGCGGGGCGATGGTGGGGCCGCGTTACGCACTGATCCCCGTCCACGGCTACGGCATCGCAGTTGCGACCGTTGCACGCA
>NZ_JBIBSG010000018.1:0-97530 GCF_043077235.1 Streptomyces sp. NPDC016309 | reverse complement strand
CCCGCGGAGCGGGTCCCACATCGCTGCGCGATGTGCAAGCGAACCCCCGCGCTGCGCGCGGGGGTTGCGCTCCCGCTCCGCGGGAGCGCTGGCGGGTGGCTGCGCCACCCGCTCACCCCGCCTGCTGCGCAGGCGGGGTGACGGTCCGTTCGCTGCGCTCCCGGACCGGGCGGGGCGTTGCCCCGCTTACCGGGCTTCCGCTGCGCTCCATCCCGGGTCGGCTCGTCCGCTTCGCTCCCTCGCCTCAACGGCCCTTTCGGCTGCGCCTCCAGGGCCGCTGGGGCCCGCTGACGCGGGCCGGGCTGGCTGGGAGGGGTGGGTCGCTCGTTCGTGTCAGGCTTGGTGTAGCGCGTGACTCGCGTTGATGCAGCATGTAGTGTTGGCAAAAATGTGTGAGTCCCTGTTCTCGGAGCGAAGGACCCGGCCTCATGCTGAGCGTGGGGGCTGTGCGCCGGGTGACGCGGCACCAGACAGCCGGGCGTGAATGCCCCGGTTGGAGGTGTTCGGGCTCTCTGGGGGGGGGCGTTCCCCAGGACGTGGACGACCTGGTGGCCGAGCTTGGAGGGTGGGGCGGTCGCCCTGGGGCGCAGCGAGGTGGTCGAGCTGGGCGCGGCATGGCGCCGGCCTGTCGGGGCGCGGTGTTCGCGGAGACCGGGATGGCGACGGCGTGACGCGGCCGAGGGCCTGGTGGGTATCGCGGACCGGCGCTGGGCGCGGCCGGGGGGGCGGTCGGCCGGGGCTGCTGAGGAGGGCGTACATCTCGCGTACATGCGACCGCATGAGCGGGGTGACGTGGTGCGTCTGGAGGCGTACGTCCGGGAGACCTCGTTGCCGCGCCCGGACACCGCGGAGCGGCGCCGGGCGCTGGAAGGCGCTGGAGGCGCTCAGTGAGGACGGGCGGTCTGCGCACGGCGCGCACGGTGAACAGCGACGGGACTGCGTCGTCCGTACGCGTGAGGCCACTACGACCCGGACGACGGGCACGCCCATCAAGAGTGGGGAGCCCGGTGCGAGCTTGCCCACCTGAAAGACCACGGGGATTCAAGCTTAAGAGAGACATAGAAATGTCAGCAATTCAGCTCAAGAAACACCAGCTAGACCAGCGATCCGCGTTTCGTAGGTGGGTGGGATTCCCTGCAAGATCATCCGTGCCCCCGCTGGGTGCCCGGGGCACCATCGTGTCAGCGACCGGCTCGGGCAAGACAATCACGGCCGCCGCGTGCGCGCTGGAGGCCTTCCCAGGCGGCAGGATCCTCGTCACCGTGCCGACCCTGGACCTGCTCGTACAGACCGCCCAGGCGTGGCGCCAGGTCGGTCACCGGGCCCCGATGGTTGCGGTGTGCTCGCTGGAGAACGACCTGGTCCTCAACGAACTGGGGGTGCGCACCACCACCAACCCGATCCAGCTCGCTCTGTGGGCGGGTTCCGGGCCGATCGTCGTGTTCGCCACCTACGCCTCGCTCGTGGACCGCGAGGACCCCGAAGACCCGACGGGGCAGGAGAAGGTCCGCGGGCCGCTGGAGGCTGCCCTGGCGGGCGGAGAGCGGCTCTACGGCCAGCAGATCGCCCCGTTCGACCTCGCCATCGTGGACGAGGCACACGGAACCGCCGGTGATCTCGGGCGGCCGTGGGCGGCGATCCACGACAACCAGCGGATCCCCGCCGACTTCCGGCTCTACCTGACCGCGACCCCGCGCATCCTCGCCGCTCCCCGGCCGCAGAAGGGCACCGGCGGCCAGGAGGTGGAGCTGGCGACCATGGCCGACGACCCGGAGGGGACCTACGGTGCGTGGATCGCGGAGCTCGGGCTGTCGGAGGCGATCGAGCGCGAGATCCTCGCCGGTTTCGAGATCGACGTCCTGGAGATCCGCGACCCCTCCCCCGTGATCGGGGAGTCGGAGGAAGCGCGGCGCGGCCGGCGCCTGGCGCTGCTGCAGACCGCGCTCCTGGAGCACGCCGCCGCCCGCAATCTGCGCACCGTCATGACGTTCCACCAGAAGGTCGAGGAAGCCGCGGCATTCGCGGAGAAGCTGCCCAAGACGGCAGCCAAGCTGTATGCCGGCGAGGTCTCGGGCGAGGACCTGGCGCAGGCGGACAAGCTCCCGAAGTCGTCGATCGACGCGGACTTCTACGAGCTGGAGGCCGGCCGGCACGTGCCGCCGGACCGGGTGTGGTCGGCATGGCTGTGCGGCGACCACCTCGTCACCGAGCGGCGCGAGGTCCTGCGCCAGTTCGCAGGCGGCATCGACGCAGCCGGGCACCGAGTGCACCGGGCGTTCCTCGCCAGTTGCCGCGTTCTCGGTGAGGGCGTCGACATCGTCGGCGAGCGGGGAGTCGAGGCGGTCTGCTTCGCCGACACCCGCGGCTCCCAGGTCGAGATCGTGCAGAACATCGGCCGGGCGCTCCGACTCAACCGCGACGGCTCCACCAAGGTGGCCAGGATCATCGTCCCGATCTTCCTGGAGCCCGGCGAGGACCCGACCGACATGGTCGCCAGCGCCTCGTTTCGCCCTCTTGTTGCGGTCCTCCAGGGCCTGCGTTCGCATGATGAGCGTCTGGTCGAGCAGCTCGCCTCACGTGCGCTCACCAGCGGGAAGCGCAAGGTCCACGTGCAGCGTGGCGAAGAGGGGCGGATCGTCGGCGCCGGCGGCACGGGCGACGGCGAGGACCAGGAGCAGGGCGACACCGGCGCAGCTGCCGAGTCAGCCCTGCTCCACTTCTCCAGCCCGCGCGACCCGGCGACCATCGCGGCCTTCCTGCGCACCCGGGTCTACCGGCCGGAGTCACTGGTGTGGCTGGAGGGCTACCAAGCCCTCATCCGGTGGCGGAAGGAGAACGAGATCACCGGCCTCTACACCGTGCCCTACGACGTCGAGGTGGAAGTAGGGGTCACGAAGGATTTCCCGCTTGGCCGGTGGGTGCATCAGCAGAGGAAGGCGCTGCGGGCCGGGGAGCTGGAGGAGCGGCGCAAGACCCTGCTGGACGCGCCGGAGGCCGGGATGGTGTGGGAGCCGGGCGAGGAAGCGTGGGAGAACAAGCTCGCAGCGCTCCGCTCCTACCGGCGGGCCACCGGGCACCTCGCGCCCCGGCAGGACGCGATGTGGGACGACCCGGCCGGCGGCGGCCCCGTGCCGATCGGGCAGCACATGACCAACCTCCGCAGGAAAGGCGGACTCGGGAAGGACCCGCAGCGGGCAGAGCAGCGCGCGCAACAGCTGACCGCGATCGACGAGGACTGGAACTGCCCCTGGCCACTGAACTGGCAACGCCACTACCGCCACCTCGCCGACCTGGTCGACGCCGACGGCCACCTGCCGGCCATCGAACCCGGGGTGCTGTTCGAGGGTGATGACCTCGGACGGTGGCTCCGGCAGCAGCGTAAGCCGGGGACCTGGGCACAGCTGTCGACCGAGCAGCAGCAGCGGCTGGCGAAGCTGGGCGTACAGCCCGACCAGGCGTCGCCTCCCGCCCCGGCAGCCGCTCCTGCGACGAAGGGCACGAGCAAAGCACAGCAGGCATTCCAGCGAGGCCTCGCGGCCCTCACGCAGTGGGTGGAGAAGGAGGGTGACCGGCCGGTCCCGCGCGGCGCGGTCGTCGAGATCGACGTCGACGGCGAGACCGAGCCGGTGCCTGTACGACTGGGCGTATGGATTTCGAACACTCGTGCGAGGCGTGACAAGCTCACCGCCGAACAGCTCACCGCACTCCGGGAACTCGGCGTCGACTGGGCCAAGCCGGTGACGATCCCCCAAACCGCCCCGGACTGCCCCTGACCGCTCCAGTGGCGTGACCGGACCCCTGGCCTCTTGAAGGCCGGGGGTCCGGTGCTCTACGCCAGCCTTCCGGACGGCGCGCTGTTAGTTAGGCGCAGGAGTGGTGGTTCGGGCTTCGACGGCGTCAGCACATGGTGACGGTGACTGAGCGGTCGGGGATGTCCACGCCGTTGTAGCCATCGGGAAGGCTCACACCCACTCGCTTGGTGGTGAAGGTGTATTCGCCGTGGCCTGCACAGTTGAAACGGAAGATGCGCTGGCCGCCATCCTGCCCTACCCAGAATCCGAAGGATTCGATCGACTCGATGATCTGGTCTCCCTTGCGGATCTCCAGGTCTCCGCCCATGTTGCATGATGTCCTGCTCCAGCCGATGGTCTGGCCCTTCCAACACTCGGATTCGATGCTGGCATGCGCACCGGCGTAGTCGCTGATGCAGTTGCGAGACACGACTGAGCTCCAGTTGTCCGCACTCCGCGAATCGGTTTGGGGTGTGCACTCCGTTACCGACCGCATGGCACCCGCGGCGTGCGTGGGGGCGATCGAGAGGGCGGAGCTGAGCGTCACCATCGCGGCCACAGCAATTACTGACTGCCGAGCTTTGCTGATCTTCATGAAGCACACAACGATCTAGGTGATCCCGAGTCACTGAGCGACGTCACGCTCCACGCCCTCACGGCTTCGACGCAGGTGTCTCTCCCTGTCAGGGCTCCAGCGGTGCTGCGGTGGCAAGCACGTCACAGGACATCCGGGTCGCATGTCCGTATCCGAGTCATGTGCCGGACTGTGACTGCGCGCTTAGCAGTCTTGGGCGCGACCTGGCATCCGCCATGCCAAGATCGATTCGGCGGCGCTGGGTCGCCACGCAGTCTTTGGAGTGGGCATGTCTGACCGGCAAACCGGCACGGTGAAGTGGTTCAACGAGGAGAAGGGGTTCGGCTTCATCACTCCGCAAGGGGGCGGCCCCGAGCTCTTCGTGCACTTTAGGGCCATTGAGTCCGATGGTTTCAAGTCCCTCAAAGAAGGCCAGACCGTCTCGTTCGTCGCCGAGCAGGGGCAGAAGGGCATGCAGGCGGCGCAGGTCCGCCCGGAGTAGCCCGCTTGCGGGCTCAGTGCCGCAGTGGGCGAAACTCGCCAACTGCGGTGTCCACTCGGGCGCGGGCACGCCACCGGTTCGGTCAAGGTTCACTCGGCCGTGTGGATGCGGGCGCATGTTCGGACAGGGCGGCGCCGACACCACTGACACTTCGGTTCATGAGGAGGGCGTCGGCGGAGAAGCGCCGGTCGGCCGTCAAACGGTTGTCCCAGGTACGGGAGGACGAGGTGCTGACCGCCGCGCACGGCCGTACTGTCGTGACCGCGCTGGACGTATCGGAGGCGGAAGATGGCGGTGGGTCGCGCCGCCGAAGACGACGAGCCGTCCGTACGGCCCGGCTACGAGCTGAGCGACACCGACCGCGCGGCGTTCGACCGCGGCTTACAGAACTACCCCGCACCCGGGGGCCGCTGTACGTCTGCCACGCCAGCAGCCGGTCGTGGTAACGCTCGTCCTCGAAGGACTCGGTGTCTTAGGCACTGATGCGGTGGTCAGCAGGTGCTTCCGCCCGCTCCCGCCGGCGGCGGAGCCGGTACGCGGCGGCCACGCAGTTGGGCCCGAAGAAAGACGGACTGCCTTCATCCGAGCGCGGGTATCTCTCACCTGGCAGCAGTACGGCCCCGTGTCATCGGGGGGACACGAGGAGGACTGGGGCCTGTGCAGCAGCAGATCGCCGTAGTCGCGGGTCCGCTCCCGCTCATCGGGCATGCTTACCGGCTTCTGCGGGACCCGCTCGGATTCCTCATGGACCAGCGCGGCGAGGCGGCGGTATCGCGAGTGCGGATCGCGAACCGTACGGCTTACCTGATCAACGAGGCCGGGGCGGCAGGACAGGTGCTGGTCTCGTCCCAGTTCGACAAGGGCGGTCCGTTCATGGAGACCGCGAGGGTCCTCGTCGGCAACGGAGTGATCACCTGCAGCAACGCCGACCACCGGCGCCAGCAGCCGGTCCTGCGCCCCGCCTTCCAGCGCGACCTGGTCGCCGCGTACGCGCCGGTCATGAGCCAATGCGTCAGTCAGGCCATAGAAACATGGCGGGAAGGCGACACCATCGATGTGGGCGAGCAGATGTACCAGCTGGCCGCACAGGTGGTGGCACGGACCCTGATCTCCGCCCCGGCCGGGCAGGAAGCGGCGGACACGATGGGCCGGGCGCTGCCGGTGCTGCTGCGCGGCATGTTCCGCCACATGCTGATCCCCTGGCCCTGGGTGCACCGCCTGCCGTTACCTGCCAACCGGCGCTTCGCCCGCGCACGCACGGACCTGGCCCGGGCCGTCGGCAACGTCATCGCCGAGTACCGGGAATCCGACACCGGCAGGGGCGACCTGCTGTCCCAGGTCATGGCCTGTCCGAAGGACGGCGGGCCGCGGTTCGACGACCGTGAGGTCCGCGACCAGGTTATGTCGATCCTGGCGGCAGGAGTGGAGACCAGCGCCTCACTCCTGGCGTGGACTTTTCATGCCTTGTCCGCCTGTCCCCACGTCGAACAGCAGCTGTGGGCTGAGGTCGATAACGCTCTTGCCGGGCGTTTGCCGGTGTTCGACGACCTGCCGCGCCTGCTCCTCACACGGCGGGTGTTGACGGAGGCGCTGCGGTTGTGGCCACCGACCTGGATGCTCAGCCGGGTCGCCCTCGCGGACACCGTGGTTGCGGGCTTCGCCATCCCCGCTGGCGCAGACGTCATCATCTCCCCCTACGCCCTGCAACGGGACCCGCAGGTCTTCGCCGACCCTGAGGCGTTCGACCCCGACCGGTGGCGGCCTGAGCGCCTCACGCCGGCCATGCGCCAGGCGTTCACCGCCTTCGGCGGCGGGCGGCGTAAATGCCTCGGCGAGTTCTTCGGCATGACCGAAGCCGTCCTCGCCCTCGCCGGGATTAGCAGCCAGTGGCAACTGCGCGCCCCCTGCGGGAAGCCGGCTCGCGCGGTGCCGCGTTTCCTCCTCACCCCCGAGGGCGGACCCTTGACCCTTCACCGCCGCATCTCCGCGCACGGCCATCACATCCCCCCGAGCTCACGGGACGAGCGGTGACCGGCGACGCAGCTGATACGAGCCCCCGCCCAGGGATACCCCCAGGCGCTCGGCCGTCGGAAGACCTGTCGGCCTATCCCTCGTTCCGGTTGCCGCTCTTCCCCCGGTTCACCCCGGCCCTGCGCCGTCCAGGTATCGAGCAGGACGAAAGACGCTTCCGGCAGTGGCTGGCCGACCGCATGCGCGGCGCCTTCGCCGACGAGAAGAGCCTGCAGGAATTCCTGGAGCACCGCACCACCTTGTGGAACCTGCTGGTGTACGCCACCGCCCGCGCCGACCGAGTGGGATTGATCTGCCACTGGATCGACGTCCTGTTCAGCATCGACGACGCCTTCGCCCAGCATCCGCCGTCACAACTGCGACGCCTGGGCATCCCCCTGTTGCCCGCCGTCCTCGACGGCCGACCGATCCCGGACCAGACTGCCTACACCCGGGCCTTCCACCTGCTGCGCGAACAGAGCATGTCAGTCATGCCGCCCGGCGTGTGGGAACGCTACGCGCACACGCTGAAAGGTTTCCTCAGTGCGTGCCGCCTCGAACGGGAATTGGTGAAAGAGGCCAAGGCGATCGATCTGGCGACCTACGAGGCGTACCGGGCGGTGTCGATCGGGGAGTGCTGCTTCCCGCTGGCCGAGTTCGGCCTCGGCATCGACCTGAGCGATGCCACCTCTCGGCTACCCGAGCTGCGGCGCCTCAACACGCTGGTGGGCCGTCACTGGATCGCCGTCAACGACATCTTCTCCTACCGAAAGGAGCTCTACAGCGGCGACACCATGAACGAGATCCAGCTCGCGCTTGCCGACAACGGCGGCGACCTCCAGGGCGCCGTCGACCGCATCGCAGCCACGGTCCACCGCGTCGAGGACGACTTCCACCAGCTCTGCGAACAACTCCGTGCCCGGCCGCAAGGACGAGGCGCCGACATCACCGCGTACCTGGAAGCGCTGAAGTGGATGATCGCCGGAAACCTCGAATGGTCTTACATCACCCCCCGCTACAACGGTAGGGGCCACCGCCTGGACGGCCCCCTCGACGCCACCGTCATCCTCATGCCTGATCGCACCCACTACGTCCCGGGACCAACCGTCCTGGTCTGACCTGCGCGGTTGTCCGGCCGCCGTACGGCCGTGAGGCGCCCTGTGAAGCGCCCACCAGGGCGCCTTGGCGAACGCCCTGGTGGACGTCCTGAAAGGCGCTTTGCGAGGCGCCCCAGCATGAGCGTCGGCTCTGTCGCGCAACAGGGGCCAGCCCGGCGAAACCCGCCCCATAGGCTCGCTTCATGCGAGGAGTCCACGGCTTCCACACCTTGTCCTTCGCCGCCCTGTACATCGAGGCGTGGTACCGCTCCCGGGGTGAGGCCCCGGACAAGTGCCTCGGGCCGGCCACCGGCTTTCTCATGGGGGTCCCCCGGGGACTACTGGCTCGTCACCGCTCGCCATGTAGGGAACGGACGCCGCTCCGATACCGGGAAGACCATAAGCCCGGACGGACTGTGCCCCGACTACATCGAAACGGCGGGGCTCCGACCTCGCGCACGTCGTACCCGGTGGGCGGGTGTTCGGCACGTTCATGCCGCGCGCCCCGATAAAGCGTCGCTGTCCCGGATCTACTGATCAGTCCAGCTCGCGCGATCGAGGCCACCGCGCACTCGCCCTGGAGCACTGAGAGGTCGGCCGTCAATCGTTCAGGGCATTTGCGGTACGGCGGGTGGTGCGGCGGAGGTAGTGGGTGACGGCGGGGTCCGCGTCGAGGGTGTATTCGGCATCGAGGGCGGTGAGGGTCTGGGCGATGCGGGTGAGGGAGTCGCTGGAGGTGTCCAGGGTGCAGGTGGTGCCGGTGACGGCGCGGACGCGGTCGGCGAGTGCTCCGGTGCGGGCCCGCACGGTCTCAGCGGGGGCCTGGACGGTGGCGACGGCCCGGTAGCGCGCCGGGGCTCCGGCGATTTTCGAGGCGAGGTAGGCGGCGGGGTCGGGGCCCGGTGCGGGGAGTTCCCGGGCGGGGACGCGGAAGCCGGTGGGGGCGGGGTCGGTGATTCGGTCGAGGCGGTAGATGCGCCAGTCGTCCTGGTGGGTGTCGTGGGCGATGAGGTACCAGAGGCTGCCGTAGGCGACCAGGCGGTGCGGCTCGACGCGGCGGGAGGCGTGGGCGTGGTGCCGGGTGGTGTAGTCGAAGGTGATGATCTCGTGGTCGCGGCAGGCGGCGGCCAAGGTGGTGAGGACGGCGGGGGCGGCCCGGGGTGAGGGGGTGTCCCACGCGAGGGTGGTGGTGGCGTCCTGGAGGGCGGCGGCCTGGATGCGGAGGCGGGCGGGCAGGACCTGTTCGAGTTTGGCCAGCGCGCGCAGGGCGGCTTCCTCGAAGCCGGTGACATGTCCGGCCGCGGTACGCAGGGCGACCGTGAGCGCGACGGCTTCGTCGTCGTCGAGCAGGAGCGGGGGCATGTCGGCGCCGGAGGCGAGGCGGTAGCCGCCGGCGTGGCCGCTGACGCTGTCGACCGGGTAGCCCAGGTCGCGCAGGCGGTCCATGTCGCGGCGGACGGTGCGCACGGTGACGCCGAGGCGGTCGGAGAGTTCGGCGCCCGACCATTCGCGGCGGGTCTGGAGCAGGGCGAGCAGCCGCAGAATCCGGGCGGGCATGTCGGTCGTCATGGCCCCCAGTGTGCCGTTCTTGGAGGACACCTGATGTCCTCGAAGGGTCCTAGCGTGGAGTCATGCCCGGTGGTCGGCCGCAGCCGCTGCCGGCCCCAGGAGAAGAGCACCCCCGCTCCAGGAGAGACCCTTATGAAGATCGCACTGCTCGGTACCGGATTCGGTATCGCTCACGCCGGCGTCTACGCCTCCCGCCCCGACGTCGAGGTCGTGGTCTTCGGACGGAGCCCGCAGAAGCTGGAGGGCTTCGCGGACAAGTTCGGCTTCGCCACCACGACCGACCTCGACTCCGTCTACGACGACCCGGCCGTCGACCTGGTCGACATCTGCCTGCCCACGCACCTGCACACCGAGCACATCCTGCGCGCCCTCGACGCGGGCAAGCACGTGCTGTGCGAGCTGCCCCTCGCCCCCAGCGTCGAGGAGGCCGAGCGGATCTGCGCCGCGGCCGAGGCGAGCGGGAAGCGGGTGTTCGTCGACCTGTTCATGCGCCTGCACCCCGCCGTGCGCCACCTGCACCAAACGATCGCCGACGGTTCGCTGGGACAGCTGAAGTCGCTGCGCTCCTACCGCAAGGCGGGCCCGATCTGGGGGCCGGTGCCCCTGGGCGTGGACAAGCTGGCGCTGGAGGTCATGCTCTCCGACCTCGACTACGTCGCCGCCGCCTTGGGCCTGCCCCGCACCTTCCACGCCCGCGCCGTGGCCGCGGACTCGCAGCGGGCCGGGGCGGAAACGATCCTCGCCTACGACGACGCGGTGGTCGAATTCACCGCCTCCACCATGGTCCCGGCCGCCTACGGCGTCGCCCACGGCTTCGAGGCGACCTTCACCAACGGCGTCCTGGAACTGCACGAACGCCCCTTCGAGCAGACCGGGCCGCAGATGCGGCTGACCGAGTACACGGCCGCCGGCCGCCGCGAGATCGAGCTCACCCCCACCGACAACTACAGCGCCGCGATCAACCACGTCCTGAACTGCCTCACCACGGGCGCCCCGGACACACTGCTCACCCCCCGTGCGGCGACCGACAGCCTGCGCCTGGCCCTCGACATCCACCAGGCCCTCACCACCGCCCCCTGACCCTCGCGGCCCCGGCCGGGCGCACCCTATGCGCCCGGCCGGACAGCCTGCCGCACCGCCTCGGATGCAGGACCTGGGGGTGCTGTTCGAGGGCGACGACCTGGGCAAATGGCTGGAGCGGCAGAAGAACCCGGGTACCTGGGCGCAGCTTCTCCCCGAGCAGCAGGAGCGGCTGTCGAAGCTGGGCGTGCAGCCCGACCAGGCCACGTCTCCCGCCCCGGCGGCGGCTCGTACGACAAAGCGCCCGAACAAGGCACAGCAAGCGTTCCAGCGCGGACTGACAGCTGGAGGCGGTGACTGATTGGGCGTGTTGGTCGTGCTGCTGCGCGCTGGGCTGCCGCCGTTTCGATATCGGCGGCTGGCTGGGCGGTGGCTTCTTGCAGGGCGGGGTCGTCGAGGACAGCTTGGTGCAAGGCTCGGGCCTCACGCCATTGGTTGATCTCTTCCTCGAGGTCGGTCAGGGCCTGCTCGCTGAGCAGGGCCTGTTCGGCTTCGGTGGGGGTGCTGAACCCCTGGGATGTGGCAGCATCGGTGGCTTCGCTGGTGCGGGTGTGCAGGGTTTGGCTGGCGGTGGCTGCCGTGTGGGATGCCTCGGCTGCCTGCTCGAGGTGGTCGCCGGTGCGGGTGAGGTCGTCGATGCGGGCCGCGAGGGTGGTGGCGGTGCCGCGGGCGGCGTCGAGTATCGCGGTGGGTTGTGCCTGCCGTTTGGACAGGTTGTCGTAGTTGGCGTTGCGGTCGGACGGGCCGGCGGTAGCGGTGCTGTCCTGTTGGGTCATGGCCGTGTCTTCGCGATCGAGTGCGAGGAATTCCTCCTCGACATTCCTGCGGTCGGCGGCACGTTTGAGGGAGTCGGCCAGCTGATTGGTGAGTGTGTTGTGGTCGGCTTTGAGGATGTCCAGCGAGGTGTCGCCGACTTCGCCCCTGGCGGCGGCGGCGTTTTCGCGCAGCTGCTGCAGCTCGGCTGCGATCTCGTCTCGCTGCTGCTGGAGGAGCTGGTGGGTGTCTTCGGCAGCTTGTTCGTCCTCGCGCGTCGGGTGCCCGTCAGGAGCGTGGGCAGGGTTCGGGTGGGAGCAGGAGCCGCACACCGGACACGGAACGCCGTCGGTGAGGCCGGTGGCGAGTTCGTGACAACCCGGCAACTCTCAGACGCCGAGCTCGCCACCGGGTTCCACCGGCATCGGTCTGTCACCCACGCCATCTCCCCCAGCACTCAGAGACGGCCGTTCGTGTGGAGCTCGGCCCGGAGGGCGGTCACCGCGTCGCCGGAGACGGCCACTCCGAGCGCGCCGTCTAGCTTCACGTCGACGCGCACCCGGACGTCTCCCGGTCGGCCCATCGCCGACCCCTGACGGCCCGTGAAGGTGAGTCGCCCGGTCGGCGCCGGCACGATTGCGTGCCGTACCAGGTAGGCGCCGAGAGGTCCGTGCCCATTCGCCGCGGAGCGGCAGCGCAGGCGGGCCGACAGTGGCCGGCGCGCTACGTCGCCTTCGGCCTGGTCCACACCGGCGGCCTGGACCTGACCGGCATGCCCTGCGTACGGCGGCGGAGCGAGCTGGAGGCGCTGTTCACGCGGCGGGGCCTTACGGCGCCGTTCACGCTGTGCCCGTCGACCACCGACCCGGCCACAGCCGCGGAGTGGCTTATATGGACGGCCGCCGGGGTCGAGGGCCTGTGCTTCAAACGGCTCGACGAGCCATATACAGGCGGTGCGCGGGCGTGGCGTAAGCACAAGGTGCGGGCCACCACCGCAGCCCTCGTAGGGGCGGTCACCGGGTCTCTGGCCGCGCCGCGCACGGTGCTAGGCCGCCAGGACGACGCGGGTACCGGCCGGCGGCCGTATGACGGAGTGGCCCGGGGCCTGAGGCGGCCTCGGCCGTACGGCGACCTCGGCCAGCGGCCGTACGACGGCCGGAGCCGGGGCGTGACCGAGGGTTCGACGGGTACACGCGGTCGCACACGACGAAGCGTCAGCGCACCACCGAGGAAGTGGGGTCCAACCATGATGATCGCCGGAATCATCGCCGTCTGCGTCATACTCGCCGTTCTGGCGTTCTTCCTGCCCCGCCTCTCCAAGCACCCCGAGCGCGGTACTCAGAAGACCCTCGGCC
Source organism: Streptomyces sp. NPDC016309 (assembly GCF_043077235.1). Taxonomy (NCBI): domain Bacteria; kingdom Bacillati; phylum Actinomycetota; class Actinomycetes; order Kitasatosporales; family Streptomycetaceae; genus Streptomyces; species Streptomyces sp. NPDC016309. Next base: position 84,799 of record NZ_JBIBSG010000018.1, on the reverse strand, counting down.
TGGGTTCCCGCGCGGGCGGCAAGGCCCCCGGCCCGCTGGGCCGCCTCTTCAGCAAGCCGTTCAGCAGCAGCTCGAAGGCAGTCGGCAAGAGTGGCTCGGCCGGCCGCCGCATGCGGGGCCACATGCCCTTCTGACCCCACGTCCCACTCGGCCCGGCCCGCAACCCCCGTCGGCGGCCGGGCCGCGGTGTGTCTGCGAGGCGAGCAGCAGAGTCTGCTCGCGCTGCTCGATCTCCTCGATCGGCTGGGAGAGGCAGCCGGCGGCTTCGCGGAGAATGACGTCGGCGAGGGCGCCGCGGCCGTCGTTCTCCGGCAGGGCGGCAGCGTGGCGCCGGACGTTGGCGGCAAGCGCGCGGGCGTGGCCGGTGAGCTGGAGGGCGAGCTGCACCAAGTCGCTGGCGGTGAGGATGTCCTGGTCGGTCCAGGCGAGGACGGCGTTGACGAGGCACTCGTACGGTTCGCGATCGAGCGGGAGCCCGGCTTCGATCAGGCCGTCGGGGTCGTACAGGACCGTGTGGGTGCTGGTGTGCATGGCGGGCCTCGCTGCCGAGAGCGTCGTGTGCGGGTGGCCGGCGGTCACCAGTGGGGGTCCTCGCCGCCGCCAACTCCGTCGTCCTGGTCCTGGTCGTGCTGGCCGAGGAAGCGGGCGTAGCCGCGGTCGGCGCGTGCCGGCAGGGCCGGGGAAGGCCGGTCGAAGGCGGAGGGGCTGGAGGCTGCGTCCTTCGGGTGCGTGTCCGGTGGGTGTGGGTGCGCTCATGGGGCACCGCCTTCTGTTGCTGGGCTGCGTCGGTGTTGTTCGACGCTATGGAGGCCGCCACCCAGCCGATCCTGCTGGCACCGGCCCTGCCGGACACCGTCCCCGTCGCCTGTCGACCGAGACGAAGTCGGCTCTAAAGACGACCGAATTCTTCATCTACCTCGCCTCCGTGGTCGCGGTACTGATCCTTCCATGGTCGTGGGCACCGAAGAGGGACACACCGACTGCTTCCGCGCCGACAAGGCATGGCTGTACATCGTGATCCTGACCGTCGGCTACATGATCAGCCGCGGGCCGGCCAAGTCCGGCAGCCGCGACCCCTACGACGAGTCCCACTAACCCGGCGGGGAAAGGCAGCATCCGGTGTGCTGCACGCCGCGGCCCGACGTGTAGCGCCTGGCGGAGCGGATGAGCGCGCGTCGCGACCAGTACGTTGGTCGCGGCGCGCGCTTGGTCATGTGCTAGCCAGCTGTTGGAGCCGCCCTGGCGAGCGAGAGGTTTCAGGCAGTGGTGCGGTTGCTTTGGCGTGCGGCAAGCGCGGCGTCGGCGCTGGGAAAGGTGGGCAGGAAGGTGTCCATCCCGGTGACGCTGAGCAGGCGGCTCAGCCGGTCGGGGATGGCCGCCAGGGTCAGCGAGCCGTCGGCGTCCTTGGCGCAGCGCCAGATGCCGACGAGGGCACCCAGCCCTGAGGAGTCGCAGAAGGTGATGCCCGACAGGTCAGCGACCAGGTCGGGGTGTCCGGCCGCCATGAGTTCCAGGGCGCGGGCCCGCACGGCGGGTGCGGTGGTGATGTCGAATTCACCGGACAGTGCGATCACGGCCAGGGCGCCGTCGGTGTGCGGGACGTCGATGTGGAGTGCGTCGGTCATGGGCGTCGGTTCTCCTGCCCGACGGAGACGTCGGCGGTCGGGGCGGCGGCGCTGTGGACGGTGGTGGTGATACCTGCGGGAGCGGCATCCGCGGTGGGGACGGACAGGGCCAGCAGAGCCACGTCGTCGCGTTCGGTGTCGGGGAGGGTATCCAGGAGCGCGACGGTGTCGTCGATCAGGGCACCGGCACTGACCGGCGCCGGCCGGTGGGCCAGGAAGTCGAGCAGGCCCGTGTCGGCGAGCATGTGGCCATCGGCGGTGCGTGCCTCGGTCAGGCCGTCGGTGTAGAGCAGCAGTCCCTGGCCGGGTGCCAGGTGCAGGGTGCGTGAGGCGAAGGCGGCTTCGGCGATCGCGCCGACCAGCATGCCGCCCTCGGCGCGGACCGGCTCCACCTGTACACCGCCTTCCTCGGTGGGGTTCAGGTGGTAGGCGGGCGGGTGGCCGCCGGTGGCCAGCGTGACCGTGAAACCGCCATCCCGGACCGGGTCCAGCAGGCCGAAGATGGCGGTGCAGAAGCGGGTGCCGACCGCCGCGTCCAGCAGCAGCGCGGTGTTCAGGGCTTTCAGCGCGGCCGTGGGGTCCGCGTCGACGAGGGCTGCGGCCCGCAGCGTGTAGCGGGTCAGTGAGGTGACCGAGGCGGCTTCGGCGCCCTTGCCGCACACATCGCCCAGGAAGAACGCCCACCGGTCCCCGCCGACGGGGAAGACGTCGTAGAAGTCACCGCCCACTTCCTGCGGGGAGGCGGTCTTGTAGTGGCAGGCCAGCTCCAAGCCCGGTACCGCGGGCAGGACGGGAGGCACCAGGGTGCGCTGCAGGGTGGAGGCGAACGCGGCGATGGCCGCCTTGTCCCGCTCCGCGCGCTGCCGGGCCTCTTCCTCCGCCTGGCGCTTGTCCTGCTCGACCTTGCGGCGCTCCTGCTCGGCGCGCACCACGTGCAGCGCCGACAGCCGCAGCTCAAGCTGGTCACGCACCACCGCCGCCAAGTCCGCGAGTGTGGCCGAATCCGCCTGGCTGATCTCGCGGGGGCGGGTGTCGAGGACGTTGACCGTGCCCAGCCGGTACCCGTCGGCGGTGATGATCGGAGCGGCGGCATAGAACCGCACCCCCATCGGGCCGGCGACCAGGGGGTTGGAGCAGGCGACCGGGTCGAGCAGGGTGTCGGGGATGACGGTGGTGTCATCGGTGAGGACCGCCGAGGCGCACAGGCCCGGGTCGCGGCCGATCTCGGTGACGCCTTCCAGGCCGTGCGTGGCCTTGAACCAGATCCGGTCCTCGTCCACGATCGTCACCGTCGCCACCGGCACCTCGAACAGACGCGCGGCCAGCGCTGCGACTCTGTCGTAGGCGCCGTCCGGAGGGGTATCGAGAATGTCGTAACGGCGCACCGCCGCCATCCGCGCCGCCTCGGCCGACGCGGCCACAGGCCCGCTCGGTGCTATCGCAGGCGGGCTCGCTTGCTCCGGCATAACCCTCGTCTCGCTCATCCCCCCCAGGAAGGCGCCGACCAGACAGTCAGCACCCAGGCACTGTACCCAAACGCCTCACCGCACCCGGGTTCGTGGCCGCTCGGGGTGCGGAGAGTGGTCACAAGCAGCGGCTGCTCATCCCCGGGCCCAGGGCGCGGGGGGGTGCGTCGGGGCGCGGGTCGACCAGGGCATGGCCGCCGTACCACTGCGGCTGCCCGGTGGTCAGGGCGACGCCGTCTTACTGGTCGGCAATGGCGCGGTCGGGGATGTCCAGGAGGGCGAGGCGGGCGGTGATGCGTTTGCCGACCGGTTCCCGCTGCGCCTCGAAGCCCTGGGCGACGGCCAGGACGATCTCCAGGCCGTGCTGCCCGACCCGGCCGGTGTCTGCGGCCCGCGCGATCGGCAGTTCCGGGTCGGAGTCCCATACCACGATCTCCACCGTCTCGCCGGTGATCCGCAGTTCCATCAGCACCGGGCCGGGCGCGTACTTGCGGGCGTTGGTGACCAGTTCACTGACCACCAGCTGCGTGAGGTCCACAGCGCGCTGGGAAACCAGCACCCCGCGCTCGGTCTGTGCCCGGGTGAGGAACTGCGTTGCCAGGTGGCGGGCCTGGGCGATGACCGTGCCGTCACCTTCCAGGGCCACCGTGGTCTGCATGATCTGCTCGCCTGGTGCGGTGCCGCCCTCATCCACAGAGACTGCTTCCATCACGGCCCACTTCCGCCACCCCGTTCACACCCCCGCGCGTACCCGCGCCCGCGCGGTACACGCTCCACTCTCCTGCGTCGGCTCCCCACCCGGCACAGCAGCATCGCCCGGACGTGCAGGGCAGCACTTCAGGCGGAAGGTCTTGGTGTGCAAGTATCACCGAATGGCCGAGGGACAAATGACGGACACCAAACAGGTCGGCGGACTGTCGGTCGTGACCACCTTCACGGAAGGCGTCCGCGTGCTGACCCTGGCCGGGGAGATCGACCACCACACCGGCGATCAGCTGCGCCGGGCCCTGGAGGTCACCGACACCGCCAGGCCCCGCATCGTGATCGACATGCGCCAGGTCACCTTCATGGACTCCACCGGCATCAACATCCTCATCGCCGCCTACCAGTCCGTCACCAAAGTCGGCGGCTGGCTCCGCCTGGCCGCACCCACCGACTCCGTCCTTCGGGTCCTGCAACTCGTCGGCGTCGACGACGTCATCGACTGCCGCGAAACCCTCCGCCAAGCTCTCGGCAACTGAGCACTCCCCGAGGCGCTGCTGCGCGCTGACCAGCCGGTCCAGGCGCGAAGCGGAGCGGCCCGCGAGCGCGCGGCCGTACGGCGGAGCGCGGAGCGGCCCGGCGCGGCGGCGGAGCGGCGCGCGGCGATGGCGGACAGCCGTACGGGGCGAAGCGGACGCGGGCCGGTCGGCAACAGCCCAGCGGGAGGGGCGGGCAACAGCCCAGGGGAAGGCGGCGGGGCGGCACGGCGCGGCCCCGGCACGCAGGGCGGCGGGGACGGCGGGCAGCGGACGGCGGAGCGCGTGGAGCGGCGACGGCGAACGGTCCGGGACTGCGGCGAAGGCAGAGCGGGCGGGCGCGGCGGAGGCGGCCGCATGACGGGCGACGGACACACGACCGCGACCCGGCGCGGGACGGTGCCGACACGCGCGGCCGCGCGTACGGCGGCGCGGAGCGTCCACCGGCCCGAGCGCACGCCGGAGCCCGCCGGGGCGGTGAAGAGCGGCGACGCGGGAGCGGGACTGACGCGCCGGCCCGTACGGAGCGACGGGCACAGAGCGCGGAACGCGCGCACGCAGGGGGCGAAGCGCGGCGAGCACGCGCAGGTCGTACGGCGGGCAGCGGACGGCGGACAACGGCCCGGGCGGCCCCGGGCGCGGCGGCGGAGCGACGCGAACGGCAGAACCGCCCGGCGCGCGCGGACGACGACCAGCCCAGCCCAGTACAGCGCAGCGCCGGCCGTACGACGGACGGGGGCATGGGAGCGGGACCGCGGCGGCGCACGGCGGGCAAGCGGCCCGAACGGACAGCAACCCCGGCGCAGCACGGCGCGGTCGTGCGGCGGGCTGCCGGAACCCGCGGAGGCGGCGAACGCGGCCAGCTCGACCCGGACCCGGCGCAAGCCCGTGGCGGAGCGGCGTGGGAGCTGCACCGACGCAGCGACCCTCGCGAACGCCGCAGCAGCAGGTCGCGCGCGGCGCAACGCCCGAACGGCGCGGACGACCAGCCCAAACGCACAGCAGAGCGCGGCTGCGCGGCCCCGGGGCCGGCGCGCCGTACGGCGACCTGGCAGGCCCCGTACGGGAGCCGGACGGCGCGCGACCCCGGCACGGGGTGAAGCGGAGCGGCGGCGGCGGCAAGGACACCTCCACCACACCGGCGACTTCGGCAGAATCAAGGCCCGGCAGCGTCGACAACGCTCGCGACCAAGATATTCAGGTCGTATGGGGCGTCTTGCCCGACACGAGTGCCTCGAACAGCGGCCAGCCGTCCTCTTCCCGCACACCGTTCCCGGCGGGAAACAGACCGCGAGTCATGGCCTCGTCCAGGAAACGGCGTACCACCCCGGGTTCGTTGAGGTTAAGGACGCGGCCCCCCGCGCCGATGATCTCGCCCTCGCCCAGGGGCCAGCCCGCCGCCGCGCCGCTCTCGCCGGAGCGGAAGACCAAGCGGAGTTGGGCCTGTGGCGCGTCGGCCCGACGCAGGGACAGGGTCTCCTGGCAGTTCGGGTGCCGATGCCGTCGGCCCCAGAGCCAGACGGTGTCGCCCACCATCAGCGTGCGCAGCACGCCCTTTCGTCGCATCCGCCAACCGTAACCTCGGGAACTCGGTGAACCAGAGCCCCGCAGGGGGCATCACGAGGACACCACGCAGCCGATCCCGGACGCCGGGCGGGGACCTCGAACGGCGCGGCATACGCAGCGGGGAAGGCATGGATACCTCCGACGACGCCATGACCCGCTCGGAAAGGGCCCGCCGCGATGTAGCGGTTCACCGGCTTCCCCCGGGGGCGCGGCCGGTGCCGGGCGCTGCTCCGTCTCCACCGGGCGGGGGTGGGGTTCCTCCAAGTGCGCGCCTCATCTGGCAGGTGCCGTCGATCACGATGAGCCTGAGTTCGGTGTCCTGCACCCGCAGGGACGCGTGTGTCTGGAAGGACTCAGATGTCTGAACGCAACACGGTCATGCGCAGTCTGCATGACATCGGCCTGGCAGCTTGGTTCGGGGGCTCTCTCATGGGGGCCGTCGGCTTGAACGGAGCGGCGCGCAACGCCGTGAAGGAGCCGGTTCTTGCCGCACGGCTCGCCAGCGCCGGCTGGGCCGCCTGGACACCGGTGAACGCGGCCGCGATCGGCGCTCACCTGGTGGGCGGCGCCGGCCTGCTGGGGGCCAACAGTGCCCGGGTGGCCTACCAGAGCGGCGTGGGCGCCTCCACCCTCGCCAAGACGGTCCTCACCGGAGCCGCGCTCGCAGCCACCGCCTACAGCCGCATCCTGGGCAAGAAGATCGAACTCGCCGCGTCCCCCGACTCCGAGGATCAAGAGGCTGCCGCCGACCACCCCGTGGACTTGGACCAGGCTCAGCGCCACCTCGCCATGCTGCAGTGGGCCGTACCCGCTTTGACGGCCGGGATGCTCGTGCTCAACGCCCTGCACGGAGAGCAGCAGCGCCCCGAGCAGCAGCAGGCAGGAATGCTTCGGCGCGCCGCCTCACCCCTGGCCATGGCAGGCGGCAGAAGTATGGCCGCCGTACGCCGTACCTACCACCACGGCCCGATGGCCGGCCACTGCTGAACCCCCAGGCGGCTTGCCCTTCGGCCCTGTGCCGGAGGCTGGTCGGTCAGCTGCTCGTTGGCCCGATTTCGACCCGCCCACCGTACCCGACGTCACTCACGCAAGGAGACAGGCTATGGCCAGAGCGACCACGACCAAAGTAAGGCAGCCCGTTACGGACGACAGCATCAAGGTGCGCCAACTCAGCCACTACCAGTTCAGCTGGGTCGCAGGTGAGCCCGCTGCCCCAGGCACATTCACCCTGCAGCTCGTACTCGACGAAGGGGCCTGGGAAGAGGTCCTGACCGTCGACGCCGACGACGCCGATGCCCTCCAGGACCTCCTGCGCAGCACCCCGACCGTGCACTACGACGTCAGCCGCCGAACCCTCATGTTCGGCGTCACCGCCGTCGGCACCTGAACGACAGACAACCGACCCCACCGATGGCGGGGGGACTGTGAAGAGAACGGTGTAACTCCAATCGTGGAAGAGTGCACCTGTGACCAGCGAGAACATAGCCGAACCGTCTGAGGCAGGGGCTGCGTCGGCGACGGCGGATGACCAGTTCCTGAGCGAGCTCGCGGCCCGAGCCCAGGCTGAGGGCCAGCAGCTGACGGGTGAGGGCGGGCTGCTCCAGCAGCTGACGAAGAGGCTGCTGGAGTCCGCTCAATCCCTTCCTCCCCCGTCTCCGCGTTCCTTGTCCCGACAATCGATGCGAACAAGGACGGGTTAGACAGGGTGATCGGGCTGCTGCTCTCCCGTTGGAGAAGTCCGGCCCGCTGACACGGCACCAATAGGTGTACGTTCGAGCCGCGTTGCCAGGCGCTGGCCGGGCCGGGATGTCGGTGGCGACGGTGAACTCGGGGTGTCGGTGGTCGCCGGGCATGGCGTGGTGTCGTCACGCGCCGGGGTGGCTGCGCCTGTCGTGGGTGCGGTCGCGGGCTGCTGAGGCGGCGGCGAGGGCGAGGAGGGTGGCGATAGCGCCGGTGATGAGGTTGCTGGTGATGGAGCGGGTGCGGGCGACGTCTCCGGCGACGACCCAGGGGGCGATGCAGGTCCAGAGGCCGATGGCGGCGGCGGCCCAGGCCATGGAGTGGGTGCGTTCGTAGGAGTTGCCGAGGCCGCCGAGGAGCAGCGTGTAGGCGATGCCGGCGATGAGGTTGGTGACCGCGAGGGTGGTGAAGCCGTTGAAGCCGGCTATCCAGGGGGACGCGGCGAGGTAGAGGCCGGTGAGGAGGGCCAAGGCCTCGATCATCTGGGCTCGGGGGGTGGCGGCGGCACGGTCGTGCCGGGCGTGCAGATCCATCAGGTCGGGGTGCTCTTCGATGGGCGTGCGGTGGGTCGACGCCATGATGACCTCCAAAGGCGGACGCTTACCCGCCGCATACCCATAAATATGACGCAAATACCCCAATAGGCACATTCCGCCTGCCACTGTGGAGCATCAAATCTGTACACTCGGTTACTGGGTGATCCCCGAATGCCGCCGGGTCCGCGCACATCCCGGGGCCTGATGGTGCGGCGGGCGTTCTCCAGGTGACTGATCTTGGGCTGGAGACCATGAACTGCTCGGCCACTTCGGTGCTCTTCAACCCGCTGGCCAGGCGGAACCGGCGGAGCTCGGCTCCCAGACCGCGTCTCCTGACGGTGGGGTTAATGTTCGCCGTGGGCCCGCATTGACGGGGACCCGAGATCGATCGGACTGGTGCCCAGCCTGGCCCATTGACTGGCAGCGGCCCGACCGCCGCCCGGGACACCACTCTCAGCCGCTGCGCGGGAGCACAAGCCGGCCACACCGCCCTCGCCCACCTACCAGGCTTCCGCACCGGCGACGCCCTCGCCTCCACCGTCCTCACAGCAGCCGCACCAGACCGCATGGCCATCTACGACCGGCGAGCCCACAGCGGACTGCGCACTCTCGACATCCCCCTCAGCCACGCACCCGGCCGCTACAGCCGCTACATAGAACGGATCGACCAACTCCTCGCCGCCGCCCCAGCCCCCATCCGCACCTGGGCCCCCGCGACATGGACACCGCCCTGTACTGGATGACCGCATAACAGCACTCAACGAACCTGATCAACACACCCGGAACATGACCACACCCGACCAACGGCCGCTCCACCTGACAAAAAAGCAGCTCAGCGTCCCCGGTCCCCATCACCAAACCGTGATGGCTCGGCCCGGAGCCCTATCACCCCCGACACCAAACTGATCAGCCCAGTCCGGCCCACCACACACTGATCAGAAAAACCGCCCCTGGACAATGGAGCATCTGTCCGCGATCGGGATGCGCTGGACATGATAGGCATCGTCGTCACTGCGGCCGCCGCGCTCGCGGCCAGCTATCCGCTCGGGCGACTGCGCCCGTGGCAGCGGCTGGGCGGCTGGGCGGCCGATCAGGTCCCCTTCACCGGGGCGTGGGCCCGGGGCGGCTTCGGCCACTAGGCCGTCGTCGTCCTGGTCCACGCCGTCACCGCGCCGCGCACGAGATGGCGCATCATGCGCGCCCCAGCCACCGAGACACAGGCGCCCACGCTCCACTCTCGACACAGATCAGGGTTGCGCAGCAACAGCCTGCGCAACCCTGCGTCGGTAGGCCGCAGATCCCGCCGGCTGCGGCGAGAGGTCAGGCCGGGTTGATGTTCTCGGCCTGGGGGCCCTTCTGGCCCTGGGTGACGTCGAACGTCACCGTCTGGCCTTCCTGGAGCTCACGGAAGCCCGAGGAGTTGATCGCCGAGTAGTGGGCGAAAACGTCCGGGCCGCCCCCGTCCTGGGCGATGAAGCCGAAGCCCTTCTCCGCGTTGAACCACTTCACAGTTCCCGTAGCCATGTTCCATGCCTTCCAGTCGACGGACGCCTCCCGCACCATGCGGGAGGCGGAGGTAATCGCCCTGGTTCCTGCGGCACAGCACAGCAAAACGCCCACGCCTTCGGCGTGGGCAAAGGGGAACTTCCGAACCACGACAGCTAACGGAAACGGTACACGCTCGCACACCCCGTCACCAGAGGAACGTACCCGTTGGGTAGGTGCGCGGTATGCGGCGGACGGGGTGCCATCTCAGGCTGCGGCCGGCGGGAGAACCCGACGAGTAGGCGACCTCGGGCTGCCGGTTGCCATGCTCCGCTCCGGGTTGTCCGGAGGTCGGTCAAGCAGTGCGGCCTCCCGCAGTTGATCACGCGAGAGGCCGTTGTCTCCCTTGTTCGGGGTCAGGCGGGGGTCACTTTTTGCTGTCTTCGGCGAGGGTGTGCGCGACGAGGGCGTTGGCGTGTCCGTGGCCCAGGCGGTGCTCAGTCTTGAGCCAGGCGACGAGCTCCATGTGCTTGGTCAGGGGCGAGGAGCGGATCAGGTCCTTCCACTCGGCGATCGGGCGGCCGTACTTCTTCTCGATCGAGGGGAAGTAGCTGGCGGGGCCCTTCACTGGTTCGGTCATGCTGCTGAATCCCATCTGCCCATACTTAGTGATCTTGGATCGTCGCCCTGCCGGGAGTGGCGGGCAAGGAAGGGGTGGCTACCCCCGCGCCGGGGGCGCCGCGGCCCTCAGCCGGATGGTGACCACGGTGAGCCAGAGGAGGCCGAGTCCGGCTCCGGCGGTGAAGGCCAGGACGGTGGCGGACGAGCCGACGAACCCCATGAGGATTCCCGCCGGGACGATGCGGGAGGCGACGGCCCACCCGCGCCGGTTCTGGGCGGCAAAGCGACGGGCCAACACGGTGAATGCGGCGCACAGCGCCAGGTATCCCACCATGCCGCTGAACATGTGGATGGCGCCGTGCGTGCTCAGGGAGGCGGCGCGGGCCTCGGGGGCGCCAGCGGGGAACCCGGCGCCCGGGTCCGCGGCGAAGGTACCGGCGAGCAGGAACGAAGCGCCGAACACGCCGACCACCCGCGGTGCCCAGGTGCAGCCAGGCGCATCACGCAGCGCCTGGCGCATTCCGACCGCACCGGCGATGACCAGGACTCCCGTGAGCAGGAAGGTGGTGACCTGGATCCATCCGAGGTCGCCGAGGCTCAACTGGCTGAGGGCATTGCGGGTGAAGTCGAAGCCGTCGCGAGTGAGGCCCTGTATCAAGCCCGTGCCCAGGAACAGCGGGCCGGCCACGGCGGCGGCGCTCAGCAGGGCCCGCGTTGCCGGCCGGGCTGGAGCGGACGCAGAGATCGGGGCGCTGATGGTCTGGGTCATGTGTCTTCCTCGGCGAAGCCAATATCGGAACTAGACGGTGTGGTACTGATTGGAACTGGACGGTACGGTACTCATTCAAGTACTGGACTGTCCAGTACTTAATTCGGGAGGTGGCGTGGAAGCACGCGAGCACAGCCGGTCAGCGCTGAAGCGCCAGGCGATCATGGAGGCCGCGACCAGCGCGTTCATGAGCAAGGGATACTCCGGCACCAGCATGGACGACATCGCGAAGCTGGCCGCGGTGTCCAAGCAGACTGTCTACAAGCACTTCGAGGACAAGGAGAAGCTGTTCGCCGAGATCGTGCTGGCCACCACCGACCGTATCGACGCCATGGTCGACCTGGTGGCCGACATCCCCGCGGAAGCCGACACCCTGGACGAAAGCCTCACCCGGCTTGCCCGCCAGTTCCTCGCCGCCCTCACCCAGCCGCAGGTCATCCAGCTGCGCCGCCTGATCATCGCCAACGCCGACGTCTTTCCCGAACTCGGCGCGGCCTGGTACGAACAGGGCTTCGAACGGGTCCTGGCCACCCTGGCGGCCACCTTCCAGCGCCTCACCGACCAGGACCTGCTCCGATGCGACGACCCACTCCTGGCCGCCCACCACTTCTCCGGACTCCTGCTGTGGATCCCCGTGAACAGGGCCATGTTCCACGGCAGCCCCCAGCACACCGAGGCCGACCTCGATCACTACGCCACCGCCGGCATCCGGGCATTCCTCGCCGCCTACCGCTGACACACCGACCCGACACACCCTTGAGGGGGCCCAATGACCTGGTCCGAGCGCACAGTGGTGCGCGACGGCGTACGCATCTCCTGCCGGGACTGGGGCGGGGCCGGGCCGTCCGTCGTCCTGCTGCACGGCCTGGCCGGCCACGCGGGCGAATGGGACGCGATCGCCCGGCACCTGAGAACCCGGCACCGTGTCGTCGCAGTGGACCAGCGCGGCCACGGCGCCAGCGAGCGGCACCCTCACGACCGATCGCGCGCCGCATACGTCGCCGACGTCGTCGCGGTCCTCGAACAACTGGGCCTCCGGCAGCCTGCCCTGATCGGCCAGTCGCTCGGCGGCCATACCGCGATGCTCGCCGCCGCTGCGCATCCCGACCTCGTCTGCGCGCTCGTACTCGTCGAGGCCGGGCCTGGCGGGCCGAGTCCGGAAGTTCCCGCCGAGATCGGCAGATGGCTCGACTCGTGGCCTACACCGTTCCCGTCGAGGAACGCCGCTGCGGCGTTCTTCGGCGGCGGCCCGGTCGGCGAGGGCTGGGCCGCCGGGTTGGAGGAGCGTGACGGCGGATGGTGGCCGCGCTTCGACCGCGACGTGATGGTCGACTCCCTGACGGAGAACGCCCATCGCTCCTACTGGGACGAGTGGGCAAGCATCACCTGCCCGACGCTGGCCGTGCTGGGCCAGTCCGGCCTCATCGCTCCGGCGGAATGCGGCAGGATGTTCCAGCATCGGCCCGAGACGGTGGCCATGAGCGTTCCCGGGACCGGACACGACCTCCATCTGGAACGACCCGACATCCTGGTGGAGGCGCTCGAACGGTTCCTCCGGGACACCACCGAGTCCCCTAGCGCCATGCCGAGCCGACCGGCGACCGTGACGCCGTACGTCCATTGATCCGTGGGGGCGGAATCGGTCGATTCCGCCCCCATGGGTCGATCCAATCGCCACAGGACCCCGGCCAGCGGAAATGCCCGCGCCGATCCAATCAGATCCAGTCCGTAATTCCGCCTCCCCATTCCGGCCCCGAAGATGGGCTGCGGACGTCGCCGGGTACCGACCGGCCCACCCCGGGGAAGGCGAAGAGCGTATGGCTGACCGGATCTACCTGCGGCACTCCACCGATCAGCAGACCGACGCCCGCCAGCGCCACGCCCTCGCGCCGCTGCTGGCCGCCGGCGCCTCCGTCTACGACGACCCCGCCACGTCCACCCGCCAGCTCTCCCTCGACCGGGCCGGCTTCACCAAGCTTCTGCACGAAGCCGCCGTCGGCGACACCATCCGCATTGCTGACGCCGCCCGCCTCTTCCGGTCCGTGGCCGACATCCTTGCCCTGCGGCTGGCCCTGATCCGCCGAGGGCTGCACCTGCGCGTCGAGTCCGGGCTGCTGTCCGGCATCGACCTCGCCTCGGATGACCCCGGCACCAAGATGATGGTCTCCGTCCTCGCCGCCGTGCTGGAGTTCCAGCGCGACATGATCAGCGAGAACACCCGCGAGGGCGTCGCCGCCGCCGAAGCCGCCGGGAAGGTACTGGGCCGCCCCGCCGCGCTGGACGAGGCCGAGGCCGCCGACGTCGTGCAGGCGTACCAGCAGGGCGCCGCAGTCAAGGCGCTCGCCCGGCTGCACGGGGTGGACCCGAAGACCATCCGCCGCGTCCTGGACGCCGCCGGTGCCCGCCAGCTGCCCGAGCAGCTCGACGTCCTCCCGGACCAGCCCGCCAAGCAGCAGCTGGAGCCGGACCCGGAGATCACCCTCGACCTGCCCGGCCTGCTCGCCGACCACCTCGCCGGCGTTGGTGGCGAGACCGTCCGCGCGGCACTCGCCTCCGGCCAGAGCCACTCCCTCCGCGTCACCGCCCCGCTCGAACTCCACCGCACCACGCTGCAGCAGGCCGCTGCCCTCGCCGCCGAAGCCGCCGGCCCCGCCGAGCGCAAGGCCCACCGGGTCTACGCCACCCGCATCACGGCCGTGACCTGATCATCAGGGGCTCACCGCTAACCGGCCGCCGTCGAGCCGCTGGATGAGGGCATCTCCATGCGGGTGTGGCGGGCGGTCAACTTGGTCAACGGCCTGACCTACGGCTACGGCGGGCTGAAGCTGATCCGCCGCAGTGCCCAGCGCGAGATGGGCGAGGCCGTGGACGTGCTGGCCGCCCTGCCCGGTCGGATCGAGTTCGACCAGGAGACCGCCGGGATCACCAGGTTCAACCAGAGCCCCTTCCACGCCTGGAAGGCCGGTTTCCGCGAGTGCGCGATGCTTTCGCGCGGCAGCGAGTACGGCATGGCCGACGACGACGCGCACAAGCGCGTCGAGGCATGGACGCTCAGCCGCAGCGGCGAGTTCGCCGCCTACGCCGCAGCCGGGGCCCGTGAGGGCGTCACCTTCGCCCGCCAGACCGCGCGCGATCGGCAGCAGTTCGATCATCTGAACAATCCCACCTGGCTGCGGGAGAGGTTCACCGCCGCACACGGGGACCAGGCGGTCTCGGGGTGACCGGGCCGCTCGTGCTCGTCGAGCCGTACGCGTACCGCCTGGGCGGGCACCATCAGCGCACGTTGGTGGCCCTCGACCAGGTTAGGCCCGGCAGCCTGGTCATCGCCCCGCACAGACTCGCCCGAGACGCGGTGGGGGCCCTGTGCGAGGCGGGGGCCCGGCTGGCGACCGTGCCGGCCGGGCGGCGGGCGGCCGTGCTGCTGGCCGCCGCCCGGCTCGCAGCCGGGCTGTCGGCCGCCGGGCAGCAGGTCTTCCGTTCGCGCCGCTGGCCCCGCCGCCTGCGGCGGCTGCCGCACCAGATCACCCTGATCGCCCGCGTGCCTGACCGAGGCGTCCGCGTTGCGGTCCGCCCGTCAGCTGGAGTCCGGCGCCGACGCGGTGGTGATCCTGACCGCGAGCGAGGCCCTGCACGGGGCCGCCGCCCTCCTCGGTGGCCAGCCGCACCGTCGGTTCGTCCACGAAGCCGTGACCACAGAGGACACCGTCGTGAAGCTGCTTGGCCGGCTCGCCCGGCGGGGCGAGCAACAGATGATCGCGGTATATCCGACCCAGGCGGTCGGTGATCAGTTCGCCGCGGCCTTCCCTCACCTGCCCGCGGTGGTGCGGGCCTTTGCGGTCGACGACGGCCGCCGCCTGACCGACGCTGAACGCGACGGCGGCCGGACGACGTTCGGCATTCCCGCCGCCGAAGCCGCGGTGTGTCTGGTGGGCGGCTGGTGGCCATATAAGGACATCGACGTCATCGACGCCGCCCTGGCCCGGCTGAAGGAGCCGCTGCACCTGGTGGTCGCGGGTGATCCGCTCGACGAAGCCGTACTCGAGCGGTGGCGGGCCCTGCCCCACCTCCGCCTGCACACCGTGCCCGGTCCCGTCGCGGAGAGCGTGCTGCGGCTGGTCTACGGGGCCGCCGACGCTGCCCTGGTCGCCCGCCACCCCGGGGTCGGCAAGGAATCCGGGCTCGTGATGGACGCCGCCCGCCTCGGCGTCCCCCTCATCGTCTCCGACCACGACCACGACCCCGCCTCGCCGGCCGTCTGCACGGCCAGCCCTGGTCCCTGACGTTCACCGCCGGCGACCCGGACGGTCTCGCCGCTGCCCTGCACGCCGTCATCCGCCAGCCGCCCAAGCCGCCCGGCTCCGAGGCACCCGGCCTGGTCGGGATGTGGACGGCCGAAGAGCAGGCCGACTTCCTCACCCGAACCTTCACCCCGCTCACGGCCAAGGAGTCCCGATGCTGAGCACGCCTCCCGCCCTGATCGCCGTCATCGGCCCCATCGAGCCTCCCCTGCTGGCCGCCTGGGTCCGCCACTACCGGTGGCTCGGCGTCGAGCGGTTCCTGACCGCCTTCCACTTCCCCGACCACGTCCCCAACACCCCGCGGCACGAGCTCCAGGCCGCCTGCCGCGAACTCGGCATCATCCCCACCGGCACCAGCACCGGCCCCTGGCACGAGCACAGCAACATCCAGCTCCGCGACGCCCTGCGGCACCAGGCCGGTCCCGGCTGGCACCTGCTCGCCGACGCTGACGAGTTCCAGCAGTACCCCGCCCTGCTCTACGAGGTGATCGCCCAGGCCGAGAAGACCGGACACCGGGTGGTCGGCGGGCTGATGCTCGACCGTGTCGCCGCCAGCGGACGCCTGACCGGCTGGAGGCCCGAAGGCGGCCTCGACCTCGCCTATCCCCTCGGCGGCCACCTCACCCACCGGCTCCTGCACGGCGACCCGAGAAAGATCGTCCTCGCCCGCCACGACGTCACCGTCTCCTCCGGCAACCACCGCTCCCCCGGCCACCGGCCGAACGCGGACCGCATCTGCGCGGTTCACCATTTCAAGTGGCGCTCGGGCGTCCTGGACGACCTCCGCCGCCGGGTGCAGCACTTCACCTCCGGAACCTGGCAGGAACACACCCCGGCCGTCCGCGACGAGGCCAACCGCCTGCTGACCCACGTCGGCCAGCACGGCGGCGTGATCAACACCAGCGATCCGCGGTTCGCCTTCCGCCGGGTCAGCCTGGACCGGATGCCCTTCGGCTGGCCCTCCGAGGCCCGCAACATCTTCACCACCTGGCGTCCCCACGCTCACAGCGGCCAGGATTGAGGCAGCACCCGCGCTCGCGCACACCATGTCGCGAAAGGATGGCCACGTGCCCCTCGCCGTACTCCTGGCCGGCCTCACCGGCTCCGGGAAGACCACCGTCGCCGAGGCCCTGGCCGACCGCGGCTACATCCGGCTGTCCGTGGACGAGGAGGTCCACCGCCTCCACGGCCGGTACGGCGTGGACTACCCCGAGCACACCTACTTCGAGCGTGAACAGCCCGTGGTCGAAGCGATCCGGGACCGGTTCACCAAGGAGATCGAGGCCGGGAACGACATCGTCCTGGACCACGGCCTGTGGCGCCGCAGCGAGCGCGACCTCTGGTGGCGGTCTACCTCCCTGCCGACCGCGAAAAGCTGCTGCGGCGCCTGGCCGAACGCAACCAGCGCGAGGACGCCAACGCGCTGACCGTCTCGCCCGAAGCCCTGGACGACTTCTTCGCCCGCTTCGATGCCCCGGCCGACGACGAAGACGTAATCGTCTGCACCGGGAACCTGGACGTGCTCGTGACGGCCCTCACCGAGACCCGGGGGCGGTAAGGCGGGGCCTCGGGCCGGGTGCCGTCAGCGGCACGACCTGTAGGTGGCCGTCCCGCTGCGGGCGGCGGGCAGGCGGCGGACGTTGGCGTCCTGGGCGGCCTGTTCCCTCAGCCGCTCGATCTCCTCGTGCTGGGCCGTGAGCCGGGAGACGGCAAGCGTCTTGAACGCGGTGAGCTCGGCTAGCGCCTTGCCCCGCTTCGCGAGCCGTTCCTTGAGCTCGGCGACCTGGGCCTTGAGCCGTTCGGTCTGAGCGGTCCGGGGGTCAGGGGCCTCGCCCGCCTCCCGCAGGGCCTTCAGGCGACCCTCGAACTCCTCGCCGAGGTGCAGCGTGCAGAGTCGCACATCGTGCCCAATGGCTGCGGCGCGTCCGGGGTGCCCGCCAGTTTCAGGCACAGGGCCTTGTGCGGGTCACGGAACCAGCAGTAGGTCGCGGTCTGCAGATGCAGGTGGGCGGCGGAGAGTCGGCGGTTATCTCGTCTAGGCCGTGTTTTACATCGGGGTTCCGGTCCACGCCTTGCGCCGTGATGATCATGGTGTGGGGCGGGGATCTTTCTGATGAGCAGTGGTCGGTACTGGAGTCGTTGCTGCCTGCGGCAGGCGTGAGCCGCAGGTCCGAGAACCGGCAGCGGTTGATCAATGGAGTTCGGTGGCGGGTTCGGACGGGTGTCCGTGGCGTGATCTGCCGCGCGAGTACGGGCCTTGGCAGACCGTTTACGGGCTCTTTCGCCGCTGGCAGCGCGAGGGTGTGTGGGCCAGGATTCTCACCTTGCTGCAGGCGAGGGCTGATGCGTCCGGGCTGATCACGTGGGACGTGAACGTCGACTCCACGGTCTGCCGGGCCCATCAGCACGCGGCTGGTGCCCGCCGGGACGGGGCCGGGCAGAAGGAGCCCCCGGGAGGGGTCGGGACCGAACCGGAGGATCACGGGCTGGGCCGTTCGCGGGGCGGGTTCTCCACGAAGATCCATCTGGCCTGCGAGCAGGGCCAGAAGCCGCTGTCGTTGCTGGTCACGGCAGGTCAGCGGGGTGACTAGCCCGCAGTTCGAGCCGGTCCTCGAAGCGATCCGGGTACCCAAGGTCGGTGGCGGTCCTCCCAGACGCAGGCCACTGCGGGTGCGTGGTGACAAGGCGTACTCCTCGCGCGCCAACCGTGCTTACCTGCGCAGACGCGGTATCCGCTGCACCATCGCCGAGCCGGCCGACCAGGTCCGCAACCGCAAGCGCCGCGGCCGAGCCGGTGGCCGACCGCCGGCCTTCGACCGGGAGGACTACAAGGCCCGCCACGCGGGTCGAGTGCGGGATCAGCCGCCTCAAGCAGCACTGGGCTGTCGCGACCCGCTATGACAAGCTCGCCGTCCGGTTCGAGGCGGCCGTCCAGATCGCGGCGATCCACCAGTGGCTGTGAACCGGCGGCTCGTCGATACGGCCGTGCCATGCTGATCAAGGCATTGGGCAGCACATCTTCGGGGAGGGCTACGGTGGCCGCCAGGTACTACTGCGCCGACAGCGAGAACGGTGACCACGTCGACGACCCGTCCGAGGACGCTCTGTTCATGCTGATCGACGACCTGAACGACTCGGACAACACGTTCGTCGTGATCCAGCCTGACCAGGACGACCCGGTCTGGTTTGCCTCCGTCGCCGTGCTGGACGAGGGCGGATACGAGGTCGTCCGCCGCGACACCGCCCGCCGCGAACACGACGTGACCGTCGAGACCAGCAACGACCGCATCGCGGGCGACCTCACCAAGTGGCTGGCCGCCCGCGCTACCTAAAACACGGCCTAGGGGGCGTCTTCAAAGGTGATCAGGTGATGAGGGATCATGCTTGTCGTGGTGCGTCGTCATGAGCTTTCGGATGCTGAGTGGGCTGTGCTGTCACGGTTGTTGCCGAGTTCGGGGACTGCGGGGCGGCCCCGTTCGGACGACCGGGTGGTACTGAACGGGATCGTGTGGAAGCTGCGGACCGGATCGGCTTGGCGTGACGTTCCGGAACGCTATGGCTCCTGGCAGACCTTGTACACGCGTTTCCGCAGGTGGGCACTGGACGGCACGTTCTCGCGCATGCTGCGGGCCGTCCAGGCGGAGAAGGACGCGGCCGGTGACATCGACTGGCTGGTGTCGGTCGACTCCACCATCGTGCGGGCTCACCAGCATGCCGCCGACGGCAAAAGGGGGCAGTCGACCGGGACGAAGCGGGTGATCACGCCCTCGGCCGATCCCGTGGCGGACTGAGCACGAAAGTCCACCTGGCCTGCGACGGGCTCGGTCGCCCTCTGGGCTTCGTCTTATCGGGCGGAAATGCCAACGACTGCACCCGCTTCGAGCAGGTGATGGGCTCGATCACCGTGCCCAGAGTCGGGCCCGGGCGTCCTCGGACCCGACCCGACCATGTGGTCGCCGACAAGGGCTACAGCTCTCGAAAAATCCGCGCATACCTGCGACGACGCGGCATCCCGCACACGATCCCCGAACGCGTCGACCAGATCCTGGGCCGACTGAACCGCGGTACCCGCGGCGGACGACCGCCCGGCTTCGATCGATGCCTCTACCGTCGCCGCAACGTCGTCGAGCGCTGCTTCAACCGACTCAAGCAGTGGCGCGGACTGGCCACTCGCTACGACAAGACCCGCGAGTCCTACCAAGCCGCCGTCACCATCGCCTCAATCCTGCTCTGGATCTGACCTTTGAAGACGATCTCTAGTCCCCGGTGGCAAATGAGGGTGCAGACGATGCTGGTGAAGGCCAGGAAGTGGCTCGACTTGCGTTCGTATCCGTCTCCATGGCCCGTCTCGGCTCCGCAGACGGGCCCGCCATCACCGCGGCCACCATCGGCGACCGGGCCGTCTTCAGCGACACCCCACGCTAGATCAACGCCGGGACCCTGATCCACTACGACGACATCAACCGCGAGTTCCCCACCGGCCTGTTCGACCAGGGACTCGTAACGCAGCTCGCCTTCAACGTCTGGGGCGCGGTGCGGCCACCGGCGGGGCGACCACCGTATGGCGCCACCGCTGGGAGCCGACCGACGAGCACCACCGCCACACGTACGGCTACCAGCCCCAAACGGTCCAGCACTGCCAGCGGGTAACCCTCGAACCCCAGCTCGGCGACGCACTGCTGTTCAACCCCGCCAACTTCCACGCCGTCGAACCGAACCCAACCGGGCGCCGCATCGCGTTCGCCTTCTTCCTGGGCCTGACCACCACCGGCCAGCTCATCGCCTGGTCATAACCCCTCAACTGCAGGAGCAACCACGTGCACCAGCTCACCTACGGCGGCATCAAGGCCGCCACCGACCGCATCTCGGGACGCATCCGCCCCATCACCCTGACCCCCCTCGACCCGGGTGCGATCCGCACCGGCCACACCGACCCCCTCGACGAGAGCCCCGAGCAACCCTGCGAGGTGTGGCTGGCCCTGGAGTTCATGCAGCACACCGGCTCCTTCAAAGCCCGCGGCGCGCAGAACTTCATCCAGGCCCACCGCGACGCGGGCACCCTGCCGGACGCCGGCATCACCATCGCCTCGGGCGGCAACGCCGGACTGGCCTGCGCATGGGCCGCCCAACAGCAAGGCGTACACGCCACCGTCTTCCTCCCCACCACCGCCCCGCAAGTGAAAATGGCTTTGGATCAGCCTCTCCCCGGAGTCCGAGAACAGGTAGCGGCTCGCGTAGACCTGGCGGCCTCGCCGTCCCGGTTCCCGGGGCACGGCTCGCCGGTACGGACGGCGCCGAACTCGGCCGTGTCGGGTCAGTGTCCAGGTGAACGCCGACCGGTCCTGCACTGGGCTCGCGGACCTGGCGATTTTGAAACGGCGACGCTATGCGCGCCAGACCAAGTAGACGTGTTCCACTCCGTACTGTGCGGAGCTGGGAAGGTTCGCCATCAACTTCCAGCGGAGCCCGGCGAAATGGCGTTCGATGTCTTCGCGGGCGAAGGAAAGATCGGGAACGTCGACACCGAGCTCCCGATTGTGCGCAATCTCGCAGGTCTTCTCGGTGAACGGAGTGAACAGGACGAGGCAGAACTTCTTCCGGAAGGACTCCACAGCGCCCGTGAGAACCTTCTCCCAGTCGTAGTTGTGCTCGATCACGTGCCGCATGAGGATTCCCGGGCTGGCCGACCTGTACGCGCGCAGGTCCTCGACCTCGTCGGCGAACGGCGTCCGACTGCCGTCAATGCCCTTGTACCCACCGCTCACGTTGAACCTGCGGAACCCGCCCCGACCGCACCCCCAGTCCTCGACCTCATCGACGTCCGCGAGGAACGCCGCCGCGATGAGGTAGGTGGTCGGCTCACTGTAGAGTCCAGGGCCCGCCGCGAGGGAGAGATCGCGGTACCAGTCATCCCATTTGCCGAGATTGTTGGACTGCTGTTCGGTTCGCTCCTCAAGGGACATGCATCGAAGCTAGGCAGGCGTCATGGGCCGGTCAAGGCCCCCAGTGCCGCTTCCCATTGGGCAGCGGTACTGGGAGACTGTTTCTCCTCGGAACGGAACCGGAGGCCCACGTGCAGGAACTCGGTCTTGCTGAGACCATCGAGGCGTTACGGCTCGAACTCGAAGCGTCGATAGCGAGCTCGGACGGTCAGGACCTGCGATTTTTTGTGGGGCCGATCCAAGTGGAGCTCCAGCTCTGCGTCAGGCGCGAAGCCGGCCTTCAGGGAAAGGCCAAATTCTGGGTGATCGAGGCGGGAGCGGACGGAAAGTACGCTCACGAGTCGATCCAGAAGGTCACGCTGACACTGGAGCCCGTGGGCAAGGACGGAACGACGCCGATCCAGGTCCATCGCGGCTCCAGCGAACGTCCGTGACGGCGCGGGGTGACCGTGCATCTTGCGAACGTTGTCGAGGTCATCGGCGACCGCGGAGCCGCATCGGCCGAGCGGTGGTCAGTCGGATCGGGCTATCTCATCGATGAGCGGACCGTGCTCACCGCCGCGCACGTCGTGGAAGGCGCCGTCGCTGTCTCCGTCCGCAGCATGGGGACGACCGAGCATGACGTCGGAGTCCTCCTGACCACCCCGCCCGACATCGATCTGGCACTTCTGGAGGTCGAGGCCGGCCTGCCAGTCGGGCACCGGCCCGCCTTCGGAGTAGTGGACCGGGAGACGCCTGGTCGTGTTGCCGGCATCCGGGCCATCGGGTTCCCCCGCTTCAAGGAGGCTGTCCGCAGGGGGCGGAAGGTCCGGGACTCCGCCCAGGTGGACGGCTACATCCCGACTGCGGAGGGCATGGTGTCGGGCTACCTCACGCTCCATGCCGACAGCCGCCCGCGCGAGATCGGGGGCGCCCTGCCGGAGTCGGCATGGGCGGGAATGTCGGGCGCTGCGGTGTTCGCTGGCGGCGTTCTCGTGGGCATCGTCAGCGAGCACCACCTGGCTGAGGGGGATGCGAGTCTCACGGTGGCTCCGCTCGACCGGATACGACGGGCGGAGGAGGCGACCAGGCTCCGGTTCTGGCGGCTGCTGGGCATCGACGACCCCTCCGAGCTGGTGACGCTGAAACCGACCGAGGCGGACCCCGGCAGGAAGCCGAAAACGGCGGCCCGTCTCCCGGTACCGCGCAGCGACTTCACCGGACGCGAGGAAGACCTGCGCCGGGCGGTCGGACTCCTGGATCAGCGGCGCGCGGTGGTCGTCTGGGGGCAGCCGGGCGTCGGGAAGTCGGAACTCGCGGCACAGGCGGCTCACCGCCTCTCCACCACCTACCCGGACGGCTCCTGCCACATCGATCTCCAGGGGTACTCCGACAACAGAACGTCCGCCGAACAGGCGGCAGCACGCATCCTCGAAACGCTCGCTCCCGACCAGGGCGTACCGGGCGACGCCGCTGCCCGGTACGCCGCCTGTCGCGAGGCGATCAGATCCGGCAGGCATGTGATCGTCCTCGACAACGCCGGCTCTGCCGCCCAGGTGCGCGAACTGCTGCCCGGACCCTGCGATTCCGCCGTGTTTGTGACCTCACGGTCGTCGCTGCCCACCCTCGACGCCGAGTTCGTGGAACTGGACGTCCTGGACACAGCCTCGGCCGTGGCCCTGATCCGGAAGATGACCGAACGCGCGGAGGACGCAGACCTGCTCGAACTGGTCAGGCTCTGTGGCCGGCTTCCACTGGCCCTGCGCATCGCCGGGGCACTGCTCCGCTCCCGACCGCAATGGAGCGTCGGACGGCTCAACGTCCGCCTGGCCGATGAGAACCGCAGGCTCGCCCTGCTCGAACGCGACGACTTGGCGGTGCGGCCCGTGTTCGAGAGCAGTCGTGACGTGCTGGGCCCGGAGGCCCGGAGGCTGTTCGCGTTGCTCGGTTCGGTGGCCGCCATCCGTATCGCACCCTGGATGGCCGCAGCCCTCCTGGACGCGGACCTCTTCGATGCGGAGGAGCTGCTCGAAGAGCTCGTCGACGCCCAGCTCCTGCGTGCCGCCGGCACGGATGCCGGCGGCACGCTCCGCTACGTCTTCCACGACCTGGTCCGGCTCTACGCCAAGGAGCTGCTGCGGTCGGATGTTCCCGCGGCGGAACGGGCTGCGGCCGAGGAGCGGATGCTCAGCGGCTACCTGTCGCTGGCACTGCTGTACTCGAGCGGCCACCCGATCACGGGGAACTTCGACTTTGCCCGGACCGTCCCGCAGATCTGGAGCGTCCCGGTCGAGCATCTGACGCTGCCGCCCGACGCGATGGACTGGTTGGTGGAAGAGCGCGCGGACCTCGTCGCCGAGGTCAAGCACGCCTACGCCGAGCGGCACCTGCGTTACGTGTGGGGGCTCGCGGACATCCTGCACGCGGTCTTCATTCTCTCCCACCACGGTCCGGAATCCCAGGAGGTGAAGGACCTCGCGCTGTCCGCCGCGCAGCTTGCAGGCGACGAGGAAGCCGAGCTCGAAACCCGGTTCCACCTCAACAGCCTGCTGCATTTCGAGGGCCGGTACGCCGAGGCGGTCGAGGAACTGGCCAGGCAGCGCGCGGCCCGCAGCGCACGGGGCGAGGCACGCTGGGTGTGCCATCTCGACCTCATCACCGGTGTGGTCCAACGGGACGGCGGCATGCTCCACGCGGCACACCGGAGCCTGACCCGCAGTATCGAGGAATTCGCCGCGCTGCCCGACCGGGACGGTCCGCTGCCGACCCTGCTGACGGCCTCGGCGCAGCAGAACCTCGCGGTCGTCCTCCGCGATCTGGGCCGGCTCCGCGAGGCCGATGACCTGCTGACGCAATGCCTGGCCACCTTCGAACGGATGGAGGACGCCACCGCCCTCGGCCGAGGCCTGCACACGCGGGGGATCCTCCACCTCTACCTGGGCCGCTACGACGAGGCCGAGGTCGTCCTGGGACGTTCCGTCGAGCTCATGCGGGCGGCCGGCGACAGGAAGTGGATCGCCATCGTCCTGCTTGCCCAGGCCCGGCTCGCCATCCGGAGATCGGCATGGGAGCCGGCGTTCGCCCTCCTCGAACAGTGTGATGACCTCTTCCGGGCGATCGCGGATCCGGCGGGACGGGCACAGGTGCTGCGTAGCAGGGCTGTCGCGCTGCGCTGTCTTGGGCAGTTGGACGAGGCCGATACGCTCTTCGCCGCCGCACACGAGGCGCTCAAGGCAGTGAAGGACAGGCGTTCGCACGCTCGGCTCCACTACAGCATGGCGCTCGCGGCGCTTGCCCGCCGGGACCGGTACGCGGCATTCGACCAGCTCGACAAGGCGAGCGCCCTGTTCACGCAGGAGGACGACCCCGTGTGGACCTGCCGGCTGAGCGTCCTCCGCGGCAGAGCCTCCCCCGGTGACTGTACGGTCGGCCTCCGAGCCCAGATCGAGGCATTCGCCGAACGCGCTGGTGAAGGGTACACACCACTCTGGATCCATGAGGCCAGGAGACGTCTTGTTACCGAGTGACGATCGCCCGCAGCTGATCGTGTGCGCCCCGCGCGCCACCGAGCGGCAGGTCAAGCAGGCCGTTGACGCAGCGAACCTGCGTACATCGACCGGATCACGCGTCGCTTTGCTCCTCGACCGCACCCCTCGCCAGGCGCTTGGTCTGCTCCCGGCCGTAACGGTCCTGGACCTGGAAGAGGGCAAACCCGACCGCTGGTACTTCTGCGACGCGCAGGC
Source organism: Streptomyces sp. NPDC016309 (assembly GCF_043077235.1). Classification (NCBI taxonomy): domain Bacteria; kingdom Bacillati; phylum Actinomycetota; class Actinomycetes; order Kitasatosporales; family Streptomycetaceae; genus Streptomyces; species Streptomyces sp. NPDC016309. Next base: position 59,791 of record NZ_JBIBSG010000018.1, on the reverse strand, counting down.
GGACGCGCACAAGGTCTTCGACACCCTGGTCTCCCTCGGCTGGGACGAGGTTCCGGTCACGCTGGTTTTCATCGGCTGCCCGGAGGCCGCACTCACCGTCGTCCGGGCCCGTCGGCTGCTGGGCAGATTCCGATCCGCCACCCTCGAGCTGCTCGACACCGAGCCGCCCGCCGACGACCGGCCGGTCACCATGCCCGAGGCCTACCGGAGATGGGCGGAGCTGCAGGTCCGGCAGCATCACCCGAAGCTCCTTGACGAGGCCGGCAAACCGTCCCGGATCTCGGTAATCATTTCGCTGTTCAATCAGGGTGAATTCGTCCAGGAGGCGATCGACTCCGTCAGCCGTGACCTTCCGGAGGCGGAGATCGTCGTGGTGAACGACGGCTCCACCGACGCCGCGACCAACGAGACGTTCGCCGGGCTCTCCGGCGTAGTGAAGATCGACCAGGCCGAACAGGGCCTCAGCGCGACGCGCAACACCGGGATCCGGCTCTGCACTGGTGACTACGTCGTGCCCCTCGACGCGGACGACATGATGAAGCCGGGTTTCCTGGCCGCCGCGCGCAGAGCGCTGGATGGAGAGCCTGATCTGGCCTATGTGGTCGGCTACTCCGAGTACATCGGGCTGCTGAACCTCACCTACGTGCCGGCCGGCTTCATCCCCGAGCTCAGTCTCTTCCTGCACACTGATGGAAAGGCGCCGGGAATGTTCAGGAAGGAGGCACTGCTGGAGGTCGGCGGATACGACCCGAAGTTCCGTTACTACTGCGAGTGGGAGCTCCAGGTGGCCCTGCACCGGGCCGGCTTTCACGGTGACGTGATCCCTATGACCGGGCACTACTACCGCAGGCGTGCCGACTCGATGTCCTTCTCTGTGAGCAACCACATCCGTCCCCAGCTGGTCCAGCAGATCATGCGCAAACACCTGCCGATGCTGGATACCGGAGACCTGCACACTGGCATGCTCGTCCTGGCCGACCTCTGGAAGACCGGTTACGAGCCGAGCACTTCCGTCCTCCTCCAGCAGGCTGCCTCCTGCTCTCTCCCTTCCGCACATGACTGAGGCGGGCCGGCCGGTGCCGTTGCCACCCGGCTCGATAGAGGACCTCTTTCTGATCCGCCATGCCGAGAGCGAGGGCAACGCCGCAGCCAGATTGCCTCCGTCCCATGACTACGCGGCCCTTGTCCAACGGCGGCCGCACTGGATCTGGCGACTTACTTCGGAGGGAGTGCGCCAGGCCGCTGCGGCCGGGGCCTGGATCCGAGCCGAGCTCGCACAGCGCCTTCCCGACACGCTCGCTGTGACCTCTCCCCATCTGCGGGCCATGGAGACCGCCGCGATGCTCGGCCTCCCAGAGCTCGACTGGGAGATCGAGCCGGATGCACGAGAACGTGAATGGGGCGACTGGGAGAACCGCGATCCCGGCTTCCACGCCCGCGAACTAGGCCGGCAGAGCGAGCACCCCTTCGACTGGGCGCCTCCGGCCGGTGAGTCGATGGCGATGTTGGTCCGACGGGTGTCCCTCCCGCTGAACCGGATCCTCGCCACTCCCTCGTCAGCAGCCGTAGTCGTCACCCACGCCGACACACTGTGGGCCTTCAGCTACCTCGCCGCCGGGCTCGACCCGTCGAGCTGGCGCGCTCAGTACGTGGCCGAACCGCAGACCCCGAACTGCGGCATCATCCACTACTCCCGCCGCAACCCCGACACCGGGGAGCTCCTCGCCCGCTTCGCCTGGCACCGCACGTACTGCCCCTGGCGCGACCCGGCCGGCGAAGCGATGACCCCGCTCACGCCAAGGCGGCGCTACTCGGCACAGCAACTCCTCGCCCAGGTCAACATAGTGGACTGCCTGCAGGCAGAGAGTTAGACGTCATCTCATTTGGTGAGTCTGCGGTAGCAGATGAGGGTGCAGGCGATGCTGGTGAAGGCGAGGAAGTGGTCGGCTTTGCGTTCGTAGCGTCGGTGGAGACGGCGGCAGCCAGCGAGCCAGGCCATGTGGTGCGCTCGATGGTCCAGCGGTGCATCGAGCGTTCCTTGCCCGGGTCCACAGGATTCGGACCGGTCAGGTCCCCCTTTTCAGGGCCCGCATGTTGACCGAGTCGCGCTCCCGGCCCCCGACCGGCAAGCAGAAGACGCCCTGCGCGGACACCTCCACAACAAGCTCGCGGCGCAGATGCGTACCGCACCCTCCGCGCGCCCCGGCCTGGAGGACCGGCCCTCCAGCGCTGCCACGTTGGATTCCTTCTATGCACTGCTGCACGCGTTTCCTGCAGGTCGTAGGACTGCGAACCTGTGGGTCGAGGGGGTGATCGACAGGTTGCCCTTCCTGCTCGGCAAACGATGGCTCGCCGTGCACGAAGGGGTGTCTGTGGGCCGAGCAGATGTCGGCGTACAGGTCCACCCGGCGGCGCGGCAGCATGGAATGCCTCGGTGGAGAGGTCTTCGGCGTAATACCCCTCGCGAGCATCGGCTCTCCGGCATGATGCGGCCATGGATCGGCAGCCAATGCAGAGCGTTGAAGGTGGTCGATGACGAACTGGAGCTCATGGCGGGCAAACGGGGTGGGGCCCTCTTGGGCTTCACGCTGCTGTGCGACACCGGGCCCGGTCCGGCCGTCATCCCTAAGGCTGCCCTCCTGGGCGTAGCTAGTTCAGGGAACAACCTCCGACGAGCAAGGGAGTATCGACGATGCCCGTGGATCCGGCGATGGCAGCCCTGGCCATGACCGCCGCGACGACCATCGTGGGCGCCATGGCCACCAGTACCTGGGAAACAGCCCGCACCTGGACCGTGCAGCTATTTCAACGTCGTGGCCGTTCTCCGCAGGAGGTCGAGGCTGAGCTAGACAGAAGCCTTGCCCGCGTGACGCGCGCCGAAGACTCCGGAACTGCCCGTCAGAACCAGATCACACGTTGGAGGGATGACCTGGAAGATCTGCTACATGATCACCCGGATGCTGCTGACGATCTGGAGTCCCTAGTCCGCGAGGTGCAGCAGCAGCTTCCACCTGTCCAGCAGCAATGGATAGTGCACGTTATTGCTCACGGTGGAATTGCTGCGGCAGCCGTGGGTCCCGGCAGCGGCGTTCACATCGATAACTTCTCAGGCCCTGGACCGGTGCGGCCAGCCGCTCCTGGGTCGAATTCTGTCGTCAACACTGGGGGTGCCGAGTGAGTCGGTCAGCTGAAGCGCGAGAGGAGCCGGAAGAAGCGTATGGCCCCCAATTGACAGTACGTGCGGAGGGCGGCTTCGCCTACGGGGTGATCGGTGCGGACATCCACGTCTTCGGGGACGGCACCCCTCTGTATTTGCTGGAGCTTTGGCGCGTGCCCCGGACCCCGGAGCCGGACTGGTTGCTGGAGTCACCCAGCCGCATGCTCAACGCACGCTACGAGGTGACGGACTTCACCGGCCGCGAGGAAGACCTGGCCCAGCTGCACCAGTGGCGCGACAGCCGTCCGCGCCTGGCAGCGCGATGGCTGTACGGGCCCGGCGGGCAGGGCAAGACCCGGCTTGCCGCGGAATTCGCCGCCCGGTCCGCCGACCAGGGTTGGACCGTCATCACGGCGACCCACGGCCCCGGCTCCGTCCATCCGCCACCGGGGAGCCAGGACCTCCGACTGCGCCACGCCCGCGGCGTGCTCCTCATCGTCGACTACGCCGACCGCTGGCCGCTAACCCATCTGACCTGGCTGTTCAGCAACGCCTTGCTCCACCGAACCGGCATGCCGACACGCATCCTGCTCCTCGCCCGCACCGGCGACACATGGCCCGCCGTACGCGCCACCCTGGCCAATCACGAGGCGAGTACCTCCACCCACCAACTCGCACCGCTCTCCTCCGACGGCTCTGAGCAACGCGCCGAGATGTACGATGCGGCGCGGAGCAGCTTCGCGGCCTTCTACGGGATCGCCGATCCCAGCGACATCCCGCCGCCCGCCTCCCTGGACCACGAGGACTTCGGGTTGACCCTCGCCGTGCACATGGCTGCCCTGGTCGCTGTCGACGCGCGAGCCACCGGCAGCCGTCTGCCGTCGGACATGGCGGGCCTCACCATCTACCTCCTCGATCGTGAACACCTGCACTGGGCGCGCCTGCACGGTGACGGCACCCATGAGTTGAACCCGGCGGAGCGTACCTACCGGACCTCACCGCAGGTGATGAACCAGGTGGTGTTCGCCGCTGCCCTGACGGGCGCCGTCCCCGCACCGACCGGCGCGGCGATGCTGCGTGACCTCGGCTTGGAGCTTGATGCGCCGCAGATCCTCGCCGATCACGGCGTCTGCTATCCGCCCGCTAACCCCACGATCCCCACCGTTCTGGAACCGCTCTACCCCGACCGCCTCGCCGAGGACTTCCTCGCCCTGACCCTGCCCGGGCACACCGCTGACTACCCGGCCGCCCCCTGGGCCCCGGCCACCACAGAGACCGTACTTACCGCAGAAACCGTACAAACCGCAGGGGCCGCGCCCATGGCGAGGACTTGGGGCCCCACCGGGAACGTACCCACGGTGGGCGAGGCCGGCCCTCCGCCCTACCTCGCCCGCGCCATCCCCACCCTGACGGCGGCAGCGGAACGATGGCCGCATGTCGGAGCCGAGTACCTCTATCCGCTGCTGAAGCAACACCCCCAGCTGGCCGTCCAGGCCGGCAACGCCGCTCTGCTCGCACTCGCCATGCAGGAGAGCGCCGACACCGACGCTCTGGAGGCCATTGAGACCCTGCTGCCCAACGGACCGCACGCAGACCTCGCCGGGGGCATCGCCGCCATCACGCACCGCGTCATCGGGCCGCGTATCGAACGCACCGACAACCTCCGCCTGCACGCCATGTACCGAACCGAGCTCGCCGAGCGGCTGCACTGCGCCGGCTTCCACGAGCGGGCCGCCGACATGGCTCGTGACGGAGTGGAGATCTGGCGCCATATCGCCGATGACGACCCGTTCTTCAACATGCCTCTTCTCGCTTCCTCGCTGAACTTGTACGGCGGTTACCTCGCAGAGCTCGGACTGCGAGCGGAGGCGCTGGAGACGGCCGAAGAGGCCGTCGCACTGAACCGCCGACTGATCGACGGCGACGATGCCACCTCCAACGACGAGCGGCGTCTGGCACAGGCTCTGAGCAACCTCGCCACAAGGCTGTACGAAGTGGGCAGGGGGGCCGATGCCCTTGCCGCCGCAGAGGAATCCACCGCCATCGAGGATCGCCTGGCCGCCAGCGGCGTCCGTATCTATGTGAGTGAGAACGCCACCTCTCAGCTCAACCTCGGCGCACGTCTTGCAGATCAGGGACGTATGAAGGAGGCCCTTGCCGCGACCGAGACAGCCGTGATCGGGTTCCGAAAGGCCGTAGAGGTCAATCCGGCAGCCCACACCTTCGACCTCGCGATGGCACTGAACAACTACGCCAGCCACCTGTTCAAGGCCGATCGGCCCACCGAGGCCCTCGCCGCCGCCGAGGAGTCCGTGACCCTATGGCGTCGGCTCGTCCTCAAATGGAGCCTTGCCAACGAGCAGGGGCTCGCCATGGCTCTGTTCAACCTGGGCACCTGCGAAGTAGCTGCGGGGCACCAGGCCGAGGCCTACGCGGCCACTGAGGAATCGGCCGGCCTCTACCGCAAGCTCGCCGCCGGGAACCCCACGGCCCACGATGAGCGCCTGGCGACCGTCCTGGGCCGCCTCAGCACCCTGCTGCAGTCCGAGGAACGCTACGCCGAGGCCCTGCCGATCACCATGGAGACGGTGGCCATATGTCGTCGGCTGGTCGCGGTCGATCCTGCGGCGCACGAAGCGGGACTCGCACATGCCCTGTTCGAGCAAGGCATGATGCTCTCCGGGTGCAACCGGGAACCGGAGGCCCGGTTTGCCGTCGAGGAAGCCGTCGACATCCGCAGACGCCTAGCCGGAGCGGACCCAGCTGCCCACCTGCCGCGCCTCGCCCAAGCCCTGTACGCCTTGAGCTTGTCGAAATACAACATGCATGACGACATGTCGGAAGTCCTGAACACTCTCTCGGAGAGCATGGTCATCTACCAGCGCCTCGCCGCCGCCGATCCGGAGACTTTCACCGACACCGCGCGGGAAGTCAGAGCCACCTTCGCAGAGCTCTTGCCGGAGGCTGAGGGGCGATCACGATCCCGCCGGTTCGGCTGAGCACCGTAAGGTCCGCACCCTAACTCACCGTCCCGCCTTGCTGCACTGGGCACCCGTACACCGATGGTGTCGCTGTCTTGCTCTTCTACGACAAAGCCGCCGTCCGGGCCACCCGGAACTGACTGGGCCTTCACCGCCTCCGGCTTGGACGCCGCCCGCGCGTTCGTCCGGGTGTCGTCCTGATGTTCCTCACCCCCCAATACCTACTGCCGTGCCTACGGCCCCCCGTAGGCCGACGTGGCCAAGCTGGAATGCGCGCGGCCGTCGACTAACCGGCACCTGATTGGCGGGGACCAGAGCGCCCGCGCGAAGCGCAAGGCGCCCGCTCCCCCACCGGCTGGGACGACGATCGGGCCGAGTGGCAGGTTAACCCGGTACGGGCTCAAGGCGTACGTGTCCGGGATGTCCCGCCCGCACATGTAGGCGGCTCTCGCACGATCAAGAGATGGCAGAGACAATTGGGCAAGAAATTGGGAAAGAAGGGCAGCATTCACCTCTCGCGGTGAAAATCGGCGTGATCGTCACGATCATCGCAAGCATCGCTGGCCTCATCACTACGGGCGTAGCGACGTTGTTCAGCGCCATGGTGGCAGATGACCAGCTCGATCAGTCGCGACAAGTCGCCGAGGAGAAAGAGCGGGCCCAGGCTGACCTGATCTCCTACTGGGTGGACCTGCAACACGACGGCAAGGCCCGCCTGCACATGATGAATAGGTCACCGGATCCCATCTCCAACGTCCAGATGACGTTCGCGGTGCCACTTCTCGCCGAGGGTAACCCCCACCTTGAGGAGATCCTCTTCGCTCTAAGAATGCCTAGCGTGCCGCCGTGCTCAGACATGATCTTCACGACAGGCGACATGACATACATCGTCGATGTACCTCTGTTCAAGGGCAAGTTCATCCCGCTTCAGAACCAGAAAGTAGGGGAGAGTTTCCGGAAGGCTTGGGAACCGCTGCCGCCGATAGCGTACGCGCGGCCTACTAAGCCGTGACCCTGGGGACCTCAGGGCCAAACGGGGACGGTACGTCGGATTTGTTCAGGTGGTCTCTCCGCAGAACCTGACGTCCTGCGGACGCTAGCGAGCGCTTCGGCGAGAGCGCCCCCGGCTCGGCGCCGGACAGCATGCGCGTCCCACCCGCGCCGGCGACCTGGGCCTGGGTGCCGTCCTGGGAGAAGCAGAACAACGCGAATCACGTCGCCACCGGAGGCGGGCGGCTGACAGGAGCTGCCGGTAGCACCAGGTGAACCGGCTTGCTCTGGAGCAGCAGAACAAACGGCGGCGGCCCGGTGGCCCAGTCTGCCCTCCCTGCTGCTCGGGTTAGGCCCCTTGCTACCCGTGCGGCACCCGTGTGCCATCTGGACCGTGCGAATACTGCGCTGCGCTGCACTCCTCACCGGATGTGCAGCAGACGCCTTGCACCCCTCACCACCCAGGAGCAGCAGGACGTCGGCGGCCAAGTAGCGAGGCGCTGCGCCCGGCCGGTAACAGCCGTCGGCGGTCGCGACCTGGCGGGAACGCCTCTTGCACCCCATTGGTTGGTCCCGCAGGTGGTACCTACGTGCGGGTTGGGTTTCCTTCCCTCTGAGCAGAGCTTGGGGGCGGGAGCGGCGAGAGGCGGCGACCGAGGAGGGAGGGCATGGCGCCTGTCGTGAAGCCGTCGCCGTGGGGCAGGGCGCTTCAACGCCCCTCGAACGTCAGAGCGCCACAGACGGCCGCACAGCGCCGGGAACGATCATGTGCGCCGGTCGGGCGGGGTGGATCTCAGTGCAGGTGGCGGCGGGTGGTGCGTGCCCGCGCGAGCTTCGCTCTCAGGGGGAGGGATCTACAACTCGGTGCCGATCCGTCAGTGTCGTCGGTGTACTGGCGCAGCTGGGGGCCAGCGGTGTCGCCGGGGATCGGCTCGCCGACGTCGGGGTCGACGGAGACGACGACCAGGGCGCGGTCCAGGGCGTGGATCTCCGCCTCGCTGGTGATGTTCTCCAGTTGCTTGGCGGCGGCGTCGGAGAACGCGATCCGGGCGCGGCGCAAGCCGTGCTGCGGGGCCATCAGGCGACGGCCGGGCGCTGGCGGGCGAGGCGGGCGAGGTGCTGTTCGCGCAGCTCCTCCCACGGGGTGCACTCCTCGACCGAGGGCAGACCGTTCGCGGCGATGTCCTCCAGGACGCCGGCGAACTGGTCGGCGGCGGCCCGGGTGCGGGCGGCGTACGCGCGTACGGCGTCGGCGGCCGCAGCGTCCAGCTGCTGCCGGGCGGTGTCGGCGGCGAGGGCCGGCTGTTCGCTCATCGAGGGCTCCGTAGGGCGCGGAACGGGCGTGTCTTACCAAGGTATCGCCGAACCCTGGGGGCCCGGGACCACTCCGGCGGAACCCGCGGTCGAGGGCCCCGGGGCCCAGGTGGATCCCGGCACGCAGCGGTCGGGGTCGACCGGGGGAAACCCGCCGTCACGCTAGCCTGGGACCAGGTCCACCCGCGGCTGACCCACCGAGCCACCTGGCTAGACCACGAGGGCGAACTCCCGCTGATCACCACCCCGAACACCCTCACCGCCCGCGTCAACCTGGCCGTCTCCTACCGGCAGGCGGGTCGGACCGACAAGGCCATCACGATCCTGGAGAGAGTGGTGGCCGACCGTGAGCGCCTGCTCGGTGACAACCACCCGAACACCCTCACCGCCCCCTCCAACCTGGAGTATGCCCGTCGGTCCGTTGGAAAGGACGCTGCGGGCTGAGGCCCTGTGGCGGGACCGTTCCGCCTGCGACCAGCGATCCGCGACGAGCCCGTTTTCGCGACCCGACCGGAGCCGAAAACGGGCGGCAGATTTCGGGAGCCGCGCACACGCGGGAACCGTGCACGGGAACAGAGCGCAGGGGTGGGCCCGATCAGTTGGCCGACGTGTTCCGTGTCATCTTGGCTGCCTCGGTGATGGCGCGTTGTCTGAGATCGCCGAACAGTTGCATCGTGACGGCGGCCAGGACGTCGTCCCCGCCGACAGTCCGGCTGTCCCCGCGGCGGGTGGAGAGGGCGAGGAGGGTGTCGTTGAGCGGCGGCGGGGCCGGGGCTGGCTCGCCCGGCACCACCAGACTGACCGTCCCGAACCGCTTGACCCCGCCCTCGCGGACGACCTGGGCCGCGTCCCGGGCCAGGGCCGTCAGGAACACGCTCGCGATCCCGTCCAGGTCGCGGACCATCGCCGGGACCGCCCTCACCCCCCGGCTCTTCAGCAGCCTTCTCACCCCGGCCTCGAACCGGTGGGCGCCAGCCACACCACTCGGTGTACGCGCCCCGCGGCGCTCACGAAGAGACACGAGCGCACCATCGGCGTTGCGCACCTCGCCCATCAGGCCGTGGAAGGTCGGGCTGTGCAGGTACCACGCCGATCCCACCTCCACCTCGATGTTCCGGTCGATCGCCGAGATGAGGTCCTTGGGAATCAGCCTCTTCCTGACCTCCTCGGCCGCCGCGCTTCTCGCGCCGTCGATGATCTCCGTCAGCACGGTCCGCGTCACCGACGCGGCGGCCCACGCGGCCGACCGGGAGACGTGCAACGAGGTCACGTCCCTGAACACCGCTTTGACGAGCTGAGGCTTGAACGGCAGGTCGGTCCCGACGGAAGCGGTCTGCGGACCGCTGCGCTCGGCGCGTAGGGGTTGTGTGGTCATCGAATAATGTGCTTTCTGCTGTCGGAGGTGTCAGTGGCCCATGCCGCACCGGGCGGCGAGACCACAGGGCTCTGCGGAGGGTGCCGAGCCGACACAGGGCCTGCCGGGCGGGGACGCCGGCACATAGAGGTGCAGGCGGCCCCGCCCGGATTCTCGGCGTTGCGGCAACCGGGCCTGCGGCAGGGGGTGCCACCCGGGGGACCCGCTGTGCTGCGGCGCCGTGCCGGTCAGGCGACCTGGTACCTGCCGACTTCCAGGAAGTGGCGTAGTGCTTCGGGGGTGTTGTCGTCCAGGGCGGCGTTGGCTGCCGCGCGCAGGGCCGGGCTGATGGACGAATCGGCGAGAATGCGGGCGATGGCGACGCGGTCGTCCTCGGCCTGGGCGATGCGGTAGCCGGTCTCCAGCCAGGCGCGCATCGCCTCGGGGTCGTTGGCGTCCAGAAGGGTGTTGGCTTCTCGTGTCACACGCCGGCCGCTGTCCGGGTTGGCGAGGATCCGGACTATGGCCACTCTCAGGTCGTCGGCGTCCGGCTCGTCCGCGGACGAGGACACCGCAGGCACCGTCACCGCGGTCGGTGCCGCCGTGGCCGCGAAGGACGGGGTGACGAGCAGGAGGGCCGGGGCAAGGATGCCCGCGGCGATGCCGGGCGCTACGCGATGCAGTCGCAAGGGGAATGCTCCTCTTCGTTCGCGACGGAAATGAGTTAAGGACGCCTCAGGGCGTTCACTTCGGTGATGCTGCCACCTGGGTCTGACAGTGGCAGTCTCCCCGCTGCGGTCGCAGGGCACCGTCGCCGCGGACGTGGCCGGTGTTTCATGCCGACGCGCCTTCGAGACGGGCGGCCTTGAGCGCGGCTCGTGGCTCGTGGCTGTCGGGGCATGATCGGGGCGAGACGATTCCTGGGGGGCGGTCGTGATGTGGTCCGAGCGTGTGGTGGTGCGCGACGGGCCTCGGCTTGTCTGCCGGGACCGGGGCGGGCCGGGGGATCCGGTCGTGCTGCTGCACGGCTTGGTCGGTCATGCGGGTGAGCGGGAGGTGGTGGCCTCGCGGCTGATTGCCCGGTATCGAGTCGTCGCGGTCGATCAGCGCGGGCACAGCGCGAGCGAGCGTCATCCGTACGCGCGGACATCCACCTCAACCTGTTCCAACTCGCCTGCATCATGATCTGCCTGGAGATGACTCCAAACTTCATTTTGAAACGATCAGTAAGCGACTGCCGCGAAGTGCCCAGGGGTCTGGAGGCAGACTGGTTAATCCTTGGGAGCGTGGGGGCCGGAGTCGTCGGCCGCCGTCGGCAGCGCTGAGTGGCCTTCGGACCAGGCGTTCACCCAGCCGCACACGCCGCACGCGTATCGGCCGTTGAGGCCGGACACTGCGGCGCCGCACGCACGACAGTCGGTATGCGTGATCTCCAGCTCCCTGTCGCTGTTGCTGGCCCCGGCCTCGCCGGTGGGGGTGTCAAGGGGTTCCGGGGCCCAGGCTGCCGGCTTGCGCTGGCGTGGTTCGGTCATGCTGTGGAGGGTAGCGGCGGCCGGGCGTGTGCGGCAGGCGGCGTCGGCCTGGTGTCTTGGGACGGCGCCGCTGACGGGCCCGCACAGGGGACACGACCACGATCCGTCGGGGCCCTGCTGTGCCGAGCCCCCGCACTTCGGGCACTGCACGGTTGCCCACCCCCTTCTGCGCGATGCAGGCACCGGTGTGCCTGTCCGTCAGCATGCCTGCTAGGCGGGGCTGGTCAAGGGCAGCGGCCCGGGGTGGCTGGATGACGTCGGGGGGCGTGGGAGGCGGGCACGGCGATCGGGCCGGCACCGGGCCCGCGGGTGCACCCACCGTTCAACGACTGACGGCCCTGGAGGGATGCGCGCCGGCCGGGAGACCGCGTTGTCAGCGTGCGTGGCGTAGGGCGCCGGGGCGTAGTGGAGTGCCGAGGATGCTGAGGACGAGGCGTCGGTGGGCGTCGTGGAGCGTGCGTACGGCGGCGCGGCGAGCGCCGGGCGGGACTTGGTCGTCAAGGGGGCGGCCGGTTTTGGTGGGTACCCATAGGTAGCCGGGGTCCCCTTCGAGGGTGGAGGTGATGCCGGCGCGCTGGCGCAGCCACCGCCGCAAGGTGCGCACGGTGTCGGTGTCGAGGGGAAGGGGGCCGCTGTCGAGGAGGATGCGGGGCGGCCGGTGGTCGAGCTGGAGGTCGGCGAGGTCGAGAGTGGCGAGCTCGCTGACGGTGCGGCCGGTGGCGACGACGAGCGCGGCGAGGGCCGCAGTGCGGATCAATGCCTGCCGGCAGAAGGCATACCGGAACCGCCGCAGGCAGACGGTCACGCGCCGCGCCGTGGTGAGTATCGGGCGGTGCCGACAGCGGCACCGCCCCGTGGACAAACTTGGCGCTATGGGTAGCGGTCGGCGGGCTCGGCGGCATACGTGCCGTCGTACAGCGGCACGGCGTCGGCCCGAACCGTTCGTCGCGGCCGCCCACGCCCTGGGTGACGTGTCGGCGGGTGTTGCCTGCTGTTAGCCCCAACAAGGGGCAACCGCTCGGGTGGGCGCATCGCGGTTACAGTCGCGCGGGGGCCGGAGGCACGTGCATGGCTCCGGGCCCCTGCTGTCCGTGCGGACGGTACGGGTCAGGCGGTCTTCGCCAGCGGTGCGAGGAGGGCGAAGAAGGTCTTCCGCTCGTCGTCGCTCATCTTGCCGTCCATGGAGACGGCCGTGCGCAGTGTGCGAATGGTCTCCTCCGCCGGTGGGCCCCGTGAGTGATCTCGCCGATGTAGTGGTGGGCGAAGTCGGGGTGGCGGCGGATGAACCAGTCGAGCACCCCCGCTTCTGGCCGCGAGACGTACAGCATCCAGACCTTCTCCTTCCCCGGCCCGGCCTGCACGTGTGCCGCGTTGTCGCGATCCATATCGACCGCGTCGGCGAAGCTGTGGAGCACCGCGTCCATGACAGTGGGGCCCAGGAGGTGGGTGGGCAGGAAGCGGTCCAGGCTGGCGGCGACGGTCCAGGCCAGGGTGTCGGAGACCTCCCGGACGGAGTTCTCGTTGCGGGCGCGCAGGATCCATCGCTTCCGTACGTCCGGCCGGTCCCACAGGGTCTTGTGGAAGTCGGCGGCGGACCGGTCGCGGACCTCGGCAGCCCCCTTGGAGAGCTGGTTGCGGTCGCCGACGGACATGGTGGCCCGGACGCCCTCGTAGGAGCGCTGGCATGCCTCCACCCAGTCGACGCCTACCTCTACCCGGCCTACGGAAGGGTCCAGGGGGTGCCTTCCGTTCTCGTGAACGCCACCAGCCAAGCCCACCGCGCTCTCGTCCTCGCCGTCACCGGCCTCGGCCCCGCGGACGAGGTCCACCTCGCCGAGCAACTCCTTATCGGCCTCGATCTGCGCGCCACTAGCTTCACAGTGAGGATCGCCGCGCTCGTATTCGGCACGGGCACGCTGCCCGCGCTCGAAGTCGCCCGTGCGCTGCGTGCCGAGACTCGAGACGCGGGTATCACCGCGGCCGAAGCCATCCTCGAGCTCGCCCTCGCCGTCCGCCCCGCCCGATCAGGTCAGCCGGCCAGGTTCGGCGCGCGGACGGGCGGTTGTTTTGTGGGTCGGTGTCCTGTGACAGTGAAGTTTGACCGTTATCAGTGAAGTTTGATTCCCCATGCGGTTGCCTGATGGGTGACACGCTGCCGGGCCTCTGGCCTCGACGGTTGGACTAGATCAGTTCGCGGAGTGGCCGATGTTTTGGGACCCATCGGCCGTGGACGAGGCCCTGGCTTCGTGGGCTGCGAGTTCTGCTGGAGTCCCGACGAAAGCAGGTCCGGCGTTCAGAGGGAGGCGCTCGATCACCATCGCGACGGCCTCCTGTGGGGTCGCGGCCGGCCCGACGGTCTCGCTGCGCAAAGGGCCGGAGACCCAGTAGCTGCCTCCTGCCGCGGGCTGGATGTAGGGAATGTCCCATGTCCAGCGCTGCTCTGTGCAGCGGCTGAAGTGCAGCTCTCCCATTCCGGTCCACGGGAACAGCTGGCGCAGACGGGGTTCGGCGTAGGCAGCTTCGAGCAACTCGGGACGGACCCGCCCGTCGTCGCGGACCTTCTGCCAACCTGCTTCGACCAGCTGCGGGCCCGATGGTGTCGTGTCCATGGAGGCCATCATCCCTGCCGCCGCTCGCTCTTCCACTGCCGGTAGGCCTTCTGGTGACAGAAGGAACCCAGGTGGCGCCGCTGTCCGGGATGGACCCGCATTTTCTTCCCGCAGTGCTTGCAGGGGGTCTTGGGCCAGTTAGCGCGGGGGTTTCGTGATCAGGTCTGGTTCGCGATCCGGCGGCCGAGTTGTTCGAGGAACTCCTGCAAGCTGGACGCGGCGACCTCGAAGTCGTCAGGCCAGGAAGCCGTGGTGGACTTCCAGACTTGTCCGCTGTCTCCTATCGCGAACAGATGACCCCCGCCGTCGCTGGCGAAGACCATCGCGATCGGTTCCCCCTCAATCAGTGCGGGGCCGTACTCGCGGAAGTGTTCCGCCGCCGTCTCAGGTGAGTGGATGAAGTACCCGCTGTCGACGTCGGGCAGGAAAGCCTCGCTGATCACCCAGTAGAGCGTGGTCAGGTCTGAGGGGATCGGCGTCAGGTCCACGAGCGCGTCCGTCGCCTGGTGGCTGTCGTCGGTTGCGAGCATCACGGCGTTGTGGCCGGGCGGGAAGCCGTGCGTCGGAAGGAAAGACTGCATCAGCTTCGTCAGCGCCGCGTCAGCCGGCTTCCACCAGGACCGGAGCCACTCCGCGGCAAGCCGCTCATCAGGCATGTTTCCCCCCTCGAATACGCGTGGGACCCGCCGACGCGAGCCCGGAAGAACATATCGGCCCGCACCAGCTCCGCTATGTACCCCTCGACCGGGCATGTCCAGCATCAAGCCCGGCTGCACGTCCTCCGCGACCGCGCGCCAGCCGTCCCCGCCTAGCGGACGGGCGCGCGGTTGGACCGGGGGCGAGGCGACGTCGTTGAGGTGCAGACGATGCGTTGCGATGTTCATTTTCGCTTGGTCGCAACGTAGAAGACGACAGCGATCGCTACCAGAAAAGCGGGAATGACTATCCAGACATCGCCCAAAGATGCCCCGGTCAAGACCGCCAGAACCATCTCTTAATTCCTCCGTTTATTGCCAGCAGTGCCGGGATCTGCAAGGCGCCGAGCTCGGGAGGAATAAGTCAACCTCCGACCTCAGTCCCCGTACGGCGGAGGACAAAGAGCCCGGGAGCTGCAAATACGATGCTTGCCGTACTCGTGGGAAATCGCTTATCGCGGCTCATTCGATCACCCTTCTGGCCGGGGGGATTCCTTCTTGGTAGAGCGCCCCAATGGCGGTCTGCTGAAGCTCAGCTTCGGTCAAGATTGCTGGCAATCGCACGGCTGACGGTCAGTCAAGCAGAAGGGCTGCGGCTCCGCCAGACCCGACGGAGCCGCAGTGCCATTTATCAATCACGCTTGACTACGTGCTGACCGGCGGCGGCGCTGAGCTCAGTCGACTTCGGCTCGTCCGTGTCAGTTGGCCGAATCCTCGTCGGTTGGCGGTGACTCGACACCACAGCATCGCCAAAGGGTGGTCATCGGTGGCGGGCGCGTTCCCACCGGTTTGTGGCGCCCGTGCCTCAGCTGTGGCGTGGCGGAGTCGCCGATCCGGCAGGTGTGGCGGCGCGGATCAGCTGGCGAAGCGCGCCGTAGTAGACCTCGTGGTCGGTCACAGCGGGCACGATCGCGGCCATGTGGCAGGTCAGGGCAGGGAACTGTTCAGGGTCGAGGGCAGCCAGCGCGCGTCTGGTGGCCCCCTGGGCGGCCTTGGGGTCGCGATGGTCGACGAAGCTGGCACTGCCCAGGGTGAGCAGGTACAGCCGCCGATAAGTGACGATCGCCTGCTCTGGGGTCATGCCGGCGGCGAGGGAATCAGCGAGCTGCGGTTCCACCAGACGCTTGAGCAACTGCGGGCCGAGCCAGGGTCGGGCACCGCGTAGGGCGATCAGTCCTGGGTGGGCGGTCAGCAGTTCGTACAGCGCGGTGAACCGCTGCTCTGTAGCGCTCGGCCAGTCGGTGGCGGGCGGGATGTCGGGCAGGTGGGTGGCGAGGTGATCGGTGACGAGGTCCAGCAGTCCGGCAAGGTCGGTGCATCGGCGTTGGAGCGAGGCGACGGAGATGCCCAGGGCGGAGGCCAGGGTCCGGAAGCTGAGAGCCGTAGGTCCCTCTTGATCCACGATCAACAGGGCTTGCTCGGCGATGCGTTCGGGCGTCGCAAGGTCCAGGGAAGCGGATTGCCTAGGCATGCGAGTCAGCGTACGGTACGCCGTACCGTCACGGTAGGCTCCTGCATCCTTAACGGAGGCACCATGCCCCGCACCACGGCACTCGACCCCCTGTTCACCGCAGCAGACTCCAACTCCTTCACCGACCGGCACCTGGCAAACCTCGCAGCCGACACCCTCGCCGCCGTCCGCGTGCCCAACTTCCTCGACACCCCCACCTGCCGAACCGCGCTCGCAGCACTCGACAGGCTCCCCACCGCCGACTACGACCCCACCCGCGTCCCCACACCGATCATCCGATTCGGCCCAGCCCTCAACACCTACCGCAACCAAAACGGCCAGCACAGTCAACTAGACACCGACCGATACTGGCCCGACGCCGAGGCCGCCCGCGCCACCTGGCAGCGCGCCGGGATGCGGCCCGACCCCATCGCCGTCTCCATGGCCCGTCTCGGCACCGCATGGGGCGCCGCCGTCACCCCGGCCACCATCGGCGGCAGGGCTGTCTTTGGCGGCCCTCACGCAGTGGGTCGAGCGGGAAGGCGCGGGCCGGCCCGTACCAAGGAAGGCAGTGGTGATCTTGCCTGACGGGACCGAGACCAAGCTCGGCATCTGGTACAGCAACAAGCTCGGCATCTGGTACAGCAACACCAAGCAGAGACGCGACAAACTCGACGCCGACCAGCTCGACGCACTTCGGCACCTCGGCGTGAAGTGGGTGTGAGGCGTACCAAACGCGTACAAAGGACGTGCCTACCGCGTAACCGTACCCACTCCCCTGGTCCGAGCGTCGAAGTCCAGCACGAGGCCGCTGCCGCCATGCTTGCACAGCCCCCGACAGGCGGCGCGGCCGGCCACCGGCACAACCCCACCACCGCCTTTTGCGCCGTCCTGCGGCACTGCCAGAACGCGGGAGCGGACTGCTCCCGGTTCCCGCCCGGGCGCTGTCTCGGATGCGGGTCCGGGCCTTCGCCCGGAACCGGCGTCGTGAAATCATCAAGCGATGACCGAACCGACCAGCGACGACGGCCGTACCTTCCAGCGCGAGAATGCCGTGGTCATCGTGCGGGTGCCGGCGTCCTCCAACCGTCATCCGGTGGGCACGGGCGGCGGTCAGGTCGTGGGTGCGGCCCGGCAAGGCGGGCGCTCACCGTTTTGCACGCCATCTCCTTCAGGTCCGTAGCAGAGGACGCCCATAACTCCGGTATGGCTCCGGGCCGTACGGACCTTTCGCGGATGTTCATCTACCGGTGCTGGTGCCTCCGCCGCGACTCGCCTACTTGCTGATGCGCCAGCCGTACGGCCCCGCAGACGGCGGAGCCTGACGGCCGTCGGGCGTGGGCGCGGTCGGCAGCGGAGCGTGAACGATGGCGCCCTTGTTCGCCTCGGGGATCAGCCCGTACACGAGGATGCACGACGCGTCGATACGACCAGGGCTGTCCGGATCGGACGGCATCCAGGTGGCCCACTCCCGCTCCACGTCGGTGAACACCCCCCGCAACCTGACCCGGTCCTGCACCATCTGCTGCGCCACCGGCTCCGCGCGGAGCAGCTTGCCCTGCTTGGCCCGCACCGGGGCGATCTGCGGCATGAGGACATCGGCCGGGGCGCGAGCCGGTCCCTTTCACCGCGCTACGGGCATGCCCTGCACGGATAACAGCACCATCTGGGCCCGCCGGCAGGTCACCACCGAACCGGCGCACCTCGCGGTCCGGCCCCAGTGACAGGACCGCTAGACCGACCGATTCCAGCGATACCGTCGCTGTCACCCAGCCGTCGGCGTCCGGCGGACCTACCGAGGCTTCGACGGTGCGGACCAGTGCCGCGTCCAGGCGGTCCGGCAGTGCGGCGAGCAGTGCCGGAGCGATCCGGAGGGAGGTCTAAGGCCGCAGCCGGTGGGCGGTGAGTAGTCCTGCCAGTGGGCAGTCAGGTCGAAGCCGTCGTGGCACTCGAAGCCGTCCTCCCCGATGTCCAGGCGGAGGATCGACGACATCCGATAGGTCCGGCACCGCGCCGTGTACCGCTGCTCTTCGCCCCTGGCGCTTGGAGGACGTTGCCGCATTGGTCGATGTGAGCCGGGATCCCGCACTGCGCCAGTGGGCGAGCTCTGTGGTGAACAACGATGCCGACGGGGCGCGGTGGGTGCTGGCTCAGCAGCAGGGCTGGGCAGCGGGGGACCGGTTCGGCTTCGCCGTCCTTGAGGAACAACCCGGTTCAGTTCGCGAACAGTCGGTGGGCAACGTGGTCCTCAAGGAAGTCGCCTCCGGCAAACCGGCGGCTGAGGTGGGCTACTGGACCGCGGCTTTCGCTCGCGGGCGGGGAGTGGCCTCCCGCGCTCTGGAGGCACTCACGAGCTGGGCCTTCGACACCTTCGGATCCGACGGGCTGGAGCGTCTCGAACTCCTGCACCAGGTGGACAACCTGGCATCGTGCCGGGTTGCGCAGAAGAGCCGCTACGAGTTCGACACCATCCTGCCCGCGGCACCGCCCTCCTTTCCCCGCGATGGCCACCTGCGCATACGGCGCACGGGTGCCTGAGACCCTCCCGGCCTCTGCGGATCGGCTGGGGCCGCTCACGCCGAGAGGGTCTCGGGGCGTTCGACGAGGTGGCCGCGTTCGCAGCGCGCCCCGGCACGGACCAAAGCGACGAGGTGGGGTGCGTTCACAGTTCGCCAGCGGGCCTGGGCTGACTCGACCAGCTTGAAAACCATCGCCAGCCCGGCGGCCCGGCTGCCGGCACCCTTCGTCACCTTGGTCCGCAGCCGCACGGTGGCGAACGTCGACTCGATGGGATTCGTGGTCCGCAGGTGGATCCAGTGCTCGGCGGGGAAGTCGTAGAACGCCAGCAGCTCGTCCTCATCGTCCACGGGTAGAGCGCCGGCACATGGTCCCAGGGCGTACTGCTGCATGCTGTCCGGGGCCACGGCGCGACGATGTCGTCTGTGGCTCCGATGTCTGTCGTCTTCGCGCGCACGCAGTTGAGACCGGCCGCGGGCCCGGCCCTGACTATCGCGCCAAGGCCGGGATGAATGCGGACTGTTCCTCCTGGCGGTGTCCCGGAGCACGGTTGCGACGAGGGCGGCGGTCATCGCACGCAATGGCGAGGACGGTGCATTCCTCTTCCGGGGCATCCGGCAGGGCAAAGCGCCTGCCGGATGCCCCTCATTGCCGTCTCAGGCCGCCTGGAACGAAAACCGAGCCGGCAGGCTGCCGCGCGTCGTGCGTAGATGCGTGGGAAGTGGTGCTAGCGCAGGGCGCCGGCCAAGAGGAGCGCGGTGTCCGCGATCAGCTTGTTCTCCGTCGCGGCGCCCTGGTCGAACTTGCGGGACATGATGGAGAGGACCAGCGGGGCACCGTCCTCCGTCCAGGCGATACCCACGTTGTTGTTGGTGCCGTAGGAACCACCACCGGTCTTGTCCGCCACGGCCCATGAGGACGGCAGCCCCGCGCGCAGGCGGGTGTTGCTCGTCTGATTGTGCAGCAGCCAGTGCGTGAGCAGCGCGCGGCCGGGCCGGCCGAGCGCGTCGCTGAGGACGAGCCGGGCGTAGGTGCGGCCGATCGCGCACGGGCTGGTGGTGTCCGTGATCCGCCACGGCTCCCCCGAGTTCAGCTCCGTCTCCCACCGGTCCAGCCGGGTCACCGGGTCACCGAGGGAACGGGCGAAACGGGTAATCGCTGTGGGGCCGCCCAGTTCGCGCAGGAGCAGATTGCCCGCGGTGTTGTCACTGTGGCGGATCGCGGCGTCGCAGAGTTCGCTGATCGTCATGCCCGTGGCCAGGTGATCTTTTGTCACGTCTGAGTTGTCGACCAGGTCGGCCGCGGTGTAGTGGATCCGGCGGCCCAGCACCTCGCCGTCGCGGTCCAGGTCGCGCAGCACCGCCGCGGCGGCGAGCGTCTTGAACAGCGAACAGATCGGAAACAGCGTGTCGGCACGGTGCCGGATCGTTTCCCCAGTGCGAACATTGTGGGCATAGACCCCCAGTTGGGCCCCGTACTGCTCCTCCAGCGCACCAAGACTGCCGGTGACACCGTTCGACGCGCGGGCGGGCGCGGTCGTGAGCAGGGTCGTGGCGGTGGCCGTACCGGCCACAAGCAGCATGCGCCGGCTCATCGCAGAGGCAAGAGGGCCGTGCGTGCGTAACATGTGCACTCCTTCATCAACGTGCGTCAGCAGTTCCGTCAGTAATCGACGCAGCGCCTTGCGCCTTGGTTGCGCGAACTCGACCCCTACGGCCGGTCCTCAAGGCGGGCGTCTGGTACCTCGTCGGCGAGAGCGGGAGAGACCGGCGCCGCGGCCACCTGAAGTACGACCGGGGCACTCATCAACCGATCATATGTGGCGGCGTTTTCACCCGACCCCAGGCGCGGCGGCCCCATGCCGCCTTGCGACCGCCCCGTTATTGCTGTGTCCGGACGCGCAGAGCCTGGACGGACCAATCGAACACCGGAGCCAGACTCTCCGGGGCCGGCCAGCCGTTGACCACTGCGAGCAACTGGAGGTATCGCTCCCTGCGTGGGTCGTTCACGCTCTCCAGCCGAGTCGCCAGCCGGCGGCGAAGCTCGACGTCGTCGGGGCGGCCGAGGAGGTGCGCGTAGTGCGCCGTGAACGCCGCGACGATCGGATCGGCCTGGGGCGAGGCCGGGTCGATGCCGGCGGTCAGAGCAGGGCCGGCCTCGTCACGGACGGCTGCGGCGATGTCGCGGCGCGGGCCCCTCATGTCGCTTCGGGTCTGCTCGGCTGCCTGGTCCTCGGCCATCCGCCGCACGACGGCGCGGAAATCCGGATCCAGGGACAGTTCGGCCAACTCCACCCAGGCCTGGACCTGCTCTGCCTCCGGGTTGTCGGGCAACTCGGGGGTCATCGAGCGCATGACCCCCGCGAATGCGGGGGCGGCGTCAAGACCGCCGAAGACGGCGTCGAGGAAATCGCCGATCACACGTCGGCGTTCGTCCTCGGAAAGCTGGGCCAGCCGGTGCATGAGTTCCATCTCCTCAGGTGTGGACCCGCGCTCGGCCACCGCCGTCAGCACCGCTCGCCGCAGGCGCAGGACGCGGATCTGCACTGCCAGTGCTTCGGCGTGCGCCGCGGCGACCTCGGGAAGCGAGAGCTCGCGGTCCACGACCTTGCGGATCGTGGGAAGGTCCAGTCCCAGCTCGCGCAGGGTCCGCACGAGGTCCAGGCGTGCGACGGCGTCGATGTTGTAGAGGCGGTAGCCGGCCGGGCTGCGGTCCGTCGGCGCCACGATTCCGCGATCGGAGTAGAACCGAATGGTCTTGACCGTGAGACCGGTCCGTCGAGCGAGTTCGCCGATCGAGTAGAGCGTGTCGCCGTCCATGCCCCCACCCTTGTGTCTCCCCCTACTGGAGACTCAAGTCTCTTCGCCTGCCAGCAGGCAACCACTCCTCATCCTCGACACACAACAGCACTCAGCTGCCACAAGCAGTCACCAGATAGCCCTGCGGCCGGGGCAGCGAGGGTCCCGGAAGGATGCGGGACGGTGCTGCAAGGCACTCGCGCAACAACGGGTCGTCCCTTGGCGCCCGGCCCTTCGCACCGCCGCCCGCCACCAGAATCGAAGCGGGCCTCTTCCCTCGGCTATCGCGAGGAAAGACACCTCATGCAGTTAAGCCGTCAAGCCGTGGGTGTTCGCCGCCCCATCACGCCCGCAGAACCTCGACCCAGTCCCCCGGCTCCGGACCTTCGCTGACAGACCAGGACCGACAGCGAAGCCAGTCACACGTCGCCCAGGAACCCAGGATCGGATGGCCCCATCTGTCGGGCGAAGTCCGCTGCGACTCCGAGCACCTCGCGCATCGGCACAGGCCGCCGACTCATGGCCGCGAGATCGGCGTGAGCTTCCTCGGACCACAGGAACGGATACACGGAAAGACCCTGCCGGAGAGCCAGGGCCGCGGTCTCCTCACGCCAGCCGGGCCAGCGCATTCCGTCATAGAACGTCTCCAGCCTGCCCGAGAGCAGCCAGGAGACCCACCCCGAGTGGCCCATCTCCATCGCCTCCCACTCCAGAGTGTCGGGAGCGAAGTACGTCATCTGGCCAGGTGCCCCAGGGCGGCCCGCTGCCGCGGGATCGCCACCGTTCAACGCGAAGACCCCTCCGACAATGTCGTGGCCGACCACAAGACCTGTCGCGGGATGCCAGCCAGGGTCGAAGTCCGTGGGGAAGCGGTTGACCTGCGCCAGACTCGGGAGTCGCCCGTCCGCGACCGAACCCGAACCCCCGCCGAACACTCGCACCCACCCGTCATCCACGAGCAATCCGCCGGTGTTCAACGCCAGTGCACCCAGCACCGATCGCGCGCTGACCTGCATCTGCAAAAGGCATCGGCGGCCCTCGTTGAGGTCTCCGGACAGCACTTGAACCGGCACGGAGCTCGCCTTGAGCATCCCCTGAATCTCTGGCCACGCCGGGGCGTCCACATTGATCAGCTCGTCGATCCCTCGCATCCGACGATGGTCGCACCTTTCGGTATCGCCTGATCATGTGGGCTGGGCCGCGCTCACTCGGAGAGCGGGGCGATCGATCGGGCAGTGATTGTCTCCACTTCGGGTCTCATGGCCGAATGACCGTCGCTCCTGTCGCCCCCTGGACAAGCCGTCCCGTTCCGTTCAGTAGCGGCTGTTCCTGCTGGTAGCGGCTCTGCGGGGAAGGCGATCGATTCATCGAACGGAATGCGCGCCAGGAGGCAGTGGTGAAGCTGGCCGAGTATCCGGTTGAACAGGTGCCGCAGGGCCTGCATGTGCCAGTCTCCTCCTGCCCGGGGGCGCCGGTAGTGGGCGTCCGCTCCAGTGGAACCGCTGAGGGAGGCGAAGGCCCACAGGTGGCCGACGTGGTTGAGCCGGTTGTTCTTGACGAACCGGCGCCCGACGTAGCGTCGTTTGCCGGAGGCCCGCGTGATCGGGGCGGAGCCGGCTTAGCCTTCAGCCCTCCAGCCGTGGCGAACCGGCTCCTGTCGTCGCTGACCTCTCCCAGGATGCGGGCGCCGACCTGGGGGCCGATCCCGGGGAAACTCAGCATGATCGCCGCGTCCGGGTGGGAACGGAACGCCTCCTCAGTGGCCCGCGCCAGGTCATCGACCGCCTGGCAAGCAGCGTCCAGCTGCAGCAGCAAGGCCAGTACCTGCTTGCCCATGGCGTCATCGACGAGGGGCAGCTGCCGAGGGACTTCCTCGCGGAAGAGCTGCTGGATTCGTTCGGCGTCCGTTTCGATGCCCCGGCGGCGGCCGGCTCGCCGGAGCATGGCGGTCAGCTTCCACATCGGCAGCTTGGCCGCCAGAGCAGGTGTGGGCGCGGCGGCGAGGATACGGCGGGCATCAGGGCGTGTCAGGGTTCTCGGCTTCTCCCTGAACGCCTCGATCATCGCCGGGAAGTACTCCCGGAGCAGGGACCGCAGCTGGTCGGCGACCTGCTGTCCAGACCGCGTCCTGCTGTGCGCGGGCGCGGACGGCGACGGCTTGGGCCAGGTCGATGTCGGCGGGCAGCGGGCGGTGCACCGGCGCGTCGGTGCGGATGATGTTCGCGAGGACCAGGGCGTCGCCCGGGTCCGACTTCTTGCGGCTGACTCCGTGCCGGTCGCGGTAGCGGGAGGCAGCCATCGGGTTGACCGCGTAGATCGTCCGGGGGCCCTGCCGCAACGTGGCGACCAGCAGGCCGCGACTGGTCTCGATGGCCACCGGGATCGGCGTCTCCGCAGTGTCGCCGTGCTCGGCCAGAAGATCCAGCAGCAGCCGGTAGCCATCCAAGTCATCGTTGATCCGGCACTTGACCAGCAGCTTGCCGGTGTCATCGACGAGCGCGACGTCGTGGTGTCCCTCCGCCCAGTCGATCCCGCAGAACACGTCCATGGATCCCGCCCCTTCTCCGGTGCCGTTCTCGAAGACGAGCACGCGGGACCGCACGGCGCACTAATTTCCAGGGCTTTAAGGCCCGCCACCTCATCAGCCGTGCGCGGCGCCGCCAGACCGCACGGGCGCACGCCGTGTCCAGAGCTCGAAGCTCGTGAGGAGAAACGCCTCACCGTGCGGCAGCTCATCCAACGAGGATCCCGAACCCGACGGGCCCGCGGGGGCAGAACGTGCGAGGACCGGCCGGCACCCAGCGCCACCAGTCTTTACGAAGACCTCGCACGGTCGGAGGTGTCGTAGGGGTCACCACGGCACCGACCGGACCCCACACGTCCTGCCCCGGGCTGGACAACGCCGCCCCGGGCCATCAGAGAGCCAGGACCTCTGATACTAACGAATTAGAGGTGTCGTTTTCCGAAAGGGGCTTGCCCACGGCCACTGACATGCGCTGCTCCTGGAGGGTGAGGGTGGCGCCTCTGAAGCCGCGCTGCCTCGAGGAAGGCGGCGGGGTTGTGCAGAACGGCTCCGGTGCGGTGCGTGGGCGAAGAACTGGTGCAAGCCCGCGGTCCAGGAGGCTCTGCGGGCCGCGTTTTGGGCGAGGAACGCCTCCAGGTCGCCGGTGGTCAGGGACGCCCAGGTCCCGTGGCCTTGGCCTGTGGCGTGGAGAGCGAGGTCCCGGACGGTGTCGAGGCGGATCTCGATACTCTTCAACCGGTTCGGGCGCAGGCCCAGAGCGGCAGCGCGCTCCCGCTGGGCCAGCAGGGCCTGCGCGAAGCCACTGACGGTTGGGCGCAGGGTCGCAGTTCAGGCGTGCCCCCTCACCCAATAGGCCCCTCGCGACTCTCTCATGCCATCTGCGGGGTCACAGGTCAGAGCCGCATGGCTACTGCAGCGTCAACGAGACGTCACAGCCGAAGCCGCCCCGTACACAGGCCGACAAGTGGGCCATGAACTACGAGGCCGCCAAGCAGTTCTTCGAACGTGAGGGGCACCTTCAGGTCCCGAGGAAGCACATCGAGCGGATCGTCGGCGAGGACCAGGAAGAACGGGAACACAAGCTGGGGGCGTGGATCAGCAACCAGCGCAGCCGGGCCGCCACGCTCACGCCGGAGCGAATGGAGCATCTGTCCGCGATCGGGATTCACCTCCAGGAACACCCTCAAGCCCCGCTGTCTCTCACTCCACTGTCACAAAACCGAGAGATCGCACCCAGGCAGACCTGCGCCTCGCGGTCGGGCGCCTGGCAGCCGGGAGCTCGTCGTGCCGGGAGATCGGCAATCGCCACAACGACCACCACACCGTCGGGACGCGGGTGAGCGCCGCGCCCCGGGGCTAACTGTGCAGTTTGGCCGCCTGCATGGCGGTGAGCCGGCGGACGTAGAGGGCGGCGGCGAGTGCTGTCAGCACGACCAGGACGTGCAGGACGAGGTTGATCCAGGTTTCCGGCAGGAACGCGTACCCGTAGTCATAATCGCTGCTCATGCCGTCGCCCACGTCCTCGATGTGCTCACTGAGGAGCGCTGTCCACGGGGTCCAAAAGAGGGGCGAGGTCAGGAAGGTAGTCAGGCACAGCGCCCACCAGGCGTTCAGCACACGGGCCGGTGCGGGTCTGCGGCCGGGGCTGGAGGCGTGCCAGACGTCGTCGGCGATCTGCTTGGGCAGGAAGAGGTTCGCGATGGGGATGAACCAGCCGATCACCGCCATGGACGGGTCGTACCGCAGCCGACCGGGCGCGAACTTCTCGGCGGTGGCGCGTACGCGGCTGAACCAGACGAGCCAGGCCACCAGCAGCGCTGAGCCGAAGCAGAGCTTGGCGTACCACAGGAGGGGGAACGAGAGGACGCCCCAATCCCCCAGGTCCCAAACGTCGTCTGCATCCGGGAGAGGCTCGTCATACAGAAGACCCTGCCCGGAGGCAACGTGGAGCTGCTGGACGACCGTGAGCGCGGAGGTCAGGGCGACGAGGGTGAGGAGCCAGTAGACAGCGGCCCGGCACCCGTCGGCCGGGGCCTTGTGGCCGCGGGCACGGCGGCGCTCGTCGGCCAGCCGGGGCATGGGCACCCCCACCCCACCGTCCTCGCCGCCGGCGCGGTCGGTGAAGGGAACGGTGGACGGGGCAGTGGGCGGCCTGCCCGGTGCGGTCACGGCTTCGGCCATCGCCTCAACGCCCGCCTCGGCGCTGGCGGTCACCCGAGTGCGCGGGTCCTCCTGGTCGAGGAGCTGCACGGCTTCCTGGCCCAGCCGAGCCAGCACCTCCGGCGGCAGCCATGGCCCCAGCGAGCGGTACTGCGTCTCTTTCCTCTCCCGCAGCTCGGCCAGGGTCGGCCGGTCGGCTGGGTCCTTGGCGAGGCAGTCCTTGATCAGAGCTAGCAGCGGCGCCGGTACGCCGGTGAGGTCCGGCGGCTCATGCACCACCCGGTACATCAGGGCGTGCAACTGGCCCTCAGCCACCTCGAACGGCAGCCGCCCGGCGGCGGCGAAGGCCAACACCGCGCCCAGCGAGAAGATGTCGCTCGCCTCAGTCAGCCTCTCGCCCCTGATCTGCTCCGGTGACATGAAGCCGGGCGAGCCGACCACCACCCCGGTGGAGGTCAAGCCCCCCGTAGTGGAGGAGTCCACGGCGCGGGCAATCCCAAAGTCGATCACCTTCGGCCCGTCGATGGTCACCATGACGTTCGACGGCTTCAGATCGCGATGGATGAGCCCAGCGTCGTGGATGTCGCTCAGGGCACGGCACAACCCGGAGGCTAAGCCACGCACCGAGCACTCCGGCAATAGCCCGTGCCGCTCCGCCACCACCTGATACAGGGTCGGGCCGGCGACGTACGCCGTGGCCACCCAGGGCAGTGCCGCGTCGGGGTCGGCGTCCAGCACGGCGGCCGTCCACTCCCCACCGACCTGCTGGGCCACGGCGGTCTCCTTGGCAAACCGGAACCGGAAGTCGGGGGTTGCCGCCAGTTCGGCGCGGATAGTCTTCACCGCCACCATCCGGCCACGCGGGGACCGGGCCAGGTAGACCACGCCCATGCCACCTTCCCCCAGCCTGCCAAGAAGCCGAAAGTCCGCAATCCGGTCAGGGTCCTGTTCCTGCAGAGGCTGCACCGCTGATGACTCCCTCCCCGTGAACATCACTACGGCGCACCAAGCCTAGTCGCGGAACTTCACAGGCATGGGTGATCAGCCAGTCCGGCGTCACGACCAGCCGGGCACCGATGTCAGCGCGAGCACGGAAGCCCACACACGTGCGGACAACGCGCATATTTCGCAAGCGCAGGTAAACGGCCTCCCCGTTGCGGGACACGCACCTGGTGGACGGATCTGGGGTAGCTGTCACTATGGACACCTCCGCTCAGAGTGGTAACCGGTCTGCGAGTTGATTGCGGTGGGACCCCGGACGTCATTCCACCCTGCCCGCGCAACTTGCGCGGCAGCATGTGCCCCTGACGGCGCCGCCGGCCCCCGAAACCGAAGCACACCTCTTCCCCCGGCTATCGCGTGGAAAGACTTCTCACGCAGTTAGCCGTCAAGGTGACCTTGGTCATCCAGCTGCAAAGGCGGCAGTGGCGCCCTGGCCCGAGTCGGGCGGAGATCTGGGGCTGAGGGTGTCGTTCGTCCTTCCGCGGTAGCCGCGCTGTTGACGCGGTCCGGGGTGGGGCGAACTACGCCCCCTCGGCATGCAGAAGAACACTCGGGGCCCCGGGCACCGAAGAAGCAACCGTACCGTCAATCTCGCTCACTGGTGGTGGCCATCTTGGATGGCTGCCGCGGCCGGACGGCGCACGGCAGCGCAGCACAGCTGCACACGGCGGCGGGACGGCGTGAAGCGCGGCTGGCGGCGGGCAGCGGCGCGGCGGCGGCACAGGCGAAGCGGCGGCGGGACGGTGGAACGGCGGCTTCGCAGCGACGGGACAGCAACGGCGGCACACCCGCCGACGGCCAGAACGGCGGGCGCACGACGGCGGCACGGCAACGGCGCGGCGCGAGGCCAGCCAGCGGCGACACCACGGCGGCCAGACGGCACGCCAGCTCGGGAGGCCTGGGCCAGGAGCATGGGCGTGCCAGAAGCCTGGGCGGCCGGACGGCACCGGCGGCCGGTGGCGGGACAGCGTGCCGGGGCCCGGCCGAGGGAGGCAGAGAGGCACGGCGGAACGGCGAGGGAGCCACAGAACAGCGCGCCAGCGCGCCACAGCGACCTGCCGGGGCCTGGAGAGACGGACCCGTCCATCAGCTGCCCGGCAACGTCATAGGCTCTCCCGCGGGGTGGAAAGCACCGAGGTGGTCATGCCATCAGCCGGGGTTAGGCACGGCGACGGAGGCGGATCACGGTGTAGCCAGCAGTGACCACGGCAACTGTGGCGAGGCCGATGCCGATGCCCGTCTCCCAGTTACTGGGTGGGGCTGCGGAGGAGCCGCCGAGTCCTCCCCGCGCCCCTCCCGTCGGCGTGGCGGTGGGGCGTGGCATGGGTCGATCACCAGTAGCGGCCGAGCGCCGGGGCAGGACCTCGCACGCGATGCCATCGTCGACGCCTCTGTCCTCGTCGAGACGGTTCGGATCGCTGGGATCGCTGTCGAAGACCGCTTGGGCGTCTTCCTGATAAATGAAGTCTCGGCAGTCGAGGTCCTGGGCGTGAGCCACGCCGGACAGCGGGGCGATCGCCACCGCTGCTACGACTATTCCGGCAGCGACAGTATGGCGGTGCACAGCGCCTCCTTCCTGGCCCAAAGGACAACCTGGATCTTTACGCTAGGGGTGGCCACTGAGTCCGGCACGGACACGTAGCCCAAATGAGTGGCAACAGACCGGCGGTGATCAACCGGGCGAAGTCACCAGCGTGGTGTCTGACGCACGCGGCGGAACGCCGGAGACCCGGCGGCGGAACAGCGGACGGCAACGTCCAGGACCCCCCGCGGCGACCGACACCCCGGGGCGGGGCGGGGCGCCGGCAGGCTCGGGCGGCGCGGGCGGGGTACCGACGGCCAACGACCGCAGCCAGACCCGAAGCCGCCATGCAGCCGCGCCTTGACGCAGGCCGACAGGCGGGGCGAGTGACTTCGAGGCCGCCAAGAAGTCCCTCAACTGGGAAGGACACCCCGGCAAGGCCAGTGCTGTACTAGGTAGGGCAAGGACTGCCTCCCCTGGAGGGGAGCATGTGCCCTTCGCCGCCGCCGGACCCGAACCCCTGGCGCGACCCGACCCGGCGATCCCGCCCAGGACGGCCGCGTGGCCCCAGAGGTCACAAACGCCTAAAACATCCCTGGATCGCGGTCCTGGTGATCTTCGGGACCCCATTAGGCTTGGGCGGCCACAGGTCACTGCCTGATGAGAACCAGGAACGCACCTCTGGCCCGACTACGCCGACACAGCCCTCCACGACTCAGCCGTCCCAAGGACCCCAACACGACTCGCCCTCCCATACGGCAAAGCCGTCCGCCGAGTCCCCCGAGGCCCTCGTGGACACGCCGACCACAAAGCGCAACCCGCCCTCGAGCGGCCACGCCTGGACATGAACGAACGGTGGGGCTGCCCGCTGACACACACGGTCAGTTTTCCCGCTGCGGGATCTCCCACCTGCCGTGGAGCCGTGTGGAACGAGCGAGCCCTGGACACTCCGGTGTGGCTGAGCGTTTCAGTTGGCCCCCGAGCGTTGTACTTGGCCCGGCTGAGCGTGACGGTTGACCCAGGCCGTTCGCGGGTGGCGCTCCGCCGATCTGATCGGCTGCAGCGTCATGGGTTTTCTGGTTGCTCCACAGCGCCGCCGATGAGTTTGTGGCTCCCGGCCGGTCCAAGCTCGTGACACCCTGGGAAAGGACACCGCCATGTCGGAGCTTCTCGTCGACTTCATCACCTCCCTTGACGGCCACGCATCGGGAGACGGATGGCCCGGGTTCTGGGGCCTCGAGGGTCCGGAGTACCTCGCATGGCTCGGCGAGCAACCCGAGGCCACCTACCTGATGGGAGCGAACACCTACCGCCTGATGTCGGGCTTCGCCGCGGGCGAGGTCCCGAATGGCCAAGACGAGTTCAGGCCCGAAGAACAGGCGTCCGTCGACGAGCTCACGCAAGCGTCCAAGGTGGTGTTTTCCTCCTCACTCGAGGAGCCACTGTCGTGGGCCAACTCCACGCTTGTCCGCGACGACGCCCTCGAGGCGGTCCGCGCCATGAAGTCGAGTGGCTCGGGGCTCCTCAGCACGATCGGCAGCCTCAGCCTGTGCCGGTCCCTGCTACGAGCCGGACTCGTCGACCACTTCCGGGTCGTGATGTTCCCCGTGATCACCGGGGCCACGGGCAAAGAACGCATCTACGACGGTTATCCGGATGTCGCCCTGGAGATGATCGAGCACCGCACCTTCGACGGCCGCATCCAGCTGGTCGAGTACAGGCCCCGCGTGCTCGAGCACCCGCCGCTCGGCGTCCCTGCGTGACGACGCCCCGCCCGCCGGCCGGACGGCCGCCAAGCCGGCGCCGGCATGCGGAGCAAGACCTCATCCGGACCGGCCAGGCCCGCGCTCCCCGCAGCAACGTGGCGGCAAGCCGACCAGCGGGACCGACCGCGGCAATGGAACTGAGCCGGGACGTGGTGCCGGGCGTGGCGGGGTAGTGCCAGGCGCGGTCGCCGGGGGCCGGGGGCACTGAAGACGATGCGGCGGCAGCAGCACGACGGCGGCTGGGCGCGCCCGGCGTCACGGCGCGGGAGCCGCCAACGGGGCCTCGCAGCCCTCACACAGTGGATCGAACGGGAAGGCGCCCACCGGCCAGTACCACGCAGCCACTGCGAGACGATCACCATCGACGGAGAGACGGAACCCGTGACCATCATGCTCGGCATCTGGATCTCCAACACCAAGCTCGGCATCCACTTGGCATAAGGCCAGCCCTGGCCCGGGAGGCGGCAACCATGAGCATGAAGTCCCCCCGGGAGGTCCCGAGGGGAGGAATACCGACCGGGCATGAGGCGTACCAAAAGCGTACGCGGTACGTACGGAGGCAGTGCGAGACGTGGGGGGAGCTGAGCGACGACCAGCGGGAGCGGCACCGGACAGCTCGAGCGGTGCCCGCCGCGCGGGGAAGGCAGGGCCGGCACCGGCAACCGGGGCAGCAGAACGAGCCGGGCACGGAGGCCAGCGCCGCGAGGCAGCCGGAGCGGCTGGACGGCTCGGGTCATCAGTGCCGAAGCTGGCAAGTCCTGTCCGGTCTGGCGGGCAGGACTTGATTCAGATGTTCTTCCTATTTCAGCCCGTCTCGTCATCGATCAAGCCGTAGGCCGGCTCTGTCTCGTCCCGGCTGAAACGGACGATCACGCGGTCCTCGATCAGCTCGGGTGGGCTGTTGTCGGCGACGATGACCTCCGCCCCGTTGCCATGACGTGCCAGCCATTGCGTGAGGTGTCGGTAGAAGTCGTCGGTGCTCACAGCGTCCGCGATGAGGGTGTCGCGGCCGGTGCCGTGTCTAAGATTCTTCTGAGGACTGCCGATCATGAGGAACCCGGGGTGCGCTGCCCCGCTCTCGAAGGCAGTTTCGAAGACGGCCAGTTGCCACGCGAGGGTGATGAGCGTCCTGGCTCCTGAAGATGCCCCCTGGTAAGGCTCACCACGCACAAAGGGAGTCAGGTCGTGCGCCATGTGGGCCACTTCTGTCCGCACCGCTTGCACACGGGGCGCTGCGCCTCCCGCTCAGCGGCACGGCGCCGCCCCTTCCGCTTCGGCGCGGGCGTACTGGTCGCGGAAGAGGACGTCGCCGTCGGGGTTGCCGAGCGCGGCCGCCAGCGTCTGTTCGTCCTTGCGTCCCAGACGCCGCCACACCGCCGCGCCAGCGCCGCGCTCCGTCAGCTGCTCCAGAGTGGTGACGACGACCGGCATGGCCTGGCTGCAGTCCTTCGCCGTGATCGCCTCTCGGTAGTAGGTCTCGTACCGGCATGGCGCCCAGTAACGGCGGCCGGCCTGCTCCAGCGCGGCGACCGTGTTGGCGACCTTTGTCCGCGAACACGAACGCCACCGGGAACCGGGCCCTCTCGGCCGGTCGGTGGGTAGACCCGGTGCCACAGCCGCTGCTCGCGGTCGACGTGCTCGATCGCGCCTGGCCGGGAGCGGACCAGGTCCACGGTGTGCTTGGCCGCGTCTTTTGGAAGCAGCCGGCCCCACTCCCAGTACCGACGCAGCTTGGTCACCAGGTTGTGCGCGTCCTCGGTGCGGCGGTCGATCTCCAGCAGCATCACCGGCACCCCGGCCTCCGGCGCCCGCACCACCAGGTCCGCCCGCTGCACGTACCCGCCTGCGAGCCGGTGCGGGACCTCGGTGGCGAAGCCGAGCCGGTGACCCATCCCGGCACGGTGGAGCTCGGCGGCCGTCGGACGCGGACCCAGCACTTGCAGCAGTTGAACGACCCGGCCGGGCAGTTCCTCAGGACGGCGAGGTTCGTCCCCTGCCAAGAACGGCATCCCGGTGATAACTACCGGTACTGCTTCTTCGCTGCCGTCAGCCAGCCGCGCGGACGCCTGATGCCCTTCACCGAGGGTGCTCCTTCAGCCTCGGCAATCTGTCTCAATTCCCTCATCAGCTCACTTCTATCGTTCTCAACATGCTCCTTCAACCGGGTGGGCGAATCAATGCCAGCCTTCAGGAGCAGGTGAAGCATCACCGGATCGCCCAGGTCGGGATGCACCTGTGTCAGCAATGCGATCTGACGGATACGGTCGACAAGCAAGGGGGAAACGTTCAGATACGTCGCTAGTTCAGTCCGACCCACGCCGATGGTACGACGGATGATCTCTCTGGGGTTGCTGAGTCCTGCCACAGCAAGCTTGTCCGCCACGCCGGCGAAGGCGGTGTCAGCGAACGGCTGCAGCTTCAGGAACTCCTTAGGTGGAACGCCGACCAGATCCTGGTAGGGCGCATAGCTGTGGACTGGAGCGAGGCGAGGGTCCTTCTTGGCGTCATCCACATCCCGCTCGGCGGGCAGGCCGACACGGAGGTGCTGCACCGCGTGGTCGGCGTAAGGGGGTGCGCCGCCGCTGATCTCCAACAGGGAGCAGTCCAGGCAGGCGTTGGTATAGGCGAGGCGCGTTGCCCGGAAGTCGATCGGATCAGGTGGCCTAGCCGGAGGCTGCTGGGTGATGAGAGCGTCAATTGTGCTGCGCAAGGTGGCTGCAAGTGGTCTTGTTCTCTTGGCGAGCTGATCCACGGGCTCGTGTCGATCAGCATCGGCTGTCTCACATGCATCCTCTAGACGGATGCAGGAACGCCGCGCGCGGCGGAGCAGGTTTCGGTCGCTGTATCCGCTCTCGGCGTACAAGTTGAGCCATTGGGAGGTGCTGCGGTAGTAGCCGCGGATGCGAAGCGTGCGCCAACTGTCGCCGGATTCGGTAAGTGCACCCAGTAGCCTGTCGACAGTTTGCGCGATCTGGCTGTACAAAGGGCTATCAAACCCTGCTTGCTTCTGGTGGGCCCAGAGGTACTCCAGACGGGCGAGCAGATTGTTCTGATCCTCATGAACCGCGCGGCCCAGCAAGGCAACCTTATCATCGGGGTTGTCGATCAGGGATCGGCTGTTCGCGATGACCTGTAGGGTGACGCTCCTCCAGTCCCGCGCACCGCACAGACCCGGCCGCAGCTGGGGATGTGACTTGCTGAGCCTCACGAGAATGATGGCGGCGGCTCCAGTGAGGAGTTGGGCGCGGAGCCGCGCATTGGCCTTATCGTCATCTACAGCGGGTAGCCCCAAGTCCCGGCGGCTGATAATTACACTTTCCGCGTGTTTTCCGTTCCTGTTGAGAGTGACGGCAACGCGGTTCTCATCCACCCACACCACCCGTGCTTGCCAGGTGCGGTCAGGACGCAGAGCAAAAAATATACGGGAGAGCGCGCCAGCGACCTTTCCGACTGGCAGAGCACTGAGGTCCTCTGTGGGAATACTCGAGAGCGAAGTGACCGCCGGTACGGCATTCAGGCCGGGTGGTCTTTCGGTGCCGAGGTTGCGCAACCGTGCCAGTAGGTAGTCGGTCGCAGCTGCGTCGGCCGCGCCGGTCGCACCCCGAGCCTCTACCTGCAGGCGGAGGAGCTGGCCGAGCGAGGCGGCGGTGAGCAGAACTGCAACGCAGCTGAGGGCAATGAAGAGAACCAATAGCCGCTCGTGCGGCGTGGACAAACCTGTCCACCAACCCAATAGCAGAGCGCCGGCGGGTACCCCGACGAGCCAGCCCCAGAAGCCGAACCAGTCCTTCAAGACTCGTTTAAGCGACTGCTCGGGCCTGGACCGCGTGCGGGCGACCGCCGAGATCCCAACTACTACGGCAACGACGAGAAAGATCCGACCTAGATCGAGTACTGTACGGGTGGGCGAGAACGGCTCGAACATCGCGTACAGCGGCAGCATCAAGGCGCAGCCGATGAGCAGGAAAGCACCAAACAGGGCAACCCCCTGCTTATCGTAATCGTTCCACGTGACTGAATGGGGTTTGACCACGAAGTGGGCGACAAGCCCACTCAGCGCCCCCAGCACGACGACGCCGATTGCTGCCGCAGCGGCCAACTGGAGCAGTGGCACAAATGTGTTGCTGTAGAAGGTGTCCCAGCTCTCCTTCTCGGCGGACAGCCCCTGGGCTGAAGGCTGCTTCTCGCTGGCGGAGAGCCGGCCAGCCCGAGCTGCTGCGTTGCCAGCATCCAGTCCGAGGGCCTTCCGGAAGACTGTTTCAGCCTCTTTGTATTTCTTCTGCTCGAGCAGCTGCTGACCCAGCTTCACCTCCACTGCTGCATCAGCACGCTGCTTGTCAATCCTTTGAAGATCCGCAGGCATGCAGGGCAAAGGATTTTCCCCCGGAACGCGTTCATAAAGCGCCCGGGCCTCTGTCAGGTATCCCTTGTGGATAAGCTGGTCAGCTGTAGCACAAACCTGGGTCGGATCTGGCGCTGCGCCCGCTTGGCCCATGCAGACCACAATCGCACTAAAGGCTACGAGTAGACTCTTCAGCAATCGGTAGGCGACTTTCCACATCACGGAACCCTTTGAGCGGCTGACACCCCCATCGCCACGACCCTAGTTCCGTGACGACTTTATCTGCCACTTGCGCTAAGCCGACCGGACGAGCACTGGTCTCGGCTGATGACGACAGCTCAGCTTGCCCACCACCTCACCGCCGTGGGCTTTGACCGCCTGAGGACCGGCGTATGATTCAGCGCCACCTCGGGGGACTCGCCGACGAGCGTTCCAAAACATGCTTCGACCGCGGCCAGCTCGTCCTCCCAGCTGCTCCACATCTCCAGCCCGCGCGACGCGGCGACCGTCGCGGCGTCCCTGCGCACCCGGGTCTATCGGCCCGGGTCCCTGGTCTGGCCGGAGGGCTACCGGGCCCTGATCCGGTGGCGGGCAGAGAACGAGATCCCCGGCCTGTATGCCGTTCCCTACGACGTCGAGACGGAGGTCGGGGTCACGAAGGCGCCTTTCACGTGCGTGGGGGTAGCGCTGGGAGCGGTCGAGCTCCTCTTCGAGGCGTCTGGGCAATGTCTTCACTGATCAGATCGGAGACCACTACGAACTGGAGGCCCGGGCCCTCCTGGAGACCTTCCCCACGGAGGTTGCCCTCTGGGATCTCGCCTACGGGGAGACGAAGGAGTTGTGGAACCAGCAGCCGGGCATAGCCGGTATGGCCGGTAGCGCGATGAGTCCTGAGGGCCGCTACGCCATCCTGATGGACCGCCTCAAGACGATGCTGCAGGATCCGCAGACCCGCGCCGCCTACGAGCAGGCGCTGGCGCTTCACCGGCGCGAGGAAGCCGAGGCGTCAGCAGCCGCCGACGACCAGCTCAAGGAGCAGTTGAGCGTGATCGTGGAGTCGATCGGTGACCTCGCCGCTTTCATGCGCCTCGACGCCGACTCGACCCTCAACCGCCTCGCACAGCGGGCATCCGACGGGTGAATGGCTTAGCCACATATCCGGGTCTCCGACCTCGGCCTGATCGACTGGGACCACGCGATGCCTTGCTGATCCGTTCCCCCGGCCGCCTGGGCTGTCAACCGCGAGCGGTTCTGGCTTGCCTTCCCTGAAGTGCGGACGCCGAGTGACGGCTGACTCGTGGGTCGATAGTGCGTCGTCGTCGAGGGGACGCCATTCCGGCTGGAGGGGCTCTCCCCGTCCGTACTGCGCGGTGGCCAGCGCGGCCGCACAGCGGCGCTTCGGCAACGCCGCACCCCGGACACGCACCGATTAAGCCGGAGACAAACGCGTCGCGGTCGGGATCGTGGCGGTGAGGTCGAGTGTCGGGCGTAGTCAGTCGAACAGCGCGTCCAGGTTCCTCGTCAACGCCTGGAGCTCGCCGCGCCGGTCGTCCTGGGTCGCGGAGCCGGCCAGAGGGAGGAGCACGTACCGCGACAGCGTCAGCTCGTACCCGTGGTGCCGTACGGCCTCCAGGCCCATGGAGACGCAGAAGCCGGGCTCGTCGCGGTACGCCGCCCGCTCCACCCGGGCCGACAGTGTGCCGCGCCAGGCGTGGTAGGTCCCGGCGATCCTCGCAAGATCGGCCTCCGTGAGGACGCGTTCCGTCCGGCCGACGAGCGTGCCTGCCTCGCGGGCGTCGACGAACAGGATCTCGCCCCGCCGGTCCGCCAGCCCCGCCGCGCCCTGCCGGCCCTTGTCATTGGCCAGGATCCAGAGGCACGCCGCGATCCGGGTCGTACGGAAGAGTTGGGGTGGAAGCGCGACCACACAGGCCA
Organism: Streptomyces sp. NPDC016309; assembly: GCF_043077235.1. Classification (NCBI taxonomy): domain Bacteria; kingdom Bacillati; phylum Actinomycetota; class Actinomycetes; order Kitasatosporales; family Streptomycetaceae; genus Streptomyces; species Streptomyces sp. NPDC016309. Next base: position 23,143 of record NZ_JBIBSG010000018.1, on the reverse strand, counting down.
CGGCGTCGTCCTCCAGCATCGCCCGGCGAATCCTGCCCCCGCTCTTCGCGTGCAGGGAGCCGTTGGCCAGGACGACGCCCGCAGTCCCGTTCGGTCTCAGTTTGGCCAGAGCGTACTGCAACCAGGCGTAGTTGGCGTCGCCACGCGGCGGGACGCCGTACCGCCATCTCGGGTCGGTCTTGTTCCATGCCCAGTCCGAGATGCCGAAGGGCGGGACGCTCATCACGAAGTCGGCTTCCAGGCCGGGGTGCCGGTCTTCGGCGAGGGTGTCGCCCCAGCGGGCGCCCAGGTCTCCCTCGACGCCACGCACGGCGAGGTCCTCGCCGAGAGCGGCGTCGAGCTCTCCCAGGAGCAACTCCTCGACGCCCTCTGGCTGGCCGGGAGACTGCCCCGGGGCTCCGGTCCGCTGGTCCGGCTCGCCGCACCGGAAGCCCCGTACGGGCCGGCCGAAGCCCCGGCGGACACCGCCCCGTCGCCAGCCGAGCCCGGCCCCGAAGGCGCCGAGGAGCCCACGAGCCAGCGACGGCCGGGCAGCCCGACCCGGGTCCCGCGCGCCCGGTCCTGTCTACGGCCGAGCCGGAGGAGAAAACCGACACACCACAGGTTCCGGCGCTCCCCGTCCGCGCCCCCGACGGTCGCGTCTCCGGCGCCAGCGAACTCCGGCTCGGGAAGTCCCTCCGCCCGCTGCGGCAGCGGTTCCCCGACCATCGGCACCACGAACTCGACATCGCGCGCACGGTGACGATGCTGGCCGACACCGGCATGCCCGAGACCGTCACCCGCCCGGTCAGGAGCCGATGGCTCTCCCTAGCTCTCGTCGTCGACGACGGTGTCTCCATGGTCCTCTGGCAGCGCCTCGCCGCCGAGCTCCGCGCACTGACGGGGCTCGGCACCGGAGCAGCCGGGCCGACGGTGGGCGGCGCGCACTCCGCGCTGCCTACCCCTCCGCCCGGGACCCGGACCACGCCGGTCCGGCGGGGCAGTCGGACCGCGCCGGGGTGCGCACCGGTACACCGCCGCCTTGGCAATGACGCCCCCAGGGCCGGCTCGGGGTCGCACCGTCGAACGGCGGCGCGAGTCGCCCGGCCGGGCGGGGTTGGGCGGAGGCGGACTGCTGAACCTCAGCTCTCGTGAGTTCGCGGTCTGGTTGCGGTGGTCGTGAGTCGGTCGCCGAGTGCGCTTCTCCGGTACAGCACATGTCGTCCATCACGTGTCCGGGTGACCAGTCCCGTGGAGTGCAGGACACGCAGGTGTTGGGAGACAGCGCTTGGGGTGACCCTGAGACGGCGGGCGAGCTCTACGGTGGGCAGCGGCTCTTCCAGGATGCTGAGCAGTCTCGCTCGGGACGAACCGAGCAGAGACACCAGGGCGGTTGTGTCCACGGTCGGCATCTCCGAGCCCCACAACGTGGCTACTCCCCGACTGGGATAGACGAGGCTCGGCGGCTCTTCCGGGCTCACGGGGGGCGCGGGCTTGTGTGCGAACACGGACGGCAACAGCAACAGCCCCCGGCCAGATGCCGCAACCCGGTGCCTGCTGATCATCTTGTCGATGTACAGTTCTCCGCCTCGCCAGCGCAGGTTCGGGTGCATGTCGGCGAACAGCAGACGGGCGCCCCCCAGGGCAAGCTGGCGGGCGCGGTAGGTCATGTCGGCTTCCAGCACCAGCCGCATCTGCGGCCACATCGGCTCGATGGCCACCTCCCAGTACTGTCGCAGGAGATCGCAGATGGCGTCGCGGAGTCTGGCGACAGGCGCGTCTTCGGCGGCGGTGGCGTCGCGGAGCGCTTCGGGAACAGGGTCGGGCGCGTGCGCGAGCAGCAGGTCGTGACGGACCCGAGCGCAGGACGCCTGACGGACGACGAAGAGTTCTTCTTCGAAGGCCGGCGCGAAGCTCGCGGGATTCGGGGTCAGGAAGTCAGGGAGGGTACGCCGCTGGGCGACCAAGGACATCAGTAGACCGGTGTCGAGCGTGCCGAGTCTGCCGAGTACGGACCTGCGCCACGGCAGGTGCAGCGCGGACAGGCCAGGATCCTGCAGCACCCGCAGGCTGAACAGGGTTTCGTGCAGGGGCGAGAGGGCGAAGCGGGTGTCCGCGAGATCCTCGACGCCGAGCACGAAACTGATCATTAAGCCATACGCTACATCGATTGGCGACGCGACGTCGATGGCGTGGACTTCCTCCCATGACACACACGATTCATGTGCAGCGCACGGCGGTTGTCACCGGCGCTGCCCGCGGTATCGGCGCCGCTGTGGCCAGGCGCCTGGCGGGCGACGGCTTGGCGGTCGGCGTGATCGATCTGGACGAGGCGGACTGTGCCGACACCGTGGAGGCCATCACAAGTGTCGGCGGCGCAGCGCCGGCCCTCGCCGCTGATGTGGCCGACGAGGCCGCGGTCACTGCGGCCGTCACCCGGATCGCCGCCGCGTTCGGACCGCCGGCGGTACTGGTCAACAACGCCGGCATCGGACCTCGTGCTGACCTTGTGGACATGACCACGCAGCAGTGGGATACGGTCTCGGGGATCAACCTCAGCGGCCCTTTCTTCGCCGCCCGGGCCGTCTGCCCGCACATGGTGACGGCCGGATGGGGACGCATCGTCAACATGTCGAGCATCTCCGCTGTCGGTGATGCCGGCCGCGTCGACTACGCCAGCGCGAGGGCGGGCTTGATCGGATTCACCAAATCCCTCGCTCTCCAGCTCGGCCCGCATGGCGTGACCGCGAACACCATTGCGCCGGGATTCGTCGTGAGCGACATGACCAGGGCCTGGGCCCGGCGGCTCGGCCTGAGCTTCAAGGAGTTCCAGCGCAGGGCGGAGCAGTCCATCCCGGTCGGTCGAGTGGGCCTGCCTGACGACATCGCCCATACCGCCTCCTTCCTCGTAAGTCCCGGGGGAGGGTTCGTCTCCGGCCAGGTCATTTACGTCGCTGGCGGGCCGGTGGACTGAAGGATGAGCCGTCGGATGGTCCTGATCCTGGCTGTCACATGCGCCGTAGCAGTGGGCAACATCTACTTTCCGCAGGCCATCGGTCCCCTGATCGCCGCCGGGCTGCACGTGTCGCCCGATTCGGCCGCTGCGGTGGTGACCGCCACACAGACCGGCTACACAGCCGGGATGGTCTTGTTGGTGCCGCTCGGCGACCGGCTCCCGCACCGCTCGTTCCTCGTCGTCCTCCTGGCCCTGACCGGCCTGGCACTGCTCGCAGCGGGTTGCGCACCGGCCCTGCCGGCCCTCGTTGCCGCCAGCACCCTTGTCGGCCTGACCACCGTGGGCGCGCAGATCGTCGGCCCCCTGGCGGCTGGTCTCGTGGCCGCCGACCGTCAAGGAGGGGTGATCGGCGCTCTGCTGAGCGGATCGACCGGCGGCATGCTGCTGGCCCGAACCTTCGGCGGCACCCTCGGTGAGTGGCTGGGGTGGCGGGCCCCCTACCTGGTCGCCGCGGTCCTGGCCCTGATCCTCGCCACCGTCTTGGCGTTCGCGGTGCCGACCACCACCCCGTCCTCTCGCCAGCCGTACGCAGCGCTCCTGGCCGAGCCGCTGCGCCTGCTGCGCACCGAGCCAGACCTACGCCGCTCGTGCTTCTACCAGGCAACCGTCTTCGCCGGGTTCTCCGCGGTCTGGACCTGCCTGGCGCTCCTGCTCGCCGGACCTGCCTACGGGCTGGGCGCCCACGCGGTAGGCGTGATCGCCTTGGTCGGCGTGGCGACCATGGTCGCCACCCCGCTCGCCGGCCGTCTGGTGGACCGCTACGGCCCCGATCCAGTGAACCTGGTCTGCATGCTTGGCGTCCTCGTCTCGGCCGCGATCCTCACCATTGGTACCCGGGGCGGCACGGTGGGTCTGACCTCCCTGACACTCGGCACGCTGCTCCTCGACACCTCGATGCAGTCCGGCATGGTCGCCAATAAAGTCCGCGTCTACGCCCTGCGCGTCGATGCCCGCAGCAGGCTCAACACCGCCTACATGACCTGTGCCTACCTGGGCGGCACCGCAGGTTCCTGGCTCGGGATACGCGCCTGGAGCCAGGCTGGCTGGTGGGGAGTGTGCGTGCTCGTCGCGGTGCTTGCCGCACTCGCCCTGGCCCGTCACCTACTGGCGCTGTACACGTTCGAGGAAAGCCCGGCCATGAACCGTGCGGCGAATGCGGACGGCCTCGGCCACCAGCCTGATGCTGGTGGAAGTGATCAGGCATCGTGCGGCGCCTCCGATACTCGGCCTCGCCGTCGTCTGACTCGTCGTAGGCGTGGGGGTCACGCAACGGGCGCAGGCCAGGTGCCGCGAGCCCGGTGAAGGCAAAGCTGCCGAGGGGTTATGTGGTCGTACTGAAGCGGGGAGAGCCGGGCTAGCAGCTCGTCGGTGACAGGGAAGCCGTCAGCGGCGAGCTGCTTGACGGCGGCGTCGATGTAGAGGCTGTCGAACAGCATGACAGCGTTGAGTGCCAGGCCGAGGGTGCCGAATTGGTCCGCCATGCCCTTGCGATCGTGCTGGCGCAGTTCGCCGCGCTGGCCGAAGAAGATTTTCCGAGCGAGGCGGTGGCGGGCTTCGGTCCGGCTACCGTTTTCGCCATGAAGACCACGCAGCGCGCCGGGTTCTCCGTCCGCCTCGGCCGAGCCTAGCCGCCTGAGTTCGAGGGACCGTTCGAGGGCGTGCCGGGGCACCTCACCGCGCCGCTGCAGCATCGGGCGAAGGCCACACCCTGCAAACCACCCTGGCCGGCCCGACCGAAACCACCACCACCACCGACGACCGGCCCGACTTGGAAGCGCGATGAACGACAGCATCCCGCAGAAGATCATCACTTACCTGGAGATGACCGACCCCGCAGACCTGAACCCGGCCCCGGCCGTCCCCGGCTTAGCCCTGCGCCGTCTGGACACCGACTCACCCCTGGTCCGCAGCGTCCAGGCACGCGTCGGCGAGAACTACGGCTGGCGCGCGGCAGCCCGCACCGAGGAACAGTGGGAGGAGCGCGGCCTGCCGGGCGTACACGGCGCGCACCCCTCGGAGCGGGCGGGGCGGAAAGCTGATCTTCTGATCCACAGGATCACCGTACTCGTAGCACCTGCACACATCACCCTGGCCCGAGGCCGGTCGCCCCACCCGGACCGGTCCCGCAAACGCGGTGTCCGATCGCGGTGGCAAAGACGGGGAACGTAACCCGCTTCACCGCCGAGGATCAGGTTTGCGAGGGCTCGCTGCCCCTGCCGCATGGCCCAGGAACAGCTCCAGGAGCGCGAACTCGGTGCGGGTGAACTCCAGCCGCCGGTCGCCGCGGACACCGGTGCGGGTCGCCGGATCGACGGTCAGGTCGGCGAAGGACAGCGCGCCTACGGCGGGCTCGCCCGCGCCGAGGGCGGGCGTGGCCCGGCGCAGCAGCGCCCGCAGCCGGGCCAGCAACTCGTCCAGGGCGAAGGGCTTGACCAGGTAGTCGTCGGCGCCCGCGTCCAGCCCGGCCACCCGGTCGCTGACGGCGTCGCGGGCGGTGAGGACGAGGACGGGGGTACGGTCCCCGAGCCCGCGCAGCTCGCGGCAGAAGGCGAGCCCGTCCAGCACCGGCATGGCCAGGTCCAGCACGATGGCGTCGGGTGGCTCGGCAGCCACCGCGCTGAGACCGGCCAGCCCGTCCGCCGCCGCCCGCACCCCGTACCCCTCGATGGCCAGCGCGTCCACGACGGCGGCCCGGACCTCGGGGTCGTCCTCCACGACGAGCACTGCGGTGGGCCGGGCGGCGGTGGAGGAGGCGGGTCGTGGCATCGGCGGGCCTTTCGGACGGGGGGCGTGTCGCGCCTCCACCCTGGCAGAGCCCGTTAGCGAAGTTCTTCGGGGAGCCCTTCGCCCAGCGCCAAGCCCACGAGGCCGGCTGGAAGGCAGTGGAATACAGCGTGCCGGGAACCGACCTGCTCCGCCGCCAGGCCCCCAGCAGACAAACTAGGCCATCACGCCCAGCACTGATCACAAAGAACGCCCCTGGACAGCTGCTCTGGCCGCTCTCGGCCTCGACTGGGCGGCTTGACGTTGACTGCTGGACACCTGGTCACCGGCCAGGCACTGCCCACCACGGCGGGCGAGGTCGTGCGCCGAGGCAAAGACCTCGGCCGGTGGGTCACCTCCGTCCGGCATGGGTGGGACCAGCTCACCACCGTGCAGCAGTGGATGTGCGAGCAGGTCCTCGGGAAGGTCCTCGGGATCGATCCCGCCAGCGAGGACGAGAAGCCGAAGGCGCGCACCAGCCAGGCCGACAAGTGGGCCATGCACTACACCGCCGCAGCCCAGTGCTTCGCCCGGGCGGACATCAGCTTCTTCATCTGGCCAGGATCACGGAGGCGACTGTCCGCCAGCCCGCGTCCGTCCGGGCGGCGAGGTAGAGCACGCGGACGCGCTGGAACTCCCGCCCCTGACTGTCCTGGCGTGCCCAGGTGACTTCGATCTCTGCGGCCCGCTCGTTGAGGGCGCGCACCACCGGGTCGAGGGCCTTGCTTCCCCCGTAGTCGGCGTCGCGCAGTCCGCGCAGTTCGTGTGCGAGTCCTTGGGAGAGCGCCTCGGCGGAGGTGAGCACGGTGTGGGCCGTCCCGGTGGTCATGCTGATCGGCACGGAGAAGTAGTCGAGGAGCGGCGCCGGGTCGGTGCTCCCCTTCGCCGCCAGTCCGATGAACGTCTCGACGTATCCGTCGAACCATGCCTGCGCTTCGTTCGCGACGGCGGCCAGATCGATGTGCGTCATGATTTCGTGACCTCTCTTGCAGAGATTTCAGGTGTGGGTTTTCCACCAAGTCAGGGAATCGGTCCTGGACCAGGGAGCCGCGCCGGGTCTGCAGGAGCAGGCGGCCGCCCGGGGCCGTTGGGGGTGAAGAGGATCGCCCGGTGGCCGTCGAACGTCCGCTCCGCCGCGAAGCCGCTCGCCAGGACGCCGGAGCCGGGGACGTACTCGGCGGCCTGAGCGAGCATCGACTCAGGGGCGGGGTGAGAACCACTCGGGAACGGCCTCCTTCACCGCGCTCCGGGCCTGGCACCCGACAGCCTTCCCCAGCCAGGCATGCACGGCGCGTGGATACGGCCAGAGGGCCCTGCCGAGTCAGGCTCCGGGGTGGGCCGGCTTCTGCTGCGACTCCACCAGCCGGGCCCGGCCGCCACGCGGGTGAACGCCCTGGTCAAGGACACGGCGGAGCTGCCGGCGGAGGCGGTCGGATAGCGCCTGCAGTGACGGACGTCCGGCCGACGGGGGCACCCGGACGCGCGCTCAAAGGTGGAGTGCGGGGCCAGCGCCTGGCGCTCCTGCAGACCGCGCTCCTGGAGCACGCCGCCGCGTACAACCCGCACCGTCATGACGTTCCACCAGAAAGCCGAGGAAGCCGCCGCGTTCGCGGAGAACCTGCCCCAGCCCGCGGCCGAGCTGTACATGAACGACGCCACAGGCGACGACCTGGCGGCTGCGGAGGAGCTGCCGGAGTCGTCGATCGACGCGGCCTGGTACGAACTAGAGGCCGGGCGCCATGTCCCGCCGGACCGGCTGTGGTCGGCGTGGCTGTGCGGCGACCACCTCGTCACCGAGCGGCGCGAGGTCCTGCGCCAGTTCGCAGGCGGCATCGACGCGGCCGGGCGCCGGGTGCACCGCGCCTTCCTCGCCAGCGTCCGCGTACTCGGGGAAGGCGTGGACATCACCGGCGAACGGGGAATCGACTCGATCTGCTTCGCCGACACCCGCGGCTCCCAGGTCGAGATCGTGCAGAACATCGGCCGGGCGCTCCGGCTCGACCGCGACGGCTCCACCAAGGTCGCCCGGATCATCGTGCCGCTCTTCCTGGAGCCCGGCGAGGAGTCACTACGAAGCGGCAGTGTCCTGTCGCCATGCATGTGACACATTGGACGTTCGCAATCGACCTGTCTTTTGGGACTGTCCCGCTCCTGAGCTCACTCCTCCGGCTCGGCTGCCACGATGCCCAGCAGTCCAGGAAACCGCTGCTCGATGTCGGCCCGGCGCAGGCTGGCCATCCGGCTGTTGCCCCGGTCGACCTGCCGGATCAACCCGGCCTGACGCAGTGCACGGAAGTGGTGCGTGACGGTCGCCTTGGAGACCGGCAGCCCGAAGGAGCTGCAGGTCCGCGCCGCGCCGTCGGGTTCCGCTGCCAGCTCACGCACCACTCGGCGGCGCAGCGGATCTGCCAGCGCGGAGAGTACCGGGCCGAGCTCGATCTCCTCGACGCTCGGGTGGCCTTCACCATCGGGCATTCGGGACACCTCCTTTAGGTACGGATTGCATCGTACCTAGAAGTTCGGTAGCGTCCGACAGGTACGAGATTGATTGTACCTATCGGGGAGAACCCTGCATGTCTCAGCCATTCGCACTCGTCGGCACCGCTCGCCCCAAACCTGAACGCGCCGAGGAGTTGAAGCACCTTCTGCTCTCGTTCGTCGAGCCGACCCGGCAGGAGTCCGGCTGCCTGGAGTACCACTTCCACGAAGATCGCAATGACCCCGGCGTCTTCGTCTTCTACGAGGCCTGGCGCTCCCAGGCCGATCTCGACGCCCACCTTGCCCTCCCCCACATGCAAGCCTTCTGGGAACGGCGCATGGACTACCTGCAGACCGACCTCGACGTCCGCTTCCTCACCATGCACAGCCCCTACCAGCCGGCCGGCCGGACTGGAGCGCGGCCTCTGGCACCGCCCCAGTGACGCCGCGCCGATCCTGAACGTCCAACCGGTGCGGCGCCGCTCTGAGCGCGATGACGTGAGAATCCGCCAGCATGGCTGAGACCCCGCGAGCATCCGCCAACTGGGATGCGACCGGACAAGCAGGTCAGGGCCGCCCCGTGCGCACGGTCCGGGGCGTTTGCCGACCAGCTTGCTGATTCGCCAACTGTGCTGCGTCGTCAACTGATCCAGAGCGGGCTCCCCCAGGAGCAGCTCGGCCTGCCGCTCGGTCACCACGTCCCCGGGCCCTGAGGCCGGCCGCGGCCAGGCCCCGGCCCTTCCACACTCCGGGCGGGACACCGGCTTCGTCATGGGCGGCGCGCAGCGGCCTGCCCGCAGGGTTGTGGCCGTCGCCGACCATCACGCCGCGGAAGAGGTAGCGCCACCCGTTCCCGGGCGGACCTCCGCTTTGCTGATTATCGGTCATGGAACCCCGGCGCTGACCTGCACAAAAGCGTGATCCATGGCGCTACCCGCCGGGCGGGAGGGCATCACCAGATCTTACGGGAGAGCCGTCGGGCGGGCCGTCCAATCAGCCCAAGACGGTAAGCCGCCGGTGTGTGCACTCTCCCGCCCATGAACCCAACCTCGTTCACGACGGCCACACCCAGCGCTTCGCTCAGCAGGACCACCCGGCCCGTAGCTGGATCACAGGGCGCCGATGGTCCAGCTGCGAGGCCACCCGGCCCCAGCTACCCTTCGCAATGCCACCGGCCACTGGCCCTCCTTAGGTGACATCGCCGGCGCTGTCGGCCCGATCGGCACCGTGACCACCGCCGCCATCGGCAGCGTGGGCGGCGAGCTCGAGCTCATCGCCGTCAGCGGCGGCAAGGCCTACCACACCATCCGCAACACCGCGGGGCAGTGGAGCAGCTGGGGCAGCGTCGCCGGCGCGGCTGGCACGACGGGCCCCATCACTTCGGTGGGCATGGCCGGCACCGGCGGCGACGCGCAGATCGTCATCGCCACCGACAACGGCACCCGCCAGTACCACGCCATCCGCAAGGCGGACCGCACCTGGACCACCTTCGGTGACCTGAAGGACTACCTGGGCGCCGTCACGGTGAAGTCGCTCGGCGCCGCGCACGTTGACGGTGAGCTGCGGCTGACGGCCACGACCAAGGACAACAAGCTCCTCCACATCATCCGCCACGCCGACCGCACCTGGACTCCGACCACCACGGTCACCCTCCAGGGCGTGACCGGAACCCTCGGCACCACCGCCATCACCGGCACCCTCTGAGCCGGGCGCTTAACGTGGGCGGGCTTGGCGTTCCTTGATCGACTCGGCGCGTTTGACCGTCTTGCCGACGCCGTGGTGCCTGGCCCGGTGTTTGTCCTTCGAGCCCGCGGGCCGTCCCGGCCCTGGCCGGGACGGCTTCGGTGCGGCCGCCGGGCGGGGCGTGGTCGCGCGGACATTGCGAAACCCCCGCCGCACCCGGGCGGGGGTCAGCCGACGGGGCTCGGCCGGCCGTTCCCAGGGGCGACGAAGGTCGGGGGCCACGAGCCGCACCCCCGCCCAGCCGGGCCTTTTTCCAGGAAGGGTTCGAGTGTTCAGGCGGTGCGCTCAGCCTCGGTATACCACCTGGCAAGGGCGTCCGCCCCCCCTCTGCCTCGGCCGCCTGCGCCCTGCGTCCGCTATCCGCCTGTCAGATATCGCAACCAGTACCGCCTGCTAGATCGTGTCCGCAAAGTCTCGCCTGGCCCGCGACGCCCCGCGCGCACGCTAGCCGCGTTGTCGTCGGTTGCCATGGCTCCCTCCTCCGCCTTGCGATCGCACGCACCGGACACCGCGGCCCCCGCCCTCCGGGCGGACGCCGATACGTTCCGGACACTCCCTAGCCGGAACACCGCGGTGATCGTCCCCGCGTGGACCACGGAGGTGCCGTACTCCAGTACGGGTGGCCCCGGCGCTGGCCCCGTCTGCCAGAGGCTGTGGCGTGGGTTGTCACTCCCGGCCTTGAGGAACAAGCTGAGGACACTCCGATGCCTCCGCGGCCTGGGAGCCTCGTGGGCTCAGCGTGCGTCAGCCGGCGTACAGGCGGGGCGGGCTCCACTGATGGCCCGGTCCGAAGGCGCCCGTTCCTAGCCCTGGGCGAGGTGGTCCCAGGCGTCGTTCAGCATCGGCACGACTGACAACCGCTCGGGTGATCCGGGGCCGATGGCCTGGCCGCGGATCACCCGCCGAACCGCGTGCACGCACGGGCTGCGGGATCAGCAGCCAGCGGTTACGTTCCCGCAGTAGATCCACCCGGAGTAGCCCGCGCTGTCGACGACGTCGTACCACTTGTTCCCGTAGGAGTTGTAGTCGTACCCGTACACGGTGAGAACCTCGCCTGCGTACGCCCAGGAGACAGAGGACGACGTCCCGTACGGGCTCGTCCTGATGTGGCCACCCTTGGACGTCGTGGTGGCCGCTGCCGTCTTCCCGTCGAACGACGCCACCGAGACGGACGGCGTGGTACCTACCGCGTGGGCAGGTGCCATCGCGGCACCGGTGAGAGCGATACTGCCGAGAAGGACAGCAGCCTTGATCTTTGCGCTCACGAGAAACTCCTTCGTCAATGACCGGTAGGCGGAATGCCGATGGTGATTCCGTTGAACGCCGACGCAGGGTTTGCGACGGCACCCTGACAGCTGTTCACGCGACCGTTTCCGGCCCGGGCTTACCGAAGGCTCCTGCCCTGGGCCTGGCTGCGTGCGAAGCCAGCATCTCTGGCCGGGAAGCGGCTCGACAATGACCGTCGGTCGTAGCTGAATGTTCCTGGTCACAGGGGTACGACTCTCGGGTTTGGGGGGGAACCGGGTGCTGCGCTTGCGCTTCACGGTGGATGACTTGGCGCGGACGAGGATGGCTTTGCTGGGACCGCTGGCCGAGACGCAGTTCTCCTTACGAATGCTGCAGCGGACTGATGAAGGGGCGCTGTTCGACGCTTGGCGCAGAAGGACTCGGCCTCGTATTCCGCCGGATGTGCGGCAGTTGGCTCGTTTCGTTGCCAGTCCCAGCAAATGGATGATCGACCTCTTCACTGTGGTGGGACCGGCAGCCTCAATGGCCGAGGCGACGGATCGGCTGCTGGGCGCGCCGCCCACGCTCGTGCGTCGGGAGCTGGACCCCGTCCCTCGCGGACAGCCACCGCGCCCAGCCTGGCTCACGGGGCAGCCCCATGACGGGTCCCTCGGGCGCTTGGCCCGAGCACTCACCGACCTCCATGACGTGGCGGTCGCCCCGTACTGGCCACAGGCTTCGGGGGCACTGCACTCCCACGCGCATCTGTGGGGGAGACTGATGGCCTCCGCCGGCGTGCAGGCGGCCTTGGACAGCCTGGCTCCGGCGCTGCGCTGGCGGCCGCCGATGCTGGAGGTACCGTCGTACTCGGCCTTCCGGCGCCTTGAGCAACAGGAGTTCGATCTCGCGGGTCGCGGTCTTGTGCTGGCGCCCTCGTTGTTCTGCGGTCGGGAACCGGCACTGTTCGTGCCGGAGGGTGACGACGCGGCTCTGCTCATCTATCCCATCCCGCGGGACGCGGCCTCCCTCCGCGGCATCTGGTCGCCTGCGCAGTCCGCGGAGACGGACAAGGCGCTGGCCGCGCTGCTCGGGTCGACCCGGGCAGCACTGCTCGCCGAGCTTGTGCAGGGGGGCACCACCAGCGAGCTGGCGCGGCGGCTGTCCATCTCACCCGCCAGCGCCAGCCAGCACACCAGTGTCTTACGCAAGGCAGGCCTCGCCACCAGCGTCCGCTTTCGCAACACGGTCCACCACTCCCTGACAGTACAAGGCCGTGCCCTGCTCAAAGGAACGAATTCCGCGTCGGGCTGAACCTCCAGCCGGCCGGTTACCGACCGCTGCCGCCGGCGGTGTACCGGCCTGATGCCGATCCCGAATTTTCCTCAGAGCTGCTCTTCGCCCCAGTTGGTTCACGGAGTGAATCAACTGGGGAACGTGGGGAGCGAGCGCGGGCTTGACGTGGTTGCTCTTCGACGGGTGTCAGAGCTGTGGGGCATGATCGGGCCATGCTGCAAGCGAGAGACGAGCACGGTCGTCAGGTGAGGAATCCGGGGCCCACGGCATTGAGTCGGATGGTGGCGAACCTCGGCCGGGGCAACGCCTTCGTGATCATCGAGCGAGTCGACGATGAGGCGGCCGGTGATTGGTATGTGCAGGTGTGGCTGAGGGACGACAACACCTATCAGCTGGAGTTCCGTGACGGGACGCCGGCAGAGCACTACCAGACCCGGACGATCTCCCAGGAAAAGGTGATCACCGCATTGGGCGGCTGGGCCAAGGGGCGCCCGGATTGGAAGGACGCCTTCATGTGGAACAACATCGGTGCCTCGTTGGGAAACGCCGGCTGACCCTGCCGCCGCCTTGGGGCTGACAAGGTCAGTGACGTGCGTTCGCTCAGCTGCGGCGCATGGGGATGACGTCGGGACTTGCTGCGGGGATGGTGGGCCGCGCGGCCTCGGGGGTGGCGAGAAGCGCGACGATGGTGACGGGTTTGTCGCAGTGCGGGCAGTTGCGGATAGCTGTGGGCGTCAGGGGTGTGGGTGCCGGTGACTGCCGCGTGCCCACGTCGGTTTCCGCTGTGTTGATGGCTTCGTCGCGTTCACGGCGTCGTCGCCTGGCTGCTTCGGCTTTGCAGCGGGGGGTGCAGTAGGTGTGGCGGGTTGCCTGGGGGTTGGCCTGGAACTGGGTCCAGCAGATGGGGCAGGCCCGGAGTTCGACCAGCACGTCCGGTCACCCCTTTGCGGAGGTTGTCGGAGTGGGACTGGTGCGAGCGGAGGCGGTAGGACGGTCCGTCGATGCCGACTACGGCGGCTCGGTGAAGGAGCCGGTCGAGCATCGCGGCGGCGACGGTCGCGTCGCCGAAGGCGCCCGCCCAATCTGCAATACCGACATTGGTCGTGAGGATCGTGCTCGACTTCAGATACCGCTGGTTGATCACCTGGAAGAGGGCCGAAGCGCCGTCGCCCGGCAGCGGGAGATAGCCCAGTTCATCGATCACGAGCAGGCGGGGTCCGGCGAAGAACCGCATGATGCTTGACCAGCGGCCTTCGAGTGCGGCCTTGTGGCACTTCGCGGCGAGTTCGGCGGCGGTGGTGAAGTAGACGCGGTGGCCGGCATCGACCGCGGAGCGGGCGAGTGCGACGGCCAGCATCGTCTTGCCGACGCCGGGCGGGCCGACCAGCAGGACGTTGGAGGCGTTGTCGAGGAACCGCAGGGTGGCCAGGTCGCGGATGAGCTTCTCGTCGACGCCGGGCTGGGCGGCGAAATCGAAGTCGTTCATCCATGGCTCTGGCAGGCAGGCGAACCTCAGCCGGGAGGAGAGTTTGCGGGCTTCGGTCGCCTCCACTTCGATCTCGAGGAGTTCCTCCGAGGCGGTGGTGAGGGTCATCCGCTCGGCTCGGGCCTGGTCCAGGACGCGGGGAAGGGCTTCGGCGGCGTCGTTGAGTTTCAGATAGGACAGGTGGCCTCGCAGCTGCTGGTAGCGGCGGGCCTTGCTCATCGGCATGGTGTCACTCACTCTCACGCTCCTGGTCTTCGTGGGTGGGGGCCTGCCGCAGCCGGTCGGCGACGGCGGCGTAGTGAGACAGGTCGATGACGACCCGGTTCGCGACGTCCGATTCAGGTCGGCCGCGAAGCTTCTCGGCTTCCGCCTGGGCCGCGGCCGACGGGGGCCGGCGGACCTTGGTGCGGCAGGGAGCCTTGTCGGAGAACGAGGCGAGAACGGCTCGTTCGAGGGCGATGACGTGCCCGGCGTCCCGGACGGTCTGGCCGGCTCCGTCCGGTGCCCGGCGGTGGTGGGCGATGACTGCGCGGCTGGCGGTGACCACGTGCAGGTCGTCCTCGCCGAGGCGGATCCGGACCGTGACGTGGGCGCCGGTCAGCCCGGGCGGGACGGAGTAGTGGTTGCCGGCGAAGGCAACGAGTCCTTGCGGGCTGACGACTCGGGTCTGCTCCAGCTCGGCGGGGAAGGGGCGGGTCGGCAGGTCCAGCAGCGGCTCGGCTTCGGCGAGCGCGGCGACCGTGGTCGAGGCTCCGTCGAGCTTGCGCTTGCGGAGATCCATCTGGATGGCCAGCTTGTCCACGCCGTTCTGGGCTGCCTCGATGCTGATGCCGTCCGGGACGGTTCGCCACAGCGCTGAGCCGCTGAGTGGTTGGCCTTCTCGACGACACCCTTGCGATTGCCCGCCGGGGCGGGCAGATGTCGATGCCGGCTCCGTAGTACTTTGCGACGGCGGCGAAGGTCGGCAGGATCCGTCCGGTCGGCGGGTGGCAGACGGTGGCCATCCGGTCGAACCGCCACCTGCGGGCGGTTCCGCCCAGGCGCCGCAGTACGGCGTCGATGGACTGGACCAGGTGTGGGAAGGTCTCTGCCTCCGCGAGCACGGCCCGCCATCGTCCCGAGTGGGCCAGGGCGCCGACGAGGAGATGCGCGTTGGTGCCGACGCCCCACTCCGCGGGCGGATCCGGGAGCTCGACCCAGTCGAACTGGATCTCCTCACCTGGAGGATGCGCGATGATCGCCACGTCGCGGCCGCTCGAAGCCCGACAGGGTTCGCAGTACGGACGTGCTTTGTATCGACGAAGGGCCCGGGTGAAGGTGGAGTAGCCGCCCGAATAGCCGAGTTCCACCACTTCGTCGAATAGCGTCGAGGCCCACAAGTGGGGGTCATCGCTGAGTCGTTGCCGGCAGTACTCCAAGAAGGGCATGAACGCGTCCGGCGACTGACGTCGATATCCGGAGACCCGCTCGCCATTCAGACACGCGCGGATCGTCTTGCGGTCGTGCCCCAGGTACCGGGCGATCGCCGAGATCGACCAGCCCTGGCGACGCAGTGCGTGAGCATCCACGTCTTCCTCCCAGGTGAGCATCCAGGGCCCTTCAACAGCCCGAACTCCGTGCTCACGCAGGCTCTCCAGAACACGCCGAGACCAGTTCGACACGCCGGGAAGATCACGCAATGGGTGGGGAGATCACAGGTTTGGCCACCTGAAGAGCGACACCTGGGGAAATTCAAAGAGCGCCATCAGGCCCAGGGCGTGTGCGATGGGTCATCGAGCGTGGCGTGCTGATGGAGCCCTGCGGCTCTGCCGTCCTCGCTACTGCTGATACATGCCAGGTTTGGACGAGGGCCTCGGTTCTGCGTCGGTATCCTTCCGGGACCACCGGGTGGCGAGGCCGAAGGCCAGTCCTCCGGAGAGGGCCAGCGTCCAGGCCCGCTGCCCCGCGCTCACGGAGGTGTCCAGGTGCGTTGTGTCGGTCAGCAGCAGCACCTCGACACCGATGCCCCGGACCAGTAGGAGGGCGCTGACGCCCCATCCCAGCCACCTTGCCAGGAGAGCGGGAACGCCCCGAAGCCTGGACCGGGCAAGCAGACAGTCGAGCAAGGCGCCGAGGAGGCAGAGCGCCCCCACGCCCCACGAGCCTGCGTCGACGAACCACAGCGGGCGCTCGGTGGCCAGCGGACCGGCGGAAGTGCTCAGCCCCACGTCACTGCCGACGGCCCAGTGGAAGTGCAATCCGGCAAACGCGGCCGCCCACAAGCACGCGACACGCCCCCACAGTGTGGACGGTTCCGCGCCCATTCCCTCCGGTTGGCATCTCATCGCCGGACCTCACGGGCATCGCGCCTGCCGGCGCACGGGCCATCCGCTTCCTGTGGCAACACGATGAACGCGGTGCCCTTGGTCAGGTCGATACTGGAGCGGGGCGGCGCACCGTCGCTGTCGTCGTCCCGCCGCAACAGCTCCACCCGTCCAGACGTTGTGGGGTCCGGCCGGGTGCGCGATGTCCCCGGCAAGCACGATGAACACCTTGTGCTGGCGAGCCATGCGCCGCCAAGTCTTCGGGCGAGGTTCGTGTGGCCCGACAACTGCTTTGCCGGGCCACCTTCCCCTCAGTGGGTATCGGTGCGCCTTTCGAGGCGGGTTCCGTTGCGACGGGTGATCGACATCAGGTCGCTGGGGGCCTCCAGCTCCAGACGGTGCCAGCGCCCGCGGCGAACGATCACGGCGACGCCTGCCTGCAACTGCACCACTTCCTCGCCGCCGCCCGGCCTGTCGGGACGGAAGTAGAGACGGACACCGCCGGTCAGGCAGCACACCGCTTCCTCGGCTTCGGGGTGCATCTCCCAGTGGTCGGCGTGCACGTCGGCGTCGGTCTCGACGTGGAACATGGCGATCTGCCAGGCACCGGAACCACTGCTTGTCATCTGCCGTTCGACGGCTCGGACGTCGCCGTCGGGCTCCAAATGCAGCGCCGAGGCGAACAGGTCGACGGTGGAAGTCGTCATCATGATGGTGTTCCTTCCAGCTGGTTGGCTGCGGGAGCGGTGGATTGTGGGAGAGGTGTGACGGCCAGGCGGCGCGGCAGCACACCGATCGCCACGACCGCCGCGAGCACGAAAACGGCGGCTGCAACGGCCAGGCCCAGGGCGTAGCCGTCGTTGAGCACGGCGGGGTCGTTGGTCGTGCCGGTGTGGTGCGCGGCGATCGTGGCCAGGGCCGCCAGGCCAATGGAACCGCCGAGTTGGCGGGAGCTGTTCATGAGGCCGGAGGCCATGCCGGCCTCGCGTGGGGCGACGCCGGTGGTAGCGGCGGCGGCGACCGGAGCCAGGACCAGTCCGGCGCCGACACTGGTGACGAGGGACGGGCCGAGCACATCGGTGAGAAAGCTGCCGTCGGGGCTGATGAGGGCGAACCAGGCCAAGCCCGCGGCGGCCAGCAGAGCGCCCGGTACCAGGGACACACGAGGGGTGCGTGACGTGGTGATGCGGGTCGCGACGATGGTTCCCGCGACCAAGCCCAGGGAGAAGGGCAGGAATGCTGTACCGGTCGCTGCGGCACCCATGCCCAGGACCTGCTGCATGTACAAGGACACGAAGTAGAACGCTGCGAACTGCCCGGCTGCGGCCAGGAACACCAGCACGTTCGCGCCGGCGACCCAGCGGCTGCGCAGCAGGCCGAGGCGCAGCAGCGGTGCGGCGACCCTTGACTCGGCGAAGACGAAGGCGGCCAGCAGTACGGCCGCGGCAGCGACGGTCGCCCACGTGAGCGGGGAACCCCAGCCAAGGGTGTCGGTGCGGACGACACCGAGCACCAGCAGCCCGACTCCACCAGTCGCCAGGACGGCGCCCAGCGCGTCCAGCCTTTCGCGCTGGGCAGGTGCCGTTCCGGCGGGCACCCCTGCAGGGATGAGCGCGACAGCCGCCACCACGATGGGCAGGTTGATCAGCATGACCCAGCGCCAGCCCGCGTATTCGGTCAGGAGCCCTCCTGCCAGCACGCCCAGCGCCCCGCCTGCGGCGTTCACCGCGCTCCACACCCCGAGCGCGCGGACGCGCTGGGGGCCTTCGGCGAAGGTGGTGGTGAGCATCGCCAGCGCGGCCGGTGCGACTGCGGCGGCGCCCAGGCCCTGACCGGCGCGTGCGGCGATCAGTTGCCAGGGATCTTCAGCCAGCCCGCCCGCCAGGGAGCACAGTCCGAAGACGGTCAGCCCCAGCACGAACATCCGGCGCCGGCCATACAGGTCGCAGGCGCGGCCGCCCAGCAGCAGGAACCCGCCGAACGTGAGCGCGTACACGTGCACGACCCACGACAGGTCGAGCGGCGCGAATCCCAGGTGGGTGCGGATCGCAGGTAATGCGACGTTGACCACGGACATGTCCAGGGCGATGACGAACTGGGCGACGGCGGCTGCCGCCAGCACCACGCCTTGCCTCTCCCGCGAATTTTTATACATGTAAGAAAACTTAGCGCCGGATGATGGCCGCTGTCGACACCTGCGGGATGATGGGGGCATGCCGCAACCATCCTCACCGCGCAAGACCCCGGGCCGACCTCCCCGTATCTCTCGAGAGGAGATCATCGAGACAGCACGCCGGATTGTGACCGAGTCAGGCGTGGAACGGCTGACGATGCGGCGGCTGGCCACGGAGGTCGGCAGTACGCCGATGGCGCTCTACCACCACGTCCGCGACAAGGAACAGCTGCTCCTCCTCCTGCTGGACGACTACGCCGCGCGGACGCTGCACCGACCCGATTTGCCGGCCCATCCTGGCGAGCGGGTCATCGTCGCCGCCACGGCGATCCACGAGGCGCTCGCCGCCTGCCCGTGGATCGTGGAGGTGCTGACTGCCGACGATTTGCTGTCCACGAGCGCGCTGTGGTTTGTCGAGCAGATCGTTGACGGACTGGTTGAATGCGGCCTCTCCCTCGACCAGGCTGTGCACGGCTACCGTTCGATCTGGTACTACACAGCCGGAGAGATCGTGGTCAGGACAACAGCGGCCCGCCGGCGCGCAAACGATGACCGTGCGACCTACCGGGAGCAAGTCTTCGCCGATCTCGACCCCAGCGAGCTACCCCGCTTGGCTCAGGCCGCAGGCCGCTGGACGCCACTGACCGCTGAGGACACCTACCAGGACGGGCTCCGGGCCCTGGTGGAGGGCCTTCTCGTCAGCCGCTGACGACTCGCCGCCGACGACGTGCCGGGCCGCTGACACCACGGCCTCAAGAGTCGGCAGACGATTCGTCCGCCGAGGACCTGGCCCGCCTCTCCCCGTTCCTCCGCCGCCACGTCAACAAGTTCGGCCGGTACTCCTACCAGCTCCCCGACCTGCCCGGGGGCCTGCGTCCGCTGCGTGAATCGGACACCACCGACGAGGAATGACGCCCGGCGCTGGCCCCGGGCTTCTGTCTCTGACCCCGGCCGCGAGTAGCGGTCGAGCTCGTTGTCAGTCGATGGCCTGATAGAGCGTGGTCCAGAAGTCGTTCATGGCACGCGGCGAATCCGGGGTGGACAGTCCGACCTGGGTGAGCAGGACTCCGGTGAGCTGGTTGGTCCTGTCTGCGTAGGCGGTGGTGCCGGTGCCGCCGAACCAGCCGAACTGGCCGATGGGCGCGTAGTCGCCGCGATGTGTGCGCACCGCCATCCCAAATCCCCAGCCGCCGTTCGACCCCTGGCCGGACGACAGGTGGGCGACGTTGCTGAACATGGCTTCCCGGGCGGCTAGCTGTCCGGGCGAGAGACGGTTGGTGGTCATCAGCTCCACGGCCGCCCGGGACAAGATCCGGTCACTCCCGTGCATCCCATGATTCAGCAGCATCTGGAAGTAGGCGTGGTAGTCGTCGGCGGTGGAGACCAGCCCGCCGCCGGCGCCCTGGAACGCGGGAGGCACGCTGACCTTCCCCCTGCCGCCTCGTCCCACACGACGAACTCGCCGGTCTGCGGGTCGGGCCCGTACAGAGGCGGCAGTCGGTCGATCTTGTCGGCGGGCACGTGGAAGGCGGTGTCCTTCATCCCCAGCGGATCGAGGATACGTTCGCGCAGGAATGCCTCCAACGACTGTCCCGTGACCCGGCAGACAAGCACGCCGACCACCTCGTTGCTGAGGTCGTACTGCCACCGCACTCCGGGCTGGTACTGCAGCGGCAGCTCGCCGAGGCGGCGTATCCACTCGTCCGGCTCGGGCGCCGGCCCGGACGCGACGCTGTAGTCGAGACGCTCGAAGGTCGCGGCCCTGATCGGGGAAGCCATCGACTCGAAGTCCACTCCGAGCCCGAAGGTGGAGGTGAGCAGGTCCCGTACGGTGATCGGCCGCTGTGCCGGCACGGTGTCGTCCAGCGGTCCGTCGGGCCGCCTCAGCACGTGCCGGTCGGCGAGTTCGGGCAGCCACTGATCCACCGGGTCGTCCAGCCGCAGCCGACACTCGTCGAGCAGGATCATCGCCGCCGCCATCGTGACCGGCTTGGACGTGGACGCCATCCGGAAGATCGTGTCCCGGCGCATCGGCAAGCCACCGTCATGACGCATCGTCCCGATCGCTTCGACGTGCGTCTGGCCGCCACGGCTGACCAGGGCGACAAGGCCGGGAATCTTCTTGGACTCTACGTGCCGTGCCAGCACCTCGCGCAGTCGGCGCAGCCCTCCGTCGGAGAAGCCGTTGTTGCTGGTTCCCATGATGAATCCCCTGTTTGCAGTGTGAGTTCTCACGGCGGCCCTGGTGGCTGCCTGGCCCTTCGAGCGGCCATGTGAAGAGCCTGGAGCCTTGACCCAAGGTCAAGGTCAACCCCCTATCGCGATCAAGTGGTGACCGGCACCGATCGCCGGGCGTCCCGGTCCTCCTCGGCGGCAGGGGGATGGGCTGGACCTGGTGCGCGCTATCCTCGCCCCTGTGATCGTCCGGACTTCCCGGCCGCCGCCAACGCGGTTCGCGAGACCGCAGCCGCCCACGACCTGGAGGTGCGTAGAGCCGATGGCAGACGGGCTCACGATCGGTCAGGCGGCGGCGTTCGTCGGTGTCACGATCAAGACCGTGCGGCACTATCACCGGCTCGGCCTGGTTGCCGAGCCCGAACGCGACGGTTCCGGCTATCGCCGATACCGATCGGACGAGCTGTTCCGGCTGGTCCAGGTCCGGACCCTGGCCGCAGCCGGCATGCCGCTGGCCGGGATCGGTCACCTGCTCGACGCCGATCCCAAGACGTTCGCCGCCACCCTGGACGACGTCCATCACCAACTCACCGAACGAATCGACGACCTGATCGCGCGCCGCGACAGGCTGCACCGTCTCGACCATGGCGACCGGGCCCTGCTGCCCGACCGAGCCTGCGCGGTCTTGGACCGACTCGCCGAACTCGGTTTCAGCCCCGACTACGTGGCCGGTCAACGGGAGGCCCTGGTCCTGGCCCGGGCACTGGTCCCGGAGATCTTCGACAGCTTCCTGACCCGGCTTGGACATTCACTTGACGATCCCGAGTCCGTCGAGCTGACCAAACGCGGCTGGGATGCGAGGTCCTGGGATCCGGACGACCCGCGGATCGAAGGGCTGGCATCCACGCTTGCCGACAAGCTGCTGGCCAACCGCGCGCTGCTGGCGATGCCGACCGGGTTTCAGGACCAACCCGACGCCGCCTCCCGGTACGGAATGGTCAACCACCACCGGGAAGACCGGTCACCGTCCATCGCCCGGTTGAACACGCTGATCGAGGCGAAGCTGCGCGCAGCCGGCATCGCCGTTCCGCATCAGTGACGGCCGCCCGGCAGACACTGCGGTGAGACGCCCCCTCATCCCGCCGCGTCCGAACCAGGATGTGCCCGGCGGACGCTGGTGCAGGCCGCGGACACCGTCTGAGACGTGATCCACCGGTTCCACGAGATCGGCCTGTCCTGCCTAGTGCCGCATCAGGCAACGTTCGTCCTGGGCGGTCTGCGACGATGACGCCATGGACGAGGAAGCCATTCCCGTTCTTCGCATCGAGAACGCTGCTGCGGCGATCGCTTGGTACGAGCGGCTGGGCTTCGCCAAGCAGCGGGAACACCGCTCCGAACCGCGATTTCCCGCGTTCGTCGAGGTCGCCCGGGGCGGGGTGCGGTTGTTCTTGTCGGAGCACAAGGGCGATGCCCGCCCCGACACGTTGGTCTACCTCCGCGTTGGTGATGTCGAGGCCATCGCCTCCGAGACGGCAACCGGCTGCGGATCGGCACGCCGACGGAATGACACTCGCCGGCAGTGCGCAGCAGGGAAGCTGTGCTGGTGGCTGAGCGAGTACGCGTCAGCGAGATCGATGACGACGAGGGGCAGCGCCTGCTGCGGATCATCCGCCGGGGCAGCGGTTCGCGGGCGCAGATGGTGCTGCTGTCCGCGCAGGGCATGCCGGTGGCGAAGATCGCCGAGGTGACCCCTCACCTGGTGCCATAGCCGAGGGACGGTCAGGGAGTACGTCGGGCAGCCGGCGCCTGGCCCTGCCCGCAGGGGACGCGCCGCTCCTCCCGGGCCGGCGCATGACGGCTGCTGCGCACGGCCCGGCTCGACGCAGGGCGGCGTACACCGCCGGCCAGGCACTCATCAACGCTACGAGCAGGGCAGCAGCAGAAACGACCGGCAAAAGGACGCGAGCCCACACCGGTTGGCTGAAGATTGCGGCCGTGGTGGCCAGGACACAGATCAGCAGCCACGCTGCTGCCGTAAGCAGGTGCTGCTGCGGTCGTTGCTGTCTCACGCCCTGCCACCCGAGCCGTAAGGGGATTGCCATCCTCATCGTGATCGACGTCTTCATACCGTAAGACACCGGTAGACGGCTTTTGCAGACCGGTGGAACAAGCGCTGGATCTCCAGCGGTGCCTCTTCGACCACCCGGCCTGCGCCCGGCACATCCCTGCCCGCCCACGACAACCCTGGGCTCTCCCGCCCGAATACTGACAGCTTGTGTGTCCGTCGCAACGACGCTGAGGATCCACCGCATGGCTCACGACACCACCCCCATCCCCTAGAGATCGTCTTCAAAGGTCAGATCCAGAGCAGGATTGAGGCGATGGTGACGGCGGCTTGGCAGGACTCGCGGCTCTTGTCGTAGCGAGTGGCCAGTCCGCGCCACTGCTTGAGTCGGTTGAAGCAGCGCTCGACGACGTTGCGGCGACGGTAGAGGCATCGATCGAAG
>NZ_JBIBSG010000017.1:0-113620 GCF_043077235.1 Streptomyces sp. NPDC016309 | reverse complement strand
ATGGCAGCCTGCGGCGCGGCCACAGCCGTGACGGAAGCGACCGCGGTCACAGTCACAAACCCGCGCGTAACAGCTCTCCGCACCCGGGCGGAGTTCGCGTTGCTGTTCTTCATTCTGGTCTCGGTCCCCCTGCTAGGTCCCGCACGCGGTTCCCGACGCGTGCCAGGTGGTCGGGCCGCAGTCTTGGAGATCACTCAGGGGGAGTCAAAGTGGAATTAACAGCTCCTGTCCGAACACCCGCGGTACGGCCGATTCACATGCAACTTGGCGCCATTCTTTGACTG
The DNA here is from genome assembly GCF_043077235.1 of Streptomyces sp. NPDC016309. Classification (NCBI taxonomy): domain Bacteria; kingdom Bacillati; phylum Actinomycetota; class Actinomycetes; order Kitasatosporales; family Streptomycetaceae; genus Streptomyces; species Streptomyces sp. NPDC016309. The sequence goes on along the minus strand of NZ_JBIBSG010000017.1, from coordinate 113,336 downwards.
AAAGGCGGCTTGTACTGGCGAGTAAAGAACTCACGGGTAACGCGGAGTACAATCTTCCATTTGCTCTTCCACCAGGGCAGTACGACCGTGCGCCGCATGCACGGAACAGTCTTTTCCCAGGTCGCACACGACTCGGCCGCTGGGCCGCCCGGCCGGATCGCGTCGGTCCGCATGCGTGCGGGACATGTGAGGAAAAAATGTGGGCCGGTACACATCAACGAATTCATCTGTGCCGATGCCTTATTATCCGCCGCTCCCCTGCACCTCCCGGGCACACCGGGCCCGCCGCTCCCCGGCACCTCCGGCCCGATACCGGCTCCCCGGCCGGTCGCCTGACGGTCCCGCTCGCGGGGCCGCCTTGACCGCCCGTCACTCCCAGAGGACGACTGGCGATCAACCACTTCCGGAACACGACCACAGGACTTCCCCCTCCACCCGGTCAGTACGCCCGGGCGGACCGGGGTACCCGGGGCGCATGAGCGGAGAACGACCAGGAGCGGACGGCGGCGGCGCGGGCCGGCGGGCGGCCGGGGGTGGTGCCGCCGGACGGTTGCGGCGGGCGGCGGCGGACACGTTCGGCTGGCCGGAGCTGCGGCCGGGCCAGACGGCGGCGATGGAGGCGGTCATGGCCGGCCGGGACACCCTGGTGGTGATGCCGACCGGGGCCGGCAAGTCCGCGGTGTACCAGGTGCCCACCCTGCTGCTGGACGGCCCGACCGTGGTCGTGTCCCCGCTGCTGGCCCTCCAGCGCGACCAGATCGCCGGCCTGCTGGAGCACCGCGCGCCGCGGGCGGTCGCGGTCAATTCGGCGCAGGCGGAGGGCGAGACGGACGCGGCGTGGGAGGCGGTGACCACGGGGGACGCGGAGTACCTGTTCCTCTCCCCCGAGCAGCTCGCCAGGGACGACGTGGTGGAACGGCTGGAGCGTGCGGAGCCGGCGCTGTTCGTCGTCGACGAGGCGCAGTGCGTGTCCTCCTGGGGGCACGATTTCCGCCCCGACTACCTGCGCCTCGCGCAGGCCGCCCGGCGGGTGGGGCGGCCGCCATTGCTGGCGCTGACCGCCACGGCCGCACCGCCGGTACGGCAGGAGATCGTCGACCGGCTGGGGATGGCGGAGCCCGCGGTGGTCGTCGCCGGCTTCGACCGGCCGAACATCGCGTTGGACGTACGCCGCTTCCAGGAGGACGACGACCGGCGCCGTGCCGTGGTGGAACGCGCGGCCGGTGAGCCGAAGCCGGGAATCGTCTACGCCGCCACCCGCAAGGACAGTGAGCGGTACGCCGCCGAGCTGGCGGACCTGGGCCTGGCGGCGGCCGCGTACCACGCCGGGCTGCGCGCCGCGGAGCGGTCGCGGGTGCACGACGCGTTCCTCGACGGCACGCTCGACGTGGTCGTGGCCACATCGGCGTTCGGGATGGGCATCGACAAGGAGGACGTGCGGTTCGTGCTGCACGCCTCCCTGCCCGGGTCCCTCGACGCCTACTACCAGGAGATCGGCCGTGCGGGCCGGGACGGGAAACCCGCCCTGGCGGTGCTGCACTACCGGCCGGAGGACACCGGCATGCGGAACTTCTTCGCCGCCCGCACCCCCGGCGACCGCACCCTGGGCAAGGTCGCCGAGCACCTCGGCGAACGGGACGGGCCCCGGCCGCTGGACGAGCTGCGCGAGGAGACGGGACTGTCCCGCAACCGCCTCACCGCCGCGGTGAACCTGCTGGAGGAGGCGGGGGCGGCGCACACGGACCAGGAGGGTGCCGTACGGCCCGACCCGGACGTCCCGCAGGACGAGGCGGTCGAGCGGGCGGGCGAGGCGGCCCGCGCCCGGCGGCGGCTGGAGCGCACCCGGGTGGAGATGGTGCGCGCCTACGCGGAGACCACCGGGTGCCGCCGCCGGTTCCTGCTGGGCTACTTCGGGGAGGCCTACGACTCCCCGTGCGGTTCCTGCGACGTGTGCGAGGCGGCCGCGGCCGGCCCGGAGGGGGACGCCGTCGCCGCGCGGGCCACCGACCCGGCGGGCCCGGCCCCCGGAGCCGGAGCCGGGAGCGGAGCCACGGACGAAGCCGGGGACGGGGGCGGTGCCGGGGGCGGGCCGGGAGCGCGGGTGCGGCACCGGGAGTGGGGCGACGGGACGGTGCTGAGCCAGGAGGGCGACCGTCTGACGGTGCTGTTCGACACCATGGGGTACCGCACCCTCTCGCTGCCGGCGGTGGACGACCGCGACCTGCTGTCGGTCCTCGACGAGCCGTCGGTCTGACCGGCCCGACCCCGGGACGGCCCCCGGGCCGCATTCACCGACCGCCCGCCGACCGGACCGCTCCCCGTTCCGGTCGGCATGAACGGCCACGAACGGGGCAACCGGGCCTTCCGAGACACGGAGGGTGCCATGACCATGACGGAGCAGCCGGCCCGGTCGAGACCGGAGGGCCCCGACGCCCCGTGCGACTCCTGCGGGGCCGCCACCGGGAGGCGACGGGGCGCGGACCCCGGCACGGAGACGTGCGCGGGACCGGCCACGGAGCCGGGCGCGGAGCCGCCGGAGTCGGCGCGCGAGCGGGTCAACCGCCGCTGGAACGAGATACTCCAGGAGACCCGGGTCGCCCAGACGGGCGTGCAGATCCTCTTCGGGTTCCTGCTGAGCGTGGCCTTCACCCCGCTGTTCCGGGACCTGGGCACCTTCGACCGGGTGGTCTACGTCCTGACGGTGGTCCTCGGCGCCTCGGCGACGGGCTCGCTGATAGCGCCCGTGTCGATCCACCGCTTCCTGTCCGGGCAGCGGATGAAGGACGACGTGGTGCGGGCCGCGAGCCGGCTGATGGTGTGCGGCATGGTGCTGCTGGCGCTGACCATCGGATGCACGCTCCTGCTCATCCTGCATGTCGTGGTGCCGGGGCTGCTCGCGGAGGCGCTGGTCGGCGGCGTCATGCTCTGGTTCGGCCTGTGCTGGTACGGGCTGCCGCTGTGGCTGCGCCGGCGCGCCGCCGCCCGCGCGAACGCCGGGACGGACTGACGCCCCGCCCTCCCCGGGCCGGGGCACTACGGGGTCAGTCCAGCCGCATCGCGAACGTCACGGTGCTGCCGACCGGGTCGCGGGTGACGGTGAGGCGGTCGGTGATGAGGCGGGTGAGCCACAGCCCCCGGCCGTGACAGGCGCCGTTGAGCCCGGGCGCCAGGTCGGGGATGACGTCCTCGCTGAAGCCCGGGCCCCGGTCCGAGACGCGGCACTCCAGCTCCTGCGCCGTCCTCGCCAGCACCAGCACCCCGTGCCCGCCCGCGTGCTGGACGACGTTGCCGGCCACGGCGTCCATGGCCACCACGAAGTCACCGCGCCGGGGTTCCGGCAGCCCGGACAGGGCCGCGCAGCCCTCCACGCGGACGCGCAGCCGCGGGATGTCCGCACCGCCGAACCGGCGGCGCAGCAGCAGTTCCTCACCGATCCCGGGCTGGCCCCCAGGCGATTCCACCGTCATGGCGCTACCCCGTCGTCACGTCGAGGACGGCCGGGTCCGCGCCGAGACGGCGCAGCAGGCGGGCGTGGTGGGCGGAACAGCGGATCCGTACCGTCCGGTGGGCCGGCGCCCGGTCGAGGAGGCGGACGAGTGCCGTCGCGCACCCGGCACCGAGGAAGCCGGTGCGGAGCAGGTCCACCGTGCGGGGGCCGGACGGGGGCGCGGGGGCGTGGAGCAGGCCGGTGAGCGCCCGGGTCAACCGGTCGTGCGTGTCCCGGTCCGCCTCGCCGATGACGTGGAGCGTGCCCTGGTCGTACAGGCACCGCAAGTGCCCCAGCCGGGGCAGCAGGTTCTGGGGATGGGCCCGGCACATGGCCTCCAGGACCGGCTCGGGGAAGCGCCGCCGGTCGTACGCGCAGATCTCGCTGTAGAAGCCGTCGGTGAACAGGTGTCCGGCCCGGCGCTCACGGTCCATCATCATGTCGAGGTCGGCGCCCAGGTCGGCGACCCAGCCCATGTCGATGTACGTGCGCAGTCCGGCGTACCCTTCCGCGCGGGCGGCCCCGGACTCCTCGACGATGCGCTGCCACTGCCGGTCGGCGGTGAACCGCCGTGCCGGCAGGATCAGTTCCCGCATGCTGTTCAGCTCCAGTTGCGCCCTCTCGTATCCGGACGCGGCCAGGGGCCCTGGGGCCTCGCGCAGCCGCGACCGGAGTTCCGCCTCGGTCAGACGCGGCGGTCCGAAGACGATGACCTTCTCGCCGCGGGCCAGTCCGGACCAGACGAACGCGGCCAGGACGTCCCAGCCGGGGGCATCGTCGTCGTAGCACAGGAACGCGTGGTGACCGGGGCCCATGTGCTGCACGGGGAGCGTTCCGGGATGGTGCTCGTCACTCGTGAGCACACCCACCTGACCCACCCCCGTGTAACCGCCGTGTGGCGCTACGTTACCAAGCCTCGCGGGTCCTCACTGACGCTCCTCGGCATCGGGGTGCCTTTCGCGCAACGCGTCGCCGGGCACGGGCCCCTTGGGCGGTGCCGGTTCCGGTTCCTCCGCCCGGTCCGTGGTGGCGCCGTCGCGCCGCCCGGCCCGCCGCTTCTCCTCCGTCAGCCGCTTGCGGACCTCTTCGGGCTTGTCTCCGAGCTGGTTCATGACCGCCTCCGTGCCCTCGCCACCGGGAAGGGTGGCCGACCGGGGACGGGCCGGACGGCCCGCCCGCCGTCAGCGTCACACAGACCCGCCCGCCCCGCACGCGGCGGCGTCCGCCCCGGCCGGGGGCCGCCGCTCGGGCGGCGCCCGGCTCCCCCGCCGGCTCGGCCGCCGCCGACCGGGATCCGCCCGGAAAGCGGCCGGGGCGCGACCGGGCGATCCGGTGCAATGGAAGCAGCCGGAACCGGCTTGTGAGGCGGGTGGCGTCGGTGGGATCCTTTCCGCCATGCCTTCCCACCCTCCTCACCTGCCTGAACACGGGTCGGTCCTCGCGGAGGTGAGGAAGGTGAGGCGAGCGGGTGTGGTCATGCTGCGTGAGCTCGACGTTCCCGAACTCGCCCGGATCGCCGACGGGTTCCACGCCGGTGCCCCGACGGACGCGGCGGCCGGCGGCGGTGTGGAGCGGCTGTTACGGGCGGCGGTCTCCCGCATCGGCGGCGGGACGTTGCAGACGGCCGCCGAGTACAGCCTCGGGCTCGCCCAGGGCACCCGGGACTGGCCGGCCGCCGACCGGCGCCGCAGGGCGGCCCAGGTGTACGGCGTCAGCATCGAGAGGTTCCGCAAGCACCACGAGCTGATGGTGCTGGGGCAGATCGCGGAGCAGCTCGTCGGTATCGCCGCCGTGGGCGGCGGGACGCCGGGGGCCGGCGGCAGCGGGCGTCCCGCCGGGGACGGTCTCCGGCCCGGGAACGGGACCGCGTCCGGGCACGCTCTCCGGCCCGGGAACGGGGACGGCACGCCGCTGGCGGCCGCCGCCGTGCACCGTACGCACCGCACCGTGCGCGCCCGGGGGCGGACGCCCGTCCGGATCCACGTGCACTCGGTGGACCTCCTCCGTGACGTCGACGTCGTCGTGTCCCCGACCAACACCCACTTCGCGCTGCCCGCCGCCTACAAGTCGTCCGTGTCGGCCACGCTGCGGCGGGCCGGGGCGGACCTCGACCCGACGGGGGGACTCGTCGCGGACCGCGTCCACGACGAGTTGCGGGGGTGGCCCGCCCGGCACGGCACGCCGGGCCGGGCGGTCCTGCCGGGCACGGTCGCCCCCACCTCGGCCGGTGCCCTGGCCGCCCAGGGGCTCCGCCGCATCTACCACGTGGCCGTGGCACAGCCCCGGCCCGGCACCAACGACTACGACGTCCAGCCCGCCGACGTCACGCGGGGGGTGGCCCGGGCGTTCGCGCTGCTGGCCGAGGAGTCCGCCCGGTTCGACCCGCCGCTGCGTTCGGTGTGCCTGCCGCTGCTGGGCGCGGGGCGCGGCGGGCTCACCCCGCTGGAGAGCTTCGGCGCGCTGTGGCCGGCGGTGGAGGCCGAGCTGGCCCGCGCCGCGACCCCCGGCGGGGGCGCGCGCTGGGAGGTGCACTTCGTGGTGCGCGCCCACGCCCGGGCGGACCTGATCGAACGACTGCTCACCGACGAGGTCGGCCACGACGGGGGGAACCCATGAATCCGTACGCCGTGCTGGCGGCCGCGGCGGCCCACTGGGACCGGGTCGCCGGCCGCGTCGACGGCCCACTCCGCGACCGGCTGGCCGCGCTCCTCACCGAGGTGCGCCGCAAGCGGGCCGAGGGGGCCGGCGAGGCGGAGCTGCGGGCCGCCGCCGGGGCCGCGGCCCGGGTGCTGCGGCAGGCGCGGCCCGAGGAAGCCTCCGCGAGTGGCTCAAGCGCAAGCACCAGCTCATGCACGCCGATCTGCGCGACACGGCACTGCGCCCGCCGCGCGGGGTGCTGCTGGTGGGCGTCCCGGGCTGCGGCAAGTCCCTGTCCGCGAAGGCCATCGCGCACGAGTGGCAACTGCCGTTGTACCGGCTGGACATGGGCAGCATCCACGGCAAGTACCTGGGCGAGTCGGAGGGCCGCTTCCGCGAGGCGCTGGCGATGGCGGACCGGGTCGCCCCCTGCATCCTGTGGATCGACGAGATCGAGAAGGGGCTCGCGGGGCGGGACGACGGTTCGGGCGTGCCGCAGCGCATCATCGGGCAGTTCCTCTTCTGGCTCCAGGAGTCGCAGTCCCGGGCCTTCGTGGTCGCCACCGCGAACGACATCCGCAGCCTGCCGCCCGAGTTGCTGCGCAAGGGCCGCTTCGACGAGCTGTTTTTCGTCGACCTGCCCGACGCCCAGGACCGCAAGGAGATCATCGAGCTGTACTTCCACCGCTATCTGCGGGTGCGTCCCGACGCGGAGCAGCTCGACCGGCTCGTCGACCTGTCCGAGGGCTTCGCGGGGTCCGACATCGCCTCCGCGCTGCACGACGTGGGCGCGGAGGCCCATCTGTGCGGCGGCGCCGAGAACCTGCGGCCCTCGCTGATCCTGGACACCTTCGCGAACACGGTGCCGCTGAGCCGGGTGAACCCCGAGCAGATCGAGGAGATCCGGGCGTGGGGCCGTGAGCGGGCGGTGCCGGCCGGCCGCACCGCGGTCGCCGCGGCCTCCCCGGGTGGTACGGCTCCGCGCCGCATCGTCTTCCGGGAGGACTGAGCACACCGGTATTGGTCCGGACCTTTGTCTTGCCGGGCGGTTCGGGCGGGGGTCAAGCTGCTTGCATGGAACTGGAGTTGCGGCACCTCAGGACGATCAGGGCCATCGCCGACGCCGGCAGCCTCACCAAGGCCGCCACCGCCCTCGGCCTCGCGCAGCCGGCGCTGAGCGCCCAGTTGAAGAGGATCGAGCGCTCGCTGGGCGGTCTCCTCTTCGAGCGCGGCCGCCAGGGGGTGCGGGCCACCGCGCTCGGCGCGCTGGTGCTGGACCGGGCCCGGATCGTCCTGCCGGCCGTGCACGAGCTCCAGGAGGAGGCCGTGCGGTTCGCCCGGTCCGGGTCGCCGGCCGGCGGGCGGCGCCGGGTGCGCATCGGCGGGACGCACGGTCCGCTGCTGGGCGGTCTCGTGGACCGGCTCGCGTCCGCCGACCCGGATGTGGAGGTGGTCACCCACACCTCGTGGTCGGAGCGCGGGATCGCCGCGCAGGCGGCCGGGGGCGGACTGGACTACGCGCTGATCGGTACGTGCGGGGACAGCGCCCCGCCGGAGCCGGAGCGGCTGGTGTGGACGGAGGTGGCCCGCGACCCGGTGTTCGTGATGCTGGCCGCCGCCCATCCGCTCGCGTCGGCACCGGAGGTCGCGCTCGCCGACCTGGCGGCGGAGGCGTGGACGGACGTCCCGGGTGACGGGTGCTTCGCGGACTGCTTCACCGCCGCGTGCGTCCGGGCCGGCTTCACCCCGGCGTCCGTGTACGAGACGGACACCGCGTCCTGTGTCCATCTGGTCCAGGTGGGCCGGGCCGTGGGGCTCTGCCGCGCCACCTTTCCCGACACCCCGGGCATGGTGACCCGTCCGCTGGCGGGCGCGCCGCTGGTGTGGCGGCACCTGCTCGGCCGGCACCCGGACGCGCCCGCCTCGCTGGACGCGCCCCGGGTGGTCGCCCAGTTGCGGGCGGCGCACCGGGAGGCGGTGGCCCGCAGCGGGAGCTACACACGCTGGCTGGCGTCGCGGGCCGGGGGGCACGGGGTCAGGGTGTCCGCGGTCGCGGTGCCCGGGGCCGGGGTGTCCGGGGCGTCGCCGGACGGCGGCGGGGCCGGGTGGCCCGGGGAAGCGGGTGGGGCGGCGGACGGCGGTGGGCCGGTGGGCGGGGGCGGGTCCTCGGGCGCCGGAGCGCCGGTGGGCGGGTCCCATAACGCCGTGCGGGGGGCCGGCTGACATCTCCCCGCCGGCGCACCGCCGTCCGTACGGTTTCGGCACACCGCCACTCCCCCACCGCCGACACCGAGGAGATCCCCCATGTTCCACCGACACGCCAGAGCCGCGTGCGTGGGCGCCGCCACCGTCGGCGCGCTGGTACTGACCGCGCTCCAAGGCGCCGCGGCGGCGCCCTCGTACGGTACGGGCGTCCCGGGCGCGCCCGTGACGGCGGCTGCGCCGGGGGCCCGTTCGGCCGCGGACACGCTCGCCGTGTCCGCCGTACGGCGGGAAGTGGTGGACGCCATGCGGCGGGACCTCGGCCTCACCGCCGACCAGGCGCGGCGGCGGCTGGTCAACGAGGCGGAGGCGGGCGCCCTCGCGGCGGGCCTCCGGCAGCGGCTGGCCGCGTCCTTCGCGGGCGCCTGGGTCGAGGGGCCCGCGTCATCGGTGCTGACCGTCGCCACCACCCGGGCCGCCGACGCGGCGGCCATCCGGGCGAAGGGCGCCGAGGCCGACGTCGTGACGTACAGCCTGGCCCAGCTCGACGCCACCAAGGCGGCCCTGGACCGCGCGGCGAGGAGCGCCGCGTCCACCGGCGTACCCGTGTGGTACGTCGACGTGCGCAGCAACTCCGTGGTGGTCCGCGCCGTGGACACCGGGGCGGCCGCGGCGCTGGTCGCCCGGGTGAGCCGGACCGACCGGTCCCGGATACGGGTCGTCCCGACGGACGAACAGCCGCGCCCCCTCTACGACATCCGGGGCGGCGACGCCTACTACATGGGCGGATCCGGCCGTTGCTCGGTGGGCTTCCCCGTCACCCGGGGCACCCAGCAGGGCTTCGCGACGGCGGGGCACTGCGGCCGGGCCGGGACCACCACCAGCGGGTACAACCAGGTGGCGCAGGGCTCCTTCCAGGCCTCGACGTTCCCCGGCCGGGACACCGCCTGGGTGGCGACCAACACGAACTGGACGGCCACCCCGTACGTCAAGGGCACCGGCGGCGCGAACGTCCAGGTGGCCGGATCAGTGCAGCAGCCGGTCGGCGCCTCGATCTGCCGCTCGGGTTCGACGACGGGCTGGCACTGCGGCACCATCCAGCAGCACAACAGCAGCGTCACCTACCCGGAGGGCACGATCACCGGGGTGACCCGCACCTCCGTGTGCGCCGAGCCGGGCGACTCGGGCGGCTCGTACATCTCCGGCAGCCAGGCCCAGGGCGTGACGTCCGGGGGCTCGGGCGACTGCCGCGCCGGCGGCACGACGTACCACCAGCCGATCAACCCGCTGTTGCAGGCGTACGGGCTGACGCTGAAGACCTCCACGGGTCCCGAAGACCCGGAGGACCCGGAGGACCCCGGCGAGCCGGGCGGTACGTGGGCCGCCGGCACCGTCTACCAGGCGGGTGACCAGGTCACCTACGGCGGTGCGGCCTACCGCTGCCTCCAGGGCCACCAGGCGCAGGCCGGGTGGGAACCTCCGAACGTCCCGGCGCTCTGGCAGCGCGGCTGAGGGTGCGCGCCGCGCCCGTCCGGGTGCCGGGCCGTGGGGGCGCGTGCCGTGACCGGTGGCGGTCACGGCACGCGCGTACCCGTGTGCGGGGGCCCTGTGTGCGGGCTCCCCGTGTGCGGGGGCCTGTGTGCGGGCTCCCCGTGTGCGGCTGGTGTGCGGGGCCGTGTGCGAGGGCCCGTCACCACTGGCCGTCGGACACCGGCTTCCCGGGGGCGTCCCCGAGCGGCTGGACCTGGTGGGGGGCGGGCGGCTGCCACGGTTGGTGGTCGTCGCCGAGCCAGTCGCCGACCGGCTTGACGCCGCCGAGGGCGTCCGTCGGCGCCAAGTCCGTGGCGTCGTCGTCGTAGTAGTCGAACCAGGGCAGCCCGGCGCGGGTGTAGGCGGCGCGGTCCACGGGGGACGGCGGGGGCTCCTCTCCGGTGATGCGGCGCCATTCCGGCGGGGTCACCAGATGGACGAAGACCCGCCCGGCCGGGTCCTCCGCCCAGTCGGACAGGGGCCTGTCGTCCTGGTACACCTCCTGGCGCATGGAGCCGCCCACGCCCAGGCCCATGGCGGCCGCCGCACGCGGGGGCGGGCCACCGGGCGCCGCCGGAGGGGCGGCGGCCATCGGTGCGGCGGCCATGGGGGCCGCCATGGCCGCGGGCGGCGGGACGGAGCCGTATCCGGCGCCGGGCGGCGGCGGCACGGGACCGTAGCCGGTCACGGGCGGGGGCGGGGGCGCCGAGGCACGGGCGCGCGCCTCGCGCTCGGCGCGGAGCCGCTGCTCCTCGCGCCAGGCGTCCAGGGCCTCCGGGGACAGCGGGAAGGACTGGAGCTGGACGCCGCCCCAGCTCTCCTCCCCGGTGACCTGCCCCTCGACGGTGGCGCCGAGCCCGAGCGGTACCGCGACGAACTGCCGGACCGTTCCCTTCCCGGAGTTGATGCCGTCAAGCCAGGGCTGCCGCGGCAGGACCACGTAGTTCTGCGGCCGGCACGACAGCCGGCCGGTCCACCTCTCGCCGGACACGGCGCACACCTTGCCCACGCCCACCTGGAGGGCGGCCGGTTCCGGCGTACCGGCGAAGCTGAGCCACATGGCCTCCCGCAGGTACACGGGGAGCATCACCCCGCCGCGCTCGCGCATCCGGGGCGGCACGGCACCCGCGAAGTCCTCGACCCGGCGCACCGGGAACGCGCCGAGGCCCGGCGGCAGGGCGTGCGTCCCGGATTCCGGGAGGCGCAGCGTCCGGATGAACCGGACGCGTGCCCCTCCGCCCAGCACCACACTGTCACCGTCGACGCGTACGGCACCGCGAGCAGCCACGGCGCACCCCCCTCTGTACGGAACCTCTGTCTGTACGGAACTCCTACGCTGCTATCACGGCGTACGGCGGGCGGCGGTTCCGGAACCGGACGCTCCCGGAGCCGGGCGGTTCCGGAACGGGGGGTTCCGGAGTTCCCGGGGCTGCTCAACGCCCGCCCCGGTCACGGCGGTCACGATGCGACCACATGCGGGAGACCAGGAGGGACGCCTTGTTGATGAGCCAGATGCTGCTCAGCGAGAAGAGGGCGAAGGTCGCGAGGAAGGCCACGGCCATCATCACGACGAGCAGGGGGCCCTCGACCGTCGTCGAGCCCCGGAACAGCGCCCCCACCGCGCCTCCGGCCGCTCCCACGGCCGGGACCAGGACCGCCGTCAGCAGGACGCGGCCCCGGTGGGGCGGGGCGTCCTCGCACGCGAACCCGTCGTCGCGCGTGTGGCCCCGCCCGTGCTCCTCGTCGTCGCTTCTCGCCTCGTTCACACGAGAAGTCTGCGGTGTGCCCCGCCGCCACGGAAACCGGGTTTCATTCCCCGAGCCCCGGACGCGCGCCTTCCGGCCGGCCCGGCAGGTCCGGCCGGCCCGGCAGACGGCCGGCGCCCGCGACGGTGCGGGCGATCCGCGGTCCCAGCCAGCGCTTGAGCCGGCGCAGCGATTCGAGCCGGCCGGCCGCGCGGTCGATGCGGTAGTAGAGCTGCGGCGGGACGTACGGCAGCAGGGGTGAGTGCCGTTGGCCGAGCAGGGCGAACATCTCCGGTGGCGCCAGATCGATGTAGCGCGGCAGGTTCTCGTACCACCGGGCGCTGTAGCGGGCAGCGCTCTGGGTGGGGACGAGGGCGGTACGGCGTTCGCGTTCGTAGCGGGCGAGGGCGGTCTGGAGGCGGGGGACGTCGTGCAGGGCGTCGGTCAGCGCGATGGCGTCCTCCAGGGCGAGGGTCGTGCCGGCGCCGATGGAGTAGTGGGTGGTGTGGGCCGCGTCGCCGAGCAGCACGAGGTTGTCCCGGTACCAGGTCCGGTTGGTGACCGTACGGAAGTTCAGCCAGCGAGCGCTGCCGTCGTCGTGTGCCCGGCCGATCAGCGGGTGGCCGTCCAGCGGGCCGGCGAACAGGCGCTGGAGCAGGGCGAGGCCTTCGGCGTGGCTCGCGCGATCGAGGCCGAGGCCCGCCCAGGTCGCGGGCGCGCACTCGACGACGAAGGTGCTGTGCTCCTCGCCGTACCGGTAGCCGTAGCACCAGATCCAGCCGTGGGGGGTCTCGACGAAGGCGAACGTGAAGGCGTCGAAGACCTTGGTGGTGCCGAGCCAGACGTATGTGTTGCGGCCGGTGGCGACGTGGGTGCCGAAGTGGTCCGCGTGGCGGGTGCGGAGGGCGCTGTTGGCGCCGTCGCAGGCGACGACCAGGTCGGCCCGCGCGCCGATGCCGTCGAGGTCCTCGCCGGTGAGCGGGTGCCGGAAGTGGACGCGTACGCCCAGGGAGCGGGCCCGCTCCGCGAGGACGTCGAGCAGGGTGTGCCGGCTGATGCCGAACCCCTCGTCCCCGTGGTGCACCGTCGAACGGTCGCGGACGTACGCCACTCCGTCGCTCCAGCGGACCGAGTGGGCGGCGACCGCCCGTGCGGTGACCGGGTCGTGGCGGTGCAGCGTGTCGAGCAGCCCGGACCAGTAGGTGACGCCCCAGCCATAGGTGGAGCCGGCCGGATCGCGTTCGTGGACGGTGATGTCGTGGGACGCGTCCCGCAGTTTCATCAGGATCGAGAAGTACAGCCCGGCGGGCCCGCCACCGACGCAGACGACCTTCACGCACGCTCCCCGGGTGTGACGCAGAACGGTCAATTGACCACGAAACGTAGCAGCCCCTTGGCGACTCTGGTGCGATTTAGGCGGTTTGACCCAGACGTGACGGGGGAGGTCATGAGTAGTGGGACTCTCCCGATCGGAGGCGTCATGATCATCTTGGGCCTTGTCCTGCTCGTCATCGGTTTTGTCGCGGGCATCAGCATCCTGTGGACCATCGGAATCATCCTGCTCGTCATCGGAGCGGTCCTGTGGATCCTGGGCGCCATGGGGCACGCGATCGGCGGACGGCGTCACTACTACTGACCCGTCGCCTCCCACCGTTCGGCGGGCCGGTCCGGTCCGTCCCGCCCGCCGGGTGACCGGGGAGACGGACCGGACCGCACCCGCACCGTTCAGACCGCCCCTTCGCCACCGTCGCCGCCGCCGGTCCCGCCGGCGGCGGCTTCGGTCAGCCGGTCCTTCGCCCGCTTGCCGACCACGGCCGCGGCGGCCAGGGCGCTGCCGACGAACGCGGCGGCCAAGGTCCAGGGCTGGTCGACGTGATGACCGGTCGCGTGGTCGAGGGAGTACCGTCCCGCGCCGGTGACACCGATGGCGGCGGCCGTGAACCCGAGGAAGGCCGGGTACTCGAAGCCGCCGGACTGGTTGAAGAACCCGGCCGGGGCGTGCACGGCGACGGCACCGGCCATCGCGCCCGCCGCGGCGGCACCGGCGGCCGGGGTGGCCAGCCCCAGCATCAGCAGCACTCCGCCGCCCGCCTCCCCGACCCCCGCGGCCACCGCGCTCTGCCGGCCGGGCCGGAAGCCCATGGCCTCCATCGCCTTGGAGGTCCCCTCGATGCCTCCGCCCCCGAACCAGCCGAACAGCTTCTGCGCCCCGTGCGCGGCGAGTACCGCCCCGGTGCCGACGCGGAGGACGAGCAGGCCGAGGTCGCGTCGGTTGAGGGTGCTCATGGGGGGATCTCCCGGGCGTGAGGGTTCCGTGTGCGTACGGTTCCACTGTCGCCCGGGCGGGCGGGGCGCGGACCGTCGGACTGCGCCGAGCGGGTGAGCGGCCCGTGCCCGCGGCCCGCGCCGGCCGCCCGTGAGGGGGCCGTGAGGGCGCCCGTCAGCGTTTCGGGGCGGGGCCGGGCGCCGGCTCGACCTCCAGGAAACGGCGTTTGCGCGGGCCGCGGTACAGCAGGGCCTCCCAGCCGAGGCCGGCCAGGACCCGGGCGCACCCGGCGAGGGCGCCCTCCTCCTCCTGTGCGGCGCCGGCGCCCGGTGGGCCCAGCCACTCCACGCGGACCGTCCCCGGCCCCTCCCCCGGTGCCACGCGGTACCCCGTCGCGACCCGCCGCCCCTCCGCGCCGACCGCCGAGGGGGCGATTCCCGCCGCCTCCAGGGCGAGGGCGACCGCCCGCACCGGCCGGTTGCGTTCCCACTCGGCGGGCACCGCTCCGGGGTCGCCGCCCCCCGTGTTGGTCAGGCGCCGGATCTGGAGCAGGCCCTCGAACGCGACCCTCACCTCCGCGGCCCGGCGCTCCGCCGCGCCGTCCGTCGCCGGCGGGGCGGGACCGTCCCCGGTCGCGGCCTCGAACCCGTCGTCCGTCACAGCAGCCTCCTGATGTCACCGCGGACCCGGTAGAAGCCACCCGACGCGGGGTGCAGCGCGTCCACGACGTACCGCGCGCCCGGTTCGCGTATCGCCCGCGGGAACTGGACGTTCCACGACCGCTCGTAGCCGTCCGAAACCACGTGCACCCGCGTCCGACCGCCCTCCTGGACGCATTCCACGACCACCGCGCCGGACGGGGCGGCGGTCACCGTCGTCACCGAGGCGACGGCGGTGGCGGGCGCGTACGTGGGCAGCGCGGCGGCGAGCTTCACGTCCCGGGCGACCGGCACCGTGCCCTGCTGGGCGGCCGCGATCGCCGCCTCGCTCGCGTCCACGCACACCAGGGATCCGTCCGTGGTGACGAGGTAGAGCCGCTCCTCGTGGTACTGCATCGACAGGGCCGACCCGCCGCCCGTGCCCAGCTTCCACAGGCGCGTACCGTCCCGGTCGAAGCAGTACACGGACGAGGCGGCGTCCCCGGCGAACACGAACCGGCCGCCGGGCGAGGTGGCGCACGAGTACACCGCGCTGTCGCAGTCGTACGTCACCTCCAGCGCGCCGTCCGCCTTGGACAGCCGCTGGACGGCGCGGTGCCCCGTGCCCGCGTACACCGCGTCGGCCTCCTGCCAGCCGAACAGCACGGCGCCCTTGGTGGGCGTGTGCCACAACTCGCCGCCCCCGTCCGGTGCGTACGCCGTCACACCCCGGTGGTGGCCGTGGTAGACGGCCCGGTCGTCGGCGCGCACCATCCAGGCGTGCTCGCCCCGGCCGCCGCGGGCCCACTGGTGCTCGTCCTCGTGGTCGATCACGGTGAGCCGGCCGCCCCGGTCCGCGACGTTCAGCACGCCCTCGTGGATGTCCAGCCAGAAGATGTCGACGTCGGCGGAGATGTCGTACGCGGCGAACGGCAGCTTCGACGACAGGTCGTACACCCGGCCGTCGTCGCAGCCCGCGTAGATCCAGAAGTCGTCGGCGACCAGGCACTTGACGCCGTCGGGCAGGCTGTAGCGGGCCAGGACCTCACCGCCGTGGGCCAGCGTGTAGACGTCGCCCGACTGGTTCCCCACCCAGCAGCGCTCGTCGTCGACGTGGATCCCGAACGCCGACGAACCCGTACGGAAGCGCCACAGCACCGGGGCGACCGCCCGCGCGGTGGACGGCGCGGAGGCCACCTGACGCCGGGTGACGGCCCGGGGAGCACGCCCGCCGGGCACCGCCGGGGCGTACCCCTTGCGCACCTTCTCGCCCACCTTCTTCGCGGCGGCGGCCTGTGCCTTCTGCGGCGTCGGGAACGTCGACGTCTGCGTCTGCCCGGCGGCGCCTATCCGCCCGTAGCGCACGGACACGACCGAACCCTGCACCGTGACCTCGTAGAACTTGTGCGCACCGCCGCCGTCCTGTGACAGCTCCAGATACGTCGTCGACGTCGTCGACATGGCACACCCCTCCCCAGGACGGAGCCCACGGCCTGTTCCGCGAGTCCCACTGCCTGAACGGTAGGAGGCACCACTGACAATCGCCCCGGGCCCGTGCGCCGTTCGCCCCGCATCCGGGCCCGTGCGCCGTTCGCCCCGCATCCTCGCCCGTGTGCCGTTCGCCCCGCGCCCGCGCCGTGCCCCGTTCCGCCCCGGGGTCCAGCCACTCGGAGCAGTCCGGCGGGCGGGGCGGGCCGCCGCCGGGGACGATGGCCGTGGGCCCGGCCACCGGTGGGGATGCGGCACACCGCGAGCCGCGTGCCGACGAGCGGAGGGTGGAGCATGGAGCTGCTGCGGAGGCGCCGGAGCCGTAGCTCGGCCGCGCTGGCGGTCCTTCTGCTCCTCGCCGCGACGTCCCTGTGGCTCAACCCCGCCGGTTCGCCGCTGGGCAGTGCCTCCTCGGCGCCCGAGCGCAAACGGGCGCACCCCGCCCTGCACCAGGGGCCGCGGCCCGCGATCGTGCCGCGCCGGGCCTGGCACGCCGAGAGCGTGGACACCGCGCCCGGCGCGCGGTACGCGCCGTCCGTGAAGGCGGCCGTCATCCACCACACCAGCACCCCGAACGGCTACGACTGCGCGACCGTGCCCCGCACGCTGCGCGACGTGTACGCGGGCCACGCGTACGGCAGGGACTGGGACGACATCGGCTACAACTTCCTCGTCGACGCGTGCGGCACCATCTACGAGGGACGGGCGGGCGGGGTCGACCGGCCGGTGATCGGGGCGCACACCAAGGGCTTCAACGAGGGAACCGTCGGTATCGCGGCCATCGGGACGTTCACGCGCGGGGAGAAGGTCCCCGAGCCGATGCTGGACGCGATCGCGCGGCTGATCGCCTGGAAGCTCGGGCCCCGGGGACCCGATCCGCGCGGTCGGGTCACGCTGGTGTCCACGCACGACGAGGCGCGCTACCCGAAGGGCACCAAGGCGCTCCTGCCGGTGGTGGGCGGGCACATGGACGGCTACCCCACCCGCTGCCCGGGAGCCGCGCTGTACGCCCTGCTGCCCGACATCGGTGTGCGAGCGGCCCGGATCCAGCGGCGGTGAGACGGACGGAACCCCGTCCGCCGGTCAGCCGGCGGCACCGAAGTCCTGCACCCACCAGGGGCCGTTCGACCGGAGGCTGACGCCCACACCGATGTCCGTGAAGCGGCAGTTCATGACGTTCTTGCGGTGGCCCTCGCTGGCCATCCAGTCCCGTACCGCGCGGGCCGGGCTCCTGGGTCCGCGGTGGATGTTCTCGCCCCAGGCGCGCCAGCCGTAGCCCGCGGCCTCCATACGGTCGCCCGCGTCGTGCCCCCCGGGGCCGGCGTGCCCGTAGTAGCCGCGCGCGGCCATGTCGTCGGCGTGGCCCTGCGCGGCGGCCCGCAGCCGTGGGTCGACCCGCAGGGGCGCGCAACCGGCCTTGGCACGAGCCGCGTTGGTCAGGGCGACGACCCGCCGGGCGTACTCGGCGGCCGCACCGCGCGCCTCCGCGCCTCCCGTTTCGGCGCCCACCGCCCGGGGCGTGTTCCACGGGACCGCCGGCGCGACGGCCGGCTCGGGCGCGACGGGTGCGGCGGGCGCGGAGGGGCGCGTGGGCGTGGTGGGTGCGGAGGAGCGCGTGAGGGTGGCAGGTGCGGAGGAGTGCGTGGGGGTGGCGGGGTGCGTGGGGGCGGGGGGGTGCGTGGAGGTGGCGGGGTGCGTGGGGGCGGGGGCCGGGGCGGAGGCGGTCGGGCCGGTGTCCCCACCGCACGTCAGGAGGGTCCCGGTCACCAGGGCGGCGGACGCCGCCGTACCGGCGACCAGGGCCCCGGCGCGGCGGCGCGCCCGACGGCGTCCGGGCGCGGTCACCGGGCGCGTTCCGGTCCGCCGTCCGTCGGCGTCGCGGCGGTCGTGCGGGGGGCGCTGGGGCACGGTGACTCCGTTCTCCGCCGGTGACCGCCGGCCGGTCCGGCACGGACGAGAACGGGCGCAGCGACGGCACGAGCGCTTTCTTCGGACAGGGTCCCTACGGGGAGAGGCCTTCCGTACGGGCCTTCCCCGGAAACCGTCCAGCCGCGTGAACGACCTCATGGGGGGGACGGTTCACCACCCGGCCGCCCCGCCGTCCGGCGCCCGCCCGCGCCACTCCGATCGAGCCACCTATGGTGCAGGATGTGCCAAGGCTCGCCGGGCCCGTCCGACAAGACCCGTCCGGCGGAGGCGGATTCGAGCCGAGAGAGCAGAAGGGACCCCCAGGGTGTCAGCCCCGCACGTGAGCTTTGAGAGCGCTTCGCCCACCGACCAGGTGGTGGCCGTCGTGCTGTCCGTGGTGGCCGAGGTGACGGGCTCCGGGCCCCATCGGCTGACGGACAGTTTCTACGACTTCGGCGGCACCTCCCTGGACGCGATACGCATATGTCTGAGGGTCGGCCGGGAACTGGACGTGGAGGTCCCGCCGGAGACCCTGCTCGACAGCGAGGACCTCGGCGGCTTCGCCTCGGCCGTGGCCGCCGTACGGGACGCCCGGTGACCGGCGCCGTGGTGGCCCCCCGGGCCGCCGGCGCACCGGCGGCCACCTCGGGCGGGCCGCCGCTCATCCACCGGGCGGTCGAGTGGCACGCGGCGCGCCGACCGGACGCCGTGGCCCTGGTCGACGGTGCCCGGCACGTCGGCTACGCGGAGCTGGACGCGGCGGCGGAGGTCTGGGCGGCCGCGCTGCGGGTCCGGGGCGCGGGGCCGGGCACGTTCGTCCCGGTCGTCCTGCCCCGGTCGGCGACGCTGGTGGCGGTCCTCCTGGGCGTCCTGAAGTCCGGTGCGGCGTACGCCGCCCTGGATCCCGGCTGGCCCGCGGAGCGGCTGCGCGCGGTGGCCGGCATGCTCGCACCGCGAGTGGCGGTCGTACCGGACGGGTGCGACTGGTGGGACGGTCGGGACGGCTGGGACCGCCGGGACGGCCGGGGAGACGGGGGCGGCGGGAACGGCGCTTCGCTGTGCACCCCGGCGGCGCACGGCCTCCTCCCCCGGGACGCGGCCGGGGCTCCGCCCGTACCCGGGGAGGAGGAACGGGACGCGGCGCCGCCCGTGGTGGACGGCGACAGCCCCGCGACGGTCTTCTTCACCTCCGGCACCACCGGCCGCCCCAAGGCGGTGGTGTCCCCCCACCGGGCCACGCTCAGCCTGTTCGACGGCCGCTTCGCCCCCTTCACCTCCGACGGCCCGGACCGTCCGGTGATGCCGCAGGCCGCGCCGGTGTCCTGGGACGGTTTCACCCTGGAGACCTGGGGTCCGCTGATCAGCGGCGGGACCAGTGTGCTCCTCGACGGCGGCTTCCTGCTGCCCGGTACGCTGCGCGGCCTCGTCGCGCGGCGGGGCGTGGACACGGTCTGGCTCACCGCGTCCCTGTTCCACCTCTTCGTCGACGAGGACCCCGGCTGCTTCGAGGGGCTGCGGCACGTGCTGACGGGCGGCGAACGGCTCTCCGCGGCCCGGGTGCGCGCCTTCCTCGACCGCCACCCGGACATCGCGCTGACCAATGGTTACGGGCCCGTCGAGACGTGCGTCTTCGCCACCGCCCGGCGCGTACGCCGCTCCGACTGCGACGTCCCCACCGGGATCCCGGTGGGCGAACCGGTCCCGGGCCGCCGGGTGCACGTCCTGGCGGACGGCCGCCCAGCCGCCCCGGGCTCCACGGGCGAGATCTGCGTCGCGGGCGACGGCATCGCCCTCGGCTACCTGGGCGACCCGGAGCTGACGGCCCGGGCGTTCCCGACCGTCACCGTCGACGGAGTGCCCACCCGGGTGTACCGGACCGGGGACCTCGGGTTCCGGGACGACGACGGCGTCCTGCACTTCACGGGCCGCGCCGACCGGCAGGTGAAGGTACGCGGCCACCGGGTCGAACCGGAGGAGGTGGAAGCCGTCGTGCGCACCGTCCCCGGGGTGGCCGACTGCGCGGTCGTCCCCGTCCCGGGCCCGGACGGGCAGTACGAGCGCCTGGCCCTGTTCTACACGGAGGCCGGCACCGACGACCCGCCGCCGCCCCGGGCCGTGCGCCGCGCCCTGGCCGCGCTGCTGCCCCGCCACCTGGTTCCGGAACTGGTGCGCGTGACGGCCGCACTGCCGCTCACCGCCCACGGGAAGCTGGACCGTACGGCGCTGCCGCGCCTCCTGGAGCAGGGCCGCGGCGACGGCGGGGAGACCGGCGCATGAGCCTCTACGAGCAGCACCCGATGTCGTTCGAGCAGGAGTCGATCTGGCTCAACGACCAGTTCCAGGCGGGGGCGGGGCGGTACGTCGAGTCCTGGATCCACCGCTTGCGCGGTGACATCGATGTCCCGGCGATCCGGGCGGCGTTGACGGGCGTCGTCGCCCGCCATGAACCGCTGCGCACCGCCCTGGTCCTGGAGGGCGGCCGGACCGTGCAGCGGGTCCACCCGCCCGCCCCGGTGCCGCTGACCGTCCGCGACGTGGGTTCCGGGGAGGCCGGTTCCGGGGGCGCGGGCTCCGGGCAGTTCGGTGCGGGCGGGGTGGACGAGGCGGTCCGGGCGGCCGTCTCCGTGTCCGTGCCCGCCGACCGGCCGCCCCTGCTACGGGCCACGCTGCTGCGCACCGGCGAGCGGGAGGCGGTGCTCGTGGTCGCGCTGCACCACGCGGTCGTCGACGGCTGGTCGTTCCGCCTGCTCGACGAGGAGTTCAGCGAGCTGTACCGGGCCGCCGTCGAGAACCGGCCGCCCCGGCTGCCCGAGCTGCCCGTCACCTTCGGCGCGTACGCCCGGGCGCAGCGCGCGGCCGCGGCCGGGCGGGGCCCGGGGCAGGGGCGGGGGCAGGACTCCGGGCCGTCCGACGAGGCCATGGACTACTGGCGCCGGACGCTGGACGGCGCGCCCGCCGAGTCCACGTTCCCGCTGGACCGGCCCCGTCCGGCCGTGCCGGACCACCGGGGCGGGATGCTCGAGTTCTCGATCGGCCCCGAGTCGGCCGACGCCGTACGCGCCTGCTGCCGCCGGCTCCGTACGACCCCCTTCGTGCTGTTCACCGCCGTACTGACCGCCCTGGTGTCCCGGCTGTCCGGCCAGGACGACATCGTGCTGGGCACCCCGGTCACCCGGCGGGACCGGCTGGAGCTGGAACCGCTGATCGCCTGCCTCAGTGACGTCATGCCGCTGCGCCGCCGCGTCCGGCCCGGGCAGACGTTCCGGGAGCTGGTCGAGGAGAGCGCCGCGTGTGTGCGCGGGGCCATGGCACACCGTCACGTCCCGCACAGCCGCCTGGTCGCGGAGCTGGCGGGCGAGCGGGTACCGGGCCGCTTCCCCCTCTTCCAGGTGGTGTTCACGGTCGACGACGCGGACGCGCCGGGGCTGCGGCTGCCGGGTGTGGCCGCCGAGCGCCTCCACGCGCACAACGGCACCGCCAAGTTCGACGTGTTCCTCGAACTCGTGCCGCGCCGGGACGACGGCGGCTACCGCGCCCTGATGGAGTACGCGACCGGGGTGCTGGACCCGTCGACGGCCCGGCGCCTCGCCGAGCGTTTCCTCGCCCTCCTGGCGGACGCCACGGCCGACCCGGACGCGCGCGTGGACGACCTCGCCGTCATGTCCGGGGCGGAGCGGCGGCTGGTGACCCGGGAGCTGACCACGGGACCCGTCCTGGAGGCGCCGGGGCGGGGACGTGCCGAAGGACTCCCCCTGTCCGGAACCGGCGGCCCCCTGCCCGGCGCCCGGGATTCCCTGTCCGGCGACCGGGATCCCCTCCCCGGAGCCGGCGGGCCGCCGCATGCCCATGTGCTCGTCGACCGGACCGCCCGCCGGACCCCGGACGCCCTGGCGGTGGTGGAGGGCGGGCGGGCGCTCACCTTTGCGCGGCTTTCGGCCGCCTCCCATGATCTGGCCCGGTGGCTGGTGTCCCGGGGACTGGCCCGGAAGCGGATAGGTATCCGCATCGGCCGTTCCACCGACGCCCTCGTCGCCCTCCTGGGCGTGCTGCGCGCGGGCGCCGCCTGCGTACCCCTGGACCCGTCCCTGCCGGCCCCGCGCACCTCCCACATGGTGCGCGACAGCGGCATCGCCGCCGTCCTGACCACCAGAAGTGCCCCCGCTCCCCCGGACACCGGCGTGGCCGTGCTGTTCCTCGACGACGTGCCCGCGGACGCGCCGGAGGAGTCCCTGCCCGGGACGTCGCCGGAGGACGTGGCGTACATCGTGTACACCTCCGGCTCGACCGGGCGGCCCAAGGGCGTGGCCCTGCCGCACCGGTCGCTGGCCGTGCTCCTGGACTGGCAGGGCCGTTCGTCGGCCGCGGGCCCGGGTTCCCGCACGCTGCACTTCGCCCCG
The DNA here is from genome assembly GCF_043077235.1 of Streptomyces sp. NPDC016309. NCBI lineage: Bacteria > Bacillati > Actinomycetota > Actinomycetes > Kitasatosporales > Streptomycetaceae > Streptomyces > Streptomyces sp. NPDC016309. The sequence continues at coordinate 91,038 of NZ_JBIBSG010000017.1, read as the reverse complement.
CTCGGCTTCGACGTGGCGTTCCAGGAGGTGTTCAGCACCTGGGCGAGCGGCGGGACGCTGGTCGTCGCGGACGACGGGACGCGCGGGGACCCGCACCGCCTGCTCGGCCTCGTCGAACGGCACGCGGTCGAGCGGCTCTTCCTCCCCTACGTCGCCCTCCAGCAACTGGCCGAGTACGCCGTGGCCGCCGGGCGTTCCGCGTCCACCCTCCGGGAGGTGATCACGGCCGGGGAGCAGTTGTACGTGACCCCGGCGATCCGGGCGTTCTTCACCACCGCCTGTCCGGGGGCCCGCCTGGAGAACCAGTACGGTCCGTCCGAGACGCACGTGGTCACCGCCCACCGGCTCACCGGCGCGCCCGGCACCTGGCCGGACCGTCCGCCGATCGGGCGGCCGGTACCGGGGAGCAGGGTGTACGTCCTGGACGGCCGGCTGCGGCCGCGTCCGCTCGGCACGGTCGGGGAGATCTGCGTCGCCGGGGACGCCGTGGCCCTCGGCTACCTCTCGGAGGAGGCCGGGACGGACCGCCGCTTCGTGCCGGACCCCTTCCGTCCGAAGCGGCCCGGCGGCCTGCTCTACCGCACCGGGGACGTGGGCTGCCTCCTGCCGGACGGCACGATCCGGTTCCTCGGCCGGGACGACGACCAGGTCAAGATCCGCGGGTACCGGGTGGAGCCGGCCGAGGTCGAGGCCGCCCTCAAGGGGGTGCCGGGCGTGAGCGACGCCGTGGTGCTCGTGGACGGGACGGGCGCGGACGAGCGGCGGCTGGTGGCCTATGTCACCGGGTCGGCTCCCGGCGGGCCCGATCCGCGGGAGGTGCGCGGGGCGCTGCTGGAGCGGCTCCCCCGCCACCTCGTCCCGGCGGACGTCCGCCGCATCCCGGGCCTGCCGCTCACCGCGAGCGGGAAGGCGGACCGGGCGGCGGTGCGGCGGCTGTACGGCCCCGCCGCGGGCCCGGCGCGTCCGGCGCCCCCCGGCCACGCCGCGCCCCCGCCCCCGCCGCCGCCCACCGCCACCGCCACCGCCCCCGCCGCACCGGCACCGGCACCGGCCGCCCCCGCCGTACCGCCGGCGCGTCCAACCGGGGACACGACGGTCACCACGGCGACCACGACCACGACGGCCGCCGGAGCGACCACGGCGGCGGCGATCTGGGCCGACGTCCTGCGGACGGAGGACACCGACCCGGACCGGTCGTTCTTCTCGCTGGGCGGGGACTCCCTGCTGGCCGTGCGGCTGTCCGTCCGCCTCCGCACCGAGCTGGGGCTGGACGTCCGCCCCGCCGACATCGTCGCGGCCCCGACCCTGGGCGCGCTGACGGCCCTGGCCACCGCGCGCGGGCGGGCCGTCCCGGCCGTGGGGCCGGGCACGCTGGACGCCGACGTCGTCCCCGCGCGGGAGGTGGTGCGGGTCGCCGGCGACCCCGGCCACGTCCTGCTGACCGGCGCGACCGGGTTCCTGGGCGCGTTCCTGCTGCGCGACCTGCTGGACCGGACCGGCGGGGTGGTCCACTGCCTCGTACGGGCCGGGGACCGGGCCGCCGCGGACAAGCGCCTCCGGGTGACGCTGGAGCGGTACGGGCTCTGGGACGACTCCCGGGCGCACCGCGTCGTGGCGGTGCCCGGGGACCTGGCGCTGCCGCGGCTGGGGCTGGCGCCGGACCGGTTCGACCGGCTGGCCCGTACCGTCGACGTGGTGTTCCACGCGGGTGCCGAGGTGAACCTCGCGTACGGCTACGAGCGGCTGGCGGCGGCCAACGTCGGCGGGACCGCCGAGGTCCTGCGTCTGGCGGCCGCGCACCGCACGGTCCCCGTGCACCACGTGTCGACCGTCGGGGTCTTCCCGCCGTCCGGGCCGCCGGCGGGCCGGGTCCCGCCCGGGCACCCGCTGGGGGACGTGGCGCTGCTGCGCAACGGGTACGCCGAGTCGAAGTGGGTGGCCGAGACGCTCGTCGCCCGGGCGCGGGAGCGGGGCCTGCCGGTGACGGTGTACCGGCCGACCCGGATCGCGGGCTCCAGCACGACCGGGGCGTGCCAGACGTCCGATTTCCTGTGGCTGCTGGTCAAGGGCTGCGTCGAGGCGGGGCTCGCCCCGGGCGACTACATGTCGGATTTCGACCTGGTGCCCGTGGACCACGTCAGCGGGGCGATCACCGTCCTGGCCGCCGACCCGGCGGCGGCCGGGGGGACGTTCCACGTCTCCAGCGAGCGGCTGCGCCCGTTCACGGAGGTCGTGGCCCGCCTGCGGGCCCTGGGCTATCGGCTGGACGACGTCCCGCTGGAGCGGTGGCACCGCCATGTGGAGCGGCACCCGGGCAACGCGGCGTACCCGCTGCTGGGGCTGTTGCCGCCGGCGGGCACGGCGGCGCCGCGCGAGGCGGCCTCCCCGGTGTTCGACTCCTCCGCCACCCGCCGGGGGCTGCGCGGCTCCGGAGTGGTGCCGCCGGACGTGGACGACGCGCTCTTGGCCCGCTGCGTCCGCTTCTTCGTGCGCGAGGGGTTCCTGCCGCCGCCGCCCGGCGGAAAGGAGCCGGACCCCTGTCGAGAAGACGTCGATCACGAGATATCTTGATGTCGAGCAATGTTGCAGACGTGGAGCGGAGCACCCGGTGACTGACTCGACCATCATCTACACACACACTGACGAGGCCCCGGCCCTGGCCACGCACTCGTTCCTGCCCGTGATCGAGGCGTACGCCTCGACGGCCGGGGTCAGCGTGGAGACCCGGGACATCTCCCTGGCCGGGCGGATCATCTCCGGCTTCCCGGAGTACCTCCAGGAGGGCCAGCGCATCGACGACGCGCTCGCCGAGCTCGGTGAGCTGGCCAAGACCCCCGAGGCCAACATCATCAAGCTGCCGAACATCTCGGCCTCGATCCCCCAGCTCAAGGCCGCGGTCGCCGAGCTCCAGGAGCAGGGCTACGCGCTGCCGGACTACCCGGACGACCCGAAGACGGACGAGGAGCGGGACATCCGCGCCCGTTACGACAAGGTCAAGGGCAGCGCCGTGAACCCGGTGCTGCGTGAGGGCAACTCCGACCGCCGTGCCCCCGCGTCGGTCAAGAACTACGCCAAGACCCACCCGCACCGCATGGGCGCGTGGACCGGCGAGTCGAAGACGAACGTCGCGACGATGGGCGAGAACGACTTCCGCTCCACCGAGAAGTCCGTGGCCATCACCGAGGCCGGTGCGCTGCGCATCGAGCTGGCCGGTGACGACGGCTCCACCACGGTCCTGCGCGAGTCCGTGCCGGTCCTCGCGGGCGAGGTCGTCGACGCCTCCGTGATGCGCGTCGCCGCGCTGCGCGAGTTCCTGACCGCGCAGGTGGCGCGCGCCAAGGCCGAGGGCGTGCTGTTCTCCGTGCACCTCAAGGCGACCATGATGAAGGTCTCGGACCCGATCATCTTCGGTCACGTCGTACGCGCCTTCTTCCCGAAGACGTTCGCGAAGTACGGCGAGACGCTCGCCGCGGCCGGCCTGACCCCGAACGACGGTCTCGGCGGCATCTACAAGGGCCTGGAGGGCCTGCCCGAGGGCGCCGAGATCAAGGCGTCCTTCGACGCCGAGCTCGCCGAGGGCCCCGAGCTCGCCATGGTGGACTCCGACAAGGGGATCACCAACCTGCACGTCCCGTCCGACGTCATCGTCGACGCCTCGATGCCGGCCATGATCCGCACCTCCGGCCACATGTGGGGCCCGGACGGCCAGGAGGCCGACACCCTGGCCGTGCTGCCCGACAGCAGCTACTCGGGCGTCTACCAGGTCGTCATCGACGACTGCCGCGCCAACGGCGCCTACGACCCGTCCACCATGGGCTCCGTCCCGAACGTCGGTCTGATGGCGCAGAAGGCCGAGGAGTACGGCAGCCACGACAAGACCTTCGAGATCCCCACCACGGGCACGGTCCGTCTGGTCGACCAGGCCGGCAACGTCGTCCTGGAGCAGGCCGTCTCGGCCGGCGACATCTTCCGCGCCTGCCAGACCAAGGACGCGCCGATCAAGGACTGGGTGAAGCTCGCCGTCACCCGCGCCCGCGCCACCGGCGACCCGGCGGTGTTCTGGCTGGACGAGACCCGCGCCCACGACGCCGTGCTCATCGAGAAGGTCCGGCGCTACCTGCCGGAGCACGACACCGAGGGCCTGGACATCCGCATCATGTCCCCGGTCGAGGCGACCAAGCTGTCCGTCGAGCGCATCCGCCGCGGCGAGAACACCATCTCGGTGACCGGCAACGTGCTGCGTGACTACCTGACCGACCTCTTCCCGATCCTCGAGCTGGGCACCAGCGCGAAGATGCTCTCGGTCGTCCCGCTGATGAACGGCGGCGGCCTGTTCGAGACGGGCGCCGGCGGCTCCGCCCCGAAGCACGTCCAGCAGCTGGTCAAGGAGAACTACCTGCGCTGGGACAGCCTGGGTGAGTTCCTCGCCCTCGCGGTCAGCTTCGAGCACCTCGCCCAGACCACGGGCAACGCCCGCGCCCAGGTCCTGGCCGACACCCTGGACCGCGCGACCGCGACGTTCCTCAACGAGGACAAGTCGCCGAGCCGTCGCCTGGGTGGCATCGACAACCGCGGCAGCCACTTCTACCTGGCCATGTACTGGGCGCAGGAGCTGGCGAAGCAGACCGACGACGCCGAGCTCGCCAAGGCGTTCGCGCAGCTTGCCCAGACACTGACCGAGCAGGAGCGGACCATCGTCGACGAGCTGATCGCGGTCCAGGGCCGGCCGGCCGACATCGGCGGCTACTACCACCCGGACCCGGCCAAGGCCGCGGCGGTCATGCGCCCGTCGGCGACCTTCAACCAGGCGCTCGCGACCCTGGCCTGAGCCGCGGCGGTACCCCGCCCGCACGCCACTGCATGACGGGACCGCCCCGTCCGGTACGACCGGACGGGGCGGTCCCGTCGCATCGGGGGCGGCGGCCGGGCGCCGGTGGGCGCCGGGCCGGGGGCAACACGGGCGCCGGCGGTGGAAAAAGTTCGCGGTGGGCGGCAACCCCCGCGCGACTCGCGCGTCGTGCGGGGGTGAAGGGCGTGATCCCGCGCCCCCGTACCCAGTCGGGAGAACCACCGTGCCCCATCTGAAGCGCGCAGTCGTCACCGTCGCCGTCGCCGGCGCACTCACCGCCGTCGCCGTGCCCGCCCGGGCGTCGGCGGGACCGGCCGCCACGCCCTCGGCCGCGCCCTCCCCGGTCACCTCCGCCGCGCCCTCCGCCGTGCCCTCGGCGGCCCCGTCCCCCACCACCAGCGCCCGGCCGGGCACCCCCGCACCGGCCGCTCCCACCCCCGCCCCCGTCACCACCAGCGTGCCGCCCACCGCTCCTCCGACCTCCGCGCCGACCTCCGCGCCGTCCCCCGCACCGACCGCCACCCCGACCCTCCCGCCCTCGCCCGCCGCCAGCGTGCCGCCGGGCGCCACCCCGCCGCCCGGGGCCGCACGGCCCTCCGCCGGCCCCGAACTCGCGCACACCGGCGGCTCGGGCGCCACGGACGCCGCCATCGGGGCGGGGGCCGCCGGGCTGATCGCGCTGGGGGCCGGGACCGTGTTCGTGGTGCGGCGGCGCTCGCTCCGCTGACGTGCTCGCCCTGAGGAACCCCGTGCCGCACCACGCCCCGCCGCTGTTCCACCCCGCCGTGCACCGGTTCACCCGGGCACGGCGGGGTGGCGGCCGGGGCGTGCGTGCGGTGTTGCGCGCCCTGCTGCTGCCCCGCGACCGGGCCGCCGCTCCGGCCGGTCACCCGCTCGCGGCCCACCCCGCACCGGCGCCGCACGGGGCGGTGCCGGACCGGGCGGTCCCGGACCCGGCCGTGACGGACCGGGCGGTGGCGCACGGGGCGGTGCCCCAGGAGCCGCCGCCCACCGTCACCGCCCTCTACCACGCGCACCGCCTCGCCATGGTGCGTCTCGCGGTACTGCTCGTGGACGACCTGGCCACCGCCGAGGACGTCGTCCAGGACGCCTTCACCGCCCTGTACCGGCGGCACGGCGAGCACATCACCGAGGTCGACAACGCGCTGGGCTATCTGCGCACCGCCGTGGTGAACACCTCCCGTTCGGTGCTGCGGCGCCGCCGGACCGCCCGCGCCTGGACACCGCCCGCCACGGCCGACGTCCCGTCCGCCGAGGAGCACGTGGTGCTGGACGAGGCGCACCGCGAGGTGCTCGCCGCGCTGGGCCGGCTCACCCCGCGCCGCCGCCAGGTCCTGGTCCTGCGGTACTGGGCCGACCTCAGCGAGGCGGAGATCGCCCGGACCCTCGGGATCAGCCGGGGCGCGGTCAAGTCGAACGCCAGCCGCGCCCTGGACGCGCTGGAACGGATCCTGGAGGGACGGATATGACGGCCTACGGGGAACCGGGGCAACGCCCGGAAGCCGGACGCCCCGTGGAGCACCGGCTCCGTCGGGCACTCGAGGCACGGGCGGAGTCGGTGACCGTACGGGACCTCCGTCCGGCCGCGCCGCCCGGTACCGCCCGCCCGCGGGCGTGGTGGCGGCCGGCCCCGGCGTCCCGGCACGGTGTCGCGGGCCTGGCCGGCCTCGCGGCCGCGGCCCTGGCGTGCGCGGCCTACCTGGCGCTGACGCCCGGGACGCCCGGCCCCCGGCCCGCCCCGCCCGCCGACCCGCCGGGCATGACCTCCCCCGCTCCCGCCCCGACACCGACCCCGGACCCGGCCCCCGACCCGGTGCCGGGCACCCCCACTCCCGGCACGCCGACGCCCGGCACGTCGTCACCGGGCAGCCCGACACTCGGCGTCCCCGCGCCCGGCACGCCGACACCCGGCACCGGCCCCTCGTCGCCGGATCCGGAACAGGACCCGGGACCGGGCCGGGCTCCGGACCAAAGCGCGTCCCCCAGCCCGGTCCCGAGCACCCCGCGGGCGACCCGGCCGGCCACCAGCCCGCCGCCCCCGAGCACCGCGGAGCCGTCCGCCGCCACCCCTCCCGCCCCCGGAGCCACCGGCTAGGCCATCGACCGCGCCCACCGGAAGCCCCGGCGGGGCAACGCGGTGGCGGGGCCGGCCGGCCGGTGCCGATGGGAGCGCCCGTGGCAGTGGACGAGCAGAAGGACCGGCCCGACCTGGCCGACTGACCCCCGTCACGTGCGGACGATCTCCGCGGCACCGAACGAGACGTCGAAACGGTCGCACCAGATGCTCACGCTCGTGTACGCCGACACATCGAGGTCCGCCGGCAGCGGATAGTTCTGGTCGCCCTTGTTCCCCTTGAGCTGGGCAAGGTTGACGTACTTCCCGTCGTCGAAGAGGCCCCAGCCGGCCTTCCCTTCCTTCACCGGTGCGTCGCTCAGCCACACGCGCAGGTCGGGGCCGTTGCTCGTGTCGAGGCCTTCGAGGCGGAGCGTGTGGGTGCCGTCCGCGAGCCGGACGATCCTCGCCGTGCCGGTCGTCGTGTGTTCGTGACTCACGAACGAGCCCTGCGCCACGGTGGTCGGGCCGGCGGGTGCCGTCGACGGCGTCACGGTCGCGGAGGACGACGGATTCGTGGGCACCGTCCCCGGCGGTGTGGCCGCGGAGGGCAGCGCCTCGTTGACGGTCTCGTCCACCCACAGCGCCCAGGGCTTGAACCACACAAGACCCGCCACCACGATCACCGCGGTGATGGCCACCGCCCCCGCCCACCACTGCTTCTTCGTGACACGCCCCACGGCGCACCTCCTTCGGACAGCACGACTTCTCCAGGCCATCCAACGCGACCGGAGGCGCGGGCGGGAGGTCCGGCCCGATGACGAAAGCCTTACGGCACGGCGCGGCGGCCCCGGAACCCGCGGACGGTCCGTAGCGTCGCGTCCATGCGCGTACTCGTCACAGGAGGAGCCGGCTTCATCGGCTCGCACATCATCGCTTCGCTCCGCCGGGCCGGCCACGAGCCGGTCGTGCTGGACGCCCTGCTGCCCAGCGCGCACCCCACCGCCCCCGACCCGCCCGAAGTGGAGTTCCTGCACGCGGACGTCCGCGACGCCACGAGCACCCGGGCGGCGCTGCGCGGCGTCGACGCGGTCTGCCACCAGGCCGCCATGGTCGGCCTCGGCAAGGACCTCGCCGACACGCCCGCATACGTGAGCTGCAACGACCTCGGTACGGCGGTGCTTCTCGCGGCGATGGCGGACACCGGCGTGCGGCGACTCGTCCTCGCCGGGTCGATGGTGGTGTACGGGGAGGGGAGGTACGAGTGCCCGCGTCACGGAGTCGTCCGGCCCGGCCCCCGCCGCCCGGAGGACCTGGAGGCCGGGCACTTCGAACCGCGTTGTCCCGTCTGCGGCTCCGAGCTCGCGCCCGGCCTGGTCGGCGAGGGCGCGCCGGCCGACCCCCGCAACGTGTACGCCTCGACGAAGCTCGCCCAGGAGCACCTGGCCGCCGCCTGGGCACGATCGGTGGGCGGGACGGCGGTCTCGCTGCGCTATCACAACGTCTACGGGCCCGGGATGCCCCGGGACACCCCGTACGCCGGGGTGGCCTCCCTCTTCCGCTCGGCGCTCGCCCGCGGCGAGGCCCCTCGCGTCTTCGAGGACGGCGGCCAGCGCCGGGACTTCGTCCATGTACGGGACGTGGCGGCGGCCAATGTGCTGGTGCTGGAGGCCGCGGGCGGTCTGCCGGCCGGTGCCCTCACCGCGTACAACACCGGCAGTGGAGACCCGCACACGGTGGGCGGGATGGCGGCGGCGCTGGCCCGGGCGCACGGCGGCCCCCAGCCGGTGGTCACCGGAGAGTTCCGGCTCGGCGACGTGCGGCACATCACCGCGGACTCGTCGCGGCTGCGGCGCGAACTCGGCTGGCACCCGGATGTCGATTTCGACGAGGGAATGGCGGAGTTCGCCCGGGCCGGGCAGCGGGCCTCGGCGGACGGCGCGGTCAGCCGGCGGCCGCGGGCAGGGTGACCTCGAAGCGGCAGCCGCCGGGCACGTTGCGCACCTCGGCGCGGCCCGCGTGCGCTTCGACGATGCCGCGGACGATGGCGAGGCCGAGGCCGGCCCCGGCCGGCGGGGTGCGGGCCTCGGTGCCGCGCCATCCGGTGTCGAATACGCGGTCCAGGTGCTCGTCGGGGATGCCGCCGCAACCGTCCGTGACGGACAGGACGACGGCGCCGTCCCGGTGTTCGGCGGCCACCGCGACCGTGCCGTCGGCGGGAGTGTGGCGGATGGCGTTGACCAGGAGGTTGGCGAGGACGCGGGTCATTTCCTTGCCGTCCACCTCGACCGGGACGGCCGCGACCCCCTCCCCCAGCAGCCGCACGCCCCGTTCACGGGCGAGCGGGTCGGCGCCGCTCAGGGCGTCGTCGACCAGGTCGTACACGGACATCCGGCTGCGGCTGAGGGTCAGCGCTCCGGCGTGGATGCGGGAGAGTTCGAAGAGGTCGGTGACCATGGCGGTGAGGCGCTCGACCTCGGTGCGGATCCGGCGGTGGTAGCGGGCGGGGTCGGCCGCCATTCCGTCCTCCAGGGCCTCCGCCATCGCCCGCAGTCCCGCGAGCGGGGTGCGCAGGTCGTGGGAGATCCAGGCGACGAGTTCCCGACGGGACGCCTCCAGGGAACGCTCCCGGCGCCGGGAGGCGTCGAGCTTGGCGCTGGTGGCGGCCAGTTCGCGGGTGAGGGCGGCGAGTTCGGCCGTGGCGGCTCCGTCGGGCGCGGAGAAGCTGCCCCCGTCGCCGAAGTCGCGTGCGGCGCGGGCCAGCGCACGGCTGCGGGCCACCACCCACCGGCCGAGGACGAGGGCGGTGCACAGGGACACCAGGGCGGCCATGGCGACCACGACGGTCACCACCCACAGGTCGTGCGCGGACAGGAACATCGCCTGGGCGACGGCGAGTGTTCCCGCGAGCATCGCCGACACCGTCACGGCGGCCACGACGGCGAGGGACACCGCGACCGAGCGGTGGCGTACGAGGCGGAGCGCGACCGCCCCGGCGATTCCGGCGAAGACGGCTCCGGCCAGGGCGAACGCGGCGATGAGCAGGACGTCCTTCATACCGTGGTGTTCTCCGTCCGCTCCGCTTCGAAGCGGTAGCCGACGCCCCAGACCGTCCGGATCAGGGACGGCCGGGCCGGGTCGTCCTCGATCTTGGCGCGCAGCCTGCGGACGTGCACGGTCACGGTGGAGAGGTCACCGAAGTCCCAGCCCCACACCCGGCGCATCAGATCCTCCCGGCTGTGCGCCGCGCCGGGGCGCTCCATGAAGTACGTCAGGAGATCGAACTCCCGCAGAGTGAGCGCGAGTTCCACGCCGGCACGGCTGGCCCTGCGGGTCACGGGGTCGACGGACAGGTCACCGGCGCGCAGCACTCCCCGGGACGCGGCCGGAGCCGCCGGGCGGCTGCGGCGTATCACCGATGCGACGCGCAGGACGAGTTCGCGCGGGCTGAACGGCTTGGTGACGTAGTCGTCCGCGCCCACTTCCAGCCCTGTGATGCGGTGCTCCTCGTCCCCACGGGCCGTCAGCATGATCACCGGCACGGGCCCGGCGGACCGCAGCCGGCGGCACACCTCGAGGCCGTCCAGGCCGGGCAGCATCAGGTCGAGGACGACGAGGTCGGGCCACCGCTCTCCGGCTCGGCGCAAGGCGTCGAGGCCGTCGGCCGCGTGTTCGACGGAGAAGCCGGCCCGTTCCAGGTAGCCGGTGACGACCTCGGCGACCGTCGGGTCGTCGTCCACCACCAGGATCCGGCCCCCGCTGTCCGGGACGATGCGCTCACTCATGCCGCACAGCCTCGCATCCGCTCCCGCGCGGCAGCCACGGCCACCCGGCGGACGTCGTGCGCCGTCCGTGTTTCGTAAGGACTTCCAGGGCCCCGAAGCGCCCTGCGATTCCTACGGTGAGAGCCGTGACCACCATGACCGCAGATGTCGTCCTTCCCTGTCTCGACGAGGCCGAGGCCCTGCCGTGGGTGCTGACCCGCATCCCCGCCGGATGGCGGGCGATCGTCGTCGACAACGGCTCCACCGACGGTTCCGCCGCACTCGCGGCCCGCCTCGGTGCCACCGTCGTGCACGAGCCCGGACGCGGCTTCGGCGCCGCCTGTCATGCCGGACTGCTCGCCGCCGAAGCCGAGTTCGTCTGCTTCTGCGACTGCGACGCCTCCCTCGACCCCAGCCTGCTGCCCGGCCTCGCGCGTTCCGTGGCCGACGGCTCCGCCGACCTCGTCCTCGGCCGCCGCCGCCCCACCGCACGCGGCGCGTGGCCGGCCCACGCCCGGGCCGGGAACCTCGCGCTGTCCCGACTCCTCCGCCGTCGCACCGGGCTGCGGCTGCGCGATCTGGGGCCCATGCGGGTGGCCCGGCGCGAGGCGCTCCTCGCTCTCTGTCTCTCCGACCGGCGCAGCGGCTATCCGCTCCAGATGGTCGTCCGGGCCGCCGACGCCGGCTGGCGGGTACGGGAGGTGGACGTGCCCTACCTCCCCCGTGCCGGCCGCTCCAAAGTCACCGGCACCTGGAAGGGCACCTGGCAGGCCGTGCACGACATGCGCCGCGTACTGGACGAGCCGGCGCCGGCCGGTGGTGAGCGCCCGTGACCACCCTCCTCGTCATCGCCAAGCAGCCCGTGCCCGGCCGGGTCAAGACCCGGCTCACTCCACCGTTCCCGCCCGAGGCGGCCGCCGCCCTGGCCGAGGCGGCCCTCGCCGACACGCTCGCCGCGGTTCTCGGGGTCCCCGCCGAGCGGCACGTCCTCGTGCTCGACGGGCAGCCCGGCGCCTGGCTGCCATCAGGGTTCCGGCTCGTCCCGCAGGTGACGGGCGGGCTCGACGTACGGCTCGCCGCCGCGTTCGCCGCCTGTGACGGTCCGGCGCTTCTCATCGGCATGGACACCCCGCAGGTCACCCCCGCTCTGCTGGCCCCGGCTCTGTGCTGGGACACGTGCGACGCGTGGTTCGGCCCCGCGGCGGACGGCGGCTTCTGGGCCCTCGGCCTCGCCTCCCCCGATCCCGCCCTCCTGCTCGGCGTCCCGATGTCCCGCCCCGACACCGGCACCGTCCAGTACGAGCGGCTGCGCGCGGCCGGGCTGCGGATCGGCACCCTGCCCGTGCTGCGGGACGTGGACACCGCCGGGGACGCGCGCCTCGTGGCGGACGGGGCGCCGGGCAGCCGCTTCGCCGCCCTGCACTCCGCGCTGACCGGAACGGCGCCGGCGGGAGCGGGCGCGTGACCGCGACGACGGCCTGGCGCGCCGACCCGTACGGCGACGCCCTGCGCACCGGGCGGGGCCCGCTCTTCCTGCGCCGCGACGACGGATGGCTCCTGCCTCTGGAGGTCGAGCGCTGGTGCGGGGCACCCGACCGCGCGGACCGTTCCGTCCTGGACCGCTGCCTCGGCACGGTCCTCGACGTGGGCTGCGGACCGGGGCGGCTCGTCGCCGCCCTAGGGGACCGCGCGCTGGGTGTGGACGTCAGCCCGGAGGCGGTCGCCCGCACCGAGCGGCTCGGCGCGACGGCCCTGTGCCGCTCGGTCTTCGACCCGCTGCCTGGCGAAGGACGCTGGGACACGGCCCTGCTCATCGACGGCAACATCGGAATAGGCGGAGACCCCGCCGCTCTGCTGCGCCGCATGCGGCAAGTGGTCGCCGGCTCCGGCCGGGTCATCGCGGAATGCGTGCCCCTGGACGTCGACGAGCGCTGCGAGGTGCGGGTGGACGACGGGCGGGGAGGGCGGGGCGCGCCGTTCCCCTGGGCCCGCACAGGCGTACGCGCGCTGTCCGCGCACGCGGCCGCCACGGGCTGGACGGTGGCCGAACGATGGGACCTGTGGGGCCGTCACTTCGTGGCCCTCACCGGTCGGTCGTCGTCCGGCTCCGCCGAGGGCGCCCCCGCCACCGCCGTACGAGGATCATCGCCACCGCCACCACGACCACCGCCGCGAGGACGATCGCCAGGTTCCGTCCGTACGGCAGCGGCAGCGCGGAGGGGTTCGGCGGCTCCCCCGGCCGGACCAGCAGCGGCAGCGTGACCAGCACCAGGCTCCCCGCCACGACCAGCGCCCCGCGCGCCACGCCCCGCTCGGGACGCCCGGCGAGCAGCAGGCCGACGGCGAGGACCAGCGGGGCGAGGATCCCGTCGTGCAGGACCACCGCCCCGGCCAGCCACACCAGCACGTCCAGCGGATCCGGCTGGTCCGCCACGCGCCACGCCCCGATGCCGATCAGGACGAGCCCCAGACCACCGACCCCGTACCGGAACACGCTCGCCGTCCTCACAGCACCTCCAGACGGTGAACCCACTTGGTCTGGAGCACGCCTGGCCGGCCGGGGGCGATGATCCGCGCGGGGAAGCCGTGGTCGAGGGAGAGGGGCTGCCCGTTGAGGGTCAGTGCGAGGAGCGTGAGCGGATCGTCCGTGTAGTCGGCGCCCATCTCCATCACCCGGTAGGCACCGCTCACCTCCAGCGAGGTCACCCGCACGGCGACGGAGCCGGGCCGCACACCGGCCCGCTCCACCAAGTCCCGTACCCGCACTCCTCCCCAGTGCGCCTCGACGCTCCAGCCCTCGACGCAGGCGATCGGCAGCCGGACCCGGGTCCGGGGCAGGGCTCGCAGCGCGTCAAGTGACAACGTGTACGCGCGGGGCCCGACGACCTCCAGCCTCCACTCCCCCAGACCGCGCGCCGAGACACCGGCCGCGGCGGCGGTCCGGTTGACGGGCAGGCCCTGCGGGCCGTGATCCGGGTGCCGGGGGGCGAGCAGGTCGAACGCCTTCAGCGGCGTGAAGGACTGCCCCACCGTCGTCAGCGTCACCACACCCACGGCAGCGCCCGCGCCCAGCAGCAGCGAGCGGCGGTCGGGTCCGTCCTCGGCCGGCAACGCCAGCGTCCCTGCCGACCGCCGGCTCCAATGGGCCACGATCTCCGGGGCCTTGACGGCGATGTGGAGCAGGATCGACCCCGCCGCGATCCAGGCGACGGCGAAGTGCACGGGCACGAACGAGAAGGGCCACGGATACCACTCCACGATGTTGAGCAGCCCGGACAGCACCTGGAACACGGCCGAGGCGACCAGGACCGCGACGGACACCCGCTCCAGGGCGTGCCGGACGGACCGGACCGGCGGCCACACGAACAGCCGCGGATACACCGCCCAGAGCTTGGCCAGGAGCAGCACGATCGCCGCCAGTCCCGCGGCGACATGCAGCCCCTGGGTGAGCCGGTAGCCCCAGACCGGCCGGGTGGGCAGATCGTCGGCGAGCGAGGCCGGCGGGTGCTGGAGATAGTGGCTGACGAGGCCGGTCGCGAAGCAGACGGCGAAGGCCACGCCGAGCCACCGGCCGACGGAGGTCGCCGTTCGCGCGTCGTGGAGACGGCCGGTGAAGGCGGGCGGGGCGAACCGCCGCGGCCAGTGCATGCGGGAGGTCATGACGTCCATGACAGCGCCGCTCGCCTCTGTACGGAGGCTTCGACACCTTACGAAACCCGAACGCCCCGACGGGTCGCCCGGCGCGCGGCCGTGAGCACTGCCAGGCTGCGCCCATGCTCCGTGCCCGCCGACTCGCCGTCACCACCCTCCTGATCGCGGCCCTGACCACCGCCTTGACGGTGCTGCTCCGCGGGGACACCCTCGGGGTCCCTTTCCTGACGGCTTACGCGGCATGCTGGGCGCTGTTCGCGACAGGCGTGGTCGCCCTGCGCCGGGTCCCTGCCCACATGGTCGTCCCGCTCGTGCTCGCGGGAGCGGTCGCCGTCACCGCCACCGGCCTCGTGGCAGCGCCGCGTACCAGCACGGACTCGTACCGGTACGCGTGGGACGGCCGGGTGCAGGCGGCCGGGATCTCCCCGTACGACCACGCCCCCGCCGACCCGGCCCTGGCCCGACTGCGCGACGCGTGGCTCTTCCCCGGCCCCGCCGCCTGTGCGCACGGCCGCGAGCTCGCCGCGCTGGCCGACGGCGGATGCACCCGCATCAACCGGCCGGCCGTCCACACGATCTACCCGCCCGTCGCCGAAGGCTGGTTCCTCCTGGTGCACGCCCTCGCGCCGGCCGACACCCGCCACAAGGCGCTCCAGACCGGCGCCGCCGTCCTGTCCCTCGCGGTGACCGGCCTGCTGGTCGCCGTCCTGCGACGGTGGGGCGATCCCCGGCAGGCCTCCTGGTGGGCCTGGTGCCCGGCCGTCCCCGTCGAGGCCGTCAACAACGCCCACGCCGACGTCCTCGCCGTCCTCTTCTCGGTCGCCGCCCTGGCCGTCGTCGCCCGCCGCCGCGTCACCGGCGGCATCCTGCTCGGCCTCGCCATCGCCGCGAAACTGCTGCCCGCCGTCCTCCTCCCGGGCGCGCTGTCCGGAGTGCGGCGGCCACGGACGATCCTGGCGGTCGTGGCCCCGGCGGTGACGGTCGTCGGGATGCTCTACCTCCCGTACGTCCTGCTCTCCGACGGCTCCGTCCTCGGCTATCTGGGCGGCTACGCACAGGAGGAGGGCTACGACGACGCGGGCGCGGGCAGTCGGTACGCCCTGCTGCGCCTCGTCCTGCCCGACGCGTGGGCGCCCGCCGCCGTCCCGCTCGTCATGACGGCGGCGACGCTCACGGTCTGGTGGCGCGGCGACCCCGAACGCCCCTGGCGCGGGGCCCTGCTCACCACCGGAACGGCCTTCCTCCTCCTGACCCCCGGCTACTCCTGGTACGCACTCCTGCTCGTCGCTCTCGTCGCGCTGGACGGCCGATGGGAGTGGCTGGCCGTCGCCGTCGCCGGCGCCGTCTCCTACCTCGCGGGGCCGGACATCGGGGCCGGGGTGGTGACCGGGGCATACGGAGCGGCGGCACTCATGGCGGGTGCGGGCTCGTGGGCCCGGAGGACCGCTGCCCAAAAACGATCTCGAGGCCGTACCGGATGCTTCCGATACGGCCTCTGACCTGCGTAAAAGCAAGTCGGGACGACAGGATTTGAACCTGCGACCCCTTGACCCCCAGTCAAGTGCGCTACCAAGCTGCGCCACGTCCCGATGCGCGCGTCCGGTGGCTTTCGCCGAGGGGCGGCGCGCAAGAAGAAGATTACCTCACTCCGGGGCGGGGTTCGTGTCGCGGGTCGGGCGGGCGTGGCCGGGGCCGCGCGGGCGGGTGACAATCGGGAGGTGGACAGGACGCGGAGGGACCGGGACGAGGAGGGGCGGGCACGCAACGCGCGTCCCCGGGACGGGCTGGGGCGCCCCCTGCCCTACGGCCGGGAGGGGGTGGAGCGGCAGCCCGAGGGGGTGGTGCGCACGCCCGACGGGACCGTGCGGGACGCCCAGCGACTGCTGGACGCCGGGATGCCCTTCCACGCCCACGAGGTCCTGGAGGACGCCTGGAAGTCCGGCCCGGAGGAGGAGCGGGAACTGTGGCGGGGGCTGGCGCAGCTCGCGGTCGGCCTGACCCACGCCGCCCGCGGCAACACGGCGGGCGGCGCCCGGCTGCTGCTGCGGGGCGCGGACCGGATCCTCGCGTTCGGGGTCCGTCGGCACGGGATCGACGTGGACGGTCTGGCCGCCTGGGCGCGGGCGCTGGCGGCGCGGCTGGAGGCGGGGGCGGCCGGAGAAGCGTCCGGGGCGGTGGACCCGGCGGCGGAGGCACCACGGCTGCGGGGTTGACGGGGCGGGCGGCCGGTGGGGGCGGGCATGGCGCGGTGCGGTGCGGACGAGCCCGCCTAGGGAGTGTCCGGAAAGTATCGGCGTACGCCCGGAGGGCGGGGGCCGCGGTGTCCGGGTGCGTGCGATCGCACGGCGGAGGAGGGAGTCATGGCGGTGGGGGCACCTCCCGTGCCCGAAGGGCTACGGGGGACCATGGCGACCGACGACAACGCCGCGAGCGCGCGTGCAGGACACCGCGGGCCAGGCGAGACTTTGCGGACACGACCTAGGTCGTCCAGGTGACGTGGAGGGTCTCGGGCGAACGGTGGATGAGGGTGGGTCGCATCCGGGTGGAGTGGTCGGCGGCGAGCGCGAGGTCCGGCAGGCGGCGGGTGAACAGCTCCAGGGTGAGCCGCAGTTGGGCGCGGGCGAGCTGGGAGCCGGGGCAGCCGTGGGTGCCGTGACCGAAGGCGACGTGGCGGACGTGGGGACGGGTGAGATACCGGGTGATGTCGAAGGTGTCGGCGCGTTCGTAGCGGTCCTCGTCGCGGTTGGCGGAGCCGTACGCGACGAAGAGGGAGGCCCCGGCGGGCAGGCGGGTGCCGGCGAGGGTGACGGGGCGGGTGGTGGTGCGGCGGAAGCCCTGCACGGGGCCGTCGTGGCGGAGGGCCTCCTCGACGGCCGCGGGTATCAGCTCGGGCCTGGCCCGGAGGAGTTCCCACTGTCCGGGGTGCGCCAGCAGGTGGAGCAGGGTGGTGCCGATGAGCGCGGTGGTGGTGAGGTGCCCGGCGATGAGGAAGTTCCGGAGGGTGGACACCAGTTCGCCGCGCTGGTCGCGGGTGAGTTCGCCGGTGCCGGGGGCGAGTGAGGCGACGAGGGAGGAGCACAGGTCGTCGCGGGGGTGGGCGCGGCGGTCGCGTACGTAGCCGTCCAGGAGGTGCTGGAGGGCCACGACGTCCTCGGCGGCGGCGACCTGCTCGTCCTCGCCCAGGGGCCGGAACAGCAGTTGTTCGGCGCGGTGTCCGCCGCGTACGGCGAGCGGGACGTCGGCGGGGTCGAGGCCGAGGAGCCGCCCGACGACCGCGCCGGGGAGCCGCTCGGCGTAGGAGGCCATCAGTTCGGTGCGGCCGTGCGCGGCGAAGCCGTCGACCAGGTCGTCGGCGACCTCGGCCGCGTACGGCAGCAGCGCGGTGACGCGGGCGGTGGACAGGCCGCTGTTGAGCGGGGCGCGGTGGCGCCGGTGGGCGGCGCCGTCGGCGGTGACGACGGTCGGGCGGTTGCCCAGGCCCCGGGCGAGGACGGCCAGCGCGGCCGGGCCGGGGACGGCGTCGGGGCGCAGGGCCCCGGCGGAGGAGAAGTCCTCGGGGCGCAGCAGCACCTCGCGGACGTCCGCGTCGCGGGCCACGAGCCAGGCGTCGAGTTCGGGTACGTGCAGGAGGCCTTCGGCCCGCCGGGCGCGCGCGTACAGGGGGTACGGGTCGCGCTGGAGGGCGTCGAGCGCGGCGAACGGCACCGGTGGGGCGGCGGGGACGCGCGGCCGGGCGGACGGCCCTTCGAGGGGTGCGGTGGACAACGCGGGTGGCTCGACTGACGTGGCCGGCGGACCGGCCGGTGGTACGGACGGCCCTTCGAGGGGTGCGGTGGATAACGCGGGTGGCTCGGCCGGGGGTGCGGGCGGCCCTTCAAGGGGCGCGGTGGGGTGGGCCGCCGGGCACGCCGCGGGGGGCACGGGAGGCGTCGGGGGGCCGGTGGGGGTGGTGGGGTTCATGCGGCGCCTCCGGACGGCAGGGTGGGGAGCACGGGCGGTCCGGCCATGGTGCCCCAGGCGCGCGGCGGCGGGAAGACGGCGGGGTGGCCGTCAGGAGCCGGCGGGGGCGATCCCGAGGGCCGGGAGGATCACCGCTTCGACGTAAGCGGGCAGGGCGTCCTCCTCGCCGAACCGGTCCTCGAAGAGCCGCTCGATACGCAGGACGCCCAGGAAGCCGGGGGCGACGAAGGCGATGGCCGGGTTGTCGGCGGCGATCTCGCCGCGTTCGACACCGCGGCGCAGCATCGCGTCCAGGGCGGCGACCTCCGGGGCGATGACCGTCTCGCGCAGCGCCCGGCGGAGGTCCGGGTGCTGGAGGTAGGCCTGGCCGACGGCTTCCATCAGCTCGGTGTCGCGGCCCCGGCGCCCGGCGGCGGCGACCGCGGCCGCCCGCAGGTCGCCCGCCAGGGAGCCGGTGTCGATACCGGTGAACAGGCTGCACCGGCTCTTGTCCAGCGCCGCGGTCACGAGCTGGGACTTGGTCTTCCACTGGCGGTAGAGGGTGGCTTTACCGCACTTCGTGCGGGCGGCGACACCCTCCATGGTCACGGCGTCGTAGCCGCCCTCGCGCAGCAGGTCGAGCACCGCCCCGTACAGCTCCTGTTCGCGCTCCGGGCTGATCCTGCTGCGGCGCGCGGCGGCCGTGGCGGCCTGCGTGGACATCGGTTCCTCCACGGGTGCGGGCGGTGTCTGTGCATGTACGAGGGTAAGCGCCGGGCAATCGAGACGCAAACGTCTCGATACGCTTGCGTCTCGATAGGATCGGATCTACGCTTTCACTCGTTTGCTTCCGTTTTGATCTGCGAATGAGGCCGGAGAATGGCTACCGGGACCGCCGGGATACGCCCTGCCGAGCCGGAGACGACCGATGTGCCGCGGCCGCCCCTGGTCCGGGAACTGGTGCTGGTGACAGCGCTGTTCCTCGTATACAAGTGCGGCCGGCTCGTCGCGAACGGGCACGAGGCGCGGGCCTTCGGCAACGCCGGCCGGGTGTGGGACCTGGAGCGGGCCGTCCACCTGCCGGGTGAGGGCGGCGTGCAGGACCTGCTGCTGCACGGCGGGGCGGTCGTCCGGGCCGCCAACGCCTACTACGCGTGGATCCACTTCCCGGCCACCGTGGCCTTCCTGGTCTGGCTGTACTGGCGCCGGCCCGGCCACTACGTCTGGGCGCGCCGCGTACTGGCACTGCTGACCGCCGCGGCACTCGCCCTCCACCTGCTCGTCCCGCTCGCCCCGCCCCGCATGCTGGCGGAGTCGGGGCTCGTCGACACCGCGCGGGTCTACGGGCCCTCCGTGTACGGCGCCGCTCCGGCGGCGGACGGCATGGCCAACCAGTTCGCGGCGATGCCCTCGCTGCACTTCGGCTGGGCGCTGATGGTGGCGGTCGGGCTGATCGCCGCCACGCGCGGCCGGTGGCGGGCGCTGTGGCTGCTCCATCCGCTCGTGACCCTCCTGGTGGTGGTCGGCACGGCCAACCACTACTGGCTGGACGCGCTGGTGGCCACGGTGCTGCTGGGCGCGGCTCTCGCCCTGGTGCGGGTGTCGTCGGCCGGGTGGCGGACGGCTCCGCCGGTGGCCCGGGCGGTGCTCCGATGAGGGCCACGGTGCTGGCCGTCCTCCTGTCGCTGGCCTCCGCCGCCGGGTACGCCCTGGCCGCGGTCGTCCAGGCGCGGCTGGCCGGGGGCGCCGGGGGCACCCGGGCGCTGCTGGCCCGGCCGCTGTGGTGGTGGGCGGTGGGGCTGAACGCGGCCGGGGCGCTCACCCACGTGGCGGCGCTGCACTACGGGCCGCTCACGCTGGTCCAGCCGCTCGGCGCCCTCACGCTGGTGGCGGCGCTGCCGGTGGGGGCGGCCTACGAGCGGCGGCGGGTGACCCGGACGGAGTGGCGCGGCGCGCTGTGGACGCTGGGCGGGCTGCTCGGCCTGGTCGCGGTGGTGGGTCCGGCCACGCCGGGCGACGCGCTGTCGCTGCCGGAGGCCCTGGCGGTGGCCGCGGTGACGGCGGCCGGGATCGCCGGGCTGGTGCGCCGCGCGGGCCGTGGCCTGCGGCTCGCCACGGCGGCGGGGATCTCGTCGGGCGTGGCGTCGGCGCTGACGCAGACGCTGACGGCCTCACTGGCGCGGGAACTGCCCGGCGGGCCGCTGACCTGGTGGCAGACGGCGCTGGTGGCCGTGCTGGTGTCGGTGTTCGCCACGGGCGGGCTGCTGCTGTCCCAGGCGGCGTTCCGGGGCGGGCTGGCGGCGCCGCTCGCGGTGGTGAACCTGGCGAACCCGGCGGCGGCGGCCGTCATCGGGGTGGCGCTGCTGGGCGAGACGTTCCGGGCGGGCCCGGTCGGCTGGCTGGTGGCGGCGGCCGCCGGGGCGGTGGCGGCGCGCGGGGTACTGCTGCTGACGGCCGGTCACCCGGCGCCGGTGCCCGCGCCCCGGGCGCCGGAGCCGGATCCGAGCCCGGTCACGCCGTGAGCCGCTCCACGAGCACGGCCGCGTGGCTGCGGTCGGGCTCCTTGGCGGCGGTGAGCAGGGTGAGCGGGCCCTTCCGGGCGAGCGTGCGCAGCCGGTCGAGGGCTTCGGCGGCCTCCGGCTCGGCGAGCTCGGCCTCGTAGCGGCGCCGGAACTCCTCGTACGCGTCGCCCTCGGCCGCGTGGTACCAGCGCCTGAGCTCGGTGGAGGGGGTCAGGGACTTGGGCCACTCGTCGACGTGCGCGTCCGCCTTGGACAAGCCGCGCGGCCAGAGCCGGTCGACGAGGACCCGCACCCCGTCGCCGGGGTCGGCGGGGTCGTAGATGCGGCGGATCTTCGGGCGGGAAGCGGCTCGCGTCATGTCTCCAGGCTAGACGTGGCCGCACCATATCGGCGTCCGCCCGGAGGGCGCGGGGGCGCGGTGTCCGGTGCGTCCGCCCGGAGGGCGCGGGGCGCGGTGTCCGGTGCGTGCGGTCGCACGCGGAGGAGAGAATCCCCGGGGCGGGCGGCTCGGGCCTCGGCGGCGGGGCCCCGGCCGGGGGCCGGCCGGGGACCCCGCTCGACGGTGCGGTGGGTCAGGCGCGCTGCCACAGGTGGGCGGTGGCGGAAGGCAGCCGGCCGGGCTGCGCCTGGTGCGACTGGAGACACCGGTAGGTGGCGCCGTCGTAGGAGACCCGGTCGCCGGCGCGGTACACCTTGCCCGCCGCCCAGGCGCCGCCCGCCTTGCCGGTGTCGCCCGGGTCGGCGGCGCTGGTCTTGAGCGTCAGCCCGTACTCCGCGAGCACCGGGTTCACGGGCTGGTGGAAGGTGGTGCCGCCGTCCTTGCAGTTGCCGGAGCCGCCGGAGGTGACGCCCTGGGCCTGCGTCCCGGAGACGTACGGGCCGCCCGAGTCGCCCGGCTCGGCGCAGACGGTGGTGCGGGTGAGGCCCTTCACGGTCCCCTGGATGTACGACACGCTGGTGTCGTGCTGCTCGATGGTGCCGCAGTGCCAGCCGGTGGTGGAGCCCGAGCGGCAGATCGACGCGCCGACGAGGGCCTCGGTGGAGCCGGCGACCTCGACGTTCTGGTCGCCCTGGCCCTTGACGTGGGCCGTGGCCGTCCACTCGGCGTTGGCGGCCACCCAGGCCATGTCCTTGCCCGGGAAGGTGGACGCCTTGAAGGCGCCCTGGGCCACCTTGTTGTGCCCCATGGTGGCGGCTCCGGTCTGGCCGCAGTGCCCGGCCGTGGCGAAGCCCTGCTGGTCGCCGGAGACCACGGCGAAGCCCACGGAGCAGCGGCTGGTGCCGATGTAGAAGGCGTCGCCGCCGCGGATCTCGTGCCCGAGCGGGCGCGGCCGCTCGGTCGTGTTCCGCACGCGCACCAGGTCGCGCTCGACGCCGGTGGCGGTGAGGAACACGTCGGCGGCGGTCTCCTTCGAGGCCTCCAGGACCACCGAGTTGGTGCGGAGGTCGACGTACCAGACAGGGGCGTCGGTGGTCTTGGTGCGCACCGAGCCCTTGTCGAGCTTGGCCTTGGCCGCCTCCAGTCTGCCGAGCCCGTGCCGGACCACCTTCGCCTCGGCGCCGCCGGCCTTGATGGCGGCGGTGTCGGCGGCGTCGGTGGTGGCGACGGTGAGGGTGGCGGAGACGGGTCCGCTCACCCAGGCCCCGGCGAACCGGTCGCCGAGGGTGTTGCGGAGCCGGCCGGCGCGGGCACCCGCCTCGGCCTCGTTCTTGAGCCGGGTCTCGGCCTGTTCGCGGGTCAGGCCGAGGTCCCGCTGCATGGCGTCGAGCAGGGCGGGGGACGGTTTGCCGGAGCCGGGGCTGCCGGACGCCGTGGGCGTCGACGGCGGCGCGGGCGCCTCGGCGGCGACCGCGCCGGGCGGACCGGCCAGCACGAGCGCGCCGACGGCGGTGAGGGCGGCGCACGCGGCTGTGGCGTGTCTGTGGAGCATCGGGTGTCACCTCTGTTCGGGGGTCTCTTCCGGGGAAGACGTGCCGAACCACAGGTGTTTCCGACGGACCGTCGGAGAATGTCGAATTAACGTTTCTTCGGCTTTACGGGAGACACGGGCGCCCGCCATGCGGCGTAACGCCCGCCCCCGGGTCACCCTTCTCGCGCCGGTTCCATGAGCTGCCGCCACAAGGCCAGCTCCGCGTCGCTCGGCGGGAGGTCCGGCCGCAGCCGCTCCGGATGGCCGTGCGGCGGCGGCCGCAGCGGGGGCCGGGCCTCCAGCGGCGGGGGCATCGGTACGCCCAGCCACAGCCACCCGGCGGCGGCCAGCGCGTCGTAACAGCCGCGCAGGAACCGTGTGATCACCCTCATGAGCGCAGCGCCGGCGCCGGTTCGCGGTGTCCGGCCGCCCCGGCCCCCGCGGCCGGGACGGCGTCCTCCTCGTCGCTCCAGGTCCACAGCCGGGACACCGCGTCCATGTCGAGGTCGTGGCCCTCGGTCCAGATCCGCGCCGCCGCGGTGAGCACCGACTGGCGGTCGGCCTCCGCCGTGCCCCCGCGGGCCGGCAGCAGCGGGGAGACCGCGCTGGCGCCGAGCCGGACGGCCCGGTGGCGGCGGGCGAACGCGGTGAGCGTCTGGCGCGGCCCCGCCTCGATGAGGAGGACGTCCTCGATGGCGACGAGCTCCTCCAGCGCCGCGCGGAAATGGACGGTGTCGGTGATCTGGCGGGCCCAGAAGCGGGGGCTCAGCGCCTCCTCCGGGCGCATCAGCGCCCCCGTGTAGCCGGAGTACAGCGGCAGCACCGGCTCCCGGAACGGGATGCGGCGGTAGTCGGCCTCCACCGCGTCGGACGCGGGGGCCATCGCCGGGGAGTGGAAGGGGCTCGTCGCGGGCACCGTGACCACGGTGAACCCGTCCGCCCGCAGCCGGGCCGCGGTGGCGGCCAGCGGCCCCGCCGAACCGGCGAGCATGACCTGCTGGGCGGTGTTGACGGCCGCGATGGCGACGTCGGCGTTCAGATAGGGGCGCAGCCGGTCCTCGCTCGCGGCGACGGCCAGCATGCCGCCCTCCGGTATCCGCACCGCCTCCCGGACCCGCGACATGACCATGGTGACCGCGTCGGGCAGCGACACGACACCGGCCATGACCGCGGCGACCAGCTCGCCGGCGCTGTGCCCGAGCAGGGCGGCGGGGCGCACGCCCCACCCGAGGACCATCCGGCCCAGGGCATAGTCGACCGCGAACAGCAGCGGCTGGGCGCGCCGTACGTCGTCGATGGGGACGCGCGGCTCGCCGGGGGTGAGCCAGTCCTCGCGGATCCGGTCCCCCTCGTCGCCCATGTGGGCGAGGACGGCGTCGACGGCGGCGGTGAACACCGGTTCCCGGCGGTACAGGCCGCGGGCCATGCCGGTGTGCTGGGAGCCCTGGCCGGGGAAGAGCAGGGCGACCGGGCGGGGCCGGTCGGCGCGTACCGCCGTGGCCTTGTGGACGGTCCCGGCGGCGAGCGCGGCGACCGCGACGGCCGCTCCGCGCACGGGCCCCGGGGGCGTGCCGCAGGGCACGGCGGTCGGCAGGGCGGGGAACGCCTCGCTGTGCAGTCCGCTCAGCAGGGGCAGCAGTTCGCCGCGCACCCGGACCTCGTCGTCGGCGTCCCGGCCCGACCAGAGCAGCAGCCGGTGCCGCTCGGGGGCGGTGGCGCGGTGTCCGTGGTACAGCGGGCGGAGCGGCGGGGTCGCGTCCTCGTCGCCGTCGGCCGGGTCCAGGACGCCGAGGACGCGGTCGGCGTCGGCGATCGCCTCGGCGGCCCGTTTGACCGCGTACACGGTGATGGTGTGCGGGTCCGGTTCGCCGAACCCGGCGACCATGGCGAAGTCGGCCCCGCCGCTGAGGAGTTCGTGGTGGGCCAGGCGCAGGGCGCGGCCGGGGGTGAGCGCGGTGCGGACGGTGAAGCCCTCGTGCTCGGGCCCGAGGTCGGGGTCGAGCGCGGCCGCGCCGATGTAGACGACGGTACGCACGGGGAGTTGGCCGGGCGGCCGTCCGAAGGCGCGGAGCACCGCCGAGACGGCGGCGGCCGAGGCCACGCTCTGGGTGCGTTGCTCGTGGGCGGGGCCGGGGCTGACGACGAGTCTCCGGATGACCGCGCTGTACGACGTGAGCGACATGCTTCCTCCTCGTGGCCGCGGCTCCGGCCGCTGACGCAGTGCGTTGCATGGCGTTGCATGGCGTTGCTGGGTGGGGGGCGGCCGCCCCGCTACGGGGGATGTTCGCGGGGCGGCCGCGTTCGGGGGCCGGGCCTAGGGAGTGTCCGGAAGGTATCGGCGTCCGCCCGGAGGGCGGGGGCCGCGGTGTCCGGTGCGTGCGATCACAAGGCGGAGGAGGGAGTCGATGCGGAGCATCGGCGACCGACGACAACGCCGCGAGCGCGCGTGCAGGACACCGCGGGCCAGGCGAGACTTTCCGGACACGGCTTAGGCGGCGGAGCCCTGGCCGGCGTTGATGAGGGCGAGGAGCGCCCCCGGGGTCTCCGCGTCGACGACGGCGTCGTCCGGGATGGCGATGCCGTACTCGCGCTGGATCTGGCCTATGACCTGGAGCAGGGCGAGGGAGTCGTAGCCGAGGTCCATGAAGGGGGTGTCGATGACGTCGCCGTCCAGGTCGATGCCCTCCTCCTCACCGGCGCTCTCGCGGAGCATGCGGGTCAGGTCGGCCAGGGTGACGGTGGTGGTCGTCGTGGTCATGGTCGGTGCCGTCCTCTCGTAGAACTACTCGGGTGGTGACTGCCGAACCCCTGCCGGTCCTGAGACGTGCGTCCGGCGGGAGCTGTGTCGTGGGGGGTACGTCGTGGGGGTGTGCCGGCCGGTGCCCGGACCCGGCGGTCCGGGCGGGCCCGGTGCGCGGTGACCGGCCGGCGCGGTGACCGGAGCGCGGCCGCGGGGCGCGCGGCGCCGGCGCGGTGTGCGTCCGGCGCCGTGCGCGGCCGTCAGGAGGCGCGCCGGACGACGAGCGCGGCGTTGAAGCCGCCGTGGCCGCGGGCGAGCACCAGGGCGGTGCGCAGCCGGGCCTCCCGGGCCTGTCCGGTGACGAGGTCGATCCGGTGCTCCGGGGAGGCCTCGGTCACATGGGCGGTCGGGGGGATCACCCCGTCGCGCAGGGCGAGCAGGGCGGTCGCCACGTCCAGTGCCGCGCCGCCGGCGAGCAGCCGCCCCGTCATGGTCTTGGGGGCGGTCACCGGTACGCCGTGCGGTCCGAAGAGCCCGGTGAGGGCCTCGGCCTCGATGCGGTCCAGCGCGGGGGTCCCGGCGGCGTCGGCGAAGACGACGTCGATGTCGGCCGGGCTGAGGCCGGCGTCGGCGATGGCGTACTCCGCGGCCCGTCGCAGGCCCGGCGGACGGCCGGAGCCGGGGGCGGGGTCGAGGGTCGCCGCGTACCCGGCGACCTCACCGTAGACCTGGCCGGCGCCGCGCTCGCGGGCCGAGTGCTCGTCCTCGACGATGAGGATCGCGCCGCCCTCGCCCGGCACGTACCCACTGGCGTCGGACGCGAAGGGCAGGTAGGCCCGCGCCGGGTCGTCGACCGTGCTCATCAGGCCGGAGGCGATCTGCGGCACCCAGCCCCAGGGGCAGATGGCCGCGTCGACACCGCCGGAGATGACCGCCGGGAAGCCCTTGCGGACGTGGCGGCGGGCCTGTCCGATCGCGTCGATGCCGCCGGCCTGCTCGGTGAGCAGCACACCGCTCGGTCCGCGCAGCTTGTGACGGATGGAGATCTGGCCGGTGTTGACGGCGTAGAACCAGGCGAAGGACTGGTACGCGCTGACGTACTCCTTGCCCTTGCTCCACAGGTTCTCCAGCTCGCGCTGGCCGAACTCGACGGCCCCTCCGGACGCCGAGGTCACCACGCCGATGCCGAACTCGGGCATCTCCTCCGGGTTGATGCCGGCGTCGGCCAGGGCCCAGTCCGCCGCCGTCAGGGCGAGGCGGGTCATGTGGTCGGTCTGCGGCATCAGCCGGCTGGGGATGTGCTCCTCGGCCACGTAGTCGGACACCTCGCCCGCGATGCGGGAGGGGTACTGGCCGGCGTCGAAGCGGGTGACCGGGCCCAGACCGGACTCACCGGCGAGGGTGGCCTTCCAGAACTCCTCGGTTCCCAGCCCGTTGGGGGCGGTGACGCCGAGGCCGGTCACCACCGTTGCCGTGGTCATGCGGTTCTCCTCTCCGGGCGGGCCAGCACCATGGCGCTCTGGAATCCGCCGAAGCCGCTGCCGACGCTGAGGACCACGTCGGTCTTCTTCTCGCGGGCGGTCAGGGGGATGTAGTCGAGGTCCAGCTCGGGGTCGGGCTCGTGGAGGTTGGCGGTGGGCGGCAGCACACCGTGCTCCATGGCCAGGGCGCACGCGGCGATCTCCAGGGAGCCGATCGCGCCGAGGGAGTGCCCGATCATCGACTTGATGGAGCTGATCGGCGTGCGGTACGCGTGGTCCCCGAGGCTGCGCTTGAACGCGCCGGTCTCGTGGCGGTCGTTCATCTTGGTGCCGGAACCGTGGGCGTTGATGTAGTCGACCGAGTCCGGGGCGAGGGCCGCCTCGCCGAGGGCGACGTCGATGGCCTCGGCCATCTCGCGGCCGTCGGGCTTGAGCCCCGTCATGTGGTACGCGTTGCAACGGGAGGCGAATCCCGCGATCTCCGCGTAGATGTGGGCGCCGCGGCGGCGGGCGCTCTCCAGCTCCTCCAGGACGAGGATGGCGGCGCCCTCCCCGAGGACCAGGCCGCTGCGGGTCCGGTCGAAGGGCCGGCAGGCGCTCTCCGGGGTGTCGTTGCGGGGGGTGGTGGCGTGGATGGCGTCGAAGCAGGCCGAGGTGATCGGGGAGATCGGGGCCTCGGTGGCGCCGGCGATCATCACGTCGGCGGTGCCCTCGCGGATCAGGTCCACGGCGTGCCCCAGCGAGTCCAGGCCCGAGGTGCAGCCGGTGGAGACCACGGCGGCCGGTCCCTCGGCGCCGGCGGCGCGGCCCACCTCGGCGGCCATCGAGCTGGGCACGAAGTGCCGGTACAGCTCGGGGACCGCGTACTCGTGGTCCACGTTCCACTTGCGCCCGCCGTCGCTGACCACGACGTACTCCCGCTCCAGGCTGGTGGTGCAGCCGACCGCGCTGCCCAGCGAGGTGCCGACCCGGCCCGGGTCGAGGGCGGTGATGTCGAGGCCGCTGTCGGCGAGCGCCTCGCGGGTGGAGACGACCGCGAACTGGGCGGCCCGGTCGAGCCTGCGGATCTCCTGAGGGCTGAGCCCCGCGGCCGCCGGGTCGAAGTCGCACTCGGCGGCGACCTGCGAGCGGAACGGGGAGGGGTCGTAGAAGGAGATCCGGCGGGTGGCGGTACGCCCCGCCGTGAGGAGGTCCCAGTACTCCTTCACGCCGACCCCGCCGGGGGCCACGACGCCCAGTCCGGTGATGGCGACTCTGCGCATGCCGCTACCTCGCCTTCGACGGGGCCGAATGCCCCAACGGGCACCTGCCGGATGGAACTGTGCGGGCCACTGTCGATCCCTTCGTCCGTGTCACTGCTGAAGCCGTTTCGGGTGCTGAAGCCGTTTCGGTGCTGGAGCCGGTCCGGCGCCGATGCGATTCCGGTGCCGGGGTGGTGCCGGTGCTGTGGCCGGGCCACTGCGGCGGCCGGGGCGGTTCGGGGTGGGAACGCCCCGGCCGGCCGGACCGGACGGGCGTCCGCTCGTGGCGTGCCGCCGTTTCCGGTGACGCCATGGAACGTCCGTCGGCTCGATCGGCGCTCGCGCGCACATGGACCTGGGGGTCCGGGCGGTCAGGTGGGGACGTTGCCGTGCTTGCGAGCAGGCACTTCGGCCTTCTTGGCGCGCAGCATGGCGAGCGAGCGGATCAGGGTGCGGCGCGTCTCGGCCGGCTCGATGACGTCGTCCACGAGCCCGCGTTCGGCGGCGTAGTAGGGGTGCATGAGCTCGGTTTTGTACTCCTGGATGCGTTGCGCCCGGGTGGCCTCCGGGTGGTCGGAGGCGGCGATCTCGCGGCGGAAGATGACGTTCGCCGCGCCTTCGGCGCCCATCACGGCGATCTCGTTGGTGGGCCAGGCGAACGACAGGTCGGCTCCGATGGAACGCGAGTCCATCACGATGTACGCACCGCCGTAGGCCTTGCGCAGCACGAGGGAGATGCGGGGCACGGTGGCGTTGCAGTACGCGTACAGCAGCTTGGCGCCGTGCCGGATGATGCCGTTGTGTTCCTGGTCGACGCCCGGGAGGAAGCCCGGGACGTCGACGAGGGTGACCAGCGGGATGTTGAAGGCGTCGCAGGTCGACACGAAGCGGGCGGCCTTCTCGCTGGCGTGGATGTCCAGGACGCCGGCGAGCGAGGCGGGCTGGTTGGCGACGATGCCGACCGGGTGCCCGTCGAGGCGGGCGAGCGCGCACACCACGTTGCGCGCCCAGCCCTCGTGGACCTCGAAGTACTCGCCGTCGTCGACGATCTCCTCGATGACGCCCCGGATGTCGTAGCTGCGTCCGGGGTCCGCCGGCACCAGATCCGCGAGGGCCTCGGTGAGGCGGTCGGGCGAGTCGTCGCCGCGGGCGGCCGGGGGCATCTCGCGGTTGTTGGAGGGCAGCAGCGACAGGAGGAACCGTACGTCCTCCAGGCATTCGGCCTCGTCGTCGTAGGCGAAGTGGCAGACCCCGGAGGCGGTGGCGTGGACGTCGGCGCCGCCGAGGCCGTTGTGGGTGATCTTCTCGCCGGTGACCGCCTGGACGACGTCGGGTCCGGTGATGAACATCTGGGCCGTCTCCCGCACCATGAACACGAAGTCGGTGAGGGCCGGGGAGTACGCGGCGCCGCCGGCGCACGGGCCGAGCATCACGCTGATCTGCGGGATGACCCCGGACGCGGCGACGTTGCGCCGGAAGATGCCGCCGTAGCCCGCGAGCGCGGTGACGCCCTCCTGAATGCGGGCGCCCGCCCCGTCGTTGAGGCTGACCAGCGGGGCGCCGGCGGCTTCCGCCAGGTCCATGACCTTGTGCACCTTGGCGGCGTGGGCCTCTCCGAGCGCGCCCGCGAAGACGCGGAAGTCGTGCGCGTAGGCGAAGACGGTCCGGCCGTGGACCAGCCCCCAGCCGATGACGACGCCGTCGCCGTGCGGCTTCCTGTCCTCCAGGCCGAACCCGACGGCCCGGTGCCGCCGGAGCGGTTCGATCTCGGTGAAGGTGTCCGGGTCGAAGAGCAGCTCGAGGCGCTCGTGGGCGGTGAGCTTGTTCTTGGCGTGCTGCCGCCGGGTGGCCTCGGGGTCGGGCCCGCGGCTCACCTCTTCCTTGAGCCGGCGCAGCTCCGCGGCGGCGCGTCGCAGGTCAGGGGCGGCTTGGGTGACCGTCAGGTCGTCGAGGATCGTCATCGGCCGAACGTAGGCAGCTCGGCTCGAGACGTACTGGAGCAGACCGGAGCGGTCGTCAGCCGGCGGTGGACAGGGGCAGTTCCAGCGCCGGGTCGGCGGAGAGCACGGCGTGGTGGAGCCGCTGGAGGCGGGGCGAGGGCTCCAGGCCGAGCTCGTCGATGAGCGTGCCGCGCAGCCGCTGGTAGGCCTCCAGGGCCCGCCAGGCCGCACCGGCGCGGTGCAGCGCGGTCATGAGCTGGGCGCAGAAGTTCTCGTGCATGGGGTGCTTGGCGACCAGGACGCGCAGCTCGGGCACGATCTCGGTGTGCCGGCCCAGCCACAGGTCGGCGTCGATGCGCCGTTCCAGGGCGGCCATGCGGTCCTCCTCCAGCCGCAGCACCTCCAGTTCGAGGACGGGGCCGACGCGGACGTCCACCAGGGCGGGTCCGTGCCACATCCGCAGGGCGCCGCCGAGCAGTTCGGAGGCGGCGTAGTGGTCCCCCGCCTCGTGCGCGGCGCGTCCCGCCGCGGCGAGCCGGCCGAACTCCTGGACGTCGACCTGTCCGGGCTGGACCTGGAGCAGGTATCCCCCGTGCTGGGTGACCAGGACGTCCTTGGCCTGGCGGGTGGGGTCGCCGTCGAGGGCGGCGGTCAGCTTGCGGCGGAGCTGGAGGATGTACGTCTGCAGGGTGGTGGCCGCGCTGCGCGGGATGTCCTCGCCCCAGATCTCCGCCATCAGCGTCGGTACGGTGACCACGCGGTCGGCCTGCAGGGCGAGCAGGGACAGTATCTGTCGCGGTTTGGCTGCGGTCGGAACGATGGACACCCCGTTCTCACGGGCTGCCAGCGGTCCGAGGACCTTGATGTCCATGTGTGTGCCCTCCTCTTCCCGTGTTTCCGCGGCCGTCCCCCGTGGGCCGACCGCCGGCTCCGGAGCCCGGCTCTGGAGCCTGGAGCGAGCCTGACATCAGCGCTGTTGGAGCCCCAGTGAGCGGGTCACGAGGGCGGGCATGAAAATGTCATGCCCCGGTGGTGACTCCCGCACTGTGCCACCGGTCTCACCGGGCAGCAGAATCCGTGGCCAACGGCACGTCGAACGACTTCCCGTACGACACCGCCTCAGGAGGGGGATTCTCTTGAACACCGTCATGCGCAGCACCGCCCTGGATTCCACCAGCACCATGACTGTTCAACTGACGCATGATCATCGCGTGGCGATGCTGACGGCCCGCACGGGCCTGGAGCAGGAGCTCGCGAAGCGTTACACCGAGGACCCGTGCTCGCTGCTCGCCGAATTCGGGCTGCCGGCGACCGAGCCGATGTACGGGGGCGGACCGGTGTCCGGTACGTCGGGCCTGGTGATCGAGGACCTGAGCGGCTCCGCCGACTCCGACCCGTGGGTGTGCTGGATGCCGATGCACACCGGGAGAGTGCGCGGATGACGGCGACGGACGTACCCGCCTCGGCCCTGCCGGTCGGCTTCAAGCCGCACCTGCGGGTGGAGGTCGTGGACGGGGAGGCCGTGTACCTCCTGTCGGAGCGGGGCACGACGGCGCTCCAGGGTCCGTACGTCGAGATGCTGGCGCCGCTGCTCGACGGCACCCGTACGCTGCACGCGCTGCTGGACGAGGCGCCGACCTCGCTGCCGCCCGCGGAGCTGGGCCGGGTGATCGCCGATCTCGCCCGGGCCGATCTGGTCGGCTACCGGGACCCGAGCAGCGACGACGCCTCCGCCGCGTACTGGGAACTGGTGGGGCTCGCCGGACCCCACGCCGTGTCCGCGCTGCGCACCACCACGGTGGAGGTGGTCGCGCTCGGCCGGACGGACGCCGCGACCGTGGGCGGACTGTGCGCGGCGTCCGGCCTCACGCTCGCCCCCGAGGGGACGGGGGCGGGATTCACCCTGGTGCTGTGCGACGACTACCTCGATCCCCGGCTCGCCGGGATCGCCGCCCGGCACCGGGCGGAGGGGCGCCCCTGGCTGCTCGCCAAGCCCACCGGTGCCGAGGCGTGGGTGGGCCCGGTCTTCGGCCCCGGCGCCGGCCGGCCCTGCTGGTCGTGCCTGGCCCACCGGCTGCGTGCCCGGCTGTTCCCCCAGTCACCCGTCCGGCAGGCCCTCGGCCTGTCGGGCGCGGTCCCGGTGCCCGACGCGTCGCTGGCCGTGGTGCGGGGCCTGGGGCTGAACACCGCCGTGCTGGAGACGGTCAAGTGGGTCGCCGGGCTACGGTACGAGGAGCAGGACGCCCTGTGCACGCTGGACACCCGCACGCTGCGGACCCGGCACCATCCGGTGGCCCGGCGCCCGCAGTGCGCCGAGTGCGGTGACCCGGGGATGGTGGGGGCGCGGGTGCGGCGCCCGGTCGAGCTCCGGTCACGGCCCAAGGCGGCCGCGACCGGCAGCAACCACCGGGCGCTGGCCCCCGAGACGGTGCTGGCCCGGTACCGGCACCTGGTCGATCCGCTGACCGGCGTCGTGCCGGAGATCCGCCGGGTGCCGGGCACACCCGACGGGATCGACCGGTGCGTGTCGGGGCACAACCCGGCGCTGCGGGCGGCCTCGCTGGGCGGTGTGCGCAGCGGTCTGCGCAGTGGCAGCGGCGGCAAGGGCGCGACGCCGGTGGAGGCCGAGGTGGGCGCGCTGTGCGAGGCGGTGGAGCGTTACTGCGGCACCCGCCAGGGGGACGAACCGGTCGTGCGCGACAGCTTGAGGGGCCTGGGCGCGTCGGCGATCCATCCCAACGCGTGCCAGCTCTACGCGGACTGGCAGTTCCGGGACCGTGAGCGGTGGAACGCCACGTGCCAGCCGTTCCACCGGGTGCCGGCGCCGTTCGACCCGGCCGCGCCGGTGGACTGGACGCCGGTCTGGTCGCTGACCTCGGAGGAGCACCGTCTGCTGCCCACGTCGATGCTGTACTACGAGTCCGGGCCCCGGGCCGGTGAACCGGCCCTGTGGGCGGACTCCAACGGCAACGCGGCCGGCAGCAGTATGGAGGACGCGGTGGTCCAGGGTTTCCTGGAGCTGGTGGAGCGCGACGCCGTGGCCCTGTGGTGGTGCAACCGGACACGGCAGCCCGGTGTGGACCTCGACGCCTT
Source organism: Streptomyces sp. NPDC016309 (assembly GCF_043077235.1). Taxonomy (NCBI): domain Bacteria; kingdom Bacillati; phylum Actinomycetota; class Actinomycetes; order Kitasatosporales; family Streptomycetaceae; genus Streptomyces; species Streptomyces sp. NPDC016309. The sequence continues at coordinate 57,834 of NZ_JBIBSG010000017.1, read as the reverse complement.
CGACGATCCGTGGCTGGCGCGGACGAGGGAGACGTACGAGCGGCTGGGGCGCGAGACATGGGCGCTGGACCTGACGTCGGACTTCGGAATTCCGGTCATGGTGGCGTTGTCGCGCCGGACCGGAGAGGACGGCCAGGGAATTGTCTTCGGCTTCGGCGCTCACTTCGATCCCCGTCTCGCCCTGCGGCGTGCGGTGACGGAAATGAGCCAACTCCTGCCCGTGGGAAGGGCTGAGACGACTTTTCGCTCGTCTCATCCGCAACTGGATCATTGGTGGACCTACGCGACACTCGCGAATCAGCCATACCTGGTGGCGGATCCGCGGGAGGCGGCCCGGTGTCCGGGGAGCTATCCCGAAGCCCGTCGCGACGATCTGCTGGCCGATGTCGAGGTGGCGCGGGAGTTGGCGCGTTCGCGCGGGATGGAGCTGCTGGTCCTCGACCAGACCCGCCCCGACGTGGGCCTTCCCGTGGTGAAGGTGCTGGTTCCCGGGATGCGGCACTTCTGGGCGAGATACGCCCCCGGCCGTCTCTTCGACGTCCCGGTCCACCTCGGCAGACTGGACCGCCCCACCGAGCCGCACCGTCTCAACCCGATTCCGATGTTTGTCTGATTTTGATCGCCGATCGCAAGCAGTGGCTCAGACGCAACGGAAAGTCATAACATGCGCTTCGCCAGCCCCCATTCCCGGCGAGGAGACGGCGATGCCGGACGAATCTTGCGAAGCGAGATCCTTTGTTGCGCCCCGGCCACTGCTCGGCAGGGCGGCTCCACCAGAAGAGTCAGGCCAATACCAGTCGGTGGAAAGCAATTTCCGCACCCCGCCCCGGCAGCAGATACCGGCGCCGCGACTGGCCCGCGCCATCGTGGTGGTGGCCCTGGCCGCCCACTGCGTCGTCACGGTGCTCAACGTGCTGCACCAGGGCACCGGGGACCGGACCCAGCTCCTCGTGTGCGTCGGCGTCGTCCTGTCGGTGTTCGCCGTGCAGTTCACCGTCTCCTCGCCCCGCACCCGGGCCTGGACCCTCGGCAAGCGCATCGCCGCCCTGGGGGTCCAGGCGCTGCTCAGCTACCTTCCCCTGCTGTGGTTCCAGGTGAGTTGGGGCAGCATGCAGGGTCCGCTGGCGGCCACGGCGCTGCTGACGCTCCCGGTCCGCATCGCCTGGCCGGCGTACGGGCTGATCATCGCGGCGATCCCGCCGTACGCCCTCGCCACCGGTGTGGGCGTCGTCGAGACGTGCTACCTGGTCATCGCCAGCGGTCTCACCGGACTGGTCATCTACGGCCTGAGCCGGCTCGCCGACCTGGTGCAGGAACTGCACGCCACCCGTGAGCGGATGGCCAGGATGGCCGTCACCCAGGAGCGGTTGCGGTTCGCGCGGGACCTGCACGATCTGCTCGGCTACAGCCTGTCGGCCATCGCCCTGAAGGGAGAGCTCATCCAGCGGCTGGTGCGCGTGCGGCCGGACCAGGCCGCCGAGGAGACCGCTGATCTGCTCCGCGTGGCGCGGCAGGCGCTGTCCGACGTGCGGCTGGTTTCCAGCGGGTACCGCGACATGTCCCTGCGGGACGAGGCCGAGTCGGCCGGCGCGGTGCTGGCGGCCGCCGACGTGCGGGCGGAGGTGCGGGTCGACTGCGGGCGGCTCCACCCGGCCGTGGACACGGTGCTGGCGACCGCGCTGCGGGAGGGCGTGACGAACATTCTCCGCCACAGTCGCGTACAGGTATGTACGATCAGGGCACTCGTCGAAGACGAAACGGTCCGCCTGACCTTGGTGAACGACCGGCCGCACGAGGAGGGCGGCATCGTGTCGTCGGCCGCCCGGCGCGGCGGCAGCGGCCTGGACAACCTCCGGACGCGCTTCGCCTCGATCGGTGGCGGACTGAGCGCCGGTGTGCGGGAGGACGGGCGGTTCCAACTGGAAGCGTGGGCTCCCGTTCGCCCGCAGGGGACCGGAGCCGGAACTCCGGACGCGGCCCGGGAGAGAGCCGCGGCCTGAAACGGTCGTCGATGACGGGGGTCTTGATGCTGTCCGTGAAAATCCTCCTCGCCGAGGACGTACACATGGTCCGGGGGGCCCTGATCGCGCTGCTGGAGCTCGAACCGGACCTGCGCGTGGTGGCCGCGGTCGACCGCGGCGACACCATCGTGCAGGCCGCTCTGGAGGCCCGGCCGGACGTCGCGGTGATCGACGTCGACCTGCCCGGCATCGACGGGCTGACGGCGGCGGCCGAGCTGCACGAGCAACTGCCGAGCTGCCGCACGCTGATCCTCACCAGTCTGGGCCGGCCGGGAACCCTGAGGCGTGCCCTGTCCGCGCACGTCTCCGGGTTCCTGCTCAAGGACTCACCGTCGGACCAGCTCGCGCTCGCCGTACGGTCCGTCGCGGCCGGCCGGCGGGTCGTCGATCCCCAACTCGCCCTGGCTGCCTGGGACTCGCCGGAGAATCCGTTGTCGCCCAGGGAGCTGGAGGTGCTACGCCTCGCCGCCCGGGGCGCCGACGCGGCCGAGATCGCCGGGTGCCTGTACCTGTCCAAGGGGACGGTCCGCAACTACCTCACGGCGATCGTCACCAAGCTCGGCGCCCGCAACCGGATCGACGCCATCCGGCTGGCCGAGGAAGCCGGCTGGATCCCCTGACCCGGGACCCGGGGCGCCGAGCAGCGCGTCGAACAGCCCCTCGTCCAGCATGGTGTCCACGGCCACGTCCGCCGGCTCACCGAACCCGGTGTCGAACACGGCGGCGCTGACCACGTACCGCTCCCCCACCGCGAACGTGCCGAAGGTCCACTCCGAGCCGCTCGCCCGGGTGCCGTCGGGCCGCACCAGCCAGGTGCCCGTGTCGTCCAGGGCGAAGCCGAACTCGGTGAACCGGAAGCGCAGGCCCTGCCCGAGCGCCTTGCTGTAGGCCTCCTTGAGGGTCCACAGCCGCACCATGGTGTCGTTGCGCGTCCCCTCACCGCCCGCGTCGAGCCGCTCCTTCTCGTACGGGGTGCACGCCTGCGACTCGGACCCGGTGTGCGCCAGGCGCCGGTCGGCGCGTTCCACGTCGACGCCGACGCGTCCGGTGCGGGTGATCCCGACGACCATCATCTCCTCGGTGTGGCTGAGGCTCACGTCGATCTGGTCGCAGCCGCGCACGTACGGGCGGCCGCCCGGCTGGTACGACAGGTCCACCAGGTGCGGCGCGGTCCGCAGGATCGCCGCTGCCGTGTGCCGCAGCAGCAGCCGGGAGGCCGCGAACCTCTCACGCAGGCGGGGCTGGGTGAAGCCCTGGTAGCGGTGCCAGTCCCGGCCGAGCACCAGCCGCAGTTCCTCCTCGTCCCCGTCGCGGGGCAGCCACGCGGGCATCGCCCCGTACACCAGGACGGTTCCCGCGCGCGTCAGCTCGTCGCGCACCTCCTCCCAGGGGCCGTACGGTCCGCGGAGCGGGAGGGGCCGTCCGATCCGTCCCGTCACCTCACGCCCCGGCCAGTGCGGCGGCGAGCGGGCCGGCGTCCAGCACGGAGATCACCCCGGCCAGGTCCACCGCGTCGCTCTGCGGTCCCTGGCACACCGGGAGGCAGACCGGGCCGCGGGCCCCGCCCAGCCGCCGCAGATAGGGGGTGAGCACCGCCCGCGGGCCGATCTCCACCACATGGGTGGGCGTCTGCTGGGTCAGCAGGCCCCGGGCGGCGTCGGCGAACCTGACCGGCGCGGTGAGCTGCTCGGTCCAGTACGAGGCGTACAGCGGCTCGGTGGTGAGCCGGCCGTACACCGTGGAGTAGAACGGCACCGAGGCGGCGCCGCCGGGGACCCGGCGCACCACGGCCTCGAACTTGGGGACCACGGGCGCCATGAGCGGGGAGTGGAAGGCGTGCGTGACGGTGAGGTGACGGCACCGGACTCCGCGCTCGGCCAGTTTGCCCTCGATGCGTTCGAGTCCGGCGCGGTCGCCCGACAGCACGGTGGACTTGGCCGCGTTGATGGCGCTGATGCCCACGCCCGGCTCGCAGGCGATCAGTTCGGTGGCCTCGTAGGGGGTGATGCAGGCGGCCATCATCCCGCCGCCGGACGGCAGGTACTGCATGAAGGCACCGCGCAGCGCCACCAGCTTGGCGGCGTCGGGCAGGGTGAGCGCCCCCGCGATCGTGGCCGCCGCGAACTCGCCGATCCCGTGGCCCAGCACGGACACCGGCCGCACGCCGGCCTCCTCCAGGGTCTTGGCCAGGGCGTACTCGACGGCGAACAGGGCCGGCTGGGTGAACGCCGTCTGGTGGATGCGCGAGTCCCGGCCCAGGATCATCTCCACCACGGACAGCCCGGTGTACGGCTGGAGCACCGCCCCGGCCTCGTCCAGGAACCGGCGGTAGACGGTCGAGTTCCGGTAGAGCCCCTCGGTCATGCCGGGGTGCTGGGACCCCTGGCCGGTGAAGACGAACGCCGCCCTGATCCGGTTGCCGCCCGACCCCGCGCCCCGCTCGGCCATGTGGCGGGCGAGCTGCCGCACGGTGGGGTACGCCCAGATGTCCGCCGGCTCGACGAGGGGCCCGAACTCCTCCTCGATGTCGCCGTACAGGCTCAGCCCGGCCACCGAGTCGAGGTACTCGTGCACGGAGTCCGTGTCCAGCACCGGCCGGCCCAGATAGTGCGCGAGCCGCTCCAGCAGCCATTCACGGTAGGCCGTCTCGAAGTCGTCCTGCTGCTGTTCTCGCATGATCTGCTCCTTCTCGGACTCTGGGGGCGGGCCGCTCCGGCCGGGCAGGGCGGCCTGTGCGGCGGTCAGGCAAGCGGTGAGTCGTACAGGTCGTAACTGCGGCGGCCGTGCAGCCGGGTCAGGGCCTCGGCCAGCACCCGGCGCTCCGCGGCGACGGGCCGGTCGGGCAGCGGCAGGCCCAGCCGCCGGCACAGCCGGTACAGCGCCGCGGTGACCCAGGCCGCGTCGGCCAGGAAGGCGCCGCCGCCGGGCGCGGACCGCTGCCCGCGCCATACGCCGAGGCACGCCGCGGCCGCCAGGACCAGCGTGTACCGGTCGGCGAGCCCGAAGTTGTGCGGGCTCGCCAGCGCGGTGCGGTCGCCCTGCGGGACGTCGGCGAACGCCGTGCGGAGGGCGTTCAGCTCCCGGGTGAGCGCATGGGCCAGGGCGTGCAGCACGCCGCCGTCCGCGTCCGTTTCCGCGTCCCGGTCCGCGACCGCGTCACCGTCGGCGTCCCCGTCGAGTGCGGCGCCGGTGCGGTCCAGCAGGGCGGCGGACGCGACCAGGGTCGCCGCGAGCGGGTCGCCGTCGCCCAGCAGCGCCGGCCGCGCCAGGTCGAGCGGCGGCAGGTCGTCGTCGAGCGCGAACAGCCCGGCGGGCGCCTCCGGTCCGGTGAACCAGGAGTGCCGGGCGAAGTACGGCAGCTGGGGCAGCAGGCTGACCTGCCGCCCGGCGCTGCCCGCGTGGCCGAGCGAGGTGACCGGCAGGTCGCGAAGCTGCTTCTGGAACATCCCGTACATGCCGTCCTCGGCGAAGGTCGCCTCGCCCAGCACGGCCGACATCTCGTCCATGCTCTCCGCGACCAGCTTGGGCGCCAGGTAGGCGGCCGCGGCCGCGTAGGCGCTCATCCGGGTCGGCATCAGGTGCAGGGCGCGGGTGGACACCAGCGCGAGGCAGTCGATGAGCAGCAGGTCGAGGAACGCCCCGGTGAGGACGTCCCGCACGTGCTGCACGTCGAGCGAGGAGCGGCCGTCGTCGCGGCGGCGGGCGGCGAAGCGGGCCGTGGTGCGCAGCGCGGTGTCGGCGCCGGCCAGCACGATGGACGGGATGAGGCCCCGGATCACCAGCGAGGAGCGCAGCGACAGTTCGTAGCCGTCGCCCGGCGCGCCGAGCACGGCGCCGGACGGGACCGGGCACCGGACGATGCGCAGACCGCCGAACTCGGCGCTGCGCATGCCGGTGGTGCTGCGCCGTGCCAGGTTCCGCACCCGGTCCGGGGGCAGCTCCGCCCGGTCCAGCAGCAGGACCGAGCGGCTGCGGCTGCCGGTGACCCCCGGGATCCGCGCGAAGATGACCAGCCCGTCGGCGCGGGAGGCGTTGGCGATCGCCGACTTGCTGCCGTCGAGCACCAGCCCGCCCTCCTCACCGGGGCGTACGGTGAACTCGTCGCTGACGAAGTCGTTGCCGTGGGCCACCTCGTGGCGGGCCACCGCCATCCGGCGGCCCTCCAGCAGGATGCGGGCGGCGAGCCGCCGCTGGGCGGGGTCACCGGCCGTCCACACCGGGGTGGCGGCGAAGAAGCAGTTGAGCCCGTAGCCGAAGCCGAGGGAGGCGTCGCGGCGGAACACCGGCCGCAGCAGCCTGCCCAGGACGTCCATCCGGTCGAGCCTGCCGCCGAGGGAGGACGGCACGAACTCGGCGTTGAGCCCGTACTCGTCGAGCACCCGCTCGGCGGCGGGCAGGACGTGGCCCGCCGCGTCGGCGGCGAGCAGGGCGGCGCCGCCCAGCGGGTTGGCGGGGTCGTCGAGCGGGCCGAAGGCGCGCTCCAGGGCGTCGATCCGTTCCTGGGCCGGGGGCACCGGCCCCGGCGCGGGGGCCGCGGGGCCGGGCGCGGGAGCCGCGGAGGGAGTCCGTGCGGTGGGGGCCTGGGCCTGCGTGTCGTCCGGTGCCGTGCTCATCGCCGCCTCCCCGCCGCCACGAGCCGCTGGACCTCGGGTTCGACCCGCTGGTGCAGGGCGGTCACCTCGCCGCGGAGGAACAGCCGCCGCATCGCCGCCCGTTCGACCTTGCCGCTGGTGGTCCGGCGGACGGTCCCCGGCCGCACCAGCAGCACTCCCCCGGTCGTCACCTCGTACTCCTCACGCAGTCGCTGCTGGACGGCGGAGACCAGTCCGGCCAGGTCGGTGTCGTACCGGCTGCCGGCCCGCAGCTCCTGGAGGATGACGATGCGTTCGCGCTCGCCCGGCACGGCGAAGGCGGTGGCCGGGCCGAACAGGGCGCTCACGCGCTGCGCCGTGCGTTCGAGGTCCTGCGGGTACAGGTTCCGCCCCGCGACGACGATGGTGTCCTTGAGGCGCCCGTTGACGTGCAGGAGGCCGTCCACGAGGGTGCCGAGGTCGCCGGTGCGCAGGTAGTCGTCGGTGCCGTCGCCGATCCGGCCGCCGAAGGTGGCCGCGGTCTCGGCGGGACGGGCCCAGTAGCCCGGGCCGATGCCGGCCGCCCGTACCCATATCTCGCCCGTCCGGCCGTCCGGCAGCTCCTCGTGGGTCTCCGGGTCGACGATGCGTACGTCGGCGGAGGCGGGCGGCCCGCACGGGACGGCGCCCTTGGCGACGGCGGCGGTCAGCGGGGCGGGCGCGGTACGGGCGCCGGACACCAGCAGGGTCGCCTCGGCCAGCCCGTAGCAGGGGATCAGGGCCTCGGGGCGCAGGCCGGCCGGGGCGAACCGTTCGGCGAAGGCGCGCAGCGTCGCCGGGTTCACCGGCTCGCCCCCGGAGACGGCGACCTCCCAGCCGGACAGGTCCAGTCCGGCGATCTGCGCGTCGTTGACCCGGCGTACGCACAGGTCGTACGCGAAGTCGGGCGCCCCGCTGGCGGTGAGCCCGTACCGCGAGATGGTCTCCAGCCAGTGCGCGGGCCGCTTGACGAACGCGGTCGGGGACAGCAGCACGGCGGTGCCGCCGAGCCACAGGGCGTGCAGCAACTGGCCGACGAGGCCCATGTCGTGGTGGAGCGGCAGCCAGCCGCCCACCCGGGCGCCGCGCCGGGTGCCCAGCGCCCGGGCGATGGCCTCCTGGTTGGCGAGCAGGCTGCGATGGGTGACCACCACGCCGCGCGGGTCCCGGGTGGAACCGGAGGTGTACTGGAGGAAGGCGACGGCGTCCGGGTCCGCGGGGACCGGCGGGAGTGGTGGCGCGGCGGTGCCGGCCGCGGCCGGCGGGGCGTCGGCGAGGACGCAGGTGACGTGTCCGTGGCCGGTGCGGGCCAGGAGCTGGGACACGTCGGCGGCCTCGTCGGACGCGGTGAGCGCGCAGGCGGCGGCCGCGTCCTTGACGATGCCGGCGATGCGTTCGTCGTGGTGCGGGCGTCCCCCGGGCGGGGCCACCGGGACGGCGACGGCCCCGGCGTAGAGGCAGGCGAGGAACCCGGTGACGAACCGCTCCCGGGAGCCGTGGGTGAGCAGCACCCGGTCACCGGGGGTGATGTGCCGGCGCAGCCGGCCGGCGAGCGTCCGGGCGGCGCGGTCGAGCTCCCCGTAGGAGATCGTCCGGGGCTCCAGTCCTCCGGGCCGCTCGGTCAGGAGGACGAGGGCCTCTCTGTCGGGCGACTCCACGGCCTGGGCCTGGATGAGTTCGGTGAAGGTCCGGTGACCGGTCACGCCCTCCCCCTTGCTTGTCGTGCGGCCGTCCCTCCCGGTGCGGCCGCGGCTGTCCCTGTGATCGTGTGGTGGGTGAGGTCACGGACCGGGCCGGACCATCGGCGGGCGGTAGTCGCCCGCCTTGACGGTCCATTCCGCGTACGCGGCCTTCTCCGCCTCGTCCGGTTCGCCCGCGCGGCGCGCCAGCGCCAGCAGCACGGCGGTCACGGCGGCGAGTTCAGCCTCGTCGGGCTGCCCGCGGAGCACAGTGATGCGCGTTGTTCTCACCATGGGGACAGCGTGCGCCCGGCCGCTCGAAGCGGGCTCGCGCGCCGAACGCGGAAGAGCCGAGGACCCGTGGTCCTCGGCTCTTCCGCCGGTGGAGCCGTGCCGGGCGGCCGGCTCAGCCGATCACCCGCTCGTACGCGACGTGCCGGGTGCGGTCCACCGTGAGGTCAGCGCGGCGGCCCAGCGCCTTCCGGAGGGCGAGGTACTCGGCGCTGCCGAGCGCCCGGTCGCAGTCGGCCGTGTTCCGCCACCACTGGAGGCCGGTGTAGCGGCCGGGGACCAGGGTGGAGCGGAGCAGGTCGCTGCCGCCGAAGCCGCCGAGGGTGGCGAAGTGCTCGCTCATCTCGGCGTAGCCGCGCTCGAAGGCGTGCGGGTCCTCGCGCACCGTGACGTGGGTGAGCACCACGTTCTCCGCTCCGACGACGGCGTTCTCCCGGAGCACCCGGCCCACGCTGACCGCCTGGTCGGCCTCGGCGTCCACGAGGGGGCCCAGTTCCTTGACATGGAGCTGGAACGTCTCGTCGTGGACGGTGTCGAGGAAGCCCCGCAGGGTGCGCCAGTGGCCGATGTGCGCGTACACGTGCGGCCGTTCGACGAGCCGGACCGTGACGAGGAAGTCGAAGTCGTCGCGGCGCCGCAGGAACTGCGAGTGCTCCCGGAAGAGCCTCTCGAACGTCGCGGTGTCGCCCTTGACCTCGAAGCGGTTGATGACCGCCACGGGCTTGTGCAGACTACGATCCGGCACGCGCTTCCTCCGCGAACTGCTTGGCGTGGCGCAGGGTGGTGGAGCTGTTGGTACCGAGCGCCTTGCGGACCAGTGCGCGGGCCTCGGCGAGCGTCGCCTCGGGGCCGAGTGCCGCGCGGACCCCTTCGGGGTCCAGCGTGACGGTGTGCCACGAGGTGGCTCTGACTGTACCGTCACCCAGCGACTCGATGACCCACCGTCCGGTGTGCCCGCTCATGGCCACCGGTACCCGGAGCTGCTTGTACACGATCATGTTGCGGTCCTCGAAGCACACCCGTACCGAGGTGGTGTTGTGGGTGGAGCCGTCGGGGCTGCGGGTGTCCATGTCCATGTGCTGGACCCCGGGCTCGTCCTCGGTGAGGTCGAGACGGGCGACGTGCGGCAGGCGCTCGGGCCAGAGGTCGGCGCGGTCGAGGAAGGCGTACACGTCCCCGGCGGCGCCGGCGACGACCTCGGAGTCGCTGAAGGTGAAGTGGAGCTCCTCGCGGGCGTCGCCCAGTTCGGCGGCGTTCTTCAGGGCGGCCAGCTCGGCGCGGCTGTTGCGGTCGACGGCCTGCTCGATCAGTTCCTCGGCGGCCGGGTCGTCGCCGGTGGCGCGGTAGTCGTGCAGGAGCACCACGCGGGTGCGGCCGTCCTCCAGCGGCTCGACGCGCCACTCGCCGCCCATGGAGGCGACCGGGGCGGCGGAGACGACCTGGCGGAAGGTGATGGTGCGGGAGACCGGGTCGAGGGTGCGCCGGGAGGTCCAGGTGCGGACCTTCTCGTTGGCGATGGCCCAGATGCGCAGCAGTTGTTCGCCGCCGGCCTCCGGGGCCTCTTCGAGCACCTCGACGTGGACCGTGGGTCCGAACACCTGGGGCCACGCGGAGACGTCCGCCACGAGGTCGTAGATGGCGGCGGGCGAGGCCGCCACGGTGATGGAGTGCTCCGTGACGTGGGGAGCGGTGGTCTCGGACGTAGCGGTCGGTGCCACGGCGGTATTCCCTTCGACGGCCGTGCGGAACGGCGGTTTCAGATTGACACGGGGGTGCTCGGGGGCGGGTGGAGTCCGGCTGGAGTCAGGACGCGGGGCGTTCCGTGGCCCAGTCGGGGCGGTGCAGGATCTCCAGGACGGCGCAGCCCCAGCTGTAGCCGGCGCCCACGCTGACGAGGACGCAGCGGTCGCCGGGGCGGGCCTTCCCGGAGACGAGCAGGTGGTCGAGGCCGGCGAACTGGTCGCCGGCGCCGAGGTGGCCGACGGTGCGGCTGAAGTCCCAGGTGGTCCGTTCGGGGTCGATGCCGAACGGCTGGTAGTAGATGGACTGGAGGCGGCGGCGCCCGAAGTGGGGCAGGACGACCCACTCCGCGTCGGCCAGCTCCAGTCCCGCGTCCGCCAGGGCCTGCTTCATCACCGTCTGCTGGCCGTTGTGGGCGCGGGTGATGGCGTACGACATGCCGACCCGGCCGATGAAGGCGCGTTTGGCCTCCTCGAAGTCGACCGGGATGCGCTGGCTGAACGGGGCGGGGCCGAAGGGCTCGTCCCCCCGGTGGAGGGGTTCCAGTTCGGGGTCGGCGTGCAGGGCCAGGGAGAGGAGCCTGGCGAAGCCGCCGCGGCGGGAGAGGACCAGGGCGCTGGCGCCGTCGGCGTAGGGGGTGCCGGGGTCGGTCCGCCAGCGGTCGATGCCGGGCTCGCAGAACCGGTCGGCGGTGGTGAGCAGGGCGTCCCCGCGTCCGTGGCCGGCGGTGAGGTAGGCGGTGGCCAGGTCGACCGCCGCGAGGCCGCCGTTGGACATCTGCCGGATCTCGATGGCCTGGCAGCCGTTGCCGAGGGTCTCGCGCTGGATGTACGAGGCCACGGGCCACAGGTCCTGGCCCTGGTGGTAGGTGTCGGCGTGCAGCAGCAGGTCGATGTCACCGGGGCCGCTGTCCGCCCGGTCCAGGGCGGTGCGGGCGGCCGCCGCGCCCATCTCGGCGGCCGACTCGTCGGGCGAGTACGCCACGGAGACCAGGCCGGTCGCCGAGGCCACCCGGGGCGGGCAGGCCCCGGAGGCGACGGCGTCGGCGACCGTGACGACGGAGGGGAGCCGCACGGAGGTCCCCCGTATATAGATGTCTTCCACACGCACAGTGGCTCCCGGGGAGATTCGGGGGCTCAGCCCGTGGCCGCCGCGGCCAGGGTGGGTGAGCCGTGGGCCTCCGAGGGCCCGTCGATCAGGACGAAGTGGACGGCGTCGAGCAGAGCGGCCCAGCTGGCCGTCACCGTGTTCTCGTCGACCCCCACGGTGCCCCACCGGCGCTCGCCGTCCCGGTAGGAGATGAGGACCCGGGCGGCGGCTCCGCTGCCGACCTGGCCGCCCAGCACCCGGACCTGGTAGTCCACCAGTTCGAGGCGCGTCAGGGCGGGGAAGTACGGGTCGAGCGCCGAGTGCAGCGCGGTGTCCAGGGCGTTGACCGGGCCGTTGCCCAGTCCGGTGGCGGTGACGACCTCGCCGTCGACGCGCAGCCGCACCGACGCCTCCGTCCGGACCTCGCCGTCGCGCCGCCGGGAGACGCCCACGGCCCACGAGTCGACCTCGAAGGGCGGCGCCGCCGGGCCGCCGGCGAGTTCCTCGCGCAGCAGCAGGACGAAGGAGGCGTCGGCGGACTCGAAGCTGTAGCCGCGGTTCTCCAGCTCCTTGACGCGGGCCGCGGCACGCGCGACCTCCTCGGAGCCGGCCTCGACGTCGTAACCGAGCTCGCGGGCCTTGAGTTCGATGGAGGAGCGCCCGCCCATGTCGGAGACCAGGGTGCGCATCGCGTTGCCGACCCGGGAGGGGTCGGTGTGCTGGTACAGGTCGGGGTCGACGCGCAGGGCGGAGGCGTGCAGGCCCGCCTTGTGGGTGAAGGCGGACAGGCCCGTGTAGGGGGCCGCCGGGTTGCTCGGCACACCGGTGAGTTCGGTGATCGCCCGGCCCGTGCGGGTCAGGTCCCGTAGCTGCTCCAGCGGGACGACCTCGCGGCCCCGCTTGAGCACCAGGTTGGCGATCACGGTGAAGAGGTTGGCGTTGCCGCACCGTTCGCCGTAGCCGTGGGCGGTGCCCTGGGCGTGGACGGCGCCCGCGTCGACGGCGGCCATGGTGTTGGCGACGGCGCACCCGGTGTCGTCGTGGCAGTGGATGCCGATGGGGGCGCCCGTCATGGCGATGGTGTCCGCCACCACGGCCCGTACCTCGTCGGGCAGCGACCCGCCGTTGGTGTCGCACAGCACCACGGTCTCGGCCCCGGCCTCGGCGGCCGTGCGGACGACCGCCAGGGCGTACTCCCGGTTGATGAGGTAGCCGTCGAAGTAGTGCTCGGCGTCGAGGAAGACGCGGCGGCCGGCGTGCACCAGGTGCCGTACCGTGCTGCCGATCATGGCGAGGTTCTCCGCGAGGGTGGTGCGCAGGGCGTTCTGCACATGGCCCGTGTGGCTCTTGGCGACCAGGGTCACCACGGGCGTCTCGGCCGCCAGCAGGGCCCGTACCTGCGTGTCGACGGACACGGGGATGCCGGGCCTGCGGGTGGCGCCGAAGGCGGCCAGGACGGCGTTCTTCAGGTCCAGTTCACCGCGTGCGCGGCGGAAGAACTCGGTGTCCTTGGGCACGGCGCCGGGCCAGCCGCCCTCGATGAAGCCCACGCCGAGGGCGTCGAGCCGACGCGCGACGGCGAGCTTGTCCTCGACCGTCAGCACCAGGCCCTCCTGCTGGGTGCCGTCGCGCAGGGTCGTGTCGTAGAGCTGGAAGCTCTGCTCAGCCATCGCCCCTCCCTTGTCCGGTGTCTGTTCCGGCGGTCTCGGAGCGCCGGTTGGTCGTCCCACGGTCGGGCGACGGGCCGGAGAACGGCTCGAACGGCGGTCGACCGCGGGGATGCGCGACGGCGCGGCGGGTCCGGACGGCGCGTGGCCGTCCGGACCCGCCGCGCCGGCGGAGGGGGCGGGGTCAGGAGACCTCGGCCGGACGGCCGTCGGGAGCTCCCTCGCCCTCCTGGCGCAGCCGCCGGGGGATGGCGAACATCAGCAGGAAGACCACCGCGGTGACGCCCATGAACACCCACAGGAGCGTCTGGAAGCTGGCCGCGAACGAGGTGCCCGTGACGTCCTGCTGGTGGCCGGCGAGCACGGAGGCGACCTTCTCGTCCCGGAGCGGTGCCACGGTGCAGCTCTCGGGGACGATGGCGAGGTCCTTCTCGCCGGCGCGGTCCACCGCGCAGGTGCGGAAGGCGGCGGTGATCCGGTCGGCTTCACCGGGGGTGACCCCGGCGGTGGCGACCAGGTCCTGGCGGAGCTGGGGAACCTGCTCGTCGACGCCGGCGCCGGTGTTGCCCGCCAGGCCGCCGAAGAAGACCACGCTCACCAGCGCGCCGCCGATGGCGAAGCCGAGCTGCGTGTTGGTGTTCACCAGGCCAGAGGCGGACCCGGCGTCCTTGTGCGGGACCTCGGAGGTGACGATCAGGGGCAGCGGGGTGGCCACCGTGCCGAAGCCGAGGCCGATCAGGAACAGCGGGACGACGAGGTGCCAGGAGGTGACGTCGCTGCCGTACTCACCGGCCACCCAGATGTACGCGCCGAGACCCAGGACCAGGACGCCCGCGCCGGCCTGCATGGCCTTGCGGCCGAACTTGGGCACCAGGATCATCACCGACGAGGTGGCGGTGAGGAAGGCGCCGACGCAGAACGGCAGGCTGGTGAGACCGGCACGCATCGGCGACCAGCCCTGGCCGATCTGCATGTACAGGGTCCAGCCGATGGTGAACATGCCCATGCCGACGTAGAAGATCATGTTGACGGCGAGGCCGGAGGAGAAGCTGCGGGTGCGGAACAGGCCCAGCTCCACCAGCGGGGAGCCGTCCTTGCGGGTCTTGCGGCGCTGCCAGGCGACGAACGCCCCGAGCACCGGAAGCGACGCGATCATGGAGACGTAGCCCCAGGCCGGCCAGCCCAGCTCGCGGCCCTGGAGGAGCGGGTAGACCAGCATGACCAGGCCGACAGTGGCCAGGACGACGCCCAGCGTGTCGAGCCGGAGGGCCTGCGGCGCCTTGGACTCGGTGATCACCTTCGTGCCGTACAGCAGGCCGACGAGGCCCACCGGCACGTTGATCAGGAAGATCAGCCGCCAGTCCAGCCCGAAGAGGTTCCACTGGACCAGCAGGCCGCCCAGGGCGAGGCCCAGGGTGGCGGCGAGGCCACCGACCAGGCCGTGCAGGGCGAACGCCGTCCCGCGCTCCTTGTCGGAGAACGTCACGTGGATGATCGACAGCACCTGCGGCACCATGATGCCGGAGAACGCGCCCTGGAGGACGCGCGAGACCACCAGTTGCCACGGCTCCTGCGCCAGACCGGCCGTCAGGGAGGTCAGCGTGAAGCCGGCGACGCCCACGAGGAACATCTTCTTGCGCCCGAAGATGTCACCCAGCCGTCCGCCGAGGATCAGCGTCAGCGCGAACGCGAGCTGGTACCCCACCAGGACCCACTGGATGGCCGAGTAGCCCGCCCCCAGTTCGCGCTGCATGGAGGGTGCCGCCACGTTGGCGATCGTGCCGTCCAGCAGATCCATGAACGCGGACACCAGCAGGACCAGCAGGGCGGCCCAGCGCTTCGGGTCGAGCTTCACCGCGTCGGCCGCCGCATCCGCGCCCGTCGTCTTCCTCTCCACCTCCGTCTCCACGGACGGAGCCTGCTCGGACGAAATAGCCATGGTGTACCTCTCTGATACTTGGGGGGGTATCGGGGTCCCGGGGGGAAACCGGCGGACCGGCCGAAGGCCGTGAGCGTCGATACGGAGGATGACGGCGGTCAGTGGAGTTCCGCTGGAGTGCGGCTGAAGCGGGGGGCGGGGGCGGCGGGCCGGCTGCCGCGCGCCCGGTGGTGCGGGTGCACGGCGGCCTCGGTCACCGTCAGCACCGGGGTCACACAGGCCTCCGTGGCCTCGAACCGGCGGGCCCAGGTGTCGCGGTCGCGGCGCAGGAAGCGGTCGGCGAGCACCCGGCGCAGCGCGGGCCACTCGGTGGGGTCGTCGCGGTCGGGCAGCGCGGCGGGGTCGAGGTCCAGTCCGTGCAGGAGGGCCGCGTAGAAGCGGTCCTCCAGCGCGCCCACCGCGACGTAGCGGCCGTCGGCGCAGGCGTAGCAGGTGTAGAACGGCGCCCCGCCGTCCAGCAGGTTGACCCCGCGCTCCTCCCGCCAGGCGCCGGCGCCGGTCATGGCGACCAGCATCCCGAGCAGGGCGTTGGTGCCGTCCACGATCGACGCGTCGACGACCTGGCCGCGCCCGGACGTGCGCCGCTCGTACAGCGCGGCGAGGACGCCGGCGACGAGGAACATCGCGCCGCCCCCGAAGTCGCCCAGCAGGTTCACCGGCGGCACCGGCGGACCGCCCGCCTCGCCGACGGCGGCCAGGGCCCCGGTCAGGGCGAGGTAGTTGATGTCGTGCCCCGGGGTGCGGGCGAGCGGGCCGTCCTGGCCCCAGCCGGTCATCCGGGCGTAGACCAGGCCGGGGTTGCGCGCCAGGCAGGCGTCGGGGCCGATGCCGAGCCGCTCCGCCACGCCGGGGCGGAAGCCCTCGACGAGGACGTCGGCGTCCGCCACCAGGCGGAGGAGCGCGTCCGTGCCGGCCGGGTCCTTGAGGTCCAGGACCGTCGTACGCCTCCCCCGGTCCAGGACCCGGTGCCAGTCGGCGAACGACCGGCGGCCGTCGGCCCGGTCGACGCGCAGGACGTCGGCCCCCAGGTCGGCAAACATCATGCAGGCGAAGGGCACGGGGCCGATGGCCGCCAGTTCCACGACCTTCAGCCCGCGCAGCGGCCCGGTGGCGTCGGGTGTCGTCATCGCGGGGTCCTCCTCGTCGGGGTACGGCACGGCACGCGCCCGATGGTTGGGCGGCACGGAGCGGGGGCGCGGTACGCCACGGGGGCGGGGCGGCGCGCACGGTGGGGCACGGCGCACGGTGGGGGCGGTCGCTCGCGTTCCGCTCGTACACCGGTCGGCCCGCCGCGACCGCGCCGCCGGACAGACGGCTGTTCGACCCCGCCTCGAGCGCTGATCCCTAGCGTGCGGTGGCACACAGCCTTCGGCAGCACAGGAGGAGCTCATCCATGAGTACCGCGCTCACGCCCTTCAGGGCCGGGATCCCCGACGCGGACCTCGCCGACCTCAAGGACCGTCTCGCGCGCACCCGGTGGCCGGAGGCGGAGACCGTCGACGACTGGTCCCAGGGCGTGCCGCTCGACCACCTCCGCGAGCTGGCCGAGTACTGGCGGACCTCCTACGACTGGCGGGCGACCGAGGCCCGGCTGAACGCCGTGCCCCAGTTCCGTACCGAGATCGACGGCCTCGGCATCCACTTCCTGCACGTGCGTTCCCCGCACCCGGACGCGACACCGCTGCTGCTCAGCCACGGCTGGCCCGGCTCGGTGATCGAGTTCCTGGACCTGCTGGGGCCGCTGACGGACCCGGAGGACCCGGCGGACGCCTTTCACGTGGTGTGCCCCTCGCTGCCCGGCTACGCGTTCAGCGACAAGCCGGCGGCCACCGGGTGGACCGTGGAGCGCACCGCGGCCGCCTGGGCGGCGCTGATGGCGCGGCTCGGGTACGAGCGGTACGCGGCGCACGGCGTCGACTGGGGCTCGTTCATCACCGGGGAACTGGGCGGCATCGACGCGGAGCACCTGCTCGGGATCCATCTGGCGATGCCGTTCGCCAAGCCGCCGCAGGAGCAGGTGGCGCTGGACGAGCGGGACCTGGCGGGTCTCGCGGCCCTCAAGGAGTTCCAGCAGAACGAGGGCGGCTACTCGGTCCTCCAGTCCACCCGCCCCCAGACCCTCGGCTACGCGCTGACGGACTCCCCGGTCGGCCAGCTCGCGTGGATCGTCGAGAAGTACTGGGCGTGGAGCGACCACGACGGCGACCTGGAGAAGGCCGTCCCCCGCGACCGGCTGCTGGACGTGGTGACGCTGGCGTGGCTGGCCGGCACGGGCGCCTCGTCGGCCCGCATCTACTGGGAGAGCCACAACAACATGGCGCTCGGCCCGGTGGCCGTCCCCACGGCCTGCTCGGTGTTCCCCAAGGACGCGCGGATGCCGCGCGCGTGGTGCGAGCACCGGTTCAGCGATCTCCGCCGCTGGACGGACCACGAGCGGGGCGGCCACTTCCCCGCGCTGGAGCAGCCGGAGCTGCTGGTGGACGAGCTGCGGTCGTTCTTCCGTCCGCTGGCCCGCCCCGAGGGGGCCTGACGATGACCGCCCGCCCGGACGCCCCGCCCCGAGCGGGCCTGCCGCCCCGCACCCACGGCCCGGACAGCACCCACGGCCCGGACCGGCCGGCTCCCGCCGCCGAGGGCCCGGAACCGCCCGAGGGCCCGGAACCGCCCGAGGGCCTGAAGCTGCCCGAGTTCCCCTTCCCCGGCAGCAGCCACCGGGGCCCCGCGCCCCTGTTCACCCGGCTCCGCGCCGAGCGGCCGGTCGTACGGGTGGCCTGGCGGGGCGGCGGCCACGCCTGGCTGGTGACCCGTCACGAGGACGTGGTCCGCGTCCTGGACGACCCACGGTTCAGCCGGGCCGCCTCGTACGCCCCGGAGGCACCGCGGTTCAGCGGCCTGTTCCAGGCACCGCCCGGGATGATCATCTCGCTGGACCCGCCGGACCACACCCGGCTGCGGGCCCTGGCCGAGCAGGCGTTCTCCCCGGAGCGGATCGAGGGCATGCGCCCCCGGGTGCGCGAGGTGGCGGGCCGGCTGCTCGACGCGCTGGAGAAGGGTTCCGGCGAGGGGCCGGTCGACCTCGTGGCGGGCTTCGCCGCGCCCCTCGCGATGACGGTCATCTGCGAGCTGCTCGGCGTGCCGGAGGGCGACCGGGAGCAGTTCCACGCGTGGGTACGGCAGTTCGCCGACGTGTCGGCGCCCCCGGAGCTGGCGGCGGAGGGCGGCGAGAGGCTGGGCGGCTACATCGCGGGCCTGGTGGCGGCCAAGCAGCGGGAGCCCGCCGACGACGTGCTCTCCGCGCTGATCGCGGCCCGGCTGGAGGGCGAGCGGCCCGGCAGCGACCGGCTGGGCTTCGACGAACTGGTCGGGCTGGGCTTCACCCTGCTGGGCGCCGGCTTCGACTCGTCCGCCGGCCAGATCGGCAACTTCGCCGTCACGCTGCTCGCCGGTCACCGCGACGTGTGGCGCCGGCTGGGCGAGCGTCCCGAGGACGTCCCGGCCGCGGTGGAGGAACTGCTGCGCACCGTCAACCTGAACGGCAACGACACCTCGGGGCTGCCGAGGATCGCCACCGAGGACGTCACCGTGGGCGGCGTGGTGATCCCGGCGGGCGAGGCCGTGTTCGTGGCGTTCCCCTCGGCCAACCGCGACGCCTCGGTCTTCCCCGCCCCCGACCGCACCGACTTCGGCCGCGCCGACAACCCCCACCTGGCCTTCGGCCACGGCATCCACCGCTGTCTGGGCGCCCCGCTGGCGCGTCTGGAGCTCGCGGTGGCGCTGGAGGAACTGACCCGCCGCTACCCCGGCGCGCGGCTCGCGGTCCCCGAGCACGAGCTGTGCTGGCGGGCCGGGGACGTGAACCACAACCTGCTCGCCCTTCCCGTCGAACTGTCAAGGAGCACCGCATGACCGTCGAAAAGCTGCCGGCGACCAGCCGGGAGGTACGGCTGGCCTCGTACCCCCAGGGGGACGTCACCCTGGAGCACTTCGAGCTCGGCGAGTCCCCGCTCGCCGAGCCGGGCGAGGGCCAGGTCGTGGTGCGCAACGACTGGATGACCCTGGGGTCGGTGGCCCGCGACCAGATGGACCCGGACACCAAGCTGCCCATCCCGGTGTTCCAGCCGGGCGTCGCCATGTGGGGCCGGACGGTCGGCACGGTCGTCCGGTCCAACAGCGCGGACCTGGCGGTCGGTGATCTGGTGGAGCACTTCTCCGGGTGGCGGGAGTACGCCGTCGGGTCCTCCCACGAGTTCTTCCGGCGCGACCGGTCGCTGCTGCCCGGTCCGGAGTACTTCCTCTCGCAGGGCCCCACGGCCTGGCACGGCATGGTGGGGACCGCGGACGTACGGGAGGGTGACGTCGTGTTCGTGTCCGGCGCCACCAACGGCGTGGGCGCGCTGGCGGGCCAGATCGCCCGGCTGAAGGGCGCCAAGCGGGTCATCGGCAGCACCGGATCCAAGGAGAAGATCGACTTCCTGGTCGACGAGCTGGGCTTCGACGCCGCGTTCGACTACCACGACGGCCCGGTGGCCGAGCGGCTGGCCGAACTGGCGCCGGACGGCCTGGACGTGGTCTTCGACAACGTGGGCGGCGAGCAGTTCGAGGCCGCCGTGCGGGTGGCGTCCCGGGGGGCGCGGTTCGCGCTGTGCGGCGCGCTGGCGGGGCAGCACGGCGGCGGTGACGGGGGCAGCCCGCGGCTGCCGCTGATGTCGGTGATCACCAAGGACCTGACGCTGCGCGGTTTCGCCACGCTGCACACCCCGGACCAGATCGAGCACTGGAACGACCGGTTCGGCCAGTGGCTGCGCGAGGGGCGGATCGTCTTCCCGCACACGGTCGTCGAGGGTGGGGTGCCCGCGCTGCCGGAGGCGTTCGTCGCGCTGCTGGAGCGCCGTTACAGCGGCACCGTCCTGGTCAGGCTGAGCTGAGAGCGCTCGGCCGTACGCTGCGGCGGTGCCCCGTGGAACGTCCCGGGGCACCGCCGCTGTCACGCTTCGGGAGAGAGGTACGTCAATGACCCAGGACGCGGTCGTGCTCGGCCGGCGGGCGCTGAACCGGGCGCTGCTGGCCCGCCAACTGCTGCTGGAGCGCTCGCCGATGGGCGCGGCGGAGGCGGTGGAGCACCTGGTCGGCATGCAGGCGCAGGCGCCGGACCCGCCGTACGTCGGGCTGTGGACGCGGCTGGCCGGGTTCCGCATCGAGGACCTGTCGCGGCTGGTCTCGGACCGGGAGGCGGTGCGGCTGGTGCTGATGCGCGGCACCCTGCACCTGGTCACCGCGCGGGACTGCCTGCGGCTGCGGGCGGTCCTCCGCGACGCGCTGGCGAGCCGGCTGAACGGCACCTTCGGCAAGCGGCTCGCCGGCCTGGACCTGGCGGAGGTGGCGGCGGCCGGCCGCGAGCTGGTCGAGAAGGAGCCGCTGACGCTGGGCGGGCTGGGCACCGGGCTCGCCGAACGCTTCCCCGGCCGTGACCCGTTCGCGCTGGCCAACGCCGTACGCAACCTGGAACCCCTGGTCCAGGTCCCACCGCGCGGGTTGTGGGGCGAGAGCGGGCAGGCCGTGCACACCACCGCCGAGGCATGGCTGGGCCGGCCGCTGGACACCGACGGGTCTCCCGACGGGACGGTACTGCGCTACCTGGCCGCGTTCGGGCCGGCGAGCGTGAAGGACATGCAGGTCTGGTCCGGGATGACCCGTCTGGGCGCGGTGGTCCGGCGCCTCGCGCCGCGGCTGGTGACCTTCCGCGACGAGAACGGGGTGCAGCTCTACGACCTGCCCGACGCGCCCCGGCCCGGGCCCGGGACCCCGGCGCCCGTGCGGTACCTGCCCGACTTCGACAACATCCTGCTCTCGCACGCCGACCGTTCCCGGATCCTGACCGAGGAACGGCGTGCGCGGGTCTTCACCCGGAACGGTCTGATCCGGCCGACTTTCCTCGTGGACGGTTTCGTCCACGGCGTGTGGCGCCTGGAGCGCGGCCGTGACACGGCCGCGCTGGTGCTGGAGCCGTTCGCCCCCCTGACCCGGGAGGAGCGTGCGGAGCTGGTCGAGGAGGGGCTGCGGCTGCTGGCGTTCGCGGCGGCCGGCTGCTCCGCGCCGGAGGTGCGTTTCGACGAGGGGGAGTGACCGGATCCGGACGACTCCCCGTCCGCTCGACCGGCGCCCCAGCCGGACCCGGTGTACTGGCTCGCGGCTGGATCCGTCCGCCCGTCACACACCGGCCGAGAGAGGAAATCGCCATGTCGGACACGCCCTTTGCCGAACGGACCGTCGTCGTCACCGGAGGAGGCACCGGCATCGGCCGGGCCTCCGCGCTGGCCTTCGCCGGGCTCGGCGCCGGCGCCGTGGTCATCACCGGGCGGCGCAAGGAGCGGCTCGCCGAGGTGGCGGAGCTGCACCCGGCGATCGTCCCCGTCACCGCCGACGTGACCACCGAGGTGGGCGCCGAGGCCGTCTCCGAGGCGGTACGGGAGAACGGCGGCACCCTGGACGTCCTGGTGCACAACGCCGGTGTCTTCCGGTTCAGCCCGCTCGCGGGGCTCGACGCGGCGACGGCCCGCGAGGTGCTGGAGACCAACGTCCTGGGTCCCGCCCTGCTGACCACGCATCTGCTGCCGCTGCTGCGCAGCCCGGGCGGGCACATCGTCCTGGTCTCCAGCCGGGGCGGTCACAACCCCGGCCCGGAGAGCTCGCTGTACTCCGCCAGCAAGGCCGCCGTGCACAGCTTCACCAGGAGCTGGGCCGCGGAGCTGGCGCCCCGGGGGGTGCGCGTCAACGCCGTCGCCCCGGGCTTCGTCCGTACCGAGGCGTACGCCGCCAACGGGCTGTCGGCCGAACAGGTCGAGGGCCTGTTCGCCGGGGTGACGCACTCGATCCCGCTGGGCCGGGTCGCCGAGGCGGAGGACATCGCGTCCTGGGTGGTCCGGCTGTCCGGGCCGGCCGACTCGCTGGTCACCGGCCAGGTCGTCACCGTCGACGGCGGCATGGACATCGCCGCCCGCTAGGTCGTGCCCGGTCCGGAGGACACGCCCCGGCCCGTCAGCCCCTCTCGCCCGATCTTCCAAGAAAACGGAAAGGACTCACCGTGACAACCAGTGCCATGGAGCCGGAGGCCCTCGCGAAGGCGGAGACCAAGACGTTCCCCTACGCGCGGCAGTGCCCGTTCACGCCGCCGCGGGAATACGACGAGATGATCGAGAAGGACGTCTCGCAGGTCACCCTGGACGGTTCCGGCCTGCGCATCTGGACGGTCACCGGCTACCAAACCATACGCGAGCTGCTGACCGACCCGCGGGTCAGCGCCTCGCGCAAGCACGACAACTTCCCGTTCTACTTCGTCGCCCCGCCGGAGTACCGGACGGAGACGTCGTTCATCGGGTACGACGGCAAGGACCACAGCAACACCCGGCGCAAGGCGGCGCTGACGTTCACCAACCGCCAGGTGCAGCGGCTGCGGCCGCGCATCGAGGAGATCGTCGACGACCACCTGGACAAGCTGCTGGCGCTGGAGCCCCCGGTGGACTTCCACCGGGTGTTCTCGCTGGCGGTGCCCATGACGGTGATCTGCGAGCTGCTGGGCATCCCGCAGGACCAGCACGACTTCTTCATCAAGCACGGTACGGCCCTGCTCGGCGGCCACAGCTCCACGGAGGAGCGGCAGGCGGCGATCGTCGAGGTCAACGCGTACATCAGCGACCTGATCCAGCAGAAGAAGGCCGAGCCGGGCGAGGACCTGCTCAGCCGGGCGATGGCCGACTACGAGGCCTCGGGCGAGGAGTACACCGACCGCGACCTGTTCAACATGGTGCGGCTGCTGATGAACGGCGGTCACGAGACCACCGCCAGCCAGATCTCGCTGGGCACCGCCTGCCTGCTGGAGAACCCGGACCAGCTCGAACTGCTGCTGAACGACCCGTCGCTGGTCCGGCCGGCCGTCGAGGAGCTGGTGCGCTTCGCCACCATCGGTGACACGGCCGTGCCCCGGGTGGCCCTGGAGGACATCGAGATCGGCGGGCAGGTCATCCGCAAGGGCGACGGCATCCTGTGCCTGGGGCTGGCCGCCAACCGCGACCCGGAGGTGTTCCCGGAGCCGGAGAAGCTGGACATCACCCGGGGCAGCCGCAAGCACCTGGGCTTCGGGCACGGGGTGCACCACTGCATCGGCGCCGACCTGGCGCGGCTGGAGCTGGAGATCGTGTGGAGCAAGCTGTTCCAGCGCATCCCGACGCTCCGGCTGGCCAAGCCGTTCCTGGAGATCCCCCGCAAGGAGGGCGCCGTGATCTACGGCCTGTGGGAGCTGCCCGTCCGCTGGTGACACCGCCCCCGCACCACGAAGGCCCGGTACCGATCGGTACCGGGCCTTCCCGTCCTCCACCGGCCGGTTCAGGCGGCGTCGGCGGGGACGTCGGGCCGGGGGGTGCGGCCGGGGCAGGAGGTGCGGGCGGGCGGCAGGACGCCCTCCACCAGGTAGCGGTGGACCACCTCGTCGACGTGCGGGTTGCCGCCGAGGACGTACACCTCGTGCTCGCCCGAGTCCTCGACGGTCAGCAGGTGGTGGCCGAGGCGTTCCGCCATGGCGACACCGCCCGCGTAGTGGTCCATCGGGTCGCCGTCGGCCTGGACGACCAGCCCGGCCGGGTAGCCGTCGCGGGTGAGGACGGTCGGTGCCTCGGGGGCCTCGAAGGCGCGGAAGGCGCCGACCCACGGCTGGGCGCGGAGCACCCCGTACCCGTAGGGGAACCGCTTCCGGAAGTCCCGCATGTCCTGGTAGTAGACCTCCAGGTCGGCCGGCCAGGCGTGCTCCAGGGTGATCGCCTCCAGCACGCCGCAGCGGAGGTCGCCCTCGCTGTCGCCGGGCCGCCAGGTGCCCTGCTGGGAGAGCAGGCCCCGGCAGACGTCGCCGGCGCCGTCCCCGCCGGCGGCGGCGGTCTCGCGCAGCCGGCCGACGAGGATGCCCAGCTCGGTCCACTGGCCGCGGTCGGCGGCACGGTTGCCGACGGCCCCGTCGAACAGGGTGCGCAACTGGGCACCGTGGGTGAGCCCTTCGAGGAGGGCGACGACGTCCTCCACGGTGGCGAGGACCCGGGCCGCGGAGGTGCCGAGCCCGAAGTGACCGTGGCGCTCGCCCGTCCAGGCGGCCCACCGGTCGACGTTGCGCTGCACCGCGTCGCCCTGCCACAGGAACTGCTCGCGCCAGGTCCAGTCGGGGTTGACGCACGAGTCGAGCACGCTGCGGTCCAGGTGCGCGGGGAACATGCTGCCGTACACGGCGCCGACGTAGGCCCCGTAGGCGTACCCGACGAAGCTGAGCTTCTCCTCGCCGAGGACGGCGCGGATGACGTCCATGTCGCGGGCCGTGTTGCGGGTGCTGATGTGGGGGCGCAGGTCGCCGCCCGCCCGGGCGCACGCCTCCTCCCGCAGCCGCATGTCCTCGGCGAGCGCGGCGAACGCCGAGTCCGGCGGACGGGAGTCGAACGGGGCGCTCGGCACGGTCACTTCGGCGTGCAGCGGGGTGGAGGCACCGGTACCGCGCGGGTCGAAGCCGATCAGGTCGTACACCTCGTGCAGGGGCGTGCCGGCGTACTTGTCGGGCAGCGCACGGCCGTGCCCCCAGTCGCCGCCCGGGCCGCCGTTGACGGCGAGCAGGATGCCGCGCCGCCGCTCGGGGGCGGTGGCGCGGCGGCGGCTGAGGGCCAGGGTGATGCGTTCACCCCCCGGGTCGGCGTAATCGCGGGGCACCTCGATCGTGGCGTGTTCGAGCTGGTCGTCGTGCGGTGCGGGCGACCACTGCGGCCGTTGTGTGCGGAACTCGTTGACCACCGCAAACCTCCGTTCTCGTCAGGGTGCCAGCCTCTCGGTGTCGCCTCGAGACGCCCTGGACCGCTCCCTGACCGGTACGGCCAGGGCGGCCAGCACGCCCACGGCGGCGAACAGCGCCGCGCCGGTCAGTGCCGTGCCGTACCCGGAGGCGAGGGCCTCGGGCGAGGCCGTGCCGCCCGTCGCGGCGGCGTCGATCCTCGCCGTGGAGAACGCGGCCAGGGTCACCAGGCCCACGGCGCTGCCGAGCTGGCGCGTCGTGTTGAGCAGGCCCGAGCCCAGCCCGGCCTGGTGGGCGGGCAGGCCCGCGGTGGCCGCGTTGGTGGTGGCGTTGAGCACGGCGCCCATGCCGAAGCCGAGGAGCAGCACCGGGCCGAGGACGTCGGTGGTGTACGAGGCCGTCGCGTCGGTCCGGGCCAGCCACAGCAGTCCCGCACCGGCCAGGGCGAGTCCGCCGATCAGCACCGGCCGGGGACCGCTGCGGGGCACCACGGAGGAGATGCCCCAGCCGCCGAGCGCGATGCCCAGGGACAGGGGCAGGTAGCCGAGGCCCGTCTGCAACGGGGTGTAGCCGAGCACCTGCTGGAGGAGCAGGGTGAAGAAGTAGAAGGTGCTGAAGAGGGCCGCGATGCCGAAGAAGGCGACGAGGTTGGCGGCGGCGACCGCCCGGTTGCGGAAGATCCCCAGCGGGACCAGCGGGTGCCGGGCGAACCTGGCCTGGATCAGTACGAACAGGGCGAGCAGGGCGGCGCCGCCGAGCAGCGGCCCGAGGACGCGGCCCGAGCCCCAGCCGTGCACATGGGCCTCGGACACGCCGTACACGGCGGCCATCAGGCCGAGGGTCACCGTCACCGCGCCGGGCACGTCGAGGGTGCGCCGCTCCTGGCGCGCCGGGGACTCGGGCACGACCCAGCACACGGCGGCGAACAGGGCGATGCCGATGGGCAGGTTGATCAGCAGTATCCAGCGCCAGGAGAAGAACTCGGTGATGACCCCGCCGAGCAGCACCCCGACCGCGCCGGCGGCCCCGGAGACCGCGCTCCACCAGCCGAACGCCTTGGCACGGTCGGCGGGCCGGGTGAACGTGGTGCCGAGCACGGTGAGGGTGGCGGGTGCCATGACCGCGGCCCCCAGCCCCTGGAAGGCGCGGGCGAGGACGAGGGTGGCGGGGTCGTCCGCCGCGCCGCCGACGGTGCTGGCGAGGGTGAAGAGCGCCACCCCGCACAGGAAGATCCGGCGCTGCCCGAAGAGGTCGGCGAGGCGGCCGCCGAGCAGCAGGAACCCGCAGACGACCACGGTGTAGGCGTTGTTGACCAGTTGCAGGTTGTGGCGGTCGAAGCGCAGCTCCTCGGCGATGACGGGGAGGGCCACGTTCACCACCGAGGCATCCAGCACGTTCATGAACTGGCCCAGGCAGCAGGCGGCCAGGACGAGCCGGAGCCGGCTGCCGGTCGGGGCGCGGGAGGCGGACGGGGCGGGCGGGGCGGCGGTGTGCGGCGTCCTGGCAGCAGTCATGGCGGCACCCTGCGCGCGGGCGATCGAACCCCGGTGGGGGTCCGGTCGAGGCGTCCGGCCGCTTCGAGGCCTCCTCCACCGCGCCCCCAGGGGCCGTCGCCACAGTCCTGGCCGTATCTCCGCAAGCCGGTCGACACTCCAGAGGAGAGCGCATGGCCAAGATCACGTACAAGCATCCGAGCGGCACCGTCACCATCGTCGATGTCGAGGCGCCCAACACGGTCATGCGCGGTGCGAAGCTGAACGGCGTCGAGGGCATCGAGGCCCAGTGCGGCGGGTCCGCCCAGTGCGGCACCTGCCACGTCTACATCGACGAGGCCAACGAGCTGCCGCTGCCGCCCATGGACTCCGTCGAGGACGACGTCCTGTACGGGACGGCCTGCGAGCGCACCGAGCACAGCCGGCTGTCCTGCCAGCTACCGGTCACGGAGGCGATCGACGGACTGGTCGTCCACCTGCCGGAGGCGCAGAGCTGATGGGCCCGCGAGGAGTCGTCGTCATCGGCGCGGGCCAGGGCGGGCTCGACACCGCCGCCGCGCTGCGCGGCCGCGGCTACCGCGGCCGGATCACCCTCGTCGGGGAAGAGCCCACGCTGCCCTACCAGCGGCCGCCCCTGTCGAAGGGCTTCCTGACCGGGGACACGGCCGCGGCCGACCTCGAACTGCGCCCGCGCGCCTACTTCGCCGCCCAGGACGTCGAACTGGTGTCGGGCACCCGGGCGACGAAGATCGACCGGGAGCGGCGGACCGTCTCCCTGGAGACCGGTGCGACCCTGCCGTACGACAGCCTCGTCCTGGCCACCGGGGCGCGCCCCCGCACCCTGCCCGTCCCGGGCGCGGCCTCGCTGGCCGGGGTGCTGACGCTGCGCGGACTGGCCGACGCCGAGGGCCTGCGCGCGCGGCTGACCGGCCCGCCGCGCCGGCTCGTGGTGATCGGCGCGGGGTTCATCGGCCTCGAACTGGCCGCCACCGCCCGCAAGCTGGGCCACGGGGTGACGGTGGTGGAGGCGCAGTCACGCGCCCTGGCGCGGGCGCTCACCCCCGTGATGTCGGCCCGCCTGGTCGCCGAGCACACCGGCGCGGGCGTACGCGTGCTGCTGGACCGCGAGGTGACCGCCCTGTGGGGCGACTCCGCCGGCCGGGTGGAGGTCGTCGAACTCGACGGCGCGGAACGCATCCCCGCCGACCTCGTGGTGGTCGGGATCGGCGTGCTGCCCAACACCGAGCTGGCCGCCGTCGCCCAGCTCCAGGTCGGCGACGGCGTGATCGTCGACGCGTACCTGCGGACCGACGACCCCGATGTCTACGCCCTGGGCGACTGCGCCCGCTTCCCCAGCCCCCACGCGGGCCGCCACGTCCGGCTGGAGTCGGTGCAGAACGCCGCCGACCAGGCCAAGTGCGTCGCCGCCGGGATCTGCGGCGACCGCGTCCCGTACACGGCCGTGCCGTGGTTCTGGTCGGAGCAGTACGCGCTGCGCCTCCAGATCGCCGGCCTGACCGCGGGGCACGACGAGACGGTGGTCGTGGGCGACCCGGAGGGCGGCCGCTTCTCCGTCTTCTGCTTCCGCGACGGCCGGCTGACCGGCGTGGAGTCGGTGAACCGACCGGCCGACCACGGCATCGCCCGGCGCCTCCTCGCCTCCGGTACGGACCTGACCGCCGACGACGTCCGGCGGCCGGGCTTCGACCTCAAGACCGTCGCCCGCACCGCCGCCGCGGCCGGCGCGCCGACGGCGTGATTCCCTCACCAGAAAGGTTGTCCACCCATGCACCAGTCACAGACGGCTCCGCCGTCACCCCGGCGCCGGACCCGGCACCTCACCCTGCGTCTCGTCGGCGTGTGGCTCGCGATGCTGGCGGCTGTCGCCGGTCTCGGCACGGCCACCGCCTCGGCCGGGGACGCCAAGCCCCGGCGCCCCTCGCTGGAAGGCATATGGGACCTGACCGTGACCGTGAGAACGCCCGACGGCGGGTCCACGAGCACCACCCCCAGATTCGTCTTCCGCCCCGACCACAAGCTGACCGCCGAGGGGCCGCCGGACACCGACGGCGCCCCGCAGTACCGGGCGACCGGCTTCTGGAACGAGCGCACCGACGGCACGTTCACCTTCTACGTCACCCACCCCGGCCGTGAGGACGGCGCGTACCTGGGCACCGTCCAGGCCGTACACCTGGGCCGCATCACCGGCGGCACGTTCGCGACCTCGGCCCACGCCTTCGTCACCACCACGGCCGCCGGCGACACGCAGGGCCCCATCTCCGTCAGCAGCGTCGCCACCCGGGTGTCCGCCACGACCCGCTGACACCCCGCTCCCCCACCGCGCGCCCGCGCCCCGCTCCCCGCGAGCGGGGCGCGGGCGGCGCTCGTCCGTGGCTCGAGCGGCCGCGGTTAGCGTCTGGACGACCGTGACTCCGTACGTGACCGAGAGAGGCAGGACATGACCTCGTTCGATGCTGGAACCCCCTGCTGGGTGGACCTGACCGTGGCCGACCTGGAGGCCGGCAAGCGCTTCTACGGCGAGCTGTTCGGGTGGACGTTCGAGGCCGGTGCGGAGGCGTTCGGCAACTACACCCCGGCGCTCAAGGACGGCAAGGACGTGGCGGCGCTCGTCCCCGCGCAGGGCGGCGCCCCCACCGCCTGGAACCTGTACTTCTCCACGCCCGACGTCCAGGACCTCGCCCGCCGCGTCGCGGAGGCGGGCGGCAAGGTGACGGGCGGCCCGTTCGCCGTCGCCGACGCGGGCACCGTCCTCCAGGCCGTCGACCCCGGTGGCGCGGCCTTCGGCGCCTGGCAGCCCGGGACCCGTGCCGGCTTCGGGCTCCAGGGCGTTCCGGGCTCCTTCTTCTGGCCGGAGATCTACACCCGCGCCAAGGCCGACGTGGACGCCTTCTACGAGACGGTGTTCGGCTTCACCGGGCAGCAGATCTCCGAGGGCACCGAGTTCGACTTCAAGCTGTGGTTCGCGCCCGGCGCGCAGGCGCCGACCGCGGGCCGCCTCCAGATGGGCCCGTTCATCCCGGAGGACGTCCCCGCGCACGCCCTGGTCTACTTCTCCGTCGAGGACACCGACGCGGCCGTGGCCAAGATCCGTGAGCTGGGCGGCGACGTGAGCCGCGAGCCGTCGGACAGCCCCTTCGGGCGCTCCGCGCTGGTCTCCGACGACCAGGGCGCGCGGTTCGCCGTCATGGGCCCGGTGAAGGACGCCGGCTGAGCCCTCCGGCACGCGTGACGAGAAGCCGGTCCCGGCCGACGGGACCGGCTTTTCCGTATGCCGCCGAACGGCCCCCGGGGCGCCGCGAAGTTCCTCGCGGCGCCCCGGGGGCCGAACACCTACCGGCGTACCGCCGCCTCACCGGCCCCAGGTGACCGGCAGGCTGGTGAGCGTGTGGTTGATCTCGCCGTTGTGCCAGGGCAGTTCGTCCTCCGGGACCGCGAGCCGCAGGGCGGGGAAGCGCCGCACCAGGCCGTCGAGGGCGATCTCCATCTCCATCCGCCCGAGGTGCTTGCCCAGGCAGTAGTGGACCCCGTGGCCGAAGGAGATGTGCGGGTTGTGCTCCCGGGCCAGGTCCAGCCGGTCCGCGTCCGGGAACACGCTCTCGTCCCGGTTCGCGGAGGCGAGCGCGAGCAGCACCGCGTCACCCTTCTCGATGGTGACCCCGCCGACCTCGATGTCCTCCGCCGCGATGCGCGGGAAGCCCGAGGTGTCGGTGGCGAACAGGTTCACGTGCCGCAGCAGCTCCTCCACCGCGGTCGGGATGCGGCCGCGGTCCTCGGCCAGCCACCGCCACTGCTCCCCGCCGTCCGCCAGCAGCGCCAGCACCGAGTTGGCGAGCTGGTTGGCCGTGGTGTCGAAGCCGGCGCCGATGAGGGTGAAGCCGAAGGTGACCAGCTCCGGTTCGCTGAGCCGGTCGTCGTTGTCACGGGCGGCGATCAGCTCGGACAGCATGTCGTCGGTGGGGGTGGCCCGCTTGTCGGCGATCAGCCCCACGATGTACTCGCTGAGCTTCGCCAGACCGTTCAGCGACTCCTCGCCGCCCGCCCGGTCGTCCACCGTGGCGAAGGCACGCGCCCACTTCTCGAACTTGCGCAAGTCCTCCGACGGCACCCCGAGCAGCTCACCGATGACCGTCAGCGGCAGCGGCAGCGCGAGCTGCTGCACCAGGTCGATCGTGCCGCCCTTGGCCTCCATGTCGTCGAGCAGCTCGTCGGTGACCTTCTGCACGTTGGCCCGCATCCGCTCGACCCGGCGCAGTGTGAAGGCGCCCGCGACGAGCTTGCGCAGCCGGGAGTGCTCCGGCGAGTCCAGCGAAATGATCATCTCGGGCGTGGTGTGCATCGTCCCGCCGATGCGCGGCGCGCCGGGGCCGCAGGCCAGCGCGCGGCTGAGCCTCGGGTCGGCGGACAGCCGGCGCACGTCCTCGTACCGGGTGATCAGCCAGGCGTCCACACCGCCCGCCGTCGGCACCTTCACCACGGGCTGCTCCGCCCGCAACTCCGCGTACCGCGGGGCGGGACCCCGGTAGGTCGATCCGGTGAGGGGGAAGACGTCCGTCTCCTGAGGGGCGGTCATGGTGACACCTCCGCTTGGGTCGCTACAGTCACGCAGCACCCTAGGAACCCCCGATGGAGACCGGGTCGCTCCTTCCTGGAGCCGGACCGCGCCTCCGGCCCCCCACGTCGTGGGCATTCGTTCCGCCGGGGCGTTGCCCGCGCCGTTGTGGGCATTCGTTCCGCCGGGGCGGAACGGGTGGGCACAACGGAACCGGGGCGGCGCCCCTTTTCCGTTCCCCCCGGGGCGGTGCGCCGCACGGGTGCGTTCCGGGCGCGGATGGTGCGGTCACCGCCGGTGGGCGGGAGGCACGGGCCCCCGGGACGGGAGGAGGGGGCGTCCGGGACCTCGTCGTCCCGGACACCCCCTCCCCCGTCCCGTCGCCGCTCAGTCCTCCGGACCCAGCAGCACCGCCCCGTAGTTCTTCCGCGCCGCCGTGTCGTACTGCAACGCGACATGGCTGGTCGCCGACGTGACGTCCCGCCAGAAGCGCTGGAGCGCCTGCCCCTCGCCCAGGCCGCCGGTGCCCGCCGCCCCGACCAGCAGGCCCACGGCCTCCTGGAGCAGCTCCGCGGCGAACGTGGCGTTGCGTTCGTTGCGGGCCATGTGCCCGGGCGTGAAGAGCCGTTCGTCGAGCACCCGGGCGTTCTCGAGGACGAGGTGCCGGGCCGCGTCGATCCGGCCCGACGCGCGGACCACCTTCAGCTCGCCCGTCTGGCTCCGCTTGCGCCCCGTGAGCGTGCCCGCCGCGGCCGACAGCGCGCCGGTGGCGGCCCCGACGACCGGGGCGATGAACGTCAGTCCGCCGACCGCCTGGAAGGGCACGTTGTGCGCCGGCAGGTCCGAGGTGCCGTTGCGGCCGCTCAGCATGTCCCCACGGTCGAACGACAGGTGGTCGGGCACCAGGACGTCGTCGACGACGACCGTGTGGCTGCCGGTGGCCCGCATGCCGACGCTGTCCCAGGTCTCGCGGACGGTGTACGTCCCCCGGGGCAGCGCGAAGAAGCGCATCCTGGGCGGGCCCTCGCCCGCGCCGGGGACCACCGCGCACACCAGGGCCCAGTCGGCGAAGTCGATGCCGCTGACGTACGCCCACTGGCCGGTCAGCCGCCAGCCGCCGTCCGCCCGGCGGGCGCGGCCGACCGGCATCAGCGCCGTGGCGACGACCGTGTCCGGGTCGTCGCCCCACAGCGCCCGGTGGCCCTCCTCCGGCAGGTGCGCGGCGAAGCGGGCCGAGTAGGCGCACAGCGAGACGCACCACGCGGTGGCCGCACAGGCCTCGCCGACCGTCATGACCGCCGACGTGAGCTCGGCGAACGAGCCCTCGGCGCCGCCGAAGCGGGAGGCGACGAAGTGCCGGGCGAAGCCGGCCTCGCGCAGCGCGGCGACGACCTCGCGGTTCATGGCGCGGTCGGCGTCCGCGTCGGCGGCGTGCTGGGCGGCGAGGATCCGTACCTTCTCGGCCGCCTCCCCCAGGCCCGTCCCGGCCGCCTCCTCCAGGACCGTCCCCGCGGGGGCCGTGCCGCTCATGCCCGGGGCCCGTTCGCGACGGCCTTGGCGAAGAGCTCCAGCGTCTCGCCCGGGCTCGGCCCGTCCAGCGCCCTGAAGATCCGCTCGGCGCCCTCACCGTGCTTGTCGAGCTTGACGTGCGCGAGGGTGACGCGGGTGTGCCGGTCGTCGACGGGCTCGAAGTCGACCTCGATCTCGCTGGCGCGCTCGTCGTCCGGTATGGACTGCCAGTTGGGGTCGATCCGCCAGGTCATGGCGAGCCGGCGGCCCGGCTCCCACTCGAGGACCCGGCCCCAGGCGATCTCGGTCCCGTCGACGTCCCACTCGTAGTAGCGGCCGCCGACACCCGGCTCGAAGGCGAGGCCGGCCCGCTCCTTCCTGACCAGGATGTGGGAGGCGGGCCACCAGTCCTTGGGCCGCTCGGTGAAGACGGCGAAGCACTGCTCCGGCGTGGCCGCCACGGTCACCGACTTCCGTACATCGGGAAGGGTCTGCTGCTGTTCGGGCACGGGGCCTCCTCGCTCGATCTCGCCGGGTGTCACCTGCTGCCGCCCGGTGTCCCGGGCCTGTGGCCGGCCGGTCACGGTCACCGGCCGCCGCACGGAACGCCCCCCACGCTCGCCGTGGCCGCTAGGCCGCT
The DNA here is from genome assembly GCF_043077235.1 of Streptomyces sp. NPDC016309. Classification (NCBI taxonomy): domain Bacteria; kingdom Bacillati; phylum Actinomycetota; class Actinomycetes; order Kitasatosporales; family Streptomycetaceae; genus Streptomyces; species Streptomyces sp. NPDC016309. The sequence goes on along the minus strand of NZ_JBIBSG010000017.1, from coordinate 24,772 downwards.
TGTCGAGTACCGCTCGAAGCGCCGCGTTCCGGCCGTTCTCCACCCGGCGCCGAGAGCCGCACGAGGCTGCCCGGTCACGGTCGTCCCCACCCAGAGCGCACCACATCACCTACGTGAACGGGAGAGCACCATGACACAGGCGGGACGACGGGTGGCCTTCGTCACCGGCGCGACCAGCGGGATCGGCCTCGCCGTGACCGAGCTGCTGGCCCGGCAGGGCATGGCGGTGTTCGGGGTCGCCCGCGGCGAGGAGAGCGTGCGCACCATGGTCAAGCAGCTCCGCGAGGAGGGCCTGGAGGTCGCCGGCGCGGTGTGCGACGTCACCTCCCTCGACCAGATCCGTACCGCCGTCCGGGAGGCCGTGGACACCTACGGGCGGATCGACGTGCTCGTCAACAACGCGGGCCGGGGCGGCGGCGGTGTCACGGCCGAGCTGGCGGACTCGGTGTGGGACGACGTCATCGAGACGAACCTCACCGGTACGTTCCGCGTCACGCGCGAGGTGCTGAGCACCGGCCGGATGCGGGACGGCGACTGGGGCCGGATCATCAACATCGCCTCCACCGGTGGCAAGCAGGGCGTGGAACTCGCCGCGCCGTACTCCGCCTCGAAGCACGGTGTGGTCGGCTTCACCAAGGCGGTCGGCAAGGAGCTGGCCAAGAGCGGCATCACCGTGAACGCGGTCTGCCCCGGGTACGTCGAGACGCCGATGGCGCAGCGCGTGCGCCAGGGCTACGCGGGCCACTACGGCGTGAGCGAGGAGGCCATCCAGGAGCAGTTCAACGCCAAGATCCCGCTCGGCCGCTATTCCACCCCCGAGGAGGTCGCCGGGCTGGTGGGCTACCTCGCCTCGGACATCGCCGCGTCGATCACCGCCCAGGCGCTGAACGTCTGCGGCGGACTCGGCAACTACTGAGTGACCACCGATCCCCACCGATGCCGCGCCGACAGAGACGGAGCCCAGGACATGACAGCCGCAGGCGCAACGCTCGCCGAGCCCGATCTGGCCCTCTTCCGGTCCGTGATGGGCCGGTTTCCCACCGGTGTCACGCTGCTCACCCAGGGCAGCGGCGACGACACCGTGGTGATCACCCTCAATAGTCTGACCTCGGTGTCCCTGGACCCGCTCCTGATCCTCGTGTCGGTCAAGGGGGACGGCAGGATGCGTCCCCGGGTGGTCGGCGCGGGGAGCTTCGCGGTGAACGTCCTGACGGAGTCGCAGCGCGACCTGGCGCAGGAGTTCTGCCGTCCCGACCGGTCGGAGGGGCAGGCCGCGATGCTGCGGCTGGCCGCGGTGGAGGGTGTCACCGGCAACGCCGTGATCCCGTCCGCCGAGGCGTACTTCGAGTGCGTGCTGGACGCGCAGCACCAGGCGGGTGACCACACGCTGCTGATCGGCCGGGTGGTGGCCCTGTCCGACGGGCCGGGCGACCCGGACCCGCTGGTGTTCCACCGCGGCCGTTTCACCCGGCTGCCGGGCACGGCACGGACGGAGGCCGCGTGAGCGCCGGGGACCCCGCGGGCCCCGCGGCCGGGCCCGGGACGTTGCACGAGGTGGCCGACGGGGTGTACGCCTTCGTCCAGCCGGACGGCGGGTGGTGCCTGAACAACGCGGGCCTGGTCGTCGGTGAGGGCCGGACCGTCCTGGTCGACACCGCGGCGACCGAGGCCCGCGCCCGCCGGCTGCGCGCGGAGGTCGAGCGGGTCGCGCCCGGCGGGGCGGACTTCGTCGTCAACACCCATTTCCACGGCGACCACACCTTCGGCAACGGCCAGTTCACACCGCGCGCCGTGGTCGTGGCCCACGAGGGCACCCGCGCCGACTCGGCGGAGGCGGGGCTGGGGCTGCGGCAGTTGTGGCCCGCCGTGGAGTGGGGCGAGACGCCCCTGGTCCTGCCCACGCTGACGTTCCGCGGCTCGCTGACGCTGTACGCCGGCGACCTGCGCACCGAGCTGCTCCACGTCGGCCCCGCGCACACCGCCAACGACGTGGTGGCGTGGGTGCCGGGGCGGAAGGTGCTGTTCACCGGTGACGTGGTCTGGTCGGGGGTGACGCCCTTCGTGCTCTTCGGGTCGATCACCGGGTCGCTGCGGGCGCTGGACCGGATGCGCGCCCTGGGCGCCCGTACGGTCGTCCCGGGCCACGGCCCGGTGGGCGGGCCGGAGTTGCTGGACGAGACCGAGGACTACCTGCGCTGGCTCCAGCGGCTGGCGGAGGACGGGGTGAGCGACGGGCTGACCCCGCTCCAGGCGGCACACCGCGCGGACCTCGGGCGGTTCAAGGAGCTGGTCGACTCCGAGCGCCTGGTGGGCAACCTGCACCGCGCGTACGCCGAGCAGGACGGGCTGCCGCCCGCCGCACGGATCGACGTGATCACCTCGTTCCAGGAGATGGTCGCGTTCCACGGGGCGCTGCCCACGTGCCACGCCTGACACACCGGAGAGGAGACGGACATGGTCACGAGCCTGTTGGAGCGCCGCGACGGAACACCGTACGAGCAGGTCCCCGACGACCCCTTCCTGGTACCGCTGTTGCTGCTCGCGGGCGAGGCGGACGACGATGACGGCGAGCCGCACATCTGCCGGGGGATCGACTGAGGCGGCGCGACCCATGGGAATGGGGCCCCTGTGGAGGGGCCCCATTCCCATGTGGTGGTTCAGGCGGCGGGCGGCGTCGCGGGGCCGTCGCGGTGGATGACCCGCGACCGGGTCAGGAGCCGGCCGTCGCGCCGGACGAGCTCGTCCTCGACGGTGAAGGTCGGCTGGAAGTTCACCTTGCCCTCGCGGTCGGTCTGGGTGACGAGGGTGTAGTACGAGACGCGGAGCAGATCGGCGTCCGCCGGGTCCGTCTCGATGATCAGGTGGCCGAACCAGTGCCGTACGGCGATGTCCCGGTACCGGGGCAGGCTGGCCTTCATGCCGGCGATCATCTCGGCCCGGCCCCGCTGCCGGTGGCCGCCCGCGTGCACCACCTCGCCGTCCTCGGTGAAGGTGTCGGCGAACCCCTCGATGTCGAGGGCGTCCACCCGCCGCATCTGCTGGGCGTAGAACGTCTGCACCTCGGCGTAGAGGTCCCCGGTGACCTGGCTGGGCAGGGTCCCGACCGGCTGAGACATGGATGCTCCCTTCGAGACGGCCGGCCCGGTGGCCGTGCCGATCGCCCCCAGCCTGCCGGTCCGCCCTGCAATGCCGGTGGAGACCGGCTCGTCGGGCCGGACCGGGGCCGCGCCGCCCCCGGAGCCGGCCCCGGCCCCCCGCCGGGCCGGCGCGCGGGGCGCGGGGCGCGGGGCGCGGGGCGCGGGGCGGGGGGCGGGGGCGCGGGGGCGCGGGGCGGGGGGCGGGGGGCCGTGCGCGTACCGACGCTCAGGCGGCCCGCTGCTCGTAGCCGGCCAGCCGGACGCAGACGGCCAGGCCCTCGATGGCCTGCTCCAGCTCCGCGAGGCCCGGGTAGCTCGGCGCGATGCGGATGACCGCGTCGCGCGGGTCGTCGCCGTACGGGTGGGTGGCGCCGGCCGGGGTCAGCACGATGCCCGCCTCCGCGGCGCGGCGCACGACCTCCTTGGCGCAGCCGTCCGGCACCTGGAGGGTCACGAAGTAGCCGCCCTTCGGGGAGGTCCAGGTCGCGAGGCCCGTGCCGCCGAGTTCGGCGTCCAGGATGCGCGCCACGGCCTCGAACTTGGGCTGGAGCAGGGCGCGCTGACGCTCCATGTGGGCCCGCACGCCGTCGGCGTCGCGCAGGAACAGCACGTGCCGGAGCTGGTTGACCTTGTCGGGGCCGATGGACCGCTTGGCGTTGTTGGCGAGCAGCCAGCGCACGTTGTCGGGGGACGACCCGAAGAAGGCGACGCCCGCGCCGGCCGCGGTGATCTTCGAGGTGGAGCCGAACACGAACGCCCGGTCCGGGTTCCCCGCGTCCGCGCAGGCGGCGAGCAGGTCGGCGATCTCGACGGGCTCGTCGGTGAGGTGGTGCACCGCGTAGGCGTTGTCCCAGAAGACGCGGAAGTCGGGCGCCGCGGTGGTCATCGAGGCGAGCCGGGCCACCGTGTCGTCGCTGTAGCAGACGCCGTCGGGGTTGCTGTACTTCGGGACGCACCAGATGCCCTTGACGGACGGGTCCTCGGCCACGAGCCGCTCCACGACGTCCATGTCGGGGCCCTGGTCGGTCATGGGCACCGGGATCATGTCGATGCCGAACCGCTCGCAGAGCGCGAAGTGCCGGTCGTAGCCGGGCACGGGGCACAGAAACGCGATCCGCTCCTGCTCCACCCAGCGGGCGCCGGCTCCCGGGAGCACGCTCAGCAGGGCGTGCACCAGGCAGTCGTGCATCAGCTCCAGGCTGGAGTTGCCCGCCGCGAGGAGCTGCGCGGCCGGGACCTGGAGAGCCTCGGAGAAGATCTCCCGCAGCTCCGGCAGTCCGTGCAGGCCGCCGTAGTTGCGCACGTCCGTGCCGTCGGCGGAGGTGTACGTCCCGCCAGGCAGGCCCAGCAGGCCGAGGGAGAGGTCGAGCTGCTCCGGCGCCGGCTTGCCCCGGGTCAGGTCGAGCGAGAGGCCGCGCCCCTTGAGGTCCTGGTAGTCCTGGCGGGCGCGCTCGAGGAGCCCGCCCAGTACGTCGGGGCTCAGCTCGGTGGTCATGGTATGTCCTCTCACAGGTACCGCTCGGGCGGGGGGCGCCTGCCGAGAATACAAACCGGGCGCACCGGGCGGTCCCACGGGCTCGGGGTCCACCGGCCCGTTCGCCCCTTTCCGGGGCTCGGTTCACCTCCGGGGGCGCCTCAGCCGGCGTCGACGGTCGATCGTGCTCGACCCCTCGTTCCTCGGGGCCTCCGCGCGTTCTCCCTTTCGACACCGTCGCGCCCCTTCGGCTCACTCACCCCTTCTCCCGGGCTCGGTTCACCTCCGGGGCGCTCAAGCGTGCGCCGACGGTCGATCGTGCTCGGGTCGCTCGTGCCTCGCGACCCTCCGCGCGTTCTCCCTCTCGGCACCCGCCGCGCCCCTTCGGCTCACTCGCCGGCTCCCTCGGGCGGGTGGTGTCCGGGCGGGTGCGGCGCCGGGGGCCGTCCGGTCGGCGGCCCGGCGCCGATCATGGGGCCGTGATCCCGGACCCCCGCCGTACCGCCCGCCGCCGTACCGCCCGCCGGCTGCGGACCCTGCTCGTCCCCGTCGTCGCGGCGCTCGGCCTGCTGGGCCCGCCGGCCCCGCTCCCCGCCTCGGCGGGGCCGCTCCCCCGGCCCCCGGCTCCCCGTCCCCCGACCGCCGCCGAGGCGCGCACCGACGCCCTGCTGCGGCACGCCCGCCGTGATCCCCGGCTGCTGCGCGACTTCTTCCGGCGCCTGCCGAAGGGCGGTGACCTGCATCATCACCTGTGGGGCGCGGTGACGACGGAGTACCTGGTCCGGCTGGCCGGTGACGACGGCCTGTGCGTTGACCCCTCGACCATGACGGCGGTGCCGCCGCCCTGCGGGCCGGGTACGCGGCCGGCCGCGGACGCCCGGGCGGACGCGTCCTTCCGTACCGCCCTGGTGCGTGCCTGGTCCATGCAGGACCTGCCGCCGGGGCGGAACGGTCACGACCACTTCTTCGGTACGTTCGGCAGGTTCGCCGAGGTCGCCTCGCGCCACCCCGGAGAGCTGCTGGCCGAGGTGGCGGAGAAGGCGGCCGCCGGGAACCAGTCCTATCTGGAGACGATGGTGACGCCGGTGCCGGGCGCGGCGAGGGAGCTGGCCGACGACGTCGGATGGGACGCCGACCTGAGGCGGCTGTACGGCCGGCTCACCGTCGGCGGCAGGCTGGACGGGCTGGTCGCCGCGGCGCGGAGGGAGGCCGACGACGCCGACGCGGGGTTCCGTACGGCGGCGCGCTGCGGCACCGGGCGGCCCGGTGCCGCGTGCCGGCTGACCGTGCGCCGGATCTCCCAGGTCGCACGGGGCGATTCACCCGTACGGGTCTTCACGCAACTGGCGCTCGCCATGCGGCTGGCCGAACGCGACGCCCGGTTCGTGGCCGTCAACCTGGTCCAGCCGGAGGACGAGGCCGGGGCGCTGGCCCATTACCGCCTGCACATGCGCATGCTCCGGTACCTGCGCGGCGTCCACCCCCGGGCGCACGTCACCCTGCACGCGGGCGAGCTGTGGCCGGGCCTGGCCGGGCCCGAGCACCTGGCCTTCCACATCCGGGAAGCGGTCACGGTGGCGGGCGCCGAGCGGATCGGGCACGGCGTCGGCCTGGTCCACGAGGACGACTGGCGGGCCACCGCCCGGACGATGGCGGCCCGCGAGGTGGCCGTCGAGGTGGCCTTCACCAGCAACGCCCAGATCCTCGGTGTCCTGGGCGACGACCACCCCTTCGCCACCTACCGCGCCCACGGCGTGCCCGTGGTCCTGGCGACCGACGACCCGGGCGTCTCGCGGACCGACCTCGGTCACGAGTACCAGTACGCCGCGACGGCCCACGGCCTGTCGTACCCCGAGCTGAAGGACCTCGCTCGCGCGTCCCTGGAGTACGCGTTCCTCCCCGGCCGCAGCCTCTGGCGGGGCAACCCCACCGCCGGCGGCTACCGCCCCGTACCCGCCTGCGCCGGCCTCCACCCCACCGGCGGCCGCCCCCTCCCCGGGCCCTGCCGGCGGCTGCTGGCCACCAGCCCCAAGGCCGCCGTCCAGTGGCGTCAGGAGGCCGCCTTCGCGGCGTTCGAGCGCACCGCCCGCACCGGCCGGTGAGCGCACCGGCCCCGGCCACCGGGCGAAAGGGCCCGGAAACGACCGAGAGGCCGTACCGGATCACTCCGATACGACCTCCGACTCGCGTTGTCGCAAGTCGGGACGACAGGATTTGAACCTGCGACCCCTTGACCCCCAGTCAAGTGCGCTACCAAGCTGCGCCACGTCCCGGTGCCCGTCTGACCTGGGGTTTCCCCCGGCCCGGCGTGCACGAGAACAATACCGCACTCCTGCCGGTGATCACGAACCGCTTTGCCCCGGGCCCCGCGCGGGGCCGGTCACACGCCGCCGTCCTCCCGGCGGTGGATCCGCTCCACCAGGGCGGCGGCGTGCGCCTTGATGGTCTCCAGCCCCGGCCGTCCCCACGGCCGGGGCTCGGTGTCGACCACGCAGACGGTGCCGAGGGCCGTGCCCGTACGGTCGATGAGGGGCGCGCCCAGGTAGGAGCGGATGCCGATCTCGTCGACGACCGGGTTGCCGGCGAACCGCGGGTAGTCGCGGACGTCCTCCAGGACGAGGGCCTTGCGGCGGACGACGACGTGCGGGCAGTAGCCGTGGTCGCGGGCCATGTACCGGCCGACGCCGCCGGCGGCCGTCGTGCCGCCGGGCCACCGGGCGGCACGGGTGACGTCCGGGGCGCGGGTGGCGTCGGGGGCCCGGGTGGCGTCGGGGGTGTGCAGGCCGTCGGGGGTGTGCAGGCCCGCGAAGAACTGCTGGTGCTCGTCGATGAAGTTGACCATGGCGTACGGCGCGCCGGTCACCTCGGCGAGCTCCTCGGCGAAGGCGTCGAAGTCGGGGTCGGGGTGCTGTCCGATGCCGAGCGTCCGGAGCCGCTGGACGCGCAGCGGGGCCTCGCGGTCGACGGGGGTGAGCAGCAGGTGGCCGGTCGGGTCGTACGTCATGTCGGTGCTCCGTGGCTGGGCGTCGGCGCGGGGGCCGGATGGGAGTCCAGCAGGTGCTGGACGAGGCTGACCAGGGTCTGGATGCCGGAGCTGGCGATCCGGGCGTCGCACAGGACGACCGGGACCTCCGGCGCGAGGTCGATCGCCGCCCGTACCTCGTCCGGTCCGTACCGGTGGGAGCCGTCGAACTCGTTGACGGCGACAAGGAAGCGGATACCGCGCCGTTCGAAGAAGTCCACCGCCGGGAAGGAGGCGTCCAGGCGCCGGGTGTCGGCGAGGACGACCGCCCCGAGGGCGCCCTCGGACAGTTCGTCCCACATGAACCAGAAGCGCTCCTGCCCGGGCGTGCCGAAGAGGTAGAGCACGTGCCGGCCGTCGAGGCTGATGCGGCCGAAGTCCATGGCGACCGTGGTCGTGGTCTTGCGTTCCACGCCTTCGAGGCTGTCGGTCGCGGCGCTCACCGTGGTGAGGATCTCCTCCGTGCTCAGTGGCGGGATCTCGCTGACCGCTCCGACGAAGGTGGTCTTGCCGACGCCGAAGCCGCCCGCGACGAGGATCTTCAGCGCGGTGGGGAAGGCGTCGTGGTCGTCGTGGGTCCCGGGACGCTGCCCGGGCCGGCGCTCAGAGCCGTCGTCGTAGGCCATCGAGCACTGCCTCCAGCAGGGAACGGTCGGTGGGGGTGTCGTGGAGGCGGGGCGCCCGGGCGGTCAGCGCCCCGCAGTCGACGAGATCGCAGAGCAGCACTTTCGTCACCACCGCGGGCAGCCGTAAGTGCGCCGCGACCTCGGCCACCGAGGTCGGCCCGGCACACAGGCCGAGGGCCGTGCGGTGCTCGGGGCCGAGGTGCGGCTGGGGTGCCGTTCCGGTGGCCATCACCAGGGAGAGCAGGTCCAGTGCCGCGGTGGGCCGGGTGCGGCCGCCGCTCACCGTGTACGGCCGGACCAGCCGGCCGGCCGCGTCGTCGAGCCAGGGCCCGTCCTGTCGGCGCGGCACGGGTCAGCGCCCCGGGCCGCCCGGGGCCGCCGCTTGTCTGGCCGGCGTGACCAGGTAGGGCCGCACGCTCTTGACCAGCATCGTCATCTCGTAGCCGAGGACCGCGGCATCCGTTTCGCGTCCGGCGAGCACCGCCAGGCAGGTGCCGGATCCGGCGGTGGAGACGAACAGCAGGGTGGAGTCGAGCTCGACGACCACCTGCCGGACCTCGCCGTCGTCGCCGAAGCGGCTGCCGGCGCTGCGGCCGAGGGAGTACAGGCCGGAGGCCAGGGCCGCCATGTGGTCGGCGCTGTCGGGGTCGAGGCCGTGCACCGATTTCACCAGGCCGTCCGAGGAGAGCAGGACCGCGCTGCGGGTGTACGGCACCCGCTGGACCAGGCCGCCGAGCAGCCAGTCGAGATCCGGTGACTGGCCGGTCCGCACATCGCTCGCCATGGTGCATCTACTCCTTGTGCGCTTCGTCGTGGGGTTGCGGTTCCGGGGGCCCGGGGTGTCCGGGGTGGGCGGGACGGTGGGGGTCCTCGATGGTGGGCATGGCCTCGGCCAGGCCGATGCCGCGCCGGAAGGCCGCCATGAGTCCCGGGTCGTGCAGGGTGTCGTCACCGGTGGCGCGGGGGGCGGGGGCGTCCCGGAGCTGGGGTGCGAGGTGCTCCTGCGCCCGCCGCCTGGGCAGTTGCGGGCGGTCGGGGGCCTCGGCGGGTCCAGAGGGACCGGGGTGACCGGCGGGGCCCGGGAGACCGGCGGGGCCCGGGAGACCGGCGGGGCCCGGGTGACCGGCGGGGCCGGCCGGGCCGGGTACCGCCGTCGCGGGGCCGGGCCGGCCGGGCCGTTCGCCGCGTACGGGCAAGGGGGCGTGGCCGCCGTGCCGGGGCGGGGCCGTCGGCGGGACGGGGGCCGCGTGGGCCGACTCGTGGTGTGCGGGCCCCGGGGCCGGCACCGCGCCGGGCACGCCTCCCGGGACGCCACCGGGTTCGGCGCCGGGCAGCTCGTCGGGCTCGCCGCCGAGGAGGGCATGCGGCAGGACCAGCACGGCCTGGACGCCGCCGTAGATGTTCGACTGGAGCCGTACGGCGATGCCGTGCCGGCGGGCGAGCGCCGCGACGACGAACAGCCCGATCCGGCCGTCCTGGAGCAGGTGCGCCACGTTCACCTGATCGGGGTCGGTGAGCAGGGCGTTCATCCGGTTCTGCTCGACGACGGACATGCCCAGGCCCCGGTCCTCGACCTCGATGGCGAGTCCGGCCGTCACGTACTGGGCCCGCAGCAGGACCGGGGTGTGCGGGGCGGAGAACAGGGTGGCGTTCTCGACCAGTTCGGCGAGCAGGTGAATGACGTCGGCGACCGCGTGCCCGCGCAGGGTGCCGTCGACGGGCGGCACCAGCTTGACCCGCGGGTAGTGCTCGACCTCCGCGATGGCGGAACGGAGCACCTCGGTCATGGTGACCGGGTGGGACCACTGGCGGCGGGAGACGGCCCCGCCGAGGACGGCGAGGTTCTCGGCGTGCCGGCGGATCCGGGTGGCCAGGTGGTCGATGTGGAAGAGGCCCTTGAGCAGCTCGGGGTCCTCGACCTCGTTCTCCAGCTCGTCCAGGAGCTGGATCTCGCGGTGGACGAGGGACTGGAGGCGCCGGGCGAGGTTGACGAAGACCTCGACCTTCTGTTCGTCGCCGACGCTGCTGGACAGCCGGGACGCCTGGACGACGGTCGCCATCGCCACCTCGTGGGCGCGGCCCAGTTCGTCCGTCAGCAGGTCCCACTCGTCCCCGCCGGCGGGGGGCGCCGTCGTGCCCTGCCGGGCGGGTGGGCGTTCCCCCCGGCGGAGCTGTTCGACCAGGGCGCGCAGCTCGTTCTGGCCGCGTGCGCTGCGCCGGCGCAGGGCGTCGCACCGGTCGAGCACGGCCGTGGCCGCGCGGTGGGCGCCCAGCAGGGCGGTGGCGACGGCCGCCACGGCGAGGGCCGCCGAGGCGGAGAGGGCGGCCCACAGGGCGGGGGTGAGGGGAGCCCCGGTGGAGCGGATGGTGAAGAGCACGGCGGCCGCCCCGCCGAGGGCCACCGCCACCGGTGGCAGGACGGCGGCCCGCACGAGCCGGGGGCGCAGCCGGGTCTCGGGCGAGCCGGAGGAGGGGCGCGGCCTCCCCGTGCAGGACAGGGAGCGGCCGCCTGGCCGGCCGTGCCGCCCGCCTTCTCGGCGGTCCGGCCGCACGGCGGGCGGGCGAAGTGGAGACATGGCGTCCTCGGTACGTGGGGCCCAGGAACAGGATTCGGCAAGGTGGGGATGCGCGGATGTGGCGTGGTGACGCTTGGGCGTGCGGGCGGTCGTCGGGATCCGGTGTCGTGGGGGCGCCGTGCGCCCCATGCGCCCACCGTTGCTCACCGGCCACACACAGTAGTCGTCCATCGGTCGGGTGTGGTGCGCGGTTGATGAACTTGCCCACCCGGCGTCCCGCTCCGGTATGAGCCCTCGCACGGCCGCCCGATAAGCCGCCCGGGCCGGCACGCCGCCGCTGCCGGTGTCGCGTACGGTGACGACGACGGGGTCGACCGACACCCGTCCGGGGGGCGGTGGTTCATGGATGTGCGGGGACGGGCGCGGGAGTGGCGGGTCCGGGGGGAGGCGCTGGGCGCGGCCAACCCCCTGCTCGTGGACATCGGCATCGCGCTGCTGGTGCAGGCGGCGATGACCATGCCGTTCGTGGTGCCCCGGCCGCCCGGCCTCGAACCGGCGACCTGGCCGGCGTACGCGCTGTCGACGCTGACCGTCGTCCCGCTCGTATGGCGCCGGCGCGCTCCGCTGGCGGTCCTGTGCGCGATCCTGGCGGCCGGCGCGCTGTACCGGCTGGCGCTGGACGGGCCGGGGCAGCCCCTGCCGTACACCGGGCTCGTCATCGTCTACACGATCGCCGCGCTGTGCCCGGCGTGGCAGCGGCTGGCCGCCGGGGCGCTGCTGCTGGTCGCCGTGCCGGTGTCGGTGTGGCTGAACACGCGCTCGGCCCGTGAACTGACCTTCTCCCTCTTCGTGTTCGCGGCGGCGTACGTGTTCGGACGGCTGACGGACGCCAGGCAGCGGGCGAACCGGATCGAGGCCGAGCAGGCCGCCGCCCGCGAACGGGCCCGGATCGCCCGGGAGATGCACGACGTCCTGTCCCACGCGGTGAGCCTGATGGTCGTGCAGGCGGAGGCGGGTCCGGTGGCGGTGCGCACGGCGCCGGAGCGCGCGGAGGCCGCCTTCGACGCGATCTCCGAGGCGGGCCGGGACGCGATGGCGCAACTGCGCGGCATGCTGGGCGTCCTCCGCGAGGCCGGTGAGCCGGGCGGCGCCCCGCGCGCGCCGCAACCCGGCCTGGCCGGCCTGCCCGCGCTGCTGGACCGGGTACGGGCCGGCGGGCTCGACGTCCGGTACGGGACGACCGGGCGGGTGCGGCCGCTGCCCGGCGCCACCGGGACGACCCTCTTCCGTGTCGTCCAGGAAGCGCTCACGAACGTGGTCAGGCACGCGGACGCCCGCACCGTGCGGGTGCGGCTGGCCTATGGGGAGGACGACGTGGAGGTCCGGGTGACGGACGACGGACGCGGTCCACGGGCCGGGTCCGCCGGTGGACACGGGCTGGTCGGGCTGCGGGAGCGGGCCGCCGCGCACGGCGGTACGGCGGTCACCGGGCCGGGCCCGGGCGGCCGGGGCTTCGAGGTGCGGGTGCGGGTCCCCGTACCGTGCGCGGCGGAGGTGACGCGGTGACGATCCGGGTGGTGGTGGCCGACGACCAGGAACTGGTGCGCAGCGGCTTCGCGATGATCCTGGACGTCCAGCCGGACATCGAGGTGGTCGCGGAGGCGGCGGACGGCGCGGAGGCGGTGGAGGCGGTACGGCGGCACGCGCCGGACGTGGCGCTGCTGGACATCCGGATGCCGGGCACGGACGGGATCGAGGCGTGCCGTGCGATCAGCGCCTCCGGTGCCTGCCGGACGGTGATGCTGACGACCTTCGACACCGACGAGTACGTGTACGAGGCGCTGCACGCGGGCGCGAGCGGGTTCCTGCTGAAGGACGTGCGCCGGGACGATCTCGTGCACGCGGTACGGGTGGTCGCGGCGGGAGACTCGCTGCTCGCGCCGCCGGTGGCCCGGCGCCTGGTGGAGCAGTACACCCGCCCGGCGGCGGCCCGGCGGCGGCAGGACCCGCGCCTGGAGGTGCTGACCGGCCGGGAGCGGGAGACGCTGCTGCTGCTCGCGCGAGGGCTGTCGAACGCGGAGATCGCCGCCGAGCTGGTGGTCAGCGACCACACGGTGAAGACGCACGTGGGACATGTGCTCGCCAAGCTCGGGCTGCGGGACCGGATCCAGGCGGTGATCTGCGCGTACGAGACGGGGCTGGTCGTGGCCGGGGATCCCCCGCACGGGGGAGCACCCGGCTGCGGCCCCTCCCCCGTGCCGGTGAGGAACTGACCGGGGAAGACCGCCGGTGGGAGGGATCCGCGGGAAGTCGCCGGTCAGCAGGATGGGGCCATCGGGAAAACGGCTCACACCCAAGGAGTTGACCATGAAGAGCACCACCCGCGCGCTGCTGGCCGCCACACTGGTGCTGGGCGTCGTGGCAGGACCGGCCGTCCTGCCGGCCGCCGCCTCCGCGCCCCCCGCCTCCGCCCCCGCCGCGTCCCCCCACCCGGCCGCGCCGTCCGGGACGGCCGCGCTGGAGAGGGCCGTCGCGGGATTGCCGACGGCCGCCGCCACGGCCGCTCTGGTCCGGGTCGGCGGCACGGAGGGCGTCTGGCGGGGCAGCGCGGGCGTCCACGACCTGCGGACCGGCCGGCCGGCCGACCCCGGTGCCCGCTTCCGGGCGGGTTCGGTGACGAAGGTGTTCACGGCGGCGGTGGCCCTGCAACTGGCCGCGGAGGGCCGTCTGGACCTGGACGCGAGAGCGCGCTCGTACCTGCCGGAGCTGATCCCCGCGACGTACGGGGGCGTCACCGTCCGGCAGTTGCTCAACCACACGCACGGCATCCCGGCGGCCGACCTCCCCGGCGACACGGTCGAGGAGTGGTACGCGCGGCGCTTCGAGATCCATGACCCGGAGGACATGGTCCGTTCGGCCACCTCGAAGGAGCCCGAGTTCGCGCCGGGCACCCGGCAGCACTACCTGAACATCGGCTACACGATCGCCGGACTGCTGATCGAGCGGGTCACCGGCGACTCGCACGAGGAGCAGGTGGCCGGCAGGGTCCTCCGTCCGCTCGGCCTGCGCGACACCTGCCTCCCCGGGTCCGACCCGCGCATCGCCGGCCGGCACAACCACGGCTACCAGACGATGCGGCTGGAGGACGGCACGACCGGTCTGCGCGACGTGTCGGTCTGGGGGGCGACCGACGGCTGGGCGGCCGGCGACCTCGTCTCGACCACGGCCGACCTGGAACGCTTCACCCACGCCCTCTTCCGGGGCGAGGTCGTGCGCGGTCCGCTCCTGGCGGAGATGTTCACGGTGCCCGGGGTGACGGACCTGCGGACCGGCGACCCGGCCGCGTACTCCGTCGGCCTGTCCGTGAAGACCCTGGGCGGCCGCGAGGTGTGGGGGAAGAGCGGCGGCCGCTGGGGGTACAACGCGGCCATCGCCTCCACCCGCGACGGCTCGCGGACACTGGTCTACGGCGTCAACTCCACGGACGCCAAGGGACAGGGCATGAACCAGGTGGCCCAGGACATCATGGTGGCCGCCTTCGGCAGGCCGTAGAGAGGGTCTGCCGGAAGGGGCGTCGTCCGCCCGGGCTCAGGCCGTGGCCGGGGTGCCGGCGGAGCCCTTCGCCGCGCGCCAGGGGTGCTCCAGGGCGGCGGACACCGCTCGCCACCACGGCTCCCCGGGCAGCTTCCCGGACGGCTCGAAGGGCTCGCCGGGACGGGGGAAGGCGACCGCCTGACCGGCGTCCCCGGCGGCGTCCTTGGTCCACTCGGCGGGTTCGGCCCACGGGTGCGGCGCGAGGTTGAACGTCCCCCAGTGGATGGGCAGCAGCACGCCCCGGGGGGTGCCGCCCTGGAGGTCGAGGTGGGCGCGCACGGCCTCGTCCGGGGTCATGTGGATGTCCGGCCAGTACTCGCTGTACGCGCCGAGCTGGATCATGGTGGCGTCGAACGGGCCGTGCTCCGCGCCGATGCCGGCGAAGCCCTCGAAGTAGCCGGTGTCCCCGCTGTGGAAGACGCGGTGCTCGGGCCCGGCGACGACCCAGGAGGCCCACAGGGTGTGCTGCTGGTTGCGCAGGCCGCGGCCGCAGAAGTGGCGGGCCGGGGTGGCCGTCAGCCGCAGGCCGGCGATCTCCGTGGACTCGTTCCAGTCCAGCTCCCGTATCCGGGAGGCCGGTACGCCCCAGTGCTCCAGGTGGGCGCCCACGCCGAGCGGTACGGCGAAGACGGTGTCCGTGGCGGCGAGGGCGCGGATGGAGGGGAGGTCGAGGTGGTCGTAGTGGTCGTGGGAGATGACGACGGCGTCGACCGGGCCGAGCGCGGCGAGGGACAGCGGGGCGGGGTGGAGCCGCCGGGGGCCGGCGAAGGGGAAGGGGGAGCAGCGCTCGCCCCACACCGGGTCGAAGAGGACCCGGCCGCCGTCGATCTCGGCCAGCACGCTGGAGTGCCCCGCCCAGGTGAGCCGCAGTCCGGTGGCCGGCGGGCGGGCGAGGTCGGCGACGGTGGTGGGGTGCACCGGGATGGGGCCCGCCGGGGCCCGGCGGGCCCGCGACTCCTTCTCGAAGTAGGTCTTCGCGAAGTCCACGGTGGACCCGGACGGGCGGTGCCTGGTCCCCACCGGGTTGCGGAAGACGCCGTCCGCGAAGTTCGGCGAGCGGCGGATGCGCTCCATCCGCTCCCCGGTGGGCTCCGCGCCGAACGCGGCGGGCCGCAGGGCACGCAGTCGGGAACGCAGCGGGTGCGGGGAGCCGGCGCCGGTCACGGAACCTCCAGAGGGTGAGGGTGCCTCCATTATGGGCGGGGGGTGTGACAGGACGGGAGCCGGGCCGACGAGGGTGATGTCACATCGGCGGCGGCCCGTCCGTCGTACCGGGCGGAAGGTCGTTCACCACACCCCTGGAGGCCCGTCATGGCCCGCATATCGCTCGATCCCCCGCGCACCCTCTTCTTCCGCGCCGTCGCGTGGTACGCGAGGCGCGCGTACGGCGGGAAGGTCCTCGATCCGTTGTCGGCGGCGGCCCACAACGGCCGGGTGCTCCGGGCGACGATCGGCTTCGAGCTGGCCGCCGCCCGCTGGAACGCGCTGGACCCGCACCTCAAGGCGCTGGCGGAGCTGGCGTCGGCCGCGTCCATCGGGTGCGGCTGGTGCCTGGACTTCGGGTACTGGGAGAGCACCCGGCGCGGGGTGGACGCGCGCAAGCTGCGCGACCTGCCGGTGTGGCGGGACAGCGACGCGTACACGGAGCTGGAGCGCGACGTGCTGGAGTACGCCGAGGCGATGACCGCCACCCCGCCGGCCGTCGGCGACGCCCTGGCGGAACGGCTGCGCCGGGCGCTCGGGGAGGCCGCGTTCGTGGAGCTGACCGCCATGGTGGCGCTGGAGAACATGCGCTCGCGGATCAATTCCGCGCTGGACCTGACCAGTCAGGGGTTCCGGGACCAGTGCGACCTCGGCCGCCGGTGACGGACGGCGGGACCGTACGGCACTTCGGGGCACGCCCTAGGGTGTCGGCGTGGGCAGAGTGCGGTTGAGCGTGGCCGAGCGGCGGGAGGAGCTGCTGCGGGCCGCCGTCGAGCAGATCGAGGCGCGGGGCGTCGCGGCGGTGCGGATCGCCGACGTGGCGTCCGCGCTGGGCGTGAGCAACGCGCTGGTGCTGTACCACTTCGCCACGAAGGAGCGGCTCGTCGCGGCCGCGTTCGCGTACGCCGCCGAGGGCGACCTCGCGCACCTGCGCCGGCTGCTGGGCCGCCGGACGACGGCGGCGCGCCGGCTGCGGGCGGCCGTGCACTGGTACGCGCCGACCGGCCGGGCCAAGGGGTGGCGCCTGTGGATCGAGGGCTGGGCGGCGGCGCTGCGCGAGCCCGCGCTGCGGGAGGTGGCCCAGGACCTCGACCGGCGGTGGAAGGCGGCGCTGGCGGAGGTCATCGCGGAGGGTGCCGCGGCAGGCGAGTTCCGCTGCGGTGACCCGGTCGCGGCGGCCTGGCGGCTGACCGCGTTCCTGGACGGACTGGCCGTGCAGCGGACCGCCTACGCCCCCGCCTTCTCCGGCGCCGTGATGCGCGCCTGGGCGGACGAGGCCCTCGCCCGCGAGATAGGTCTCCCGGAGCCCCGCCCCGGCTCGCACGAGTGAGCCGAGGAGCGCTCCGATGCCGAAAGGGCCGTCGCGAGGCACCAGCGACCGAGCACGACGGCCCGTCGGCACCGGACCGAGCGCTCCGAAGGCGAACCGGACCAGGAAAAGGGCGGCGCGGTTACAGGGGGAGCAGGTCCGGGCGCTTGGCCGAGACGTGGTCGCCGGACGATTCGCCGCGGAGCCGGCGCCCGATCCACGGGACCAGGTACTCGCGGGCCCACTGGATGTCGTCGCGGCGCAGTTCGAGGGGCCCGCGCGGCGGCAGGGGCGGCCATGCCTGGTCGGGGTCGGCGGGGACGGGCACGCCGAGGACCTGGCCGGCCCGCAGGGCGACGCGGGTGTGGCCCTCGGGCGACAGGTGGAGCCGGTCGCTGTCCCAGGCCCGCCGGTCCTGGACGGTCTTGAGGGACCACAGGTCGA
Source organism: Streptomyces sp. NPDC016309 (assembly GCF_043077235.1). Classification (NCBI taxonomy): domain Bacteria; kingdom Bacillati; phylum Actinomycetota; class Actinomycetes; order Kitasatosporales; family Streptomycetaceae; genus Streptomyces; species Streptomyces sp. NPDC016309. Next base: position 7,447 of record NZ_JBIBSG010000017.1, on the reverse strand, counting down.
GCACCGGGCAGCCGTAGCGGTCCGCGACGGCGCGCACGTGCCCGTTGTAGGTGGCGATCTTGCCGCGCAGCCGGCGCAGCACCGGCACGTCGCGGGTGTCGAACCCGGTGGTCACCAGGACGGTGCCGACCACGGACGTCAGATCGGCGACGGCCCGTTCGAAGCGCTCGGCGACCTCGTCCGGGTCGCTGCCGGGGCGGATGATGTCGTTGCCGCCGGCACAGAAGGTCACCAGGTCGGGGGCGAGTTCCTTGGCTCGCGGCACCTGCTCCTCGACGATCTGGTCGAGGAGACGCCCGCGTACGGCGAGGTTGGCGTACCGGAAGCCCTGGTGCTCCGGCAGCCGGTCCGCCAGGAGCACCGCGAGGCGGTCCGCCCAGCCGACGAACGTACCGTCGGGGCCGGGGTCTCCGACGCCTTCGGTGAAGCTGTCACCGATCGCCGCGTACGACCCGAACACGTCACTGTCTCTGAATCCCGAATCGTCTGCCACGGGGACACATCCTTCACCCGGGGATGTGACTTACGCGACCGTAAGGAGGGGTTGACGGGGCGTGATATTTCCCACCGGTCAAGATTCACCCAAGCCGGAATACGCCTCCGCCCGGCACCGGGAGGGGTGCCGGGCGGAGGCCTCACGCTCGTGATGCCGTCAGCGGCAGGTGTCAGACGGAGACGCCGTGCTGGCGGAGGTACGCCAGGGGGTCGATGTCCGAGCCGTAGCTGGGGCTGGTCCGGATCTCGAAGTGGAGGTGCGGACCGGTGGAGTTGCCGGTGGAGCCGGACAGGCCGATCTGCTGGCCGCCGCCGACCGTCTGGCCGGAGGAGACGGACAGCGAGGAGAGGTGGGCGTACTGCGAGTAGTTGCCGTCGGCGTGCTGGATGACGACCTCGTTGCCGTACGCGCCGCTCCAGCCGGCGGAGACGACGGTGCCCGGGCCGACGGCCTTGACGGTGGTGCCGGAGGAGGCGGCGAAGTCGACGCCCGTGTGGTAGCCGGAGGACCAGCTCGAGCCGGAGGCCCGGTAGGGGGTGGTGACGCCGGCGTCGACCGGGGCGGTGAAGCCGGAGCCGCTGGCCTGGGGGGCGGCCTGGGCGGGGCCCTGGGTCTTGGCCGGGGCCTCGGTCTTGGCGGCGGAGCGGGACGCGCGGCTCTCGGCGCGGGTGTCGTCGGCCTTGGGCTTCGCCGGGGCGGCGGTGGACTTGGCGCCGAGGGTGAGCTTCATGCCCGGGAGGATCAGGGAGGGGTCCTCGCCGATGACCTGGCGGTTGTCCTTGTAGAGCTTGTGCCAGCCGCCCTTGACGTTCTTGTTGTAAGCGATCTTGGAGAGGTAGTCGCCGGCGACCACGGTGTACGTGCGCGGCGCGGCCTTCTTCGCGGCGGCCTCGGGGGCGGCCTTGGCGGCGGTGACGGCCGCCTGCGGGGCGGTGGCCGGGGCTGCGGCCGGCGCGGCGTGTGCGCCGGTGGCGCCGAGCAGCGGGAGGGCGATGGCGGCGCCACCGGTTCCGGCGGCGACGAAACCACGCGTGATGGGGCTGGACTTGGGACGGCGGTGCTTACCCTTCGCGGGCATGGCTTTTCCTCTCCGGCGCCTGCGAGGTGAGCTGTCGGGTTCGGACTGGAGTTGTCCGGCCGCGCCATGGACGCGACTTCACCCCGAGCCGGGTCCCGGAAATTCCGGGCCGGCGAACTACCTGGGTCCCCCGCTCCTGCCACGCGTGGGTGGGTGGGAATTCCGACCGGTGGCAGGATTCGGCGGTCCGGCCGGATTGCCGTGACGTTAAGCGAGCCGGGTCGGCGTGAACAAGCCGCCGCTTTCCGACCCGCATTCGGGAGGGTTCGGCGGTCATGGAATTCCGGTCACCCTGCGTCCATTGCGGATCATGTATTTCCGCTGTGGGCACGGCATTTAGGAATCGACCTCCGCCACGGACCGTCACGTTTATGACGCTGCTCACGTGGCCGGGGTCATCTCCCCCGCGACCAGGGCACGTTATCCCCAATCCCCCAATACGGACAGACAGCCCAATACTTGACGGACCTCCGCAATACCTTCATCCCCATGCACCACACCAAGCCATGTCGACAGCCCGACTCCGGGTCGACCAATGATGACCAATCCGGACAGATGCCTACACCTCCCCCACTACCCGGGTCGCGCGGCTCCGCCCCGGCCCGGCGGCACCGCCCCGCCCAGCCGCGACGCGTGCCCCGCCGGTCGCTGACCTGCGCGGGGCAACGAATGTGCGACCTGCACGGAGATTGATCGCGTCACGAACCGATGTCGTATCGTCGGATGGCGAGATTGTCGGTGCCCGACGCCGACCGCAGACACGGAGGAGCCCCCGTGACGCAGCAGCTTCCGCAGGTCCCGTCGACCGAGCCCGAGCTGACCGGAGTCCGCAACTTCCGTGACGTCGGTGGGCTCCCGACCGTGGACGGCCGGCGGGTGCGGCACGGCAGGCTCTACCGCAGCGGACACCTCGCGCACGCGACGGGAGAGGACGCCGCCTTCCTGGCCGGCCTCGGCCTCCACACGATCTTCGACTTCCGCAACGCCGCCGACCAGAAGATCGAAGGCCCGGACGTCGAGCTGCCCGGGGTCCGCAACGTGAACCTCCCGCTCTCCGACCCGGCCGACGGCGCCGAGTTCTGGGCCATGGTCCGCGACGGGAACCTCGACCAGCTACGCGCTCTCCTGGCCGACGGCAAGGCCGCCGCCCGGATGACCGCCTCGTACCGGATGATCATCCGCGAGCGCACGGCCGAGCACAGCCGGGTCCTCCACGCGCTCGCCGAGGACAGCGTCCCGGCCCTGATGCACTGCGCGGCCGGCAAGGACCGGGCGGGACTGTCCATAGCGGTGTCCCTGCTGGCCGTCGGCGTCGAGCGGGAGGCGATCGAGGAGGACTACCTCAAGTCGAACGACCCCCGCCGCCGCTACCGGGTGCGCCGCAGCGACGACTCCCCCTCCGCGATGTCACCGCAGGTCATGGAGCTGCTCAACCCCCTCTTCGAGGCCCGCGTCGAGTACCTGGACGCGGCCTTCGCGACGATCGAGGAGACCTGGGGGTCGACCGAGCGCTACCTGACGGAAGGGCTGGGGCTCAGCCCCGCCACGCGGGAGCGGCTGCGCGAGCGGCTGCTCGACGAGGCCTGATCCACCGGAGACGTCCTACTCGGCGCCGAGGGCGAACAGCAGGTAGAGGAAGGCCGCGAAGAGGTGGCCCGCGACCAGGTAGGCGAAGAGCCGGATGGCGAGCCCGCGGGGGAACGTCCGTTCCTGGGTCATGGTGGATCTCTCCGATCGGTTCAGCGGCGGTGGACGCCCGCGCCGAGGCACAGGTCGGCCGCGGGGCTCTGCATGAGGGTGTGGACGAACAGCAGCCCGGCGCCGCCGCGCGTGGCGGCGCCGATGCGGTGCGGGGTGAGCGAGTCGAAGTGGGCGCTGTCCCCCGGGTCGAGGACGTGTACGGCCTCGCCCAGGACCAGGCGCACCCGCCCGTCGAGGACGTACAGCCACTCCTCCCCCGGGTGCACGCGCACCAGGTCGCCCTGGGTGGCGTACGGGACCTGCACGCGCAGTGCCTGCATCGCCCGCCCGGGGCTGCCGGCCTGGTGGTAGACCCAGCCGTCCGCCTCGGCGGGTTCGGCCCGGCCGCCCCGGACGATCGGGTCACGCTCCGGCGGGACCTCGCCCAGCAGCTCCGAGACCGTCGTACCGTAGACCCGGGCGAGGCCCAGGAGCATCGGCAGCGACGGCTGGCGGCGGCCGGTCTCCAGCCGTGACAGGTGGGCCGGCGACAGCCCGGCGCGCTGGGCGGCGGCCTCCAGGGTCAGGCCCCGGCGCCGGCGCAGCGCCCGAAGCTGCGGCGCGACGTCCGGCACCGCGGCGGGCGCCCCGGGGTCCGGCTCGGCGCCGGCCGGCCCGGAAGGCTCCGAGGGAGCTCCGGCTGAAGTGGTCATGCGCCCATTGCGCCACTACCTTCCCCCAGAGGCAAATTTCTTGCCCCGGAGGCAAAAGCCCCGGGGCGTAGGCGCTGGGGCAGGTGATCGGCGACGGGTCAGCGGTCGGCGAGAGCCTGCTTCACCAGGGTCCGGCCGAAGTCCCAGATCAGCCCCCCGCCGCTGTGCGCCTCCTCCATCACGTCGGTGAACGCCGCCACGAACCGGTCGACCTCCCGCTCCCCGATGATCAGCGGCGGGATCAGCTTGATGACCTCCAGGCGGTCGCCGGACACCTGGGTGAGGATGCGGTGGCGCCGGAGCAGCGGCACCACGACCATCTGTGCGAAAAGGCCCTTGCGGGCCGCCTGGAGCATCGTCCAGCGGCTGCGCAGGCCCAGCGAGGACGGGCGGCCGAATTGGATGCCGATCATCAGGCCGCGGCCGCGCACCTCGGACAGCATCTCGTAGCGGTCGACCAGCGCGGTGAGGCGTTCCTTCAGCAGCTCACCGGTCCGCCGGGCGTTCGCCACGGTCTCCTCGTCCTCCATGACCGCCAGGACCGCGAGCCCGGCCGCCATCGCCTGGGCGTTCGACCCGAAGCTGGCGGAGTGGACGAGCACCCGGTCCATCGACGAGTAGACCTTCTTGAAGATCCAGTCCTTGCCGAGGGTGGCCCCGACGGGCACATAGCCCCCGGACAGGGCCTTGGCGACGCACAGCAGGTCCGGCTCCACGCCGTCCTCGTGCTGGTAGGCGTAGAAGTCGCCGGTACGGCCGAGGCCGGTCTGGACCTCGTCGGCGATCAGCAGGGCCTTGTGCCGGTGCAGCAGCTCCTGCGCGGCCCGCAGGAAGCCGGGCGGGCTCTCGTGCACGCCCTTGCCCTGGATGGGCTCGACGATGAGGGCGGCCACGTCGCCCCGCTTCAGCTCCCGTTCCAGGGCGGTGAGGTCGCCGAGCGCGACGGCGGTGTCGGGCAGCAGCGGGTCGAAGCCGTCCCGGAAGCAGCTCTCCCCGTTGACCGACAGGGATCCGGTGGTCAGCCCGTGGAAGGCGTGCGAGCAGTACAGGACGCGGGGCCGGCCGGTCGCCCGGCGGGCGAACTTCAGCGCCGTCTCCACCGCTTCGGTCCCGCTGTTGGAGAAGTAGACCCGGTCCAGGTGCGGCGAGTGGGTCAGCAGCCGCTCGGCGAGCAGCCCGGGCAGTGGCGGGCAGTCGAAGCGGGTGAGGTCGGCGAGGTCCGCGTCCAGGACGTCGTGGAGGGCCTTGCGGACGACGGGGTGGTGCCGGCCCAGGCCCATGACGCCGAACCCGGCGAGCATGTCCAGGTACTCGTTGCCGTCCGCGTCCCAGAAGTGGGCGCCCTCGGCGCGCTCGTAGACCCGGTCGAAGCCGATCGTCCGGAGCATGCGCGGAAGCTGCGGGTTGAGGTGGCGGGCGTGCAGCCCGTAGCCCTCCGTGCCGCGCTCGGCGAGCAGGGCCGCCAGGTCGAACTTCGTGCTCATACGTCATTCTCCTTGCCTGCCAGCGCTCCGCCGATCCGGCCCGCGATCTCCACCGGGGTGAGCCCGACGTCGGCCAGCACCTCCCCGCGCTTGGCGTGGGCCAGGAACTGCTCCGGGACGCCGAAGGTCCGCAGCGGTACGTCGGTCCCGGCGTCGCGCAGCGCCTGCCCGACCGCCCAGCCGACCCCGCCGCTGCGGCTGTTGTCCTCGACCACGGCGACCAGCCGGTGGGTGGCGGCGAGGGGGGCGAGGCGCGCGTCGACGGGCTTGACCCAGCGCGGGTCGACGACGGTGCACCCGATGCCGCGTTCGGCGAGCAGCGCGGCCGCCCCGAGGCAGACGGACGCCATGGCGCCGACGGCCACCAGGAGCACGTCGGGGCCGTCGTCCGCCCGGTGCAGGACGTCCATGCCGCCGATCCGCCCCAGGGCGGGTACCAGGGGACCCACCGACTCCTTGGGGAAGCGCAGCACGGTCGGCGCGTCGTGCACGTCGACCGCCTCGCGGAGCTGGGCGCGCAGCTCGCCGGCGTCGCGCGGGGCGGCGATCCGCAGCCCGGGCATGGCCTGGAGCAGGGACAGGTCCCAGACGCCGTTGTGCGAGGGGCCGTCCACTCCGGTCACGCCCGCCCGGTCCAGGACGAAGGTGACGCCGCACCGGTGCAGGGCCACGTCCATCAGTAGCTGGTCGAAGGCCCGGTTGAGGAAGGTGGCGTAGACGGCGACGACCGGGTGCAGCCCGCCGGTCGCGAGGCCGGCCGCGCAGACGGCGGCGTGCTGCTCGGCGATGCCGACGTCCCAGACCCGGTCGGGGAACCGCTCGGCGAACTTCGTCAGTCCGACCGGATGCAGCATGGCGGCCGTCAGGGCGACGACGTCCGGCCGCTCGGCCCCGATCTCGGCGATGGCGTCGCCGAACACCGACGTCCAGGACGGGCCGGCGGACGGCACCAGCGGCTCGCAGGTCAGCGGGTCCATGGCGCCGACGGCGTGGAAGCGGTCGGCCTCGTCCTCCAGGGCGGGTCCGTAGCCGTGGCCCTTCTGGGTCAGGCAGTGCACGAGGACCGGGCCGTGGAAGCGTTTGGCGCGGCGGAGCGCCGACTCGACGGCGCCGATGTCGTGCCCGTCGATGGGGCCCACGTACTTCAGCCCGAGGTCCTCGAACAGACCCTGGGGGGCGATGAAGTCCTTGAAGCCCTTCTTGGCACCGTGCAGCGACCCGTACAGGGGCGGTCCGATGACGGGGGTGTGGCGGAGCACGTCCTTGCCCCAGGCCAGGAAGCGTTCGTAGCCGTCGGTGATGCGGAGGGTGGAGAGGTGGCCGGCGAGGCCGCCGATCGTCGGCGCGTAGGAGCGTTCGTTGTCGTTGACGACGGCGATCAGGGGGCGGTCCTTGGCGGCGGCGATGTTGTTGAGCGCCTCCCACGCCATGCCGCCGGTGAGCGCGCCGTCGCCGACGACGGCGACGACGTGCTCGGTCCCGCCCCGCAGGTCGCGCGCCTTGGCCAGGCCGTCGGCCCAGCCGAGGGCGGTGGAGGCGTGGGAGTTCTCGATGACGTCGTGCGCGGACTCCTCGCGGGAGGGGTAGCCGGACAGGCCGCCCTTGCCGCGCAGTTTGGAGAAGTCCTGCCGGCCGGTGAGCAGTTTGTGCACGTAGCTCTGGTGGCCGGTGTCCCACAGGATCCGGTCGGCGGGCGAGTCGAAGACCCGGTGCAGGGCGATGGTGAGTTCCACGACGCCCAGGTTGGGACCGAGGTGGCCGCCGGTGCGGGAGACGGCCCGGATCAGGAAGTCCCGGATCTCGTCGGCCAGTTCGTCGAGCTTCGCGCCGTCAAGCGCCTTGAGGTCGTGCGGCCCCCGGATGGTCTCGAGAATCGTCACGCTCGGGCCCCTCTCTGCTGCGGTCAGCTCACGGTGACGGCGGGTTCGCCGGACATCACGCCGTCCTTCTCCATCTGCTCGGCGATCTTCATCGCCTCCTCGATCAGCGTCTCCAC